>NZ_FNPM01000002.1:0-749663 GCF_900107295.1 Variovorax sp. YR266
TGGGGCAGCTACGACGCCTTCAAGGAAGCCTTCGTGAAGTCGGCCGTGGGCAACTTCGGTTCGGGCTGGACGTGGCTGGTGAAGAAGGCCGACGGCTCCGTGGACATCGTGAACACCGGCGCCGCCGGCACGCCTCTGACGACTGCAGACACTGCGCTGCTGACGGTGGACGTCTGGGAACACGCCTACTACATTGACTACCGCAACCTGCGCCCGAAGTTCGTCGAGACCTTCCTGGCCAAGCTGGTGAACTGGGACTTCGTCGCCAAGAATTTCGGCTGAGCCCGGGTTTCCCCAACAAAAAAGCCGACCCTCGGGTCGGCTTTTTTTGCGGGCTTCAGGCAGCAGAAGCTCAGCGCTTGGTGGCTGCGAACAGTTCGCCGCCGAGCTTTGCGCCCTTCTTGATGTTCTTCTTGGCGAACCAGCCCTGGTTCATTTCGAGCACGTAGCGCACGGGCTCCAGGGAGCAGTGCGAGTTCTCGGTCATGGGTTGCATGTCGACCAGATTGACGATGCGGCCATCGTCGGCCACGAAAGCGGCAGTCAGCGGAAGGATCGTGTTGCGCATCCAGAAGCACTGAGTGGCAGGCTGCTCGAACACGAAGATCATGCCTTCGGCCTGCGGCATTTCCTTGCGGAACATCAGGCCGATTTCGCGTTGAAGGGGTGTTTGCGCAATCTGCGCATCGATCTTGTACAGGCCGACCGACAACTGCGTGCGCGGCAGGTCGGTCTGGGGTTGCTGCTGGGCGTGCGCAGGCATCATGAAGGACGCGGACGCGAGGAGCAGGGCGGCTAGACGCTGGAACATCGGGCAACTCTTTCAGGGCGGGGTCAGGGCCCGGCCTAAATCAAAAAAAACGCCAATAAAAATGCCCGCTGATGCGGGCATTGCCGGTGAGCGTGAAAGCTTACACCTTCTTGGCAGCGGCCGTGTGGGCCTTGGCCACGTGGCTGACCTTGTGCTTCTTGGCCGCAGCGTGCTTCTTGGCAGGCGCGTGCTTGGCGGCCTTGGGAGCGGCTGCGGGAGCAGCGGTGGTGGGTTCGGCTTGTTGAGCGAAAGCACCGGCAGCGAAGAGACCAGCGACCAGGGCTGCGAGCAGCTTGTTCATGAACATATCCTTTGAAATTCGTTGATTTGGATTGCCCTCCCTGCGGAAGGTAGACATTCAACGGAGGCCGATTCCTGCGGTTGACAGCAGAACGCTTGCGGCAGGCGAAAAAAAAAGCGCTCCGAAGAGCGCTCTTTTCTGGGGCTGGGCCGACTTACTTGGCGCCTGCCATGTCAGGCGTACCGCCTTGGGTCGACTTGCGCTTCACGCTGCCGTCCTTGTTGCGACGACGCTGGTCGCGGGTGCTTGCGCGCTTCTCGCCAGAGGCAGCAGCCTTGTCGGCACCGATGGCGCCGCCTTCGGGCGTCTTGGCTTCGTCGCCAGCGGCAGCCTTGACTTGGCCAGCGGGCTTGGCAGCCTTCTTGGCTTCGGCACGTTGCTGCGACTTGCTGTTGGTGGCGTTACCTTGCTCAGGCGTCGTACCGGCCGGGTTTTGGGCGTAGGCGCCAGCGGCGAACAGGCCAGCGATCATGACTGCGAGAATTTTGCTCATTGATGATTCCTCTATCGAGAATTGGTTGGAAACGCCTCCCGGCGAGCAGAAGGTCAGCCACTAACGAGCCCATTGGCTCGCCGGTTGACAAACGCTTGCTGATGGGTTGCGTCTAAAATGTACAGCGATTTGTTCGCGGGCTGTACAGCGAATCCACCCCGTGTCTGAATTCGCTGACAGTCGTCAAAATTACGTCAATCCCGGAGCCATCCCCCCTCATGACCAGTTATCAGCACATCAAAGTCCCGACCGAAGGTCAGAAGATCACGGTCAACGCCGACAACTCGCTGAATGTGCCTGACCAACCGATCATTCCCTTCATCGAAGGCGACGGGACTGGCCTGGACATCACGCCAGTGATGCTGAAGGTGGTGGACGCAGCGGTGGCCAAGGCCTATGGCGGCAAGAAGAAGATCCACTGGATGGAGGTCTATGCCGGCGAAAAGTCGACCAAGGTCTATGGTCCCGACGTCTGGCTCCCCGAGGAAACCCTGCACGCTGTGCGCGACTACGTTGTCTCCATCAAGGGCCCGTTGACCACGCCCGTCGGCGGCGGCATCCGCTCGCTGAACGTCGCGCTGCGCCAGGAACTCGACCTTTATGTCTGCCTGCGCCCCATCCAGTATTTCGAAGGCGTGCCGAGCCCGGTGCGCGAGCCGCACAAGACCAACATGGTGATCTTCCGCGAGAACTCGGAAGACATCTACGCGGGCATCGAGTTCGAAGCCGAGAGCGACAAGGCCAAGAAGCTCATCAAGTTCCTGCAGGACGAGATGGGTGTCAAGAAGATCCGTTTCCCCAACACCTCGGGCATCGGCGTCAAGCCCGTGTCGAGGGAAGGCACCGAGCGCCTCGTGCGCAAGGCATTCCAGTACGCCATCGACAACGACAAGCCCAGCGTCACCTTGGTGCACAAGGGCAACATCATGAAGTTCACCGAAGGTGGCTTCCGTGACTGGGGTTACGGCCTCGCAGCCAAGGAGTTCGGCGCCGAACTGATCGACGGTGGCCCGTGGATGAAGTTCAAGAATCCGAAGACGGGCAAAGAAATCACCGTCAAGGACAGCATCGCCGATGCATTCCTCCAGCAGATCCTGCTGCGTCCCGCCGAGTACAGCGTGATCGCCACGCTCAACCTCAACGGCGACTACGTGTCGGACGCGCTGGCCGCGCAGGTCGGTGGCATCGGCATCGCCCCGGGCGCAAACCTGAGCGACACCGTCGCCATGTTCGAAGCCACCCACGGCACGGCACCCAAGTACGCCGGCAAAGACTACGTGAACCCAGGCTCCGAAATCCTCTCGGCTGAAATGATGCTGCGCCACATGGGCTGGAAGGAGGCTGCCGACCTGATCATCAGCTCGATGGAAAAATCTATTGCCAGCAAGAAGGTCACCTATGACTTCGCCCGCCTGATGGACGGCGCGACGCAGGTAAGCTGCTCGGGCTTCGGCCAGGTGATGATCGACCACATGTAATTGCCGCGTGCTTCGACGTCTTGCGACGTCGTTGCAATGCAATGGGCCCTTGAACTTCCAGAAGGAATTCAAGGGCTTTTTATTGGCTCTTCGATCGGGCCGCGGCCATCCCTTTTTGCCTAAAACTCTCCGCAGGTGCGCTTCATCAAAAAAGCTGTCGCAACCGCCGCAATGCCCTTGAATTGTCGGATACGCGCCACCAAGTTTTTTTCGCCGGCACGGTGCTTGCACGCTCTATAGAATCTTTTTCATGGCAACGAGAATTCCCAAAACTCCCAGCACTCCGCCGGCCCAGAAGCCGGCCGGGGATGACGGAGATTCGGTCGTCCTGGAGCGCCGGCCGCAGAAAACCGCGCCGCCCCAGATGTACCAGGTGGTCATGCTGAACGACGACTACACCCCTATGGAGTTCGTGATCGTCGTGCTGCAGGAATATTTCAGCAAGGACCGAGAAACCGCGACCCAGATCATGTTGAAGATCCACCTCGATGGCCGCGGCGTCTGTGGGGTCTATTCCCGCGACATGGCGGCCACCAAGGTCAATCAGGTCATGGAAGCGGCGCAGCAGGCTGGGCACCCGCTGCAATGTGTCAGTGAGCCAGTTGCGTGAACCTGTTGAATTGCGCAAGCTCCAACCCATCTGAGAACTTATTTACAGCAAGGCAAAAGGAAATCACATGATTGCCCAGGAACTGGAAGTCAGCTTGCACATGGCCTTTGTCGAGGCCCGGCAGCAGCGCCACGAGTTCATCACCGTGGAGCATCTGCTGCTCGCTTTGCTGGACAACCCGAGCGCCGCGGAAGTTCTGCGCGCCTGCTCGGCGAACGTCGACGACCTTCGGGCGTCGCTCACCAACTTCATCAAGGACAACACGCCTCAGGTGGCGGGTACCGACGATGTAGACACCCAGCCGACCCTGGGTTTCCAGCGCGTCATCCAGCGCGCCATCATGCATGTGCAGTCCACCGGCAACGGCAAGAAGGAAGTTACCGGCGCCAACGTGCTGGTCGCGATCTTCGGCGAGAAGGACTCGCACGCCGTGTACTACCTGCACCAGCAGGGCGTCACCCGCCTCGACGTGGTCAACTTCATTGCCCACGGCATCAAGAAGAGCGATCCGCCGGAAGCCGTCAAGGGCAGCGGCGAAGCGCCTTCGGGCGAAGGCGAAGACGGTGGCGGCGAGCGCAACGAGAAGGCGTCGCCGCTCGAGCAGTTCACGCAAAACCTCAACCAGATGGCCAAGGACGGCAAGATCGATCCGCTGATCGGCCGCGAGTACGAGGTCGAGCGCGTCATCCAGATCCTGTGCCGCCGACGCAAGAACAACCCGCTGCTGGTGGGTGAAGCTGGGGTGGGCAAGACTGCCATCGCCGAAGGCCTCGCATGGCGCATCACGCAGGGCGACGTGCCGGAAATCCTGGCCGAGTCGAACGTGTTCTCGCTCGACATGGGCGCGCTGCTGGCCGGCACCAAGTACCGCGGCGACTTCGAACAGCGCCTGAAGGGCGTTCTCAAGTCGCTCAAGGACAAGCCGAACGCCATCCTGTTCATCGACGAAATCCACACCCTGATCGGCGCGGGCGCAGCCTCGGGCGGCACGCTCGATGCGTCGAACCTGCTCAAGCCGGCGCTCTCCAGCGGCCAGCTCAAGTGCATCGGTGCGACCACCTTCACGGAATACCGCGGCATCTTCGAAAAAGATGCGGCCCTCTCGCGTCGCTTCCAGAAGGTCGACGTGGTCGAGCCGTCGGTGCAGGAAACCGTCGACATCCTGAAGGGCCTGAAGTCGCGCTTCGAGGAACACCATGGCGTGAAGTACGCCGTGGCGGCCCTGCAGGCCGCGGCCGAGCTCAGCGCCAAGTACATCAATGACCGTCACCTGCCCGACAAGGCCATCGACGTCATCGACGAAGCTGGCGCCGCCCAGCGCATCCTGCCGCCGAGCAAGCGCAAGAAGACCATCAGCAAGACGGAAGTCGAGGAAATCGTGGCGAAGATCGCGCGCATTCCCCCGGCCAACGTCAGCAACGACGACCGCAGCAAGCTGCAGACCATCGAGCGCGACCTCAAGAGCGTGGTGTTCGGCCAGGACAAGGCACTCGAAGTGCTGGCCTCCGCGGTCAAGATGGCACGCTCGGGCCTGGGCAAGGGCGACAAGCCGATCGGGTCGTTCCTGTTCTCCGGCCCCACGGGCGTCGGCAAGACCGAAGCGGCGAAGCAGCTGGCCTACATCATGGGCATCGAGCTGATCCGCTTCGACATGTCGGAGTACATGGAGCGTCACGCGGTGAGTCGCCTGATCGGCGCGCCTCCGGGCTACGTCGGTTTCGACCAGGGCGGCCTGCTGACCGAGGCCGTCACGAAGAAGCCCCACGCGGTGCTGCTGCTCGACGAAATCGAGAAGGCACACCCGGACATCTTCAACGTGCTGCTGCAGGTCATGGACCATGGCACGCTGACGGACAACAACGGGCGCAAGGCCGACTTCCGCAACGTCATCATCATCATGACGACGAATGCGGGTGCCGAGACCATGAACAAGGCGACCATCGGCTTCACCAACCCGCGCCAGGCGGGCGACGAAATGGGCGACATCAAGCGCCTGTTCTCGCCCGAGTTCCGCAACCGGCTGGATGCCATCGTCAACTTCAAGGCGCTCGATGAAAACATCATCCTGCGCGTGGTCGACAAGTTCCTGCTTCAGCTGGAAACGCAACTCAGCGAGAAGAAGGTGGAAGTCACCTTCAGCGACAAGCTGCGCAAGCATCTGGCGAAGAAGGGCTTCGATCCGTTGATGGGTGCACGCCCGATGCAGCGCCTGATCCAGGACACGATCCGTCGTGCGCTGGCCGACGAACTGCTGTTCGGTCGCCTGACCGACGGCGGCCGCCTCGAAGTCGACCTCGACGACAAGGACGAAGTGCTGCTCGACATCCAGCCGCTTTCGAAGAAGGAAGGCAAGTCGAAGCCCGAAGCTGAAGAAGCTGCGACAGGTTGAAAGAACCGGGCAGTGCGCGGCCGATGAGGTTGCGGAACCGCCTCCAAAGGCCGGTAGCATCACGCTGCCGGCCTTTTTCTTTGGGCCGCCGAAATCACGAAGCCTCCTCGCCTTGATCCTCCCCGAACTCAGCCACGAATGGAAAACCGGCCTCTCCCTGGCGTGGAGCGGCTACATCGCGGTGTTGTCGATCTGGATCGTGATGCAGAAGCGCGCGCCGGTGTCCACGATGAGCTGGATCCTGTCGCTGGCGCTGCTGCCGTTCGCGGGCTTCGTCATCTACTACTTTCTCGGGCCGCAGCGCCTGCGAAAACAGCGGCTCAAGCGCCTGCGCAGCCGCGCCGGCGCCTCCGCCCAGGCCGACGTGGCGCGGCTGCGCGATGCGGCGCAGAACGCCCCACCGGCGCTGCAGCAGATGGCCAAACTGGGCACCGCGACCTGTGGGCTGCCAGTGTCGAGCGCCGTTGATGTCGAGTTGCTCTCGGGCGGCGCGCGCACTTTCGACGCAATCTTCGAGGCCGTGCGCGCCGCGCAGAACCACATTCACCTCGAGTACTACATCTTCGAGCCTGACAAGATCGGCACTGCCTTGCGCGACCTGCTGATCGAGCGCGCGAAGCAGGGCGTGGCGGTGCGGCTGCTGATCGACGCACTGGGCTCCAAGCGCATCGGCCGCAATTTCATGGCGCCGATGCTCGAGGCGGGCGTGAAGGTCGCGCTGTTCCACGACACCAAGATCGGCCGCCGCCTGCGCCCGGTGACCAACTACCGCACACACCGCAAGATCGTTGTGTGCGATGGTCGCATCGGCTTCACGGGCGGCGTGAACATCACCGACGAGGAAGACAAGCGCACCAACCCCGACGCCTACCACGACGTGCACCTGCGCATCGAAGGCAGCGCGGTGCGCTGGCTGCAGACCACCTTCCTCGAAGACTGGACCTACGCCACCGGCGAAGACCCGCGCGGCATGGACGACACCCTGAATGCCATGCTGCCGCAGCTGGAAGCCGGCGACATCCCGGTGCAGATCGTCACCAGCGGTCCCGACAACGCGATGGAAGCCATCCACCGCATGCACGTCGAGGCCATTCACTCGGCCACGCATCGCGCCTGGCTCACCACGCCGTACTTCGTGCCCGGCGAGCCGGCGCTGATGGCGCTCACCAGTGCCGCGCTGCGTGGCGTCGACGTGCGCCTGCTGGTGCCGCGCCGCAGCGATTCGGCCATCGTGAGCGCCGCCGCGCGCTCGTACTTCGACGAGCTCATCGCCGCCGGCGTGAAGGTCTGGGAGTACAAGGCGCGCATGCTGCATTCCAAGACCTTGGTGGTCGACGACCATTGCGCGATGATCGGCACCGCGAATTTCGACAACCGCAGCTTCCGCCTCAACTTCGAGGTGTGCGCGGTGGTTTATGGTCCGGAACTGACTCGGCCGCTGGCGGCGCAGTTCGAGACCGACCTGCAGAATGCCGGTGCGGTGCGCGGCAACCGGCACCAGAGTTTCTGGCGCCGCCTCGGCGACGCCATTGCGCGCTTGTTTTCACCCTTGCTTTGAATGAACCACACCTTTCTCTGGCACGACTACGAAACCTTCGGCGCAGTGCCGCGTCGCGATCGTCCCTCGCAGTTCGCCGCCATCCGCACCGACGCCGAGCTCAACGAAGTCGGCGAGCCGCTGATGATTTATTGCAAGCCCGCGCCGGACTACCTGCCCAGCCCCGAGGCCTGCCTGATCACCGGCATCACGCCGCAGGTGTGCCTGGAGCGCGGCATCCCCGAGCATGAATTCGCCGCGCACATCGAGCGCGCCTTCTCGCAGCCCGGCACCATCGGCGTCGGCTACAACACCATCCGCTTCGATGACGAGGTCACGCGCTTCCTGTTCTGGCGCAACCTGATCGACCCCTATGCGCGCGAATGGCAGAACGACTGCGGCCGCTGGGACCTGCTCGACGTGGTGCGCCTCACGTACGCGCTGCGCCCCGACGGCATCGAGTGGCCGAAGAAGGAAGACGGCAAGCCCAGCTTCAAGCTCGAAGACCTGGCGCGCGCCAACGGCCTGCTGCACGAGTCGGCGCACGATGCGCTCTCCGACGTGCGCGCCACCATCGCACTGGCACGCCTGATCCGCGACAAGCAGCCCAAGCTGTTCGACTTCGCATTCGGCCTGCACAAGAAGGACCGCGTTGCCAGCGAACTCGGCCTGCCCGCGATGCGCGAAACCGCGAAGCCCTTCCTGCACGTCTCGGGCATGTTCCCGGTCGAGCGCGGCTGCCTGGCCGTGATGTGGCCGCTGGCCAGCCATCCGACCAACAAGAACGAGCTGCTCGCCTGGGACCTTGCGTATGACCCGAGCGAGCTGCGCGACATCGACGTCGACACGCTGCGGCTGCGCCTGTTCACCCGCACGGCCGACCTGCCCGAAGGCGTGGTGCGGCTGCCCGTGAAGGGCGTGCACCTGAACAAGTCGCCGATGGTGGTCGGCAACCTGCGCACGCTGGCGCCGGCCATGGCCGAGCGCTGGGGCGTCGACCTCGACACGGCCATGCGGCATGCCGCCATCGCACGCGACCTGCCCGACATGAGCGCCATCTGGTCGCAGGTGTATGCCCGGCCAAAGGAGGCAACGCCCGACGTCGACGAAGACCTCTACGGCGGCTTCGTCGGCAACGCCGACCGCCGACGGCTGAACCAGCTGCGCGGCCTGTCGCCCGAGGAGCTGGCCAAAGACCGCACCGGTTTCGACGACGGACGACTCGACGAGATCCTGTTCCGCTACCGCGCACGCAACTGGCCCGAACTGCTCAATGAGGACGAGGCCGAACGCTGGGAAGCCTTGCGCGTGGCGAAGCTCTTCAAGGGCGAGGGCGGGGCTCGCACCATCGAGATGCTGTTCAGCGAGGTCGATGCGCTGTCCGAGAACGCCGACGAGCGTGGCGAGGAAATCCTCGGCGCGCTCTACGAATACGCCGAGGCCATCGCGCCCGAGGCTTGATCCGCGTCGCCCATGAGCCTCTCGATCAACGCCGAACTGTCGAAGGGGCTCGAAAGCTACGGGCTGTTCCTGTCGGAAGGCTCGCTGCTGCCAACGCCATTCCGCTTCGAGACGCCGGTGCGCGTGTGGCATGCCGTGCAGATGCACGGCGGGTGCTCCGTGGGCGCGTATTCGAGCATCTCGCCGGGCGCATTGCTCGTCGACGTACGCATGGGGCGCTATTGCTCGATCGGCGACGGTGTGCAGACCCTGTCGGACCATCCCGCCGGCTGGCTTACGACGCACATGCTGGCCTATGCGCCGAATTTTCCGGAGCCCTACCGGCACCAGTTCGTAGGTCAGTTTCCGTCGCACTCTCCAGTCATGATCGGCAATGACGTGTGGATTGGCTCCAGGGTCAGCCTCAAGAGCGGCATCACCATCGGCGACGGCGCGGTGATCGGTGCGGGCGCTGTGGTGACCCGCGATGTGGCGCCGTTCACCGTCGTGGGCGGCGTGCCGGCCAGGGTGATCCGCCAGCGTTTTCCCGATGCGCTCATCGAACGTATCCAGGCCTGCCCCTGGTGGGACTGGGACTTGCGCACGTTGGCGCTCGATTGGCAGCATCCTGAAAAAGCCCAGTCGACGCTGGAGGCCGCCGTTGCAGAAGGTCGTCTGTCGCGCTGGAATCCCGGCTGGCGCCTGCTCGACCACGGTACGCCGCCCGCCGAGGGCCAGCCTGCGCCGCTGGTCTTTCTGCCGGGTTGATCACGCATGGAGGTATTTCGCATGACTACAGGTATTTCGCCCCTTGTCCGCACCGCGCTGGCAGCCGTCGCGATGGCCGCGGCGCTCGCCGGATGCAGCGCCTTGCCATCGGCGCCTGGTGCGGCGAAAGCCTGCGGGAGCAGCTTCGAGACCTTCGAGCGCGACACGCTCTATTTCGGCCGGGCCATTCCCTCGGGCGGCCAGGTGTCGGATGCCGAGTGGACGGGCTTTCTCGACACCACCATGACGCCGGCTTTTCCGCAGGGCCTGACGGTGATCGATGCCGCCGGCCAGTGGCGCGGCGTGTCGGGCGACGTGGTGCGCGAGCGCTCCAAGCTGGTGGTGCTGCTGCATCCGCGCAGCGACAAGGACGACGCCGCCATTGCCAGCATCATCGGCACCTATCGCCAGCGCTTCGCTCAAGAGGCGGTGCTGCAGGAGCGGCAATCCGTCTGCGTCCGCTTCTGAGGCTGCCGTGCTCAGGAGGGTTGCCCGTCGATGGCCGGCAGCCCACTCAGGTCTTCCGACCACGCCAGCGCGGAGCGGCACCAGATACGGCGACGCGGGGGCAGCAATGCGCGCTGCGCCAGTGCTCCCACGCGCAGCGCATAGCTTGGCGGTGTGTCGCTGTCCGCGGCGGCCCAGATTGGCGAGCCGCAGTTCGCGCAGAAGCCGTGTCGTCGCCGCGCGCCGCTGTCTGCCGTCTTCACGTAGGTCTTCGGCGTGCCGGTCAGCAGGCGGAAGCTGGAGGCCGGCACAGGCACCGACACGCGGTAGGCGGAGCCCGACAGCACCTGGCAGTCGCTGCAATTGCACAGCGAAACCTTCTCCGGATCGAGGTCGGCTTCGAAGGTGATCTGGCCGCAGTGGCAGGCGCCTTGTACTTGCATGCGAATTCCTTTTTTCGGGGGAAGCAGGCATCGTAGGAAGAGCGGCCTGCGGACGCAATGGCTGGCTATTTCCCCGGCCGCGCAGCCTCTGGCGCGGCCACGTATGCTCCCCGGATGGACGCCAATTCCACCGCGCTCGCCGACTTCGCCATCCGCCACCGCAAGCTCTTCGTGCTCACCGGCGCGGGGTGCAGCACCGAATCGGGCATTCCCGACTATCGGGACGTCGAGGGCGAATGGAAGCGCCCGTCGCCCGTCACCTACCAGGCCTTCATGGGCGAGGAGTCCACGCGACAGCGCTACTGGGCGCGCAGCCTGATCGGCTGGCCGACCATGGCCGGCGCCCGTCCGGGTGCGGCGCACCGCGCGCTGGCGCGGCTGGAGGCGGCGGGCCGCGTGGGCTTGCTGCTCACGCAGAACGTCGATGGCTTGCATGAGGCGGCCGGCAGTCGCGGCGCCATCGACCTGCACGGGCGCATCGACACCGTGCGCTGCATGGCCTGCGAGCGGCGCACGCCGCGCGCGGCGCTGCAGCTCGAATTGAGGCAGCGCAATCCGAGTTGGGCCGCACTCGAAGCCCGTGCCGCGCCTGACGGCGACGCCGATCTCCAGGGCCATGATTTCTCCGCCTTCGACGTGCCCGCGTGCACGCACTGCGGTGGCCTGCTCAAGCCCGACGTCGTGTTCTTCGGCGAAAGCGTGCCGAAGGAGCGCGTCACGGCCGCCTTCGCGGCACTGGAAGAAGCCGACGCGGTGCTCGTGGCCGGTTCGTCGCTGATGGTGTATTCGGGCTTTCGCTTCGTGCAAGCGGCCGCCGCGGCGGGCAAGCCCGTGGCGGCGGTGAACCTGGGGCGCACACGGGCCGATGCGCTGCTCTCGCTGAAGGTCGAACGGCCGGTGGGCGAGGCGCTGGAGGCGCTTGCGCAGCAACTGGCGCCCGAGCCGCAACCGGATCGCGTGGCCTAGCGTTCGCCCGGCGCCTTGCGCAGGGATCGGATGAACGCGTCCACCGACGCCGTGTAGGCACCGGGCAGGCCTAGTTCACCGTCGATCTGCGCGTGCGTGAGGTCTTCAGGCACTACCTCCGCGCGGCCACCAATTGCCGCGGCCCGAGTCGCGAACTGATTCGCCTGCGTGCACGAGCCATCGCGCCGCTGGGTCGAGCACACCAGCAGCATCGGTGGTGCACCAGGCGCAAGAGTGTCGGTGGGCGATACGGTGCGCCAGTAGGCAGGTTCGTCGCCGAACACGCGGTCATAGAAGGGCATGTGGCGACGTCGCATCAGTGCCGCAGTGTCCAGCGCCGCGCTGTCGAGTGCCACGGTGCCGAGCCACGGGCGTGCGCCTTGCTGCCGCGCGATGCTGGGCGATGCACTGATCAGCGCAACAAGGTGCGCGCCGGCCGAATGGCCCATGAGCACGAAGCGGCCCGCATCGCCGCCCCACGAAGGCGCCCTTGCCTGCGCAGTGGCCACCGCGCGCGCCACGTCCTGAGCCTGCTGCATCACGTCGACCTGCGGCACGAAGCGGTAGCCCACCGACACCAGGATGAAGCCCTGGTCGCGCACCCAGTGCTCGATCTTCAGGTCGACCACCGAGGCGGCTGCCTTGTTGCCGAACATCCACGCGCCGCCGTGGACCATCACGAGCACCGGGGCGTTGCGTGCGTTCGGTGGCAGATAGACGTCCATGCGCTGGCGTGCATCGGGGCCGTAGGGCACGTCGGCAAGCCGTTGCACGCCGGTGGGGGCGACCGGCGCGCCAACTTGCTGTGCCATCGCCGGAAAGAAGAGCAGCATGCCCAGCCAGGCCGCGCAAATCCGCAGCAAATGTGTCATGACGAAGCTCCCGGAGGACCGAAGAGGGTCGAGATTTTCGCGCGCCAGCCGTCGGCCTTCCAGAGGTCGCGGCCCAGGTTCACCCACTCGTGGAAGGCGATGCGCAACGGGTTGTGGGTGCGCAGCGGCGTGGTGAGGCCGTAGCGCAGCGTCACGTCCTTGCGCTCGGCAGCGAAGGTGCCGAACATCCGGTCGAACACGATCAGCACGCCGCCGTAGTTGCGGTCGAGGTATTCCGGGTTCGACGCGTGATGCACCTTGTGGTGCGTCGGCGTGTTCAGTACCCATTCGAGCGGCCCCAGGCGCGGCATCCACGGCGCGTGCAGCCAGAACTGGTAGAGCAGGTTGGCCGCCAGCGTGGCCACCACCGCCAGCGGCGGAAAGCCCAGCCACACCAGCGGCGCGAAGAACAGGGCCGTGCCGGTGAGCTTGCCCGTCCAGCCCAGGCGCAGCGCGGCAGCCAGCGTGAGCTCGTTGGGCGAGTGGTGCACCGCGTGCGTGGCCCAGAACCAGCGCACGCGGTGCGCAGCGCGGTGATACCAGTAGTAGCAGAACTCCTGCCCTACGAAGAGCAGTGCGAAGGCCGCGGGCGTCGACAGCGAAATGGTGTCGACCCGGTGCGCGTGCGCCCAGGCCAGCACCGGCGCGGCAATCGACAGGCCCAGCGCATCGACCGCGCGCCGGCCTACCGCGTCGGCCAGCGAGGCGCCGTAGGCGCGCCAGTCGTAGGCCTGGCGCCGCACGAAGCTCTGCACCAGGCCTTCGAGCGTGGCTGCGGCCAGCACGAAGACGAGCAGGCCGGTCAGCCACAGCGCGATGCCCGGCCCCATCGACTCGCGGATCAGGTCGAAGGACATGCTATTTCTGCCGGCTGCTGCGTTGCTGGGTCACGGCATAGGCCTCGATCTGCGCCATCGTCACCGAGCCTGCGTGAGCGCTGTCGATGGCGTCGAAGTTGCGGTAGACCCACGGCATCTTGCCGCGTGCTTCGTCGCGTGTGAGACGGCCGTCGACATTGGTGTCGGCGGCGCCGAAGCGCTTGTGCAGCTCGGCGCGCATCTGTTCGGCGCGACCGGCATCGGGCGCCTGGGCGCAGGCGGCAAAGGACACGGCTGCGAGCAGCAGCGGCAGGACGTGGCGGGTTGTCATGGGCACGCTCCCTTGCATCAACGGCAGGAAATGACCGCGCCGGCCGCGCTGTAGCAGGTGGCGCTGTGCGTCAGGCCGGTGGCGCTGTTGTAGCTCGTGCTGCTCTGCACGCTGTTGCCGGTGGCGGCGCTGGTGGCGGTGGTGCTGCGGCTCTGGGTCACGTTGCCCGATGCGTCGCGGCTCGCGCTGCCGCTGCTTTCTGCGCTGCCGCGCGTGCCGGCTGCAGCGAAGCCACTGCGGTGGCTGGCCGAGCCGTCGGGGTTGACCGAGGTCGTGCCGGCGCGGGCAGCATAGCCTCCGCCGGGCCCGCGTACCGCGCGCATGTTCGTGGCGGTGGTGCCACCCGCGGCGTTGGGCCGCACGACATGCCGGCTGGCCGCGCCAGCTTGGGTGGCCGTGAAGGCCGCCGCCAGCAGCACGCCGGCCAGCGCGGCGGAAGTGGACAGGGAAAGAACGCGCTTCATGTTCAAGACTCCTTGCGGTGCCGGCTGCGCACCTCGCGAAGCCGTGAAAGCGACTGTGGCCGCGAGATGTGAGCCAGCCATGGCGCAGCGCGGTGCGTTCATGACAATCCGTGAGCGCCCGTCCGGGGCTCTGTCATCGTTTGTCATGAATTCCCGCGCGACCGGGCAAGGCAGCCGCCGTTACGATTCGCCGCATGACCGAAGCGCTGGCCCGCATCCTGATTGCCGACGACGAAGCCGACCTGCGCGCGCTGCTGCAGCGCTACCTCGGCGACCAGGGCTATGCCGTGCGCACCGTCGAGAGCGCCCAGCCGCTCGACAAGCTGCTCGCGCGCGAGCGCTTCGACGTGCTGGTGCTCGACGTCATGATGCCCGGCGAAGACGGCCTGGCTGTGTGCCGCCGGCTGCGCGCACAGGGCGAGACCATTCCCATCCTGATGCTGACTGCGCGCGGCGACCCGGTCGACCGCATCGTCGGTCTCGAGATGGGCGCTGACGACTACCTGCCGAAGCCCTTCAACCCGCGCGAGTTGCTGGCGCGCATCCAGGCGCTGGTGCGGCGCCAGCGCATGCTGGGCGCGCACACCGGGCCGGCGCCGGTGCAGGAAAGCGTGCGCTTCGGCGCCTTCACGCTGCACCTTGGCGAGCGACGCCTCGAGCGCGAGGTGGAGGGCGCGAAAGAAGATATCCCCCTGACCACCGGTGAGTTTTCGCTGCTCCAGGCGCTGGCGCTCAACGCCAACCGGCCGTTGGGCCGCGAGCGCCTGATCGAACTGGCCCACGGCCGCGAGCACGAGGCCACCGACCGCAGCATCGACGTGCAGGTCATGCGTCTTCGCAAGCTCATCGAGGCCGAGTCCGCGCAACCGCGCCACATCCGCACGGTCTGGGGCGTGGGTTACCTGTTCGTGCCATGAAGCTCTTTCCACGCAGCCTGTTCGGGCGCAACGCGCTGCTGCTCGTGCTGCTCATCGCGCTGGGCCAGATTGGCGGCGGGTTGCTGTTGCGCGAGATGGTCATCAAGCCACGGCTCGACCAGATTGCCGAGAGCGTGGCGCGCAACGTGGCAGCCATCCGCGCGGGCATGCTGGCACTGCCGCCGGCCCAGCGGCCGGCATTCGTGGACGGGTTCAACCAGCAGGCGACGGCTGGCCGCGCCGACAAGGCGCGCGGCCCGCGCGTGCTGCTCACGCCGCTGGAGCGCGGCTTCGTGCGCTCGGTGTCGGCGCGCATCGCGAGCCAGGGCGTGGAGGCCGTGTGGCGCCGCGAGCCCGACGGCGGCCTGGCGCTGCGGCTCACGCTCGATGGAAGCGATCACTGGGTCGTGATGCCCGGCCTCTTGCCCGCGCGCGAATTCACGGGTGCGCTGGTGGCGGTATCTGTAGGCAGCGCGTTGCTCGCGCTGGCGGGTGCGCTTTGGTTCCAGCGCCGGCTCAACCGGCCGCTGGTGCGTGTGGTGGAGGCCGCGCACACGCTGGCGGCGGGCCGCGAGCCCATGCCGCTGCCCGAAGACGGTCCCACCGAAGTCGCGACCGTGAGCCGCAGCTTCAATCAACTGGTCGGCAGCCTGCGCCAGACCGAGCGCGAGCGCGCCCTGATGTTGGCCGGCATCTCGCACGACCTGCGCACGCCGCTCACCAAGCTGCGCCTGGGCGTGGAAATATTGCGCGACCGCATGGAGCCCGAGCTCGTGAGCAGCATGACGCGCAGCGTGGAAGAAATGGACGCCATCGTCGGCCAGTTCCTCGACTTTGCGCGCGGCGACGGTGACGAGCTGCCGGTGCCGACATCGCTCGACGACATGGCCCGGGCGCTGGGCGCGGCCAGCGCCGACCATGGCCGGCCCATGGCGCTGCAGCTGGGCGGCGCGCCCACGCTGCCGCTGCGCCAGCAGGCCATGCAGCGCGCCATCGGCAACCTGATCGAGAACGCCTGGCGCCACGGCCGGGCGCCGGTCACGCTGTCGACGCGCGTGGTGGGGCAGGAGGCGATTGTCGAAGTCGCCGACCACGGCGACGGCATCGACCCGGCCGAGGCGGATGCTCTCAAGCAGGCGTTCCGCCGTGGCAATGCGGATCGCGGCGGGACGGCAGGTGCGGGGCTCGGCCTGGCCATCGTGCAGCGCATCGCGCAGGCGCATGGCGGTCGGCTCGAACTGGAGACACCCCCGGGCGAGGGCCTGCATGCACGCCTGCGGCTGCCGTTGCCGCCGGGCTGACGGCCTCGTTCAGCCGGCGCGCTTCGGTGCCATCCAGCTCGTTGCAGCGTCGCGTCCCGTGAGGTGCAGGCTCGCAGTGGCAGCAGGCGTTTCGGCCACCAAGCGCCCCTTGCGGAACACCTTGAGCCGCGTGGCGCGCAGGCGGATCGCCTCGACCGGATCGCGCGCCTGCAGCAGCACGAAGCTCGCGTCGCAGCCCGCCTCGATGCCGTAACCCTGAAGGTGCATCACCCGTGCCGCATTCGCCGTCACCGCCTCGAAGCACTGGCGAATGCCGGCCTGGCTGGTCATCTGCGCCACGTGCAGGCCCATGTGCGCCACTTCGAGCATGTCGCCCGAGCCCATGCCGTACCACGGGTCCATCACGCAGTCGTGGCCGAAGGCCACGTTCACGCCGGCGGCCATCAGCTCGGGCACGCGCGTCATGCCGCGGCGCTTGGGGTAGGTGTCGTGGCGGCCCTGCAGCGTGATGTTGATGAGCGGGTTTGCGATGACGGCCACGCCGCTCTGCGCGATCAGCGGCAGCAGCTTGCTCACGTAGTAGTTGTCCATCGAGTGCATCGATGTGCAGTGCGAGCCCGTCACTCTGCCTTGCATGCCGAGGCGCTGCGCCTCGAAAGCCAGCGTCTCGATGTGGCGCGAGAGCGGGTCGTCGGACTCGTCGCAATGCATGTCGACCAGCTTGCCCCGCCCGGCTGCGATTTCGCACAGCAGCTTCACGCTGGCCGCGCCATCGGCCATGGTGCGCTCGAAATGCGGAATGCCGCCGACCACGTCCACGCCCTTGTCGAGCGCGCGTTCCAGGTTCTCGACGCCGCCGGGGGAGCGCAGCACGCCGTCCTGCGGGAAGGCGACCAGTTGCAGATCGAGGTAGGGCGCCACCCGGCGCTTGACCTCGAGCAGCGCGTCGACCGCCAGCAGGCTCGGGTCGCTGGTGTCCACATGGGAGCGAACGGCCAGCAGTCCCTTTGCCACGGCCCAGTCGCAGTAGGCCAGCGCACGTTCGATCAGCGCATCGGCCGTGAGCAGCGGCTTCAGCTCGCCCCACAGCGCAATGCCTTCGAGCAGCGTGCCGCTTTCGTTGACGCGCGGCAGGCCGTAGCTGAGCGTGGCGTCCATGTGGAAATGCGGGTCGACGAAGTGGGGGGCGAGTAGCAGGCCTTGCGCATCGAGCGTTTCGTGCGCCGGGGCGACGAGGCCTTCGGTCACTTCGGCGATGCGGCCGCCCTCGACGGCAATCGACATGCCGGTACGGCCGTCAGGGAGGGTGGCGTTGGTGATGAGGAGGTCGAGCATCGTGGGACCCTGTGATCGGTTGAACGGTATTTTCGGCCGCTTTGAGCGCCGCCGGAGAGCCGCTTCAGCGCGTGTTCTGCGCTCGGTACCGGTATTGCCCCGGCGCAGGCCCGACCTCGATGGTCACGCGGCGCAGCTTCTCGTCGTGCCCCGAGTCGGCCTTGGCCGTCACCACGATGCCGCGCGGCGTGGCGCGGCAGGTGAGGTCGGACAGCGAGATTTCCGCATGGTCGTTGTCGAGCTCGGCGATCGCCACCGTGTGCTCGGCATGCAGGCTGCCGTTGGCGTCGCGCGTCATCCATTGCACGTAGAGGAAGGACTGGGCGTACTGCTCGGCGTGCACCACCCGGTAGGTGCCCTGGTGGTCCTTGCCCCAGGTGCCGCACATCTGCACCCAGGTCACGGCGTCGGCGGTGCTGAAGGCCTCGTAGCTGTAGTTCATGCCAAGTGCATGAGCACCGTTGCCGCCCAGCGCCAGCAGCGCCGCGAGCAGGACGCCTCGCGCGGCGGTGGCGGTCCGGGTGGTCATCATCAGCGTTCCCCCTTGCGATACGGTTTCATCAGCGCCTGCGGATAGCTCGCCTTGCGTGCCACCAGTACCAGCGCCAGGATCGACAGCAGGTAGGGCAGCATCAGGTAAAGCTGGTAGGGCAGCACGACGTCGCCGGATTGCTGCAGCCGTAGCTGCAGCGCATCGAAGAAGGCGAACAGCAGCGCGCCCAGCAGCGCCTTGCCCGGCCGCCACGAAGCGAACACTACCAGCGCCACGCAGATCCAACCTCGGCCGTTCACCATGTTGAAGAAGAAGGCATTGAAGGCCGACAGCGTGAGGAACGAGCCCGCCACGCCCATCAGCGCCGAGCCCGCGACGATGGCGCCGGTGCGCGTTGCCGCGACCGACACGCCCTGGCTCTCGGCCGCCTGCGGGTTCTCGCCTACCATGCGCAGCGCGAGGCCGAGCGGCGTGCGGTACAGCACCCAGCCCACCACGGGCACCAGCAGCAGCGCGAACAGCGTGAGCGCGGTCTGCGCATTCAGGATCGGCACCGGCAGCCAGTCCATCGGTGCAAACGGCGTGATGGTCGGCGGCGTGTTCACTTTCGGAAAGCTCACGCGGTAGCCGAAGTAGCTGAGCGCGGTGGCAAGCAGCGTGATGCCCAGCCCCGACACATGCTGCGACAGCGCAAGCCCGACGGTCAGAAAGGCATGCAGCAGCCCGAACACCATGCCTGTGAGCGCAGCCACGCCCACGCCCACCCACAGCGGCGCGCCCGCATACACCGCGAGCCAGCCGGTGAAGGCGCCCGCGACCATGATCCCTTCGATGCCGAGGTTGAGCACGCCCGCGCGCTCGCACAGCAGCACGCCGAGCGTACCCAGAATCAGCGGCGTGGCGATGCGCAGCACCGCGACCCAGAAGGCGGGGTTGGCGAGGATGTCGAGGAGGTCCGTCATTTCTTCATCCGCACCCGGTATTGCGTCAGCAATGTCGCCACCAGCACCGCGATCAGCGATGCGGCAACGATCACGTCGGCGATGTACGTGGGCACGCCGACCGCGCGGCTCATGGTGTCGGCACCGACCAGCACGCCCGCAACGAACACGGCAGCCGCGATCACGCCCAGCGGATGCAGCCCTGCCAGCATCGCAATCACGATGCCCGTGTAGCCATAGCCCGGCGACATGTCGAGTGTGACGTAGCTCGTGCGGCCCGCCACCTCGATCGCGCCCGCCAGCCCGGCCAGCGCACCCGAGAGCAGCGCCACCATCACCACGGTGCGCGTCACCGGCACGCCAGCGAAGGCCGCGGCGCGTGCATTCGCACCCACGGCACGGATGTCGAAGCCCAGCACCGTGTACTTGAAGACCGCCCACACCATCACCGCGAGCGACACGGCCCATAGCAGCCCGGTGTGCACGCGCGTCTGCGCAATGAGCTTTCCGAGTTCGAGATCGGACTGCAGCGACACGCTCTGTGGCCAGCCCATGGCGCTGGGGTCTTTCATCGGCCCGTCGAGCAGCGCCGACACGCCCAGCAGCACGATGAAGTTGATCAGCAGCGTGGTGACGACCTCGTCCACGCCGAGCTTGTTCTTCATCAGCGCCGGGCCCAGCAGCATCAGCGCACCCGCCACGGCGGCGGCCAGCATCATCAGCGGAAACAGTACCCACGGCGACAGCTCGAAGCCCGTGCCGCCATGCATGCCGCCCACGGCGACGGCCGCCAGCGCGCCGGCATAGAGCTGGCCCTCGGCGCCGATGTTGAAGAGCCGCGCCTTGAAAGCGACTGTGGCCGCCAGCCCGGTGAGGATCAGCGGGATCGCGCGCGTCAGCGTCTCGCTCCACGCGAACACCGAGCCGAAGCCGCCCTGCAGCAGCAGCGCGTAGGTGCGGCCGACCGGCGCACCGGCCCACAGCACGAGCAGCGCGCTGACTGCCATGGTGAAGACGACCGCGCCGATGGGCGCAAGCACCAGCGCCGTGCGCGAGGTTTCGTGGCGCCGTTCGAGCCGCATCATGGCGTGGCTCCCTTGGCGTGGGCAGCCGTCGCGCCGGCCATGGCCAGCCCGATGGCTTCGCGTGTCCAGGCCGCGGCCGGGCGGGCTTCGCCCAGATGGCCGCCGTGCATCACGGCCACGCGGTCGCCGAGCGCGAGCACTTCGTCGAGGTCGTCGGAAATCACCAGCACCGCCGCGCCAGCGTCGCGCGCGGCAATCAGCTGCTGCTGCACATAGGCCACGGCGCCGATGTCGAGGCCCCAGGTCGGCTGGTGCGCGACGATCAGGCGCGGCGCGCGGTTCGGGTACTTCTTGTTGTCGTCGCCCTTGGCCGCTTCGGGCTGCTCGGGCGCCAGCAGGGCGCGGCCCAGAATCAGTTTCTGCATGTTCCCGCCGGAGAGCGAACGGGCCGGCGCCATCAGGCCGGCGCCGCGCACGTCGAATGCCTTTTCGATGCGCCGCGCATGCAGGCGGGCGGCCGCGCGCTTCACGATCCACGACCAGCGCGAGAACACCGGGCTGCGCAGGCGCTCCGACACCGCGTTCTCCCACACCGGCAGGTCGCCGACCACGCCGACGGCATGCCGGTCTTCCGGAATGCGCGCGACACCGCGCTGCACCAGCCGGGCGGGCGAGGGCGGCAAGGCGCGGCCCATCAGCTGAGCCATGCCAGACGTGGCGCGGCGCGTGCCGCACAGCAGTTCGGCCAGCGCCACCTGCCCGTTGCCGGAAACACCGGCGATGGCGGTGATCTCGCCGGCGCGCAGCGTCAGCGACACCTCGCGCAGCCGGTCTTGCCCACCGTTCTTGTCTGATGCGGTGCTCACGTGGTCGAGAACGCAGACGGCATCGCCCACCGACTTGGCTGGCCGCCGCTGCGGCGCATCGACCGCATGCCCGACCATCCACAGTGCCAGCTGTGCCTGCGTGGTGTCGGCCGTGCGCGCCTCTGCCGCGAGCTTGCCGCCGCGCAGCACTGCGATGCGATGCGATACGCGCAGCACCTCGCCGAGCTTGTGGCTGATGAAGATCACCGACAGCCCCTGTGCCACCATCTGCGCGAGCGTGGCGAACAGTGCCTCGCTTTCCTGTGGCGTCAGCACGGCGGTCGGCTCGTCGAGGATCAGGATGCGCGCGCCGCGATACAGCGCCTTGAGAATTTCCACCCGCTGGCGCTCGCCGACCGACAGGCTGCCGATCTGCGCGTCAGGCTGCACCGGCAACCCGAAGCGCTGGGCCACGTCGAGAAGCCGGGCGCGTGCGGCCGCGCGGCGCGACACCGGGCGCCACAGCGGCTCGGTGCCCATCATCACGTTGTCGAGCACGCTGAGGTTGTCCGCCAGCGTGAAATGCTGGTGCACCATGCCCACGCCGGCCGCGAGCGCGGCCTTGGGGTTGCCTGGCGGCAGCGGCGCGCCGAAGACTTCGATGCTGCCTTCGTCGGCGACGTAGTGGCCGAACAGAATCGACATCAGCGTCGACTTGCCCGCGCCGTTCTCGCCGAGCAGCGCCAGCACTTCGCCGGCCTGCAGGTCGAGGGAAATGGCGTCGTTGGCGACGAGGCTGCCGAAGCGCTTGGTGATGCCCTGGAGGCGCAGGACGGTGGCGTCGCTTCCTCCCTCCGTGGGAGGGAGAGAAGACTGGGTCACTTCCACGCAGCCAGGAAAGCCAGCATGACCTTGGCGGAGTTGTCCGCCGCGATGCCCATGAAGGTGCCCATCTCGTTCTCGCCGTCGCCGCCGCCTGCGAGGTCGCTGAGCGAGCGGAAGGCGATGTACGGCACGCCGTTGCTGTAGGCGACCATGCCCACGGCCGCGGTTTCCATATCGAGCACGTTGGCCTGGAAGGTCTTGTAGGTGTATTCGCGGTAGGCCTTGTTGTCCATGAAGGCCTGGCCCGAGACACCGTTGCCGCCGACCACCAGCTGGGGCTTGCGCGGCAGGCACTTGCCGGCGCTGCAGTTGGCCAGGTCGACATTGCGGATGCTGCGTGCCACCTCGAGCATCTTCGGATCGGCCTCGAACCAGAACTTGCGCTGGATCTCCGGACGCGCGGCCGAGCGCACCTCCACCGGGCGCGGGAACATCATGCCGAAGTTGGGCAGCGTGGCGTCGGTGATGAAGGGCGGCGCAGCGTACTTGCCGGGCGCGGTTTCGCGCGCCATCAGCACTTCGAGGTACTGGCCCCATTGCGCCGGCACCGTGACGTCGCCCACATGCAGAGACGGATTCACGCCACCCGCGATGCCGCTGAACACGATGTTCGTCACGCGGAAGCGGTTGAGCACGAGCTGCGTGTTCATCGTCGCGTTCGTCATGCTGATGCCCGACAGGAACAGCACCACGGGCTTGCCTTCGAGCGTGCCTGTGGTGAACTCCACGCCGTTCACGCTGTGCTTCACAGGGGTTTGCAGGCGCGTGAGCAACAGCTTGAGCTCGGGCTCGAAGGCTGAGAGCACCGCGATGCGCGGCGTGTCGTCGAGGCGCGTGCTGCTGTTGATGCTGACGCCGGTGCCCTTGTAGACGCCGACGCAGCCCGCGAGGCCAAGGGCCAGCACGCCGGCCGCGAGAAGGGAAACCCAGCGGATCTTCATCAGCGCGCTCACTTTGCGGTGGACTTCGGTTGCGCGTCGTCCACCTTCACCGTGAACTTGCCCGAGAGGATGTCAGCCTGCTTGGCTTTCACCTTGGCGACGATGTCGGCAGGCACCTTCTTCTCGAAGGTGCCCAGTGGCGCCAGCTCTGAACCCTTGTGCTTCATCTGCGCGTACACGCCGTAGTCTTCGGCCGCGAACTTGCCTTCCTTCACGAGCTTGATCGCGCGGTCGGCCGCGGGCTCGAAATTCCACAGGGCCGACGCGACCACCGTGTCTGGGTACTGGCTCTGCGTGTCGATCACGTTGCCGATGGCGAGCTTGCCTTTTTCCTTGGCCGCGTCAGAGACGCCGAAGCGCTCGGCGTACATCACGTCCGCGCCCTTGTCGATCATGGCGAAGGCCGCTTCCTTGGCCTTCGGCGGGTCGAACCAGCTGTTGATGAAGCTCACGCTGAACTCGACCTTCGGATTCGTTTCCTTCGCGCCGGCCATGAACGCGTTCATCAGCCGGTTGACCTCCGGAATCGGGAAGCCGCCGACCATGCCGATGCGATTGCTCTTCGTCATGCCGCCGGCCACCATGCCGCTCAGGTAGGCCGGCTCCTGGATGTAGTTGTCGAACACGCTGAAGTTGGGCGCCTGCGGCTTGAGCGACGAGCCCATCAGGAAGGCGACCTTCGGAAAGTCTTTCGCGACCTTGCGTGCCGCAGCTTCTACGCCGAACACCTCGCCGAGGATCAGCTGGTTGCCGGCCGTGGCGTACTCGCGCATCACGCGTTCGTAGTCGGCGTTGCTGACGTTCTCGGTGGCCTTGTATTCGATCTCGCCGCGCACCTCGGCCGCCTTCAGCGCCTTGTGGATGCGGCCCACCCATTGCTGCTCGAACGGCACGGTGTACACCGCCGCCACCTTCAGCTTGGCCTGCGCGAGCGCAAGGCCGGGCGCGCCGGCCGCAAGTGCTGCGGCAATGGCGACGGAACGGATGATCAACTGGCGGCGTGCTGTCACGGTGCTTCTCCTCGAGGTATGGAAATCTTCTTGTCGCTGCCGGGGGCAGCGCGGCGCCCTTCAATCGGACGCCGGGGCGTTACTTGGTGCCGAAGATACGGTCGCCTGCGTCGCCCAGACCCGGCAGGATGTAGCCGTGGCTGTTCAACTCGCGGTCGATCGCGGCGGTGTAGATCGGCACATCCGGGTGGGCCTTCTGCATCGTCGCCACGCCTTCGGGGCAGGTCAGCAGGCAGACGAACTTGATCGACTTGGGGTTGAGCTCCTTCAGGCGCTCGACCGCGGCCACGGCCGAGTTGCCGGTGGCCAGCATCGGGTCGACCACGATCACGTCGCGGTTCTCCATTTCACCGGGCATCTTGAAGTAGTACTCGACGGCCGTCAGCGTCTTCGGGTCGCGGTACAGGCCGATGTGGCCGACGCGGGCGCCGGGCACCACTGTCAGCATGCCGTCCAGGATGCCGGTGCCGGCGCGAAGAATGGATACCAGCACCAGCTTCTTGCCGTCGATGACCTTGGCCTGCATGGTCTCGAGCGGGGTTTCGACCTCGATGTCCTGCATCGGCATGTCGCGCGTGACCTCATAGGCCATCAGCATGCTGATTTCGTTGAGGAGCCGGCGGAAGCTGTTGGTGGACGCATCCTTGCGGCGCATCAGCGTGAGCTTGTGCTGGACGAGGGGGTGGTTGACGAGGTGGACGTTGCTCATTGGATTTTTTCTATCGTTGCTGCTGAACCCGGGAGTCTAAAAGACGGTGCCGTCGCTCTCGATCAGCAGAGGCGGAGCACCGTCACGCAAGCGTTGTGCCAGCGCCCGGCCCGCGGCCCAGGTGCCGCCTTCGAGCACGCAGGCCAGCGGGAGCTCTTCCTCGGTGCGGTCGAGAACCTTGCGCACGCGCGGCGCCACTTCGTCGAGCAGCGCCACGGTGAGCGCGCGCCATTCGACGATGAATTCGTCACTGGCCTTCCAGCGGCGGGTGAGAAACGCCGGGTCCTTCGGCACGATCACCCCGCTGTCGATCAGCAGGCCGCCGTTGCGGTACTCGGGCAAGGCGGTGAGCGCGTCGAGGTGGCGCACCTTCACGCCGGCCCATTCGAAGGGTTCGAGCAGCGAATACGTGAGCCACTGCGAGAGCTTGTGAAACGGCATCCAGCCGTTGGTGAGGCCGGGGCCGCGCACCGCGCTGTGGCGCCAGCAGTCGCCCAGCGCCAGCGCCGGGTCGCCGGAGCCGATGCCGCCCGTGCTGTCGCTGCCGTCGGCCGCGATGCTGTCGACGGCATTGGCCGAGGGCCAGATGCGCGACAGTGTTTCGAGCAGCAGCGAGAGGATCTGGTGCGCGGTGATCTCCGCAGTGGGCGGCGCGGCCGGGCCGTAGGGGCCGACCAGCGCGTCGAACAGGCCCCCGGGCCGGCCGTCGTCGCCGAAGGTCTCGGGCTGCTCGCTCATGGCTTCTCCGAGCCGGCGCAGCAGTGTGGTGCGGCCCGCCAGGCCGACCAGCGGATTCACCTCGCTGACCTGGAAGGCGTCGCCGAGCCGGTCGGTGACCAGGCCGCGCAGGCCGGCCGCATCGGCCTGGTAGGGATGGTTTGGGTCGGACGAGAAAAGCCCGCTCATGAACGCGTGGTAGCTCGCCACGCCCAGCCCTTCGGAACGCGTGAAGCGCTCGCCGGTGGCCGATTCGATGTAGTGCCAGTCGGGGCCGGCGCCGGCGTCGAGCAGCACGCTCACCAGCACCAGGTCGATGTGGGCCCGGGCGCGCTGGCGGGCGTCGCATTCGCCCAGCAATGCGTCGAGTTCTTCAAGGCGATTGACGCCGCCGGCCTCGAAATGGCGCCAGCGGCTGTGGTACGGGATGGTGTCCCACGGATAGCGCTCGCGCGTGACCTCGGCGACGGTGCGCGCCGCGTCTTCGAGCGTGTTGTCGCTTCCGATGCGGAACCACTGCGATTCGCCCCGGCGTGCGCGTGCCAGCAGGGCGCCCGCGCGCTGGCGGATGGCGGCGGTGGTGCGCAGCAGGCTGGCTGCGCCGGCCGGGTGCGCGGTGTCGGCGGTGAATTCGATGGACGGATCGACCTTGCCCGCGCCCCCCGGCGGCAGGCTGCCGGAGCCGTCGACTGGCATGTTCTTGTCGTCGCTGTTGCGGTTGCTCATTCGCTCAATCCCCGGCCCTTGGCCTTCTTCAGTTCCTCGGCGTCCGGCACCGGGCCGGGCGTGAAATAGCCGGCGGCCATCTTGGCGTCCATCTCGACGCGGGCGTCGGCCGGAATCAGCGCGTCGGGAATGTTCACGCGTTCGCCGATCTCGATGCCCGAGCCGGTGATCGCGTCAAACTTCATGTTGCTCATCGACACGAGCCGATGGATCTTCTTGATGCCCAGCCAGTGGAAGACGTCGGGCATCAGCTCCTGGAAGCGCATGTCCTGCACGCCGGCCACGCATTCGGTGCGCGCGAAGTACTGGTCGGCCGTGTCGCCGCCCACCTGGCGCTTGCGCGCGTTGTAGACCAGGAACTTGGTGACTTCGCCGAGCGCTCGGCCTTCCTTGCGCGAATAGGCGATGAGGCCGACGCCGCCGCGCTGCGCGCCCTGGATGCACTCCTCGATGGCATGCGTCAGGTAGGGCCGGCAGGTGCAGATGTCGGAGCCGAACACGTCGGAGCCGTTGCACTCGTCGTGGATGCGCGCGGTGAGCTCGACCTCGGGGTTGGCCAGGTCGCGCGGGTTGCCGAAGATGTAGAGCGTCTGCCCGCCGATGGGCGGCAGGAACACATCGAGGTCGGAGCGCGTGACCAGCTCGGGATACATGCCGCCGGTTTCCTCGAACAGGGTCCGGCGCAGGTCGGTCTCGGAGCAGCCGAAGCGGCGCGCCACCTCGGGCAGATACCAAACGGGCTCGATCGCGGCCTTGGTGACCATGGCCGCGCCGCCGGACGTGAGGAAATGGCCGTCGGCCTTGAGCCGGCCGCTCTGCAGCGCCTCGATCACCTCGGGCAGGATCACGTGGGCCTTGGTGATCGCGATGGTCGGGCGGATGTCGTAGCCGGCCGCCAGCTCGGTGGCGAACACATCGGCCACCAGGGCGCCCCACGGATCGAGCGACACGATGCGGCCCGGCTCGCTCCACTGCGGGTAGGGGCCGATCACGTCTGTGGGGGCGGTGTTGGTCAGGTCGGCCTTGTGCTCGCGCTTGAGCGCACCCGATGCCACGGCCAGCGCGCGGTACACGCTGTAGGAGCCGCTGTGCGTGCCGATCACGTTGCGATGCGCCCGCTTGGTGGTGGTGCCGACTACCGGTCCGCGCTCGGTTGCAGTGGCCGCGCCCCAGTGAATGGGTAGCGCACCGAAGCCGCCGGCGTGCGAAGTCAGGCGGATGTGGCCGGTCGACGACGAGGGATGGAGTGGGGGGAGGGGCGTGACACCGCCCGGGGTGGAAGGGATCGTTGTGCTGTCTGCAGACATTGGTAGCCCTCAAAAAATGCAATGTACCGATCACTTGTGCGGCTGGCAAGCGAGGGCGCGCCCTTGGTTGCAGCGCTTCGGCGGTCCGCGGATGTTGAACAACAATGCGCGTGGACGGACCGCACCCACAACATCTTTTGCTGGAGGAAATCAATGCGCACGCTTCTTTGTGTATTTCTCGCCTTGAGCCTGTCTGCCTGCGACAAGGCCACCGAAGGCTTCTCGCAAGGTTTCGATTCCGCCTTCAAGACCAACTTCAGGACGAGCTTCATCGACAGCTGCGTCAAGAGCGCCGGATCGCGCGGGAACAAGTCGCAGGAAAAGCTCACCAAGTTGTGCACCTGCGCGGCCGATGGCGTCATGAAGGACGCCACTGTGTCGGATCTGCAGGACGTGGACAAGATCAGGAGCAAGAGCGGCCCGATCATCGAACAGTGCGTGAAGGAGGCCGTCGGCCTCGTGGTGGATACGCCGGCGCGGGTGTCTTGAGGCTCCGGCCCGGGGGCCGGCCGCCGCTCGCGGCACAATCCACCGGAACTTTTTTCGACAAAGCTGTAACCAGCCAGCCCGATGGAACGAAACACCGTAGGCAGCAGGACGAACCCGAGCGACGCGGAAGCGGCGCTGCGCAGCCTGTTCCTTCGCGGCCTCGACGGCGACGCGAAGGCCTACCGCGACTTCCTGCAGCGACTCAGCGCGCACCTGCGCGCCTTTCTGGGCAAGCGCCTTTTTGGCTGGCCCGATGAAGTGGAAGACCTCGTCCAGGAATGCCTGCTCGCCATGCACAACCAGCGCCACACCTACCAGAGCGACCAGCCGCTGACGGCCTGGGTGCATGCGATTGCGCGCTACAAGATGATCGATCTGCTGCGCGCCAAGTCGGTCCGTGAAGACCTGCATGACCCGCTGGACGACGACCTGGCCGTGTTCGCCGAATCAGCCGAAGAGGCCAGCGATGCAAAGCGCGACCTCGGCGGCCTGCTCGAAACCCTGCCCGAGCGCCAGCGGCTGCCGATCGTGCACGTGAAGATCGAAGGCCTGTCGGTTGCCGAGACCGCGAGCCTGACAGGAATGTCGGAGTCGGCGGTCAAGGTCGGCATTCACAGGGGGCTCAAGGCGCTGGCGGCCCGGTTCGGCAACAGCTGGGGAGGTGCGGCATGAAGACCGACGATCTGGTCGCGATGCTGGCGAGCGGCGAGGTGGCCGTGCCGCGCCGCCGTGCCAGCCGACGCATCTGGCTGGCGGTGCTGCTGGGTCTGCCGTTCTCGCTCCTGATCCTGTTCGGCGAGTACGGCATGCGGCGCGACATCGTGCAGGCCATGTTCTGGCCGATGTTCTGGGTCAAGGTACTGTTTCCCTTGTGCATCGCAGCGGCTGGCTTCGTGGCCGTGGAGCGGCTTGCGCGGCCGGGCGTCGAGCCGCGGCGCACCTGGGTGGGCGCGGTGCTGCCCGTGCTCGCGGTGTGGGTGCTGGCGGTGATCGCCTGGTTCACCGTGCCGGCAGAGGAGCGCATGCCCTCGCTGATGGGGCAGTCATGGCGCGTCTGCGCACTGAGCATCGGGCTGATGGCGCTGCCGGTGTTCGCGGCCACGATGGTGGCGCTCAAGGGAATGGCGCCCACGCGGCCGGCGCTGGCCGGGGCTGCGGCAGGGGCGCTTGCCGGGGGCATTGGCGCGGCGGTCTACGCGCTGCACTGCATGGAACTGACCGCGCCGTTCCTTGCGGTCTGGTATGTGAGCGGGATCGCTGTGCCGGTGCTGGTTGGTGCCGCGCTCGGGCCACGCCTGCTGCGCTGGTAGCGCGCCGGCAGAGGCCCTGGGCCGGTCAAGTCAACGCTTCTTCGAGCCGAAGATCCCGCCGAGCACGCCGCGCAGGATTTCCTTGCCAACAGACGTACCCATGGTGCGCACCGCCGACTTGGCCATGGTCTGCACCAGGCCGTCGTGCTTCGCGCCGCGCGGGCCGGTGGTGCCGAAGAGCATGTCGTTGAGCATGCCGCCCATGCCGGAGCCGGAGGCCTCCGCCGCATCCTTGCCGCCGGGCAGCGTTGCTGCCGGTGCGTCGGGTGCGCTGTCGGCGCGGCCCTTGAGCTTTTCGTAGGCCGATTCGCGGTCTACCGTCTTCTCGTAGACGCCGGCGACGAGCGAGCCGGCGATCAGTGCCTTGCGCTGGTCGGGCGTGATGGGGCCGAGCTGGCTGCCGGGCGGCAGCACGAACACGCGCTCGGTCACGCTCGGGCGGCCCTTTTCGTCGAGGAAGCTCACCAGCGCCTCGCCGACCGCGAGCTCGGTGATGGCGGTCTCGATATCGAGGCCCGGCTTCTGGCGCATGGTGCTGGCGGCCGCCTTCACGGCCTTCTGGTCGCGCGGCGTGAAGGCACGCAGCGCGTGCTGCACGCGATTGCCCAGCTGGGCCAGCACCGTGTCAGGGATGTCCAGCGGGTTCTGCGTAACGAAATACACGCCCACGCCCTTGGAGCGCACCAGCCGCACCACCAGCTCGATGCGTTCCACCAGCGCCTTGGGCGCCTCGTTGAACAGCAGGTGGGCCTCGTCGAAGAAAAAGGCCAGCTTGGGCTGCTCGGGGTCGCCGATTTCGGGCAGCTGCTCGAACAGCTCGGACAGCATCCACAGCAGGAAGGTGGCGTACAGGCGCGGCGAGTTCATGAGCTTGTCGGCCGCGAGGATGTTGACGACCCCCTTGCCGCCCACGGTCTGCATGAAGTCGGCGATGTTGAGCATCGGCTCGCCGAAGAACTTGTCGCCGCCCTGGGTTTCGATCTGCAACAGGCCGCGCTGGATGGCGCCCACGCTGGCGGCGCTGATGTTGCCGTACTGGGTGGTGAACTGGCTGCTGTTTTCGCCCACGTACTGCAGCATGGCGCGCAGGTCTTTCAGGTCGAGCAGCAGCAGGCCGTTGTCGTCGGCGATCTTGAACACCAGGTTCAGTACGCCGGCCTGTGTTTCGTTCACGTCGAGCATGCGGCCCAGCAGCAGGGGGCCCATGTCGGAGACGGTGGCGCGCACCGGGTGGCCCTGTTCGCCGAACACGTCCCACACCGTGACGGGGCAGGCGGAGGGCTCGGGCACCTCGATGCCGCGTTCCTTGAGGGTGGCTGCCAGCTTGCCGCCGATGGCACCCTTTTGGCTGATACCGGTCAGGTCGCCCTTGACGTCGGCCATGAACACCGGCACGCCGATGGCGGAGAGCTTTTCGGCGATGGTCTGCAGGGTGACTGTCTTGCCGGTGCCGGTGGCGCCGGTGATCAGGCCATGGCGGTTGGCCAGGCTGGGAAGAAGACTGCACTCGATGGCGTCGTGCCGTGCGATCAGAAGTGGGTCGGCCATGGGGCGCTCCGGTCGTATCGAAGCGGGCAGTCTAATCAAGCGGCACTCCTATAATCCACGGCCCGCACGGTAGTTCAGGAAAAAGTTTTAGGAGGTTTTTTTGTCATCGACTGCTCAGCCCCCCATTCCCGCCACTGGCGATGCCTCCGAACAGTCGCCGATCGAAAAAGAGCTGGCCGTGCTGCTCGTGAACGCGCTGAACCTCGAAGTGGCCCCCGAGGACATCGTGCCGACCGACCCGCTCTATGGCGAAGGCCTCGGGCTCGACTCGATCGACATCCTCGAAGTAGCGCTTGAAGTCTCGCGCCGCTATGGTTTCCAGCTGCGTTCTGACGACGAACGCAACCAGCAGATTTTCCAGTCGCTGCGTACGCTCGCGACCCACGTCGCCCAGCATCGCGTGGCTTCCTGATCCCATGTCGCGATGGCGAATAGCACTCCTTCTGGTGGCAGGCGTGGCGTATGCCGGCCTGTCCCACTGGATGACGCTGTTCCATGCCACGGAACCGTGGGCGGTCGTGGTGTTGCTCGGGCCGCTCTGGCTCGCTGCCATGGGCCTTGCCGCCAGCTGGTTCGGTCGCTGGGGCCTTGCCGCCGTGGCCGTTCTGGGCGTGGGCGGCTTCTCGCTCGTCTTCCTGGGTGAGGCGGGTGATCCCAACCGCTTGTACGTGCTGCAGCACGTGGCCATCAACGCCGCGCTGTGCGGCTGGTTCGGCTCCACGCTGCGCGGCCGGGGCCTGCCGCTGATCACGCAGTTCGCGCAGCGGGTGCACCCGCTCAAGGGGCACATGCTGTCCTACACCACGCAGCTCACGCGCATCTGGACCGGCTTCTTCGCGCTGACGGTGCTGGCGTCGATCCTCATCTACCTGACACGGCCGTTCTCCGACTGGTCGCTGTTCGCCAATGTGCTGTCGCCCGTGATGGTGACGCTGCTCTTTGTGGGCGAGCACTTTGTGCGCTATCGGCTGCATCCCGAATTCGAACGCACGCGCCTCGTGGATGCGGTGCGCGCGTTCTATGGCACATCGTCGGTGGACACCAGCCCCGGCGGCCAATGACACAGGCGCCGCCCGCGTGACGACAGATACCCGTTTCCTGCCACTGCTCACCGACCGAGACCCAGATTCCATCCTGGCCTGGCGCGCCGGCGTGCCCGTGAGCACGCGGCAGTTCCTGGCCGACGTGGCCCGCTTCGCGCCCGGGCTTCCGGGCGAGGGCTCCGCCGTCAATCTCTGCGTCGACCGCTATGCCTTTGCCGTGAGTCTGGGCGCGGCGCTGGTGCGCGGCCATGCCAGCCTGCTGCCGCCCGACGCGCGGCCCGACACGCTCGCGCGCCTGCTCGAGTCCGGTGGCTCACGTCTTTTTGCGCTCACCGACGATCTGAAGCAGCAAACGCCAGGCATGCAGCGCGTGCTGATCGAGAACAGCCAAAGCCGCGCGAGCTCTGAGGCCCCCGTGCCGCAGATCGATGCAGCCATGCACGCCGCCAGCCTGCTGACCTCCGGCTCGACCGGCGTGCCGCAGCCGCACGCCAAGACCTGGGGCACGCTGGTGGGCGACGTCGCGGTGGCCGTGAAACGGCTGTGCCGTGTGCTCGAGCGCCCCACGCTGGAAGGCCTGACGCTGGTCGCGACCGTGCCGGTGCAGCACAGCTACGGGCTGGAGTCGTCGGTGCTGCTGGCAATGCTGGGCGGCGCGGCCTTCGAAAGCGGCCGGCCGTTTTTCCCGGCCGATGTGGCGAAGACGCTGGCCTCGGTGCCGCGACCCCGCGCGCTGGTGACCACGCCGTTCCATCTCAAGACATTGCTGCTCTCGGGCATCGAGCTGCCGCCGGTCGACCTGATCCTGTCGGCCACCGCGCCGCTGTCGCCGCAACTCGCGCAGCAGGCAGAGCAGGCGATGGGCGGCGTGCTGCTCGAAATCTACGGCAGTACCGAGTCGGGGCAGGTCGCCACGCGCCGCACCACCGACAACGAGATCTGGGAGACATTCGGCGAAATCCGCGTGCACGCCGAGCCTTCGGCGGACGGTAGCCCCGAACGCTTCATCTTCAGCGGCGACTTCATTCCCGAGCCCACACCGATGGCAGACGTGCTCGAACTGCTGGACGAGCGCCGCTTTCGCCTGTTCGGCCGGGCCAACGACCTGATCCACGTGGCGGGCCGGCGCAGTTCTCTGGCGCACCTGAACTTTCACCTGAACAGCATTCCCGGCGTGGACGACGGCGCCTTCTGGCTGCCCGACGAGGTGGCCGACGGTGTCGTGCGGCCGGTGGCCTTCGTGGTGGCGCCCACTCTGTCGGCGGGCGACATCATCGCGGCCCTGCGGCAGCGGCTCGAACCCGTGTTCGTGCCGCGCCGCGTGGTGCAGGTCAAGGCCTTCCCGCGCGAAGGCACGGGCAAGCTCACCGTGCGGGCGCTGCGCGAATTCGCGCTGGCGCAGCTAGCGGAAGACGACACACCGGTGCAGATGGCCCACGTGGTGCCAGCTGACCACCCCGTGTTTGCCGGTCATTTCCCGGGGCAGCCGCTGCTGCCGGGCGCGCTGGTGCTGGCCGAGGTCATGGAGGCCATTCGCCGCGTGCCGGCCCTGGTGGCTCGGCTGGGCGCCCATCCCACGCTCGCCGCGGCCAAGTTCCTGGCGCCCGTGCGGCCCGGCGCCGCGCTGTCCATCGAGCTGCATCCGGAGGCCGGGCCCGGTCGCGGCGTGCGTTTCGACGTGCGTTGCGACGGCGTGGTGGCTGTCACGGGCCGCTGGACGGCCGTGCAAGAGTCCGCGTGATGAAGCACACCGATGTCGAGGCGCGCGCCGTGAAAGAGGCAACCAGGGCAGGGCAGGCGGCACCGAAAGGCGAGCGCGGCGAAAGCGGCGACTGGGCCCGTGCGCCCGAGCGCAGCAACATGCTGGCGCTGCGGTTCATCGTTTTCATGGCGCTGGTGTGCGGACGCCACGTCACGCGCCTCCTGCTGCCGCCGATTGCCCTGTACTTCCTGCTGTTCGCGCCGGCGCAGCGCCGGCACATCAAGCGCTACCTGTTCCGGGCCATCGGTCCGCAGGCGGGTTGGGTCGACGGCTTCCGCCTGCTGCACGCCTTTGCCTCGACGGTGCTCGATCGCGTGTATTTCCTGCGTGGGCGCCTGGACCTGTTCAAGGTCAGCATCGAGGGCAATGCACCGATCGATGCCGAGATCGCGCGGGGGCGGGGCGCCTTTCTGCTCGGCGCCCACATCGGCAGCTTCGAGGTGCTCGGCGCCTGCAAGCAGCAGACGCACCAGTGCAACCTGCGCCTGGCGATGCTGATGTATCCGGACAACGCGCAGCGCATCACGGCCGTCCTCAACACCATTGCCGTGCCCGAGCTGCGGCCGCACGTCATCGCGCTGGGCCGGCCGCATTCGATGCTGGCCCTGCGCGACTGGCTCGACGGCGGCGGCCTGGGCGGCATGCTGGCCGACCGCACGCTGCCGGGCAGCGAAGACCAGCCCGCGCATCAGCGCGGCAACAACATCGTGCTGCCGTTCCTCGGGCAGCCCGCAGTTTTCAACGATGGTCCTTTCCGCCTGGCGGCCTTGCTGCGTCGCAAGGTGTTCTTCATGGCCGGGCTCTACGGCGGCGGTGCCCGCTATGACGTGCGATTCGACCCGCTGGCCGACTTCGGCGAGCCGGCTTGCAGCCCCGCGGAGCGCGAAGCGCGCATTCGTGCTGCCGTCGAAGCCTATGTGGCACGCCTCGAAGCGCTGTGCCGCGCGTATCCCTACAACTGGTTCAATTTCCATGATTTCTGGCTCGAAGATGCGGCTTGACTGGCTTTGCAGGGCATGCGTGCTCGCACTGGCCTTTTGCGCCGTGCCGGCCTGGGCGGCGTTCGACCTGCCCGAACTGATGACGCTGCTGGCCAAGCAGAAGAGCGGGGAGGCCCGTTTCACCGAACAGCGCTTCGTGCACGGCCTGGAAGGCCCGCTCGACGCCAGCGGCACGCTGAGCTTCGATGCGCCCGACAAGCTGGTGCGCCGCACGCTGTCGCCGCGAGTCGAGACCATGGCGGTCGAGGGCAACACGCTGACGTTGTCGCGCGGCGGCCGCAACCGCACGCTGGCGCTCGACAGCATGCCCGAGCTGCTCGGACTGGTCGAAGCCATGCGCGGCACGCTGACCGGCGACGGCGCCACGCTGCAGCGCTATTTCCGCAGCACCGTGTCGGGCTCCGCTGCCAAGTGGACGCTCGACCTCGTGCCGATGGACAGCCGGCTGGCCGCGCAGGTGCGCAGCATCCGCATCAGCGGCCGCGCGAGCGACGTGCTGGGGCTCGAGATGGAGTTCGTCGGCGGTGACCGCTCGGCCATGAACATCACGCCGGGCGCGACAGCACCCGCGCCAGCCAACGCGGCTCCGTCCGGCGCCACCGGACGCACCACGCCGTGACGCCACAGCAGCAGGCGGGCGGCCCGCCGGGCTGGCGGCGCAGGGCGATCGTGCTGCTGGCGTGGCTGCTGGTGCTTGTGTGCGGCGCCGTGGTCGTCGCGCGCACGCAGATCGGCGCCGACCTCTCGGCCTTTCTGCCCAAGAGCCCGGATGTGCGCCAGCGCGTGCTGATCGAGCAGCTGCAAAGCGGCGTCGCCTCGCGCACGCTGATGCTGGGCATCGAAGGCGGCAGTGCCGAGCAGCGCGCCGCGGTGTCGCGCGCGGTCGCAAAGGACATGCGCGAGAGCAAGCTCTTCGACCTGATCCAGAACGGCGACGTCGGCGACTGGAGCGAGGCGGGAAACTGGGTACTCCAACACCGCTACCAGCTGTCGCCCGGCGTCACGCCCGGGCAGTTCACTGTCGAGGGCTTGCGCGACGCGATCAACGAAACGCTGTCGATGCTGGGCACGCCTGCCGGCAACGTGATCAAGCCCCTCCTTGATCGCGACCCGACCGGGGAGACGCAGCGCATTGCCATGGAGCTGACGCCCGCCAGCGCGCCGCGCAGCGAGGACGGCGTATGGATGTCGCGCACCGCGCCGCGCGCGCTGATGGTCGCCACCACGCGCGCTGCCGGCAGCGACCTCGACGCGCAGGCCATCGCCATTGCGCGCGTGCACGCCGCCTACGCGGCCGCGACGCGCGACATGGGCGCAACCGCGCCCAAGCTGCTGCTGAGCGGTCCGCCCGTGTTCTCGGTGATGAGCCGCGACAAGATCAAGACCGAAGCGATCCACCTCGCGGTGGTGGGCGGCATCGTGATGGGCGGGCTGCTGTTGCTGGCGTTTGCATCGCCGCGCGCGCTGGTCATCGCCTTCCTGCCCGTGGCCACGGGCGTGGTGATCGGCACCGCGAGCGTGAGCCTGGTGTTCGGCTCGGTGCATGGCCTCACGCTGGGCTTCGGCAGCACGCTGATCGGAGAGACGGTCGACTACGCCATCTACTACCTCATCCAGGCGCGTGGCGCCGCCGTGGCCGGCACCGGCTGGCAGCGTTGGCGCGACCTGAACTGGCCGACCGTTCGGCTCGGGCTGTTGACCTCGGTGTGCGGCTTTGCGGCGCTGGTGTTCTCGGGTTTTCCGGGGCTGGCGCAGCTGGGTGTGTTCTCCATCGCCGGCCTTGTCGCGGCGGCGCTGGCTACGCGTTATGTGCTGCCGATGCTCGCGCCCGACGGTGCCACCGGCATGGGCATGCGCAAGTACATGGCGCAAATGGCCGGCGCGCTGGTGCGCGGCCTGCCGCGCCTGCGCTGGCCCCTGGCCGCGCTGGGGGTGGCGGCACTGGCATTGGTGCTGTGGCAGGGCGGCCATCTGTGGCGCGCCGATCTTGGCGCGATGAGCCCGGTGCCCAAGGCAGCCCAGCAGCTGGACGAAATGCTGCGCAACGACATCGGCGCGAGCGACGGTGGCGTGCTGGTGGTCGCCTATGGCGACGACGAGCAGGCCGCGCTGCGCAACACCGAGGCGGCGGCGCAGCGGCTCGATGCGCTGGTGGATCAGGGCGAACTCGTCGGCTACGAAACGGTCACCCGCGTGCTGCCCAGCGTGGAGGTGCAGACCGCGCGCATCGCAGCCCTGCCGGACGCCGAAACGCTGCGCGCCAACCTGGCAGAGGCAACCAAGGGCATGCCGCTGCCGGCTTCGCGGCTCGGACCGTTCCTGGCCGACATCGAGGCTGCGCGCAAGCTGCCACTGGTGCAGCGCGCCGAACTGGCCGCCGGGCCGCTCGGCTCGGTCCTGAACACGCTGATGTACCAGCGCCCGGGCGGCGGCTGGGGCACGCTGGTCGTGCTGCATCCGGGCGCCAAGTTCGACCAGGGCCGTCTGGAAGCGGCGCTGGCCGGCCTGCCTGAAGTGCAGGTGGTCGACGTCGGCCGCGAACTTGCGAGCCTGTACCAGCGCTACCTGCACGAGGCCTTCGTGCAGGTGCTGCTCGGCGCGCTGGCGGTGGTGCTGTTGCTCGGCATCTACCTGCGTTCGTGGCGCCGGCTGCTGGCCGTGTGCCAGCCGCTGGTGTTCGCGGTGGTGCTCACGCTCGGCGGCATGGCCGTGCTGCAGGCGGCGCTGGGCATCCTGCATCTGGTGGGGCTGCTGCTGATCGTGGCGGTGGGGTCCAACTACGCGCTGTTCTTCGACCAGCTGCGCACCACCGGGCGGGCCGACGAGGACACGCTGGCGTCGCTGATGCTGGCCAACCTGACGACCGTGGTGTCGTTCGGGCTGATCGCGATTTCGGACATTCCGGCGCTGTCGTCCATCGGCCGCGTGGTTGCGCCCGGGGCGCTGCTGGCGCTGTTGCTTTCGGCAGCATTCGCACGCAGCGTGGGGCCTTCGCAGGCTTCGCGCGGCTGACGGGGGAAAATCCGGCCCCATGTCCATCGCTCCCGCACCTACCGAATCCTGGCCCTGGCCGCCGGCCATCCGCGCCAGCGCGGCGTGGCACGTCGCGGCCATCGGTGCGGGCGTGCTGGTGCCGGGCGCGTTGCCGTGGGCCATCGGCGCGATCGTGCTGAACCATGCGTTGATCACCGGTGCCGGCCTGACGCCGCGCAGCAGCCTGCTGGGCCCTAATGTCACGCGGCTGCCCGAAGCGGCCGCGGCGCGGCGCGAAGTGGCGATCACCATCGACGACGGGCCGGAGCCCGAGGTAACGCCGCGTGTGCTCGACCTGCTCGACGCGCACGGCCAGCGCGCCACCTTCTTCTGCATTGCCGAGCGCGTGCTGGCGCATCCCGAACTGGCACGCGAGATCGTGGCGCGCGGCCACAGCATCCAGAACCACACGGCGCGGCACCGGCACAATTTTTCCTTTCTCGGGCCGCGCGGTTTCGCCGCCGAGATCGCGCGGGCGCAGGACATCCTGAGCGACGTCACCGGCCAGCGCCCGACCTGCTTCCGCGCGCCCGCCGGCCTGCGCAACCCGTTTCTCGAACCCGTGCTGCACCGCCTCGGCCTCTCACTCGTGAGCTGGACGCGGCGCGGCTTCGACACGCGCGAAGGCGACGCCGCCAAGGTGATGGCGCGCCTGAGCCACAACCTGCAGGCGCGCGACATCCTGTTGCTGCACGACGGCAATGCCGCGCGCACCGTTGCTGGACAACCTGTTTTGCTGGAGGTACTGCCCTTGTTGCTCGAACGCCTGCGCGCCGATGGATTGCGCTCCGTGACCCTGCCTGAAGGATTGAAGTCATGAGCGCCGCCCGGCCGCCCGAAGGCGCTCGCACCGCAGCGCGAAGCGCGGAGGTTTCCGAATGAGCGCGGTGATGTTGTCGACCGATAGGGCGTGGCGCGAGCTGCATGAAGCCGCGACCATTCCCTACAAAAAAGGCGGCAGCTTCGCCTGGCACTTCGCACGCGGCAAGCTGGGGCGCGACCCGGTGTTTCGCGGGCTGCTCGAGCGCGGGCTGTTTGGCGCGCCGCACCACCGCGTGGTCGATATCGGCTGCGGGCAGGGCCTCTTCGCGAGCCTGCTGGCATCGATGAGCGCGATGCAGAAGCAGGGCCGCTGGCCGTCAGCGTGGCTCGCCACGCCGCACAGCGCCGACTACACCGGCATCGAGCTGATGCCGAAGGACGTGGCGCGCGCCGAGGCCTCCATTGGCCATCTGGAGCCCACGCCCAGGCTCGTCTGCGCCGACATGTGCTCGGCTGCCTTGCCGGACTGCGACCTCGTCGTGATCCTCGACGTGCTGCACTACGTGAACCTCGAAGCGCAAGAGGGCGTGTTGCAGCGCGTGCGCGACGCGCTGCGCCGTGGCGGCAATCCGCACGCACGGCTGCTGCTGCGCGTGGGCGATGCGTCGAGCCGCCGCGGCTTCGCAATCAGCCAGTGGGTCGATCGCACCGTGACACGCATTCGCGGCCACAAGGTTTCGCCGACCTGGGGCCGTCCGCTGGCCGACTGGACCGCGCTGCTGCAGCGCCTGGGCTTCCGTGTGCAGAGCATCCCGATGAGCGAAGGCACCCCGTTTGCCAACGTGCTGCTGGTCGCCGACCTGGAGACCGCAGCTTGACTGCACCGCAGACGCTCGACCGCGCAGGCATCGCGCAGCGCATCCCGCACAGCGGCAGCATGTGCCTGCTCGAGCGGCTCGAAAGCTGGGACGCCGATGCGATCCACTGCAGCACCACGACCCATGCGCAAGCGGGCAACCCTCTGCGCACGGAAGGCGGCCTGCTCGCACCGAACGCAATCGAATACGCGGCGCAGGCCATGGCGCTGCATGGTGGCTTGCTGGCCACCGAGGGCAGCGCGCCATCGGCCGGTTTCCTGGCAAGCGCGCGCAATGTGAAGCTGGCGGTGGCACGCCTCGACGACGTGCCCGGCGCCTTGCAGGTGGGCGCCCGGCGCCTGTCGGGTGACGATCGCCAGATCCTCTATGAATTCACCGTCAAGGCCGACGACGGCCGCATGCTGGCCGAAGGCCGTGCCGTCGTGGTCCTGAACACGCCGCTCGCAACAGAACAACAAGAAAGCACGACATCGCCATGAGCCTCGAAGGAAAACGCGCACTGATCACGGGCGCAAGCGGCGCACTCGGCGCCGCCATGGCCGAACGCCTGGCTCGGGACGGCGCCACGGTGCTGCTGCATGCCAATTCGCGGCCCGAGGCGGTCGAGCAACTGGCGGCATCGATCACGGCTGCAGGCGGCAAGGCGGAATGCCATGTGTTCGACCTGCGCAGCGACGAGGCCTCGGCAGCAGCTTGCGCGCGCATCCTGGAGGGCGGGACGGTGCAGATCCTCGTCAACAACGCGGGCGTGCACGACGACGCCGTGCTGCCGGGCATGCGCGCCGAGCAGTGGCACAAGGTGATCGACGTGTCGCTCAACGGCTTCTTCCGCGTCACGCAGCCCTTGCTGCTGCCGATGATGCGCACGCGGTGGGGCCGCATTTTGAACATCTCGTCGGTGGCCGCGATTGCGGGCAACCGGGGGCAGGTCAATTACGCCGCTGCCAAGGGGGCGCTGAACAGTGCGACCAAGGCGCTGTCGCTCGAAGTTGCATCGCGCGGCGTGACGGTGAATGCGATCGCGCCCGGGATCATCGCCTCGCCGATGGCGGATGCAGTGTTCGACCAGGCGGTGATCAACCAGATGGTGCCGGTGAAGCGGGCGGGGACGCCGCAGGAAGTGGCGGCGCTGGCGGCGTTCCTGGCCAGCGACGAGGCGGCCTACATCACGGGGCAGGTGATCTCGATCAATGGCGGGATGATCTAGGGGCGCTGGTCGGTGGGTGCTGTGTCCTTGGGCGGCCCCAATAAAACCTACAACGGCAGCGTGTCGAACGCGGCGTAAACCGTAGCCAGCCAAGACTTCACGCGCTGGCGCTCCAGCAGCCCCAGCGCATGCGGCCCTTCGCGGTCGTTCACGGCCTTCCAGAAACTGGTGTTCTGCGCATCGATCTTGCGCATGCTCGCGTCATGCAAACGCGGCAGCGCAATCACGCGAGCGCCATTGGCCGTGGCCTTCGAAAGCGATTGCGAACCCAGCAGCATCCCGAAGTCGCTGCCACGCCCGTAGTTCTGCACCACGATGTAGTTGGGCCGGTTGCCGAAGGTGTCGATCAGCGAGCCGAGCAGGTCGGTCGAGTCCTTGCCGTCGTCCAGCACGTGCCAGAAATTGACCGTGACGCCAATCTCGGCGAACACGTCGAACAGGTCCGACTCCTTGATCCAGCGCGACAGTGGCGCCAGCGTCTGGGCCGCGAGGTCGACGATCACGCTTTGCTGCGGGTTGGTCTCGAAGCCGTTGACGACCGTGTCGAGTCCTTCGAAGCTGTCGACCACCACGGGCGAGGCAAAGCCTTCGTAGAAACGGGTGAACGAGCTGTGCGAGCGGTCGGTGTCGAAGCCGGTGAAGGGGCGGCTGTGGTCGATGAAGTACTGCGCCAGCACGCGCGCGGTGACCGACTTGCCGACACCGCCTTTTTCGCCGCCGATGAAATTGATGGAGCTCATGAGTTGATGCTGCCTCGAATGGGTTGAGGAGGGGTGGAGGGCGGATTCATTCTAGGGGGCTGCTTTTTCTTTTTGTTTGCCACCTTTTGAAATGGCTTGCAGCAAGGGATGTGCCTGCAAGCGCTGCTGCAGCCGTTTCTTCCACGGGGCCGGCAGCGCCGAGGCTTCGATCATTGCGGGCCACTTGTCGCGGGCGAGCCGCGCGGTGTCGGCGATCACACGGCGCACCAGCGGCTCGTGCAGCCCGGTCGAGAAGCAGAAGGCGCGCACGCTGGCGGGCGTGAACAGGGCCGTGCGCCTGGCCGCGCTGGCGGCTGCGGGCAGCAATGGCAAGGCGTGGCCGTCGACACCTTGCAGCGCTGCGTAGGCGACGATGTCGTAGGCCGGGGCAAAGCGCGGCGCGATGCCATCGGGGTACAGCACGCCGAAGTTCTTCAGATGCGCATCGGGGTTGCCGAGGAGATCGTTCACCGCAAGGCGCCGCACGAGCTCGAGCACCGCTTCGTCCCCCAGCGACGGAAAGGCGCGCATTGCGAGCGCCATGTCGAGGTAGCTGCCGCTGTACTTGCGCATCGGGTCGATCGCCAGCACCTGCGCGAAATCTTCGAAGTGGATGCGGTGCGCGCCGTCGCGGTCGAAACGCGTCACCGCCAGAAACTCGGGTTCGTCGGGCAGCGCATAGCTGTGCTCTGCGGCAATGGCCGAGAGCGGGGCGAGTTCGGCATGGCAAACCTCGACGCCCGCCGCGCCGGCCATCTGCAGCGACAGCATTTCGAGTTGCGGCATGTGCGGCCTGCCGGCGACCGGCAGCTTGGCGATGACCCGGGTGCTCGCACCGGCCCGCGTGCGGGCAACATACCGTCCGCCCTGGCGGCGCAGGCCCAGCTTGGGCTGCACGCCGGAGACCGAAATACCCTGCGGCATCGGCAGCTCGACCACCGACATCTCCAGCGCGTCCTGGTCCTGCGTGATGAGTCGCTGCAGCGTGCCGCGGTCCACCGACACTGGCCTGGCGCTCACCGCACCGGGCAGGTCGCCGCCACAGGCCGCGAGCAGCTCGAAATAGTCGTTCTCGCGGCAGCCGCGAAGCTGCGCGATGTGGCTGCGCAGCACGCCCTCGGGCAGCAGGTTCTGGAAAAAGCTGGGCAGCATGCCGCTCTGGGCATTGAACAACGGGTTCTTGACGTCGCTCCACAGCGCCGACTGGGTGGGCGGATCGCTCGCCACCATCGAGAGCGACAGCACTTCGGGCGACGGACTGGCGACCAGCTCGGGTTCCGCCACGAAGCGGCACAGGTCGGCGTACTGGAACAGCTTGCCGAAGCGGCGTGCGCCGAGCGAAATCTCGAGGATCTTGACGTTCATGGCGGGGAGCGGCGCTTGACGTAGGGCGGGGCGGGCGCCTGCGCCACGGCATGGCCGACGCGCGTGGTCACGGGGCGGTAGCCGGCATCGGTTGCCGTCGTTTCACCGAAGCCCTTGGGCGCAAGCTGCAACTCGAGCCCCAGCGCATCGACCAGCGCAAGCAGGGACGACAGTTGCGGATTGCCCCGCAGGCTCAGGGCGTTGCGCACGGAGCGCTCGGTGAGCCCAGAGCGCAGCGCGATCTCGGCATTCGAGATGCCGGCGGCCTCGCGGCGGGCAGTCAGGGCGGTGATGAGTTCCTGCTTGTTCACGGAAACATATTACCGTAGATGCAGATTTGGGAAATATCTTTCCTATGCTGCATTCCCCGCGACCTTACTTGGGCAGCAGCGTGAAGAAGGGCATGACCACGCCCATCACCCAGTTCTGGCCGAAGTCGAGTGCCGCTCGGCGGTATTTCTCGTCGGCCTGGGCGGCCAGCAGATCAAGCCGCGCCACCACCTTCGACAGTTCGCGGTCGGCCACGAGGTTGCGGCCACGGTCGCTGATTTCGGTGGCCAGCAGCAGCGGCTGGCCGTCGGGGGCGGTCTTGGAGGAAATGAGCCAGAGCGAGATCTCGAAGTTGCGTGCGGCCCGGAAGCTGTTTTCGGCGTTGACGCCGTCGATCATGGTCTGGTCCCAGGTGTCGCCGTTGGCCTGCTTGAGCATGGTGGCCCAGCCAACCACCAGTGCCGCGACGCGGTCGCCCTGGTAGCCCTGCGGCCCGGTGTCGAAGGCCATGCGGATCGCGTCGATGCCGGTGGCGCCCTTCAACTCGGGCAGGGGTGGACCTTTGAGCACGGCGTCCCAGGCGCGCTGGGTGGCCTCGTCCATGCTGGCTGCCGACTTGCGCCATTCGCGGGGGTTGCGCTTGTACAGGGTGCTCTGAACGCGGCGCACCGACTGCAGGTTGTCGCGCAATGACAGGTTGGCGATGCGGTTGGCGCCGGACTGCAGCCACTCCTGGTTGTTGTAGGGTTCGGCGCGCTGGGTGTCGCGTACCGACGAGCAGCCGGCAAGACCGAGCAGGGCGGCCGTGCCCGCCAGCAGCCAGGTTCGTCTTACGGCAAGGGGTGAAACCGGGGAATCGCTCATGCCCTGACGTTATCATCCACGGCTGGGGCGGCGGCCTGCATCAAGCTGCGGGCCCGTGCAATTTTCCTTACAAATCAATACCTTGGCGCTACAGCCAAGGCAGGCCGACAAGTCGTGCGTCTTAATTCCATCAAGCTTTCGGGCTTCAAGTCGTTCGCCGAACCCACCAACTTCCTGCTGCCGGGCCAACTGGTCGGCGTTGTCGGGCCCAACGGTTGCGGCAAGTCGAACATCATGGACGCGGTGCGCTGGGTGCTCGGCGAGTCGCGCGCGTCGGAGTTGCGCGGCGAGTCGATGCAGGACGTGATCTTCAACGGCACGACCACGCGCAAGCAGGCCAGCCGCTCGAGCGTGGAACTGGTGTTCGACAACGCCGATCACCGTGCCGGCGGCCAGTGGAACCAGTTCGGCGAAATCGCCGTGCGCCGCGTGCTCACCCGCGACGGCACCAGCAGCTACTACATCAACAACCAGCCGGTGCGTCGCCGCGACGTGCAGGACGTGTTCCTGGGCACGGGCCTCGGCCCCCGCGCCTACGCCATCATCGGCCAGGGCACGATCAGCCGGATCATCGAATCGAAGCCCGAGGAACTGCGCCTGTTCCTCGAAGAAGCCGCGGGCGTTTCCAAGTACAAAGAGCGCCGCCGCGAAACCGAAAACCGCCTGGGCGACACGCGCGAGAACCTCACGCGGGTCGAAGACATTCTTCGCGAACTCAACGCCAACCTCGAAAAGCTCGAAAAGCAGGCCGAGGTGGCCGCGCGCTACAACACGCTGCAGGGTGACGCCACGAAGAAGCAGCACCAGCTGTGGTTCCTGAAGCGCAGCGAAAGCAACGCCGACCAGTCCAAGATCAAGGCCGATTCCGAAAAGGCCATCAACGACCTCGAATCGCGTACGGCAGACCTGCGCCACATCGAGGCCGAGCTCGAAACCGTGCGCCAGGCCCACTACGGGGCAGGCGACCAGGTCAACCAGGCGCAGGGCAAGCTCTACGAGGCCAGCGCCGAAGTTGGCCGGCTCGAAGGCGAGATCCGCTTCGTGGTCGAAGGCCGCCAGCGCGTCGAGCAGCGTCTTGTGCAACTGCGCGAGCAAATGGGCCAGTGGGGCCGTCGCCGCGAAGAAGCCGAAACCGAGATCGAAACCCTGGCCGGCGCCGGCGTGGACGCTGAAGAGCAGGCCATCATGCTGGCCGCCCAGCTCGAAGAGCACGACGCGCGCATGCCCGACCTCGAAGAGGCCGTGCAACGCGCCCAGGACGAGGCCAACACCCAGCGCACGACCGTGTCGCAGGTGCAGCAGCAGATCCAGGTGCTGGCCGCCGACCAGCGCAACATCGAAGAACAAAGCCGCCAGCTCACGCAGCGCAGCGAACGCCTGCGCGCCGACCAGAACGCGCTGGCCGCGCCCGACGAAGCCCGCCTGCTCGACATGCAGGAGCAGCACGCCATGGCGCAGGAAGCCGCGAGCGAAGCCGAAGCGCGCCTGCACGAGCTGCAGGAAGCCGTGCCGCAGCTCGACGACGACCGCCGCGCCAAGCAGCAGGCCGTCAACACCGAGGGCGCCCGCCACGCCGAGTACTCGGCCCGCCTCGAAGCGCTGCGCGCGCTGCAGGAAAAGGTCAAGACCGACGGCAAGCTGGCCCCCTGGCTCGCCAAGCATGGCCTCGACGGCCTGCAGGGCCTGTGGAGCCGCATCCACATCGAACAGGGCTGGGAAAGCGCACTCGAAGCCGCACTGCGCGAACGCCTGGGCGCGCTCGAAGTCAGCCGCCTGGAGATGGTGCGCGCCTTCGGCAACGACGCGCCGCCCGCCAAGCTCGCCTTCTACAGTCCGCCGGCCGCCGGAGCACCCGAAGGCACGGCCGCGCTGCCGCGCCTGTCGAGCCTGCTGCGCCTGAACGACGCGGGGCAACAGGCCTTGCTGAACGACTGGCTGCACGGCTGCTACACCGCCGCGAGCTTCGAGGAAGCGCTGGCCCAGCGCGCCACGCTGCAGCCGGGTGAGGTCATCTACGTGCAGAGCGGCCATGCCGTGTCCTCGCACAGCGTCAATTTCTACGCACCTGATTCCGAGCAGGCTGGCTTGCTGGCCCGCCAGCAGGAAATGGAAAACCTGGAGCGCCAGCTGCGCGCCCAGACGCTCATCAACGAAGAAGCGCGCACCGCGCTGGTCCGAGCCGAAGCGGCCTATGCCGACGCTGCGCAGCGCCTCGTGACCGCGCGGCGCGAAGCCGCCGAAACCCAGTCACGCGCGCACGAATTGCAGGTCGAGACCCTGCGCATGACGCAGCTCGCCGAGCAGACCCGCGCCCGCAGCCAGCAGCTGGCGGCTGATCTCGGCGAAGTCGATGCGCAGCTCGAAGAACTGCAAGAAAAACGCATCGCTGCCGAAGGCCGCTTCGAAGAGCTCGACATGCAACTGGCAGACAGCCAGGAGCGCCACGCCGAACTCGACGAACGCGTGATCGAGGCCGGCCGCGCGCTGGCCGCGAGCCGCGAGCAGCATCGCAGCCTTGAACGCCAGGCACAGGAAGCGACCTTCTCGCAACGCACGCTCGAAGCCCGCCGTGCGGAGCTCAACCGCTCCATCGAAACCGCTGCGCAGCAGACCGTGGCGCTGACCGACGAAGACGAGCGCGCCCGCGCCGAGTTGAGCCGCCTGTCAGACGCCGCCGCGCAAGCCGGCCTGCAGGATGCGCTGGCCCTCAAGCTCGAGCGCGAAGCTGCGCTCGGTTCGGCGCGCAGCCAGTACGACGACCTCACTCTCAAGCTGCGCGCCAGCGACGAGCGCCGCCTGCAGCTCGAACGCGAACTCGACCCGCTGCGCCAGCGCATCACCGAGTTCCAGCTGAAGGAGCAGGCCGCGCGCCTGGGCGTCGAGCAATACCAGCAACTGCTGGACGACGCCGGCGCCGACCTCGAAGCCATCGAGCAGTCGATCGAAACCGACAAGGTGAAGCTCACCGGCCTGCAGAGCGAAATCGACCGCCTCAACCGCGAAGTGGTCGCGCTCGGCGCGGTGAACCTGGCCGCGCTCGACGAACTGGCCATTGCCAGCGAACGCAAGACCTTCCTCGACGCCCAGTCGGCTGACCTGAACGAAGCCATCGGCACGCTCGAAGACGCCATCCGCAAGATCGACGCCGAAACGCGCGACCTGCTCGGCGGCACCTTCAAGATCGTCAACGAGCACTTCAGCCGCATGTTCCCGGAGCTGTTCGGCGGCGGCAATGCCAAGCTCATGATGACCGGCGACGAAATCCTCGACTCCGGCGTGCAGGTGATGGCCCAGCCCCCGGGCAAGAAGAACCAGACCATCCACCTGCTCTCGGGCGGCGAGAAGGCGCTCACGGCCATTGCGCTCGTGTTCGCCATCTTCCAGCTGAACCCGGCGCCTTTCTGTCTGCTCGACGAAGTGGATGCGCCGCTGGACGACGCGAACACCGAGCGCTATGCCAAACTCGTCACCGCCATGAGCCGTGAAACCCAGTTCCTCTTCATCAGCCACAACAAGATCGCCATGGAAATGGCCGAGCAACTGATCGGCGTGACGATGCAGGAGCAGGGCGTGTCGCGCATCGTCGCGGTCGACATGGAGTCGGCGGTCTCGATGGTCGAAGCCGCGTAAGCCGAGCGGCACCCATGACCAATCTCACTCTCGCCCTGGCCATCCTCGGCGGTCTCGTTCTCGCGGCCGTCGTTGCCTACAACACGCTGATGTCGCGCCGCAATGCGCCGCGCCAGCCCGATGCGGTCGACCTCGCGCTGGCCGATGCAGAGCGCGCAATGTCGGGCTCGCCCGACGGCGCGGAGCCGATGCTGCACGTCGACCCGTACCAGGTGCAGCAGGGCGCCGACCGCCACGAGCCCCTGTTCGACCCCGACCTGCCGGCGCCCAGCGGCGTGCCCGTGCCGACCGGCGAGCGCCGCGGCGGGCTCGATCCGCTGATCGACGTGATCGCGCCAATCTCGCTCGACGGGCTCGCGTCCGGTGACGCCGCCATTGCCGCCATGCCGTCGACGCGGCGCGCCGGTAGCAAGCCAGTGGCCATCGAGGGCCTGAACGAACACAACGGCCAATGGGAGCCGCCCGTGCCCGGTCAGCGCTACAGCGCCTTCCAGGTCGGCGTGCAGCTGGCCAACCGCACGGGCGCGCTCAACGAAATCGAGTATTCCGAATTCGTGGTCAAGGCGCAGGCATTTGCCGACGCGGTCAACGGCGCGCCGGAGTTCCCCGAGATGCTCGACGAAGTGGCACGCGCCCGCGAGCTCGACCAGTTCGCCAGCGCGCACGACGCGCAGCTGGGCTTTGTCCTGCGCGCATTGCATGCGGCCTGGAGCCCGGGCTATGTGCAGCAGAACGCGGCGCGGCTCGGCTTCGTGGCCGGCATCATCCCGGGGCGCATGGTGCTGCCGACCAGCGAAGTCGGCTTGCCGCCGATCCTCGGGTTGGCCTTCGACACGCAGGCCGCACTGGCCGACGACCCGGCCCAATCGGCCATTCGCGAACTCAGCCTGAGCCTCGATGTGCCGCAGGTCGACCGCGGCGAGGAGCCGTTCCGCCGCATGCGCGAAGCCGCCGCAACGCTGGCGCGCGAAATGGACGGCGTGGTCACCGACAGCGACGGCCAACTGCTGCGCGACGAGACGATGGACGTGATCGGCGCCGACCTCGAGCAGCTCTACGACACGCTCGATGCGCGCGACCTCGCTGCGGGTTCTCCGCTGGCGCGACGCCTCTTCAGCTAACAACTCCGACCTTCGGGAGACACCCCATGACGACGCGCGACGAAGCGGCACGCGAAGCCGCCGCACTGAGCGAACAGCTCCACCGGCACGCCCACCTCTACTACGTGCTCGACACGCCCGAACTGCCGGACGCGGAGTACGACAAGCTCTTCCAGCGCCTGCAGGCCATCGAGGCAGAGTTTCCCGATCTGCGCACACCCGATTCGCCGACGCAGCGCGTGGGCGGCAAGGTGCTCGACGGTTTCGTCAAGGTGCGCCACAAGGTGCCGATGCTGTCGATCCGTACCGAGACCGACATCACGCCCGGCGGCGCGAGCGCCTTCGATGCGCGCGTGCGCAAGGAACTGGGCTTGCCCGAGGACGGGCCGCAGGTCAGCTATGTCTGCGAGCTGAAGTTCGATGGCCTCGCCATGAACCTGCGCTACGAGAACGGCGTGCTGGTGCAGGCTGCCACGCGCGGCGACGGCGAGGTGGGGGAAGACGTCACGCAGAACATCCGCACCGTGCGCGAGATCCCTCTGCGGCTCAACGGCACGGCACCGCCCGTGGTCGAAGTGCGCGGCGAGGTCTACATGAAGCGCGCCGATTTCGACGCGCTCAACGAGCGCCAGCGCCAGAAGATTGCGGACGGGCAGAAGAACGAGAAGGTGTTCGTCAATCCGCGCAATGCCGCGGCCGGCGCGGTGCGCCAGCTCGACCCGGTGATTGCCGCGGCGCGGCCCCTGAGCTTCTTTGCCTACGGGCTGGGCGAGGTCACGCCGGCGGCCGAAGGCGGGCCAGACTGTCCGACGCAGTTCGACTGGCTGCAGCAATTCCACGCGTGGGGCTTCCCCGTGGCAACGCAGACGGCACGGGCGACGGGCGCTATCGAACTCATAGCGTTCCACGAAAACATCGGCCGCCAGCGCGATGCCTTGCCTTACGACATCGATGGCGTGGTCTACAAGGTCGACAGCATCGAGTTGCAGCGGCAACTTGGCTTTGTCTCACGCGAGCCGCGCTGGGCCGTGGCCCACAAGTACCCGGCCCAGGAGCAGCTGACCGAAGTGGTCGGCATCGAGATCCAGGTCGGGCGCACCGGCAAGCTCACGCCGGTGGCCAAGCTCGCGCCGGTATTCGTCGGCGGCGTGACCGTGACGAACGCCACGCTGCACAACGAAGACGAAGCGCGCCGCAAGGATGTGCGTGTGGGCGACACGGTGATCGTGCGCCGCGCCGGCGACGTGATTCCCGAAGTGGTCGGCGTGGTGCCCGAAAGCCTCGCAAAACCCGAGGGCGAGCGCGGTGCGCAGTTCACCATGCCGCACAAATGTCCTGTGTGCGATTCGGAGGCCGTGCGCGAAGAGGGCGAGGTCGACTACCGCTGCACTGGCGGCCTGTTCTGTGCGGCGCAGCGCAAGGAAGCCATCCTGCACTTCGCAGCGCGGCGTGCGGTCGACGTCGACGGCCTTGGCGACAAGCTGGTCGAGCAACTGGTCGATGCCAACCTGATCCGCACCTTGCCTGATCTCTACAAGCTGGGCTTCACCACGCTGGCCGGGCTGGAGCGCATGGCCGAGAAGTCGGCGAAGAACCTCGTCGATGCGCTCGAAGCCTCGAAGAAGACCACGCTGCCGCGCTTCCTGTTCGGCCTTGGCATTCGCCACGTGGGCGAGACCACCGCGAAAGACCTGGCCAAGCACTTCGGCAAGCTCGACGCGATCATGGACGCGACCGAAGAGCAATTGCTCGAAGTGAACGACGTTGGCCCGGTGGTGGCGCAAAGCCTGCGCACCTTCTTCGACCAGCCGCACAACCGCGAAGTGGTCGAGCAGCTGCGCGCCTGCGGACTGACATGGGAAGAGGGCGAGCCGGCCGCGCGTGCCCCGAAGCCTTTGGCGGGCCTGACCTTCGTCATCACCGGTACCCTTCCTACGCTGAGCCGCGACGAAGCGAAGGATAAATTGGAGGCGGCCGGTGCCAAGGTTTCCGGCTCCGTCAGCAAGAAAACCCATTACCTCGTGGCCGGGGAAGAGGCCGGGAGCAAGCTCGACAAGGCACGTGAGAACGGCGTCGAGATCATCGACGAGGCGCGTATGCTGGAGATACTCGCCAACGGTGTCCCGGCAGAAGACGCGGGCGAGTGAGCGGGGAAACGTGACGGCAGATCCTCTTTACCGGCCGTTACGCGACTTCATCGCAGCGCAGTCAACAGGGTCTACAACCTGGCGTTGAAAGCTAATTGAAGGCCACAAGGAGAGTCCCTCATGCAAAAAATTCGAGTTCTCGGTGCCTGTGTTGCACTCGGCGGCGTTGCGCTGCTGAGCGGCTGCGTGGGCGTGCCTGCCGATCCCTACTACGGCGGGGGCTATTCGTCGGGGCCTTACTACAGCGAGCCTGCGCCCGTGGTCGTGGCGCCTGCGCCGGTCTACATCAACGGTGGCGGCTACTACGAGCGCCGTCCGTATTACGACGGTGGTCGTCCTTATTACGGCCGCCCGGCTTATCCGGCCGTGCGTCCGGGCTATCCGGCGGCGCGTCCGCCGAACTGGGGTGGCGGCCGGCCTCCGGCCGTGGTGCGACCGCCGATTGCAGGTGGCGGTCCCGGCTCCATCCCGACGCAGCCGCGCGGCAACGCGCGCCTGTGGACCTCGCCGGACTCCAAGACGCAAACTCCTCCCTGATCCTGCCAGGGGGCGAAGACGCGGGGCTGTCGCGATAATCCCGCCATGGCCATCCGCGAAATCCTCAAGATGGGCGACCCCCGGCTGCTGCGCATCGCGCAGCCGGTAGCTGCCTTTGACACCGACGAACTGCACCTGCTGGTGCGCGACATGTTCGAAACCATGCATGCGGTCAATGGCGCCGGCCTAGCCGCGCCGCAGATCGGCGTGGACCAGCAACTCGTGATCTTCGGCACTGATGTCGTGAACCCCCGTTATCCCGATGCGCCGCCGGTGCCACGCACCGTGCTGCTCAATCCCGTCATCACGCCGCTGAACGACGAGGAAGAAGAGGGCTGGGAAGGGTGCCTGTCGGTGCCGGGCCTGCGCGGCGTGGTGCCGCGCTTTGCCAACATCCGCTATACCGGGTTCGACCCGTACGGCGACCCGATCGACCGGGTCGCCACCGGCTTTCATGCGCGCGTGGTGCAGCATGAAGTCGATCACCTGCTGGGCAAGCTCTACCCGATGCGGGTGCGCGATTTCTCGCGCTTCGGCTACACCGAGGTCCTGTTTCCGGGCCTCGATGCAGCCGACGACGACTGATCGAACCTGATCAGTTGTATTTGCTGCTGAGCGCGAAGCGGCCACCGCCCATGAAGGCGAGAGCCAGCGCCGCGAACAGGAACATGCCTTGCAGTTCCAACGCCCAGCCGCCTTGCTTGCCGAGCGAGGTCAGGTCCTTCATATGGACCAGCGCGAATGCCACCAGCATGTTGATGACCACGATCCACGCCGCAGGACGCGTGTAGAGGCCGATGATCAGCAGCACGGGCGCCACCACCTCACCGATGTAGACCAGATAGGCCAGCGCGCCCGGCAGCCCATGCTGGGCCAGCATGCCGGAGATGAAGCCGACGCCGCCTTGCAGCTTGGCGATGCCGTGCAGCAGGATCAGGACGCCAAGCGAAACGCGCAGGATGAACTTGCCGGTGTCGTCGGATTTGACCATTTGTGTGGATTCCATTGGAGTGGTTGATTGGAGGGCCGTATGGTAGTGAACCTGCGACGCTTCGAGCCAGCCTTTTGCGGCGCATATGCATTCAACCCGGAGTTCTTTGGCAGAGTCTGGTGTCGGCCCGTACACTGCCTTTTGCCTACTGTTGAGGAGAACACACCAATGAATAATCGATTCCGCCCGGCGCTACTCGCAGCCGCCTCTGTCATCGCCTTGGCTGCGGCCGCACCGGCCTTCGCCGGCAAGACGCTCGACGCGGTCAAGCAGCGCGGCACCGTCAAGTGCGGCGTGACCAACGGCGTGGCGGGCTTTTCCGCACCGGACACGCAGGGCAACTGGTCGGGCCTCGACGTCGACACCTGCCGCGCCATCGCGGCCGCCGTGCTCGGCGACGGCAAGAAAGTCGACTTCGTGCCGCTCAACTCGCAGCAGCGCTTCTCGGCCCTGCAGGCCGGCGAAATCGACATCCTCGCGCGCAACACCACCTGGACGCTCACGCGCGATGCCTCGCTGGGCTTCAACTTCACCACCATCACTTACTACGACGGCCAGGGCTTCCTGGTGCCCAAGAAGCTCAAGGTGACGAGCGCCAAGCAGCTCAAGAACGCGACCATCTGCACGCAGTCGGGCACTACCAACGAGAAGAACGTTTCCGACTACTTCCGTGCCCAGAACATCCCGGTGAAGACGGTCGTCTTCGAAAGCTTCGAAGCCTCGTTCAAGGCCTTCTTCTCCGGTCGCTGCCAGGCCTTCACGACCGACGCCTCGGCGCTGGCCGGCCTGCGCAACAAGGAGGCTCCGAACCCCGACGACTACATCATCCTGCCCGAGCTGATCTCCAAGGAGCCCCTGGCTCCGCTGGTGCGCCGCGGCGACGACGAGTGGTTCGCCATTGCCAAGTGGGTGCCCAACGCGCTCATCGAGGCCGAGGAATTCGGCGTTACCCAGGCCAATGCCGACGAGCTCAAGGCCGGCAGCAAGGATCCGGCGCAGCAGCGCCTGGTCGGCACCGGTGAAGACCTCGGCAAGCTGCTGGGCCTGGATAAGGACTGGTCGTTCCGCGCGATCAAGGCCGTGGGTAACTACGGCGAGATGTTCGAGCGCAACGTCGGTCCCAAGTCGGTGCTGAAGCTGCCGCGCGGCTCCAACAACCTCTGGAGCAAGGGCGGTCTGATCTACGCACCCCCGGTTCGATGAACGGCGGGGCCTCGCGCCGCGGGGTCTGGCTGGCGTGGGCCGTCCAGGCACTGCTGGTGCTGGCCGTGGTGGCCGGCGCGGTCTGGGTGGTGCACCATGCGCTCGAGGTGCTTCGCGCGCGCGGGGTTCGCTCGGGCTTTGACTTTCTCACCGAGCCCGCGGGCTTTTCGATCAGCGAAGGTTGGCTCGATTTCGATGCGAGCCAGCCGTTCTGGCGCGCCTTTCTCGCGGGCCTGATCAACACGGTGCGCGCGGCCGTGCCGGCGGCGATCTTCTCGGTCGTGCTCGGCACGCTCATCGGCATCGGACGGCTCGCGCCGCACGTGCTGCTGCGCGGCATCTGCACCGCGTACGTCGAACTGCTGCGCAACGTGCCGCTGCTGGTGCAACTGCTGATGCTGGCCTTTGCCATGGTCAACCTGCTGCCCGACCCGACCGAGCCGGTTCGGCTGCTGCCGGGTGTGTGGCTGAGCAAGGGCGGGCTCAGCGTGCCGTGGCCCATGGTGGGCGAGGGTGGTCTGCATTTCGAGTTTCCCGAGCGCGGTGACTTCGGCGTGAGCGGCGGCGCGGCGCTGAGCCCCGAGTACGTGACCATCGTCGCGGGCCTGAGCTTCTATTCGGCCGCCTTCGTGGCGGAAATCGTGCGCGCGGGCATCCTGTCGGTGTCGCAGGGACAGGTGCTCGCGGGGCAGGCGCTGGGGCTGTCGCCGGTGCAGCAACTGCGCATCGTCGTGCTGCCGCAGGCGCTGCGGGTGATCGTGCCTTCGCTCACCAACCAGCTGTTGAGCCTTACCAAGAATTCGTCGCTGGCAGTGGCCGTGGGCTATCCGGAACTGGTGTCGGTGGCCAACACCACCATCGGCTCGAACGGCCGCGCCTTCGAGTGCATCGCGATCATCATGGCGGTCTACCTGCTGCTGTCGCTGCTGATCTCCTTCGGCATGAATCGCTACAACGCGCGCGTTGCGCTGCGAGGCTGGCGATGAGAAACGTTGCACAAGGCCCCATCGCATGGCGCAGCGAACTCTGGGGTTCGCCGCTGCGCTCGCTTGCCACGGTGCTGCTGCTGGCGCTGCTGGCGTGGGGCGGCTTCCACGTCATTGAATGGGGCATCGTGCATGCGGTGTTCCGGGCCGACGCCGAGGCCTGCCGTGGTGTTCAACATGGCGCCTGCTGGGGCGTGGTGGCCGAGAAATGGCGGCCGATGTTGTTCGGGCGCTTTCCGTATGAGGAGCAGTGGCGGCCTGCGATCGCGGTGGTCGTGCTGTCCGCCGTCACGATGCTCAGTGCGTGGCCGCGCAGCTGGCGCTGGTGGCTGGTGCCGCTCTGGGCCGTCGCATTGCTGCTGTTCGTACTGTTGATGCGCGGCGGCGTGCTCGGCCTGGCCCAGGTGCCGACGAGCCGCTGGGGCGGCCTGCCGCTGACGATCGGGCTGGCGGTGGTGGGGCTGGCGCTGGCCTTTCCGCTGGCCTTGCTGCTGGCGCTGGGGCGCCGCTCGGGCTGGCCCGTGGTGCGCACGCTGAGCGCGAGCTACATCGAGCTGGTGCGCGGCGTGCCGCTGATCTCGGTGCTGTTCATGGCCTCGTTCCTGCTGCCGCTGCTGTGGCCGGCCGGATGGCAGCCCGACGTGCTGGTGCGGGTGCTCGCGGGCCTCGTGCTGTTCGTGGCTGCCTATCTGGCGGAAATCATCCGCGGTGGCCTGCAGGCCGTACCGCGCGGACAGACCGAAGTGGCCATGGCGCTGGGCTTCGGCCGCTGGCCGGTGCAGCGCGACATCGTGCTGCCGCAGGCGCTGCGCCTCGTCGTGCCCGCGCTCACCAACAGCGTGGTCGGCACGTTGAAAGACACCTCGCTCGTCACCGTGGTCGGCCTGTTCGAGCTGACCGGCGCGCTGGGGCTGGCGCTCGGCGGCGATCCGACGTGGCGGCCGTTCTACCTCGAGGGCTATCTCTTCATCGCGGCCGTGTACTGGGTGCTGTGCTTCGGGCTCTCGCGCTACAGCGTGTGGCTCGAAAAACGGCTCTCGGCTGCGCCCTGAGCCGGACGCCGCCGGGCTCCTGTACACTCCGGGCCTTCATGTCGAGCCACAACTCCCACTCCGCATCCAACGCAGCCCTGATGGCTCGCATGATGCCGCCTGCCTCCGCGCAGGCGATGGTTGTTGCTCGAATGATTACCACCATTACCACCGCGGTCACCTGACACGCGCAGGTGGCCGTTCCGGCAGCCACCTGGTGTATCGCTCTCTCCCCGAACGAATGAACCCAGCTCTGGCAGCTGGGTTTTGTTTTTTCGTCTGGAGATGTCCATGTACCGCGATCCCGTTGAATCCCTCGAGCCCCTGCACAGCCGCCCTGCGGCCATTCGTACCCTGCGCGTGGGGATGATCGGTATCGGCACCGTGGGCTCTGGCACCTTCCGCGTGCTGGCGCGTAACCGGGCCGACATCGCGGCGCGGGCGGGCCGTTCGATCGAGCTCGTGATCGTCGCCGCGCGCAACCTGGAGCGGGCCGCCGGCATCGTGGGAGAGGGCGTTCCGCTCACGGCCGACGCGATGCACGTGGCCACGCACCCCGATGTCGACGTGGTGGTGGAAGTGGCAGGTGGCACCGGCCCGGCGCGCGACTGGGTGCTGGCCGCCATTGCGCACGGCAAGCACGTGGTGACGGCCAACAAGGCCCTGCTGGCAGTGCACGGCGCCGAAATCTTCGCGGCCGCGCGGGAGAAAGGCGTGGTCGTGGCCTACGAAGGGGCGGTGGCCGTGAGCATCCCCATCATCAAGGCGCTGCGCGAAGGCCTTGCGGCCAACCGCATCGAATGGGTGGCGGGCATCATCAACGGCACCACCAACTTCATCCTGAGCAAGATGCGCGACGAGGGTCTCGACTTCGTCGCCGCGCTCGCGCAAGCACAGGCGCTGGGCTACGCGGAAGCCGACCCGACTTTCGACATCGAAGGCATCGACGCCGCCCACAAGCTGACCCTGCTCGCCGCCAACGCTTTCGGCATGCCGCTGCGCTTTGCCGACGCGCAGGTGGAAGGCATCACCGCCCTGCAAGGGCTGGACGTGGCTTGTGCCGAACAGCTCGGCTACCGCATCAAGCTGCTGGGCGTGGCGCGACGGCAAGCATCTGGCGTCGAACTGCGCGTGCAGCCCGCGCTAGTACCCGCAGACCATCTGATGGCGCACGTGAAGGGCTCGATGAACGCCGTCATGGTCAAGAGCGACGCGGCTGGCCTCACGATGTACTACGGTGCGGGCGCTGGCTCGGAGCAGACAGCTTCGGCCGTGATCGCCGACCTCGTGGACGTGGCGCGGCTCGACGGCGTCGACGCTGCGCAGCACGTGCCGCACCTGGGCGTTCACGCGCATGCGACGAATGCCTTGTCGGTGCTGCCGCGCGCGGCCGTCGATACCTCGCACTACCTGCGTGTGCCGGTGCACGCGGTCGGCCAGATCCAGGCGGTCACCGCCTGTCTCGCCGCGCAGAAGGTGCCCGTGCGGCAGGTAGCACTGGCGGCCGAATGCTCCGGCACCGGGCCGCAGGTGCTGGTGCTGACCGGGCCTGTAGTGCAGGGCACGCTCGATCTCGCGGTGCATGCGCTCCAGGCGCGGAACGAAGTGGCCGGCCCGGTGGTCACGCTGCGCGTGGAAGCGTTGGAAGGCTGATCAAGCCACCCGGATCTGCAACCCCAGCGCGACCGCATCGCGCTGCGGCGCCCGGGTGGCCAGGCTCACCACCACGACCACGGCCGCATTGATCGCCATCGCGATCAGCCCAGCTTCCCACTGCGGCACCGCGGTCGCCCAGAACTTCGCCGCGAACGGCGCCAGCAGCGCGACGAAGCCAGCGACCAGGCCAGCCAGCACGCCGACCGCGCTCGTGCGCTTCCAAAGGAACCCGAGGAACACACCCGGCGCGAGCATGCCGATGGCCGAATAGGCGTCGAGCAGGATCTTCACCAGCGAGCCCTTCTGGCTGATCGACAGCCACACCGCAATCGCCGCGAACACCACCAGCGAGCCGCGCGAGAGGGCCAGCGACCCGCGCTCGCCCAGCCCCGGGCGAAACGGCCGCACCACGTTGCGCGTGAAGATCGAGCCCGCCGTCAGCAGTAGCAACGAGCCCGGCGCCAGCGCCAGCAAAAAGCCCGTGCCAGCCAGCAGCCCGACCGTCCAGGCCGGGTAGCGGTCCGACACGAACTGCAGCAGCGCCGCGTTCAGGTTGCCGCCCGGCGGTTGCGTGTTCGCCAGCAGGGCCGCGAAGCCGAGCAGGATGATGAAGAAGTAGGCCAGCGAATACAGCGGCTGCCAGATCGCGTTGCGCCGGATGGCGGTGGCGCTGTGCGCCGTGTACGACATCTGGAACAGGTGCGGAAAGACCCAGTTGCCCAGCGCGATGTTGATGGCCGAGGTCATGAGCCAGATCGCCGTGGTGGGGGAGGTGGCGTCCAGTCCCGGGAACTTGCCGATGCCTGGGTGCTTGGCTTCCGCCATCGAGAACAGGTCCATCAGCGAGGCCGCGCCGACCTTGCTGGCCACCGTCACGCTCAGCAGCACCACGACGACGACCATGAGGATGTCTTTCACGCCGGCTGCGAAGGCGGCAGAGCGCACGCCGGCCGCGAATACGAAGGCGATCATCAGCGCGCCCGCGCCGATGGTTGCGGCTTCGCTCGAGATGCTGTTGCCCAGCGTGAGCTGCACGATCAGCCCGAGGCTCACGAGCTGGATCTGCACATACACGACCAGAGACGCGATGCCCACAACGCCGGTCAGCACGCCGAGCCAGGGCGCGTCGTAGCGCGCGGCGAAGAAGTCCGATTGCGTGAGCAGCCCGCGCAGTCGTCCCGCGCGCCAGATCTTCGGCATCAGCCAGTAGCCGACCGCGTAGCTCATCGAGACGGAACAGAACGCGAGGTACGCGGGAGCTCCCAGCGCCCAGGCGTAGCCCGAGATGCCGAGCACCGCGAAGGTGGTGTAGACCTCGCCCGCATTCATGAACCAGAACACGAGCGTGCCGAGGCTGCGGCCGCCGACGGCCCAGTCCGCAAAGCTCTTGCCGTGGCGCGTGCGGCGGCCGTAGGCCATGGCGCCTGCCACGGTGGCGAGCAGGATGGCGAGGACGATTGCGAGTTTCATGCCGCGCCGTCCTTGTCGTTCTTGCCAGCGTCTTCGGCCTTCAGGCTCCTGTCGAGGAAGTCGGCCTCTTCGGCCTCGACGCCGGCCCGGGCGTCGAGCCTGAAGACGATCGCGATCACCACGCTCGTGAGCACGATGCCCGCCATCTGCCAGAACATGGGAAAGGGCATGCCGAAAGGCTTGGCCGCGATGTCGTTCACCGCCGGCGCGAGGCAGGCCTGCCAGACGAAGGGGAAGACCAGCAACCATCGATGGCCGAGGCGGGGTGAATCGCTGCTGCGCGCGGGAGGGGTGTCGACCATCTCTCTGCTCCTGTAAAGTGATACTGCACAAAAACTGGCTGGAGTGTGCAATCGGATTGTCAAAAAGCGCAAGCTGGATTTCAGCCATTATCCGAAGAAATGCCAATGCACGAATGTGACGCGAGTGCACCATTGACGTGCAGCCACACAGCACATACTATCGCCACCCAATGAAGCCACACTGCACAGACAACGGAGCGACCGGATGATCGGCGAGCGATTGAAAGAGCTGCGGACCGTGCGCGGCCTGTCCTTGCGCGAGCTCGCGGCCCAGGCCGGTGTGTCGGCCACGCTGCTCAGCCAGATCGAGCGCTCGGTCACCGACCCGAGCCTCGAAACCATGCGCCGCCTGGCCGGCGTGTTCGGCGAATCGGTCTCGTCGTTGTTCTCCGAGCCCGCGCCGCCCTCGGTGTGGATCAGCCGTCCGGGCGAACGCTCGCTGCTCACCGCGCCCAAGGGGCAGGTCGGGTACGAGCGCCTGACAGCCGGCAATGGCCAGCTCGAAGTGCTGCGTGCCGTGCTGCAGCCGGGCCAGGTGTCGGCGGACGAACCGCGTGGCCATGCATCGACTGAGTGCGTGTACGTGGTCGCGGGCGCGCTGGTGGCGCAGATCGCGGGCGTCGACTATCCGGTGCTGGCAGGCGAGAGCATCTCGTTCGACTCGCGCCTGCCGCATCGCTACCTGAACCAGTCGCAGGCCCCGACCGAAATCATCCTGTCGGTGACGCCGCCCAACCCCTGAGCACCCGAGGCACATGATGAACCCCGACCCCAGTTTCACGCTCCACGACCTGCGCGTCGAAGTCGTCGCACCGGAAGGCGCCCGCATCTATTGCGGCGCCAAGGTGGGCGACTATTTCGAGCTGCGCGGCGAGATGCTGCATCTGCCCGAGGGACAGGGCTTCTCGATCTATTCGCTGGGCGCCTTGCTGCCGCTGCTGGCCGCCAAGCAGCGGCCCACCGACGCGAACGACTGGATGAGCACCGACGCCGAGGTGGCCTGCCCTGATCCGAACTGCCCCTCGCGCTTTCGCATCACCCGCATGGGGCTGCGCACTTTTCGCCACGCCGACACCACGGCGGTTGTCCATCCATCGAACGAGTCTTCATGAATCCCTCGCAGCATTCGCACCATCGCATCGAGCTCGCGCCCGGCTATGAAATTTCCCGCCTGCTGAAGGGCGGATGGCAGCTGGCCGGCGGCCACGGCAACGTGGATCACGCAGGTGCTATCGCCGACATGGCGGCCTACTACGACGCCGGCATCACCACCTTCGATTGCGCCGACATCTACACCGGCGTGGAAGAAATGATCGGCGAGTTCCGCGCCGACTACCTGCAGCGCCACGGCCCCGACAGCCTCTCGCAGCTGCGCGTGCACACCAAGTTCGTGCCCGACCTCGCCATCCTGCCGACCATCGACAAGCGCCAGGTCGAGCAGATCATCGATCGCTCGCTGAAGCGCCTGCGCATGGAGCGGCTCGACCTCGTGCAGTTCCACTGGTGGGACTACGGCGTGCCGCGCTATCTCGAGGTTGCGCACTGGCTCCTGGAGTTGCAGCGCGCCGGCAAGATCGACCGCGTGGGCGGCACCAATTTCGACACGGCGCATGTGCGTGAACTGGCCGACGCCGGCGTACCGCTCTTCAGCATGCAGGTGCAGTACTCGCTGCTCGACCAGCGGCCCTTGCCGCTGATGACGCCGTACTGCGAGCAATCAGGCATGAAGCTGCTGTGCTACGGCAGCGTGGCCGGCGGCTTCCTCTCGGAGCGCTGGCTCGGCGTGAGCGATCCGGGCCAGTCGTTCGAGAACCGCTCGCTGGTCAAGTACAAGCTCATCATCGACGACTTCGGCGGCTGGGACCTGTTCCAGCAACTGCTGGTGCAGCTGAAGCAGATCGCGCTGCGGCATGGCGTGTCGATTTCGACCGTGGCGATGCGCTGGGTGCTGCAGCAGCCGTCCGTCGCGGCAGTGATCGTCGGCGTGCGGCGCGGCGACCACCTGGCGGATCACCTGAAGGTGCTTGACCTGCAACTCGACGCGGCCGACCTCGCGGCGCTGGATGCAGTGCTCTCGCAGCGCAGCGCGCCGAGCGGCGACGTCTACGCCGTAGAGCGCGACCTCGAAGGCCGCCATGGCCGGATCATGAAGTACGACCTGAACGACAAACCGCATTGAGTTCGGCGTAGCCGGTGAGCGGGTCGTGCGTGCGCGCGAACTGCCAGTCGGGCAGCACGGCGACGAGGATTTCCGCCGTGGTGCGCACTGTGCATCCGGGTGCGGCATGGCCGCCGAAAACTCGGCCCTCGGCATCCGACACGCTGATGTGAAGATGCGAGCCGTCCGGCGACAGGCTGCCCGCGAGCGTGAGAATTTCCAGGTCGCCTTCGATGCGCGCCGCGTTCTCTGCGCCTGCAAACCGGATGCTCGCCCCGCTCAGGCTGCCGATGCCCGAAACCACGAACGCCGCGTCGGCACCGCCTTGCTTCAACGCCGAATCGAGCGACGCGCGCAGGTCGTCGCCGGGGTTCAGCCGCAGCACCAGCGTCTGCATGCGTTCAGGCTCCCGAGAGCGCCCCATCCACCACCTGCTGCGCCTCTTCGAGGATGCGCGCGAGGTGTTCCTTGCCCTTGAAGCTCTCGCCGTAGATCTTGTAGATGTTCTCCGTGCCCGAGGGCCGCGCGGCGAACCAGCCGTTGTCGGTCACGACCTTCACGCCGCCGATGGCCGCGCCGTTGCCCGGCGCATGGCTCAGCACATTGACGATCTTGTCGCCCGCCAGCTCGGTCGAACGGATCTGTTCCGGCGAGAGACTCGACAGCCGCTTCTTCTGCTCGACGGTGGCGGCCGCATCCACGCGGTCTGACACCGGCTGGCCCAGCGCCTGCGTCAGCTCGGTGTAGCGCTCGCCCGGGTCACGCCCGGTGCGCGCGGCGATCTCGGCCGAGAGCAGGGCGGGCACCAGGCCGTCCTTGTCCGTGGTCCACACCGAGCCGTCCTTGCGCAGAAAGGTCGCGCCCGCGCTTTCCTCGCCGCCGAAGGCCAGCGAGGCATCGACCAGCCCGTCTACGAACCACTTGAAGCCCACCGGCACCTCGTACAGCCTGCGGCCGAGCCGTGCGGTGACGCGGTCGATCATCTGGCTGCTCACCACCGTCTTGCCGACGGCCGCCTGCGCCGGCCATTGCGGGCGGTGCGTGTAGAGGTAGTCGATCATCACCGCGAGGTAGCTGTTGGGTTGCATCAACCCGGTGCTGCCCGAGACGATGCCGTGGCGGTCGTGGTCGGTGTCGCAGGCGAAGGCGATGCCGAAGCGGTCCTTCAGGTCGATCAGCTTGTGCATGGCGTCGGGCGACGACGGGTCCATGCGGATGCGGCCGTCCCAGTCCAGAGACATGAAGCGGAAGGTCGGGTCGACTTCCTGGCTCAGCACGTTCAGGCGCGTGAGCTTGTAGCGCTCGGCAATCGCGGGCCAGTAGCGCACGCCCGCGCCGCCCAGCGGGTCGACACCCAGGTCGAGGCTCACGTCGCGGATCGCGTCCATGTCGAGCACCTGCGCCAGGTCTTCGACGTAGGTGTTCAGGTAGTCGTGCCGGTGCGTGGTCGATGCGCGCAGCGCCTGCGCGAGCGGCATGCGCTTCACGCCTTCGAGCTTGTTCGCCAGCATCTTGTTGGCGGCCGCCTCGACGGCCGAGGTGATGTCGGTGCCGGCCGGTCCGCCGTTCGGCGGGTTGTACTTGAAGCCGCCGCTCTCGGGCGGGTTGTGCGAGGGCGTGATGACGATGCCATCGGCCAGCCCGCTTGTGCGTCCACGGTTGTAGACCAGGATGGCGTGCGACACGGCCGGCGTCGGCGTGTATTCGTCGTCCTTCGAGATCATCAGCTCGACGCCGTTGGCCGCGAGCACTTCCACCGCGCTGCTGAAGGCCGGCGTGGACAGCGCATGCGTGTCGATGCCGAGGAAGAGCGGACCGTCGATGCCTTTCTGCTTGCGGTAGTCGCAGATGGCCTGGCTGATTGCCAGCACGTGCCATTCGTTGAATGCATCGTCGAAGGAGGAGCCGCGATGCCCCGAGGTGCCGAAGGCCACGCGTTGGCTCGGCACCGACGGGTCTGGCCGGCCGGTGTAGTAAGCCGAGATCAGGCGCGGCACGTTGACCAGCAGTTCGAGAGGGGCGGGCTTTCCCGCGAGAGGGTTGGTTGCTTGGCTCATGTCGATGGAAAGTCAAAGTTGATCAGGTCGCCGATGCGTTCGACGGTGATGTCGGCAGGGGCGTAGGCGGCAATGGCCTGCTCATCAAGTGCATAGTGCCCTTGCCGCACGAAGACCGTCGTCAGACGAGGCCCCCAGATGGCCTTCATGGCCGAAAGAATGCGCAGCTTGTCGTCCACCATCACGTAGTGCTGGGCGGGGTGGCACTGCTCGATGGTGTCGAGCATCTGTTCCTTGTGCACGTAGATCAGCACGCGGCCCTCGGTGGCCTCCCACAGGCCCGAGCGCTGCACCTTGCGCGGCTGGAACACCACGTCGCCGTCGGACAGGATCACCGTGGGCCCGTGCCGGCGCAGATGCTTCAGTGCTTCCAGCGCGCCGGGGTAGAGCCGTTCGGCAAAGGGGTAGTCGATGAGAAAGCTCGACATCAGCAGCAGCCGCGAATCGCTCATGCCGCGGCGGCTCTCTTCGGCGCGGTAGCGCTGCAGGGCGCCGAGGTAGTCGACGTAGCCGAGCTCGCTGCGCAATTGCTCGAAGGCCACCCAGTAGCGGCCGGCGCTTTCGGCGCCGAAGGCCTGTTCGAGATGGGCGCGAAGATCGGCCACGACGCGGTCGTTGTCGAGCAGGGTGTTGTCGACGTCGATCAGGAAAACGGTGGCAGGAGGAGGTGTCATGGGTGTGCGGCCAAAGTGCCTGAACTTGGGGGCCCGAACTGCGCGTGTCGCGGCCAGCATACGCCTTGAATGGCCCTGAATGGCCCTGAATGCGACGCCAGACAGCCGCCGCGTGAATTGGTCGCCACTTTGCGGACCATCGACTTAATCCTTGCCGCGGGACTGTCCCCGGAGTCGAATAAGCTTCCGCCCAGATTGAAGAAGAAGGAGCAAGACAGATGCGCATCACGAACGGTCGACTCCGGGCCGGCTTGCCGGCTGTGGCCCTGGGCCTCTTGCTGGCTGGCTGCCAGACACCTCCGGCCGACCGGCCCCTGACATCGGAAGTGCCTGAACCCCCGAGCTTCGTCACGCCGCCGGAAACCTGCCAGGCCACGGCCGTGCGCTTCGGCCTGGGGTTGCGCATCAGCCAGCAACTGCTGGAAGAAATGCGCCAGCGCTCCGGCGCCCGCGTGGCACGCACCGTGCTGGCCACCGAAGCCGCCGACCCGGCGCAAGACATGACGCGGCTCAACGTGCAGGTCGAGCCCACCGGGCGCGTGGTGGGTGCCTATTGCGGCTAGCCACACTGTATGCACGAGTGTTGTTCGTACACCTCGTCTGTAACAAAATCTCACTGCAAGGTGTGGAACGGCCCGGATTGGGAGAACAATAGCCCGCGACTTTCGGAGCCCCAGTCTTTTGTCGAACCAGCAACCCACAGTCTCCTTGCCGTCGTACTACGACGGGTCGGCACGTCTTCCGCCGGATGAAGTGCTGCGCCCGTTGATGGCCGACTGGGCCCGCGCCGGCAAACGCCTGGCTGCCGTCTGCTACATCGACGTCGACCGCTTTGCCGAGCTGAACGATCACCTCGGCATGGTCGCGGGCAACGCCGCCCTCGAAGAGGTGGCCCGCCGCATCAAGGCCCAGCTGCCGCGCGAGAGCGTGATGGCCCGCGTGGGCGGCGACGAGTTCGCAGCCCTGTTTGCCGGCATCGGAACCTCGCAATGCACCCAGGTGCTCGAGCGCATCCAGGCTTCGCTCGGCGAGCCCTGGAGCTGGCGCGACCAGACGGCCAGCATCGACGCGAGCATCGGCGCCATGCTGCTCGACAGCAACGGCCCGCCACCAGAGACAGCCCTGCGCCAGGCGCAGCACGCGGCCTTCTTCGCCAAGCGCGCGGCCGACGGCAAGGTGCATTACTTCGACGCGCCCCAGGCGCGCGCCGACGAGCAGGTGGTGCGCGAGCGCCAGCGCATCCAGGAAGGTCTGCTGCAGGGCGAGTTCTTCCTGGTCTACCAGCCCAAGGTCGACATGCGGCGCGGCGTGGTGGCCGGTGTCGAGGCGCTTATCCGCTGGCAGCACCCCGAGCGCGGCCTGCTGCCGCCGGCGCAGTTCGTGCCGCTGATCGAAGACGACCAACTGGTCGAGCAGGTGGGCGACTGGGCCATTGCCACGGCCCTGTGGCAGGCGCATCAGTGGCGCCTGGCGGGCCTGCAGATTTCGGTGAGCGTGAACGTGGCGCCACGCCACATGATGCGCTGGGACTTCGTCGAACGGCTTGCGCGGCACCTGGCGCAGTTTCCGAAGATGGGCGTGGGCATGCTCGAGCTCGAAATCCTCGAGACCACGGCGATCAGCCAGTTTGCGAACGTCGCGTTGTTCGTCGAGGCCTGCAAGATGCTGGGCGTGGGCGTCACCATCGACGACTTCGGCACCGGGTATTCGTCGCTCACCTACCTGCGGCAATTGCCGGTGTCGACCGTGAAGATCGACCAGTCCTTCGTGCGCGGCATGCTCGACAACGACCAGGACCGCGCCATCGTGCAGGGCATCGTCGCGCTGCTCCACGCGCTTGGCCTCACGGCCGTGGCCGAGGGGGTTGAAACGGTGAAGCAGGGCGAAGCGCTGCTTGCGCTGGGCTGCACGCTGGGCCAGGGCTACGGCATCGCGATGCCGATGGCGGCCAAGGATGTCGTGCAATGGGTGGCGCAGTATGAGCAGGCTCCCCTGTGGGGCGCCGATACGGCGGCGCTGCCTGCCACCTCGTCCGTTTAGTCGCGTTCAGTCAGACAGGGCTTCCCCGGCGTCGCGGACCATGCCGCGGCGGCTGTGCTTGACGGCGTACATGGCGGCATCTGCCTGCCGCAGGGCTTCCTCGGCAGAGGTGGTGCGCGGGTCGACCGCCACCACGCCTACGCTGGCGCCTGCGTAGTCGATCGTCATGCGCTTCAGCCGCAGCTCGCCGATGGTGTTTTCTGCCAGGCGGTCGGCCAGCGCCCGCGCCCCGGTGCGCGGCGATTCGCCCAGCGCGGGCCCCAGGCCGATCACCACGAACTCGTCGGAGCCGAAGCGCGCCAGCATGTCGCTTGCGCGCACCGAGTTCGCGAGCTGTTTTGCCATGGCCGCGAGGAATTCGTCGCCGATAGCGTGGCCGTGCGCGTCGTTGATCTTCTTGAAGTCGTCCAGGTCGACGAAACCGACCAGCACGCTCTGGCCGCTGCGCGCACCTTGCGCCAGCATGCGCTGCAGCGCGTCGACGAGCACGCGGCGGTTGGGCAGGCCGGTGAGGGCGTCGATGGCGGCGTGCGTGGCGAGTTCGGCATTAGCCTCCCTGAGCTTCTCGACCAGCAGTTCGCGCTCTACCTGCTGCCCGATCAGCCGCGCGAACAGCCGCAGCACTGGCTCCGCTTGTGGCGGCAAGGGCATTTGCTGTGCGCTGGCGGCGCACAGGGCGCCGAAGAGCTCGCCGCTGTCGGTTTTTACCGGAGCACTCACGCAGGTCTGGATGCCGAGCTCGTGGGCGGCATCGGCGTCGCCCCAGCAGCCGCCGGCGTCGTCGGTGTAGGTGCGGTCTTCTTCGAGGGCGTGCCGGCAGAGCGTGTTGGCCCAGGGCACGAAGGCTCCCTCGGGAATGGTCAGCAGCTCGCCGGTGTTGTGGGCGAAGAGGATGTGCTGGCGGCCCTTGTCCGGGTCGACGCTCACGAGGTAGGCCGACTCCAGCCCCGTGGCCGCCTCGAGCATTTCGAGCATCGGGCGGGCGAGGTCTTCCAGCGTCTTGGCGGAGGAGACGCAGTCGGATAGCTGTTCGATCAGGGATTCCATGGCCGACATTCTGAGGGGATAGGTTGTTTTCAGGAGGCCAGGGCTTCCATGAGTTCGGTCTCGATGGCCAGCTGCGTCTTCTGGCCCTGGAGTTCGGGGCCGCTGATCAGGAAGGTGTCTTCCACCCGTTCGCCCAGCGTCGTGACCTTGGCGAGCTGCAGATTCAGGTGGTGGCGCGCCAGCACCCGGGCCACCGAATACAGCAGGCCGGCGCGGTCGCTGGCCGAGATGTTGAGCAGCCAGCGCTGCGCCTTGTCGTCGGGCAGCAGGCTGATGCGCGGCTTGATCGGAAAACTGCGCACCCGGCGGGACACCCGGCCCATGCTGGGCGGGGGCAGGGCGCCGGCTTCGGTGAGCGTTTGCGCCAGGCCCGACTCGACCATGCTGATCAGGTCGCGGTAGTGGTCCGGCAGGAAGGTGGTCACCACCTGGAAGGTGTCGAGCGCGTAGCCGTTGCTCGTGGTGTGCACCTTGGCGTCGAGGATGCTGAAGGACGACTGGTCGAAGTAGCCGCAGATGCGCGCGAAAAGGTCGGGCTGGTCGGGCGTGTAGACGACCACCTGCAGGCCTTCGCCCACCGGCGACAGGTGCGCGCGCACGATGGGCGGTGCCTTCGGGTCGATCGGCACGTTGGGCGGCGGTACGAAGCGCGAGAGCTGCTTGGCGTGCCAGGCGATCTCGGTGGCGTCGTGGCGCATGAAGTAGCCGACGTCGAGCGTGTCCCACAGGGCCTTGTGCGCTTCGAAGCGCTGGGCGTGCAGGGCCAGCTGCACCAGCGCCTCGCGCTTGCGCGACTCGACTTCGGCGTCCGGGTCGGGCATGCGGCCGCCCAGCGCGCGCAGGGTGTAGCGGTACAGATCTTCGAGCAGCTTGCCCTTCCAGGCATTCCACACGCGCGGCGAGGTGCCGCGGATGTCGGCGATGGTCAGCAGGTAGAGCGCGGTCAGGTAGCGCTCGTTGCCCACGCGCTTGGCGAATGCGCCGATCACTTCGGGGTCGCTCAGGTCCTGCTTCTGGGCGACCTGGCTCATCACCAGGTGCTCGGCCACCAGGAATTCGATGAGCTTTGCGTCTTCGCGGGCAACGCCGTGCTGCTTGCAGAAGCGCTGCACGTCGCGTGCGCCCAGCGTCGAATGGTCGCCGCCGCGGCCCTTGGCAATGTCGTGGAAGAGGGCGGCCACGTACAGGATCCAGGGCTTGTCCCAGCCGGCTGCCAGCTGCGAGCAGAACGGGTACTCGTGTGCATGCTCGGCGATGAAGAAGCGCCGCACGTTGCGCAGCACCATCAGGATGTGCTGGTCCACCGTGTACACGTGGAACAGGTCGTGCTGCATCTGCCCCACGATGCTGCGGAACACCCGCAGGTAGCGCCCCAGCACCGAGGTCTGGTTCATCAGCCTGAAGGCATGCGTGATGCCGTAGGGCTGCAGCAGGATCCGCATGAAGGTCTCGTGGTTGACCGGGTCGTTGCGGAACTTGCTGTCCATGACGTGGCGCGCGTTGTAGAGCGCGCGCAGCGTGCGCGCCGACAGGCCCTTCACGCCGATGGTCTTCTGGTACAGCAGGAAGGTTTCGAGCACCGCGTGCGGCTCGCGCTCGTAGAGGTCGTCGCTCGCAATCTCGATCAGGCCGGCGCGCTCGTAGAAGCGCTCGTTGACGGGCGTGTGCTGCTCGTCGCTCGGCTGCAGGCGCTCGGAAATGTTGAGCAGCAGGATCTGGTTGAGCTGCGAGACCGCCTTGGCGGCCCAGTAGTAGCGCCGCATCAGCGCCTCGCTCGACTTGCGCTGCGATTCGCTTTCGTAGCCGAAGCTGGCTGCCACGGCGGTCTGCAGGTCGAACACCAGGCGATCTTCCCGGCGGTTGGCAATCACGTGAAGCCGCGCGCGGATGAGCGAGAGCAGGGCTTCGTTGCGCTTGATCTGCTGCGCCTCGAAGGAGGTGGCCAGGCCGTTCTTGGCGAGGTCGTCCCAGCGGCTGCCGTAGCCGGCGGCCTTGGTCATCCAGAGGATGGTCTGCAGATCGCGCAGGCCGCCCGGTGACTCTTTGCAGTTGGGCTCCAGCGCGTAGGGCGTGTTGTCGTACTTCTGGTGGCGGTGCCGCATTTCCTGCGACTTGGCCACGAAGAAGGCCTGCGGGTCGATCGCGCGGGTGAAGCGGCGGCGAAAGGCCGTGAAGAGCTTCTTGTCGCCTGCGATCAGCCGCGCTTCGAGCAGCGAGGTCTGGACGGTGACGTCTTTCTCGGCCTCGGCCAGGCATTCGTCGACCGTGCGCACGCTGGAGCCGATTTCGAGGCCCGCGTCCCAGCAATGGCCGATGAAAGCCTCGATGCGGGCCGGGTCGATGGCGTTTTCGTGGTCTTCGGGCGGCAACAGCAGCAGCACGTCGACGTCGGAATACGGAAACAGCTCGCCGCGCCCGAAGCCGCCCACGGCGGCCAGCGAGAACGAGTCACCGAAGCCGGCATCGCGCCACAGCGTGCAGAGCGTTTCGTCAGCCAGTGCCGAGAGCTGGCGCAGCACCGTGTGCACGCTGCGGGTGGGGGCGCGCGCGAAGCGCAGGGTGTCGAACAGGGCGAGCTTTTTCGCGCGATAGGCTTCGCGCAGCGTCGCCACGTCGATGTTGGCTGCTTCGATCACGGCGGGGAGACGCGTTGCCGCGTCAGGTCTTGGTCGAGGTGACGAAGGAGGGCAGCGGCGGGCTGCCTGCGGAGAGCGTCAGCACCTCGTAGCCGGTCTCGGTGACGAGCACGGTGTGCTCCCACTGGGCCGACAGCGAATGGTCGCGCGTGACGATGGTCCAGCCGTCGTACTGGCCGCCCTTGAAGTCTTCCTTCACGTCGCGCTTGCCGGCGTTGATCATCGGCTCGATGGTGAAGATCATGCCGGGCTTGAGTTCTTCCATGGTGCCCGGGCGGCCGTAGTGCAGCACCTGGGGTTCTTCGTGAAAGCGCTGGCCCACGCCGTGGCCGCAGAACTCGCGCACCACCGAGAAGCCCTGGCCTTCGGCGAATTTCTGGATCGCGTGGCCCACGTCGCCCAGGTGCGCGCCGGGGCGCACCTGCAGGATGCCGTGCCACATGGCTTCGAAGGTGATGCTGCACAGGCGCTTGGCGGCGATGGAGGCGTCGCCGATCACGTACATGCGGCTGTTGTCGCCGAACCAGCCGTCCTTGATGACGGTCACGTCGACGTTCATGATGTCGCCCTTCTTCAGGGGCTTGTCATTGGGAATGCCGTGGCACACCACGTGGTTCACCGAGGTGCACAGCGACTTCGGGTACGGGACGCTGCTCGCGCCCATGTATCCCACCGTGGCCGAGGTGGTGCCCTGCTTGACCATGTACTCGGCGGCCAGCCGGTCGACATCGTTGGTCGTGATGCCGGGCTTGATGAGGGGCGTGAGGTAATCCAGCACCTCGGAAGCCAGGCGGCAGGCGACCCGCATGGCTTCGATGCCCGCAGCGTCTTTGTAGTTAATGCTCATCCCCGAATTATCCCATTCGGCAAGCTAAAATTCCGGGCTAACGCGGATGGCCCCAGTCAGCGGCCATCTGCCTCGATTCCTTGATTTCCAACGCGGCCCCCGAGGCCCCATCGACCGTGACGCAGCCCGCACCTCAAGCCCTTCCCGTCGTAACCATGTTCGAGGGCGGCAGCGCGCTCAGCGACTTCCGCGCACGCCAGCTGCTGCCGAAGCTCCAGGCCATCGAGCCGCGCATCGAGGGCATTTCAGCCCGTTTCGTGCACCTCGTGGTCACCGATGCGGCGCTGGATTCGGCCGGCCGCGAGCGCTTTGCGGCGCTGCTGACCTACGGCGAACCCTTCGAGGCACCGGCCAAGGCGGGCACCTCGGTGGTGGTCACGCCCCGCCTGGGCACGGTGTCGCCCTGGGCCTCCAAGGCCACCGACATTGCCCATAACTGCGGCCTGGCCTTGCGCCGGGTCGAGCGCGTGACCCAGTACCACCTGAAGCTCAAGGCCCCGCTGATCGGCAAGGCCCCCGTGATCGAAGGCGACACGCTGGCCGCCGTAGCCGGCCCGCTGCACGACCGCATGACCGAATCGGTGCTGGCCACCGTCGATCAGGCCGCCAGCCTGTTCAGCGAACTGCCTGCCCAGCCGATGGCGCAGGTCGACGTGCTGGCCGGCGGCCGTACGGCGCTGGTGGCAGCCAACACCGGTTTCGGTCTGGCGCTGGCCGAGGACGAAATCGACTATCTGGTCGACGCCTTCACCCGCCTGGGCCGCAACCCCAGCGACGTCGAACTGATGATGTTCGCGCAGGCCAACAGCGAGCACTGCCGCCACAAGATCTTCAACGCCGACTTCACCATCGACGGCAAGGCGCAGCCGCAAAGCCTGTTCTCGATGATCCGCCACACCGAGAAGCAGAACCCGCAGCACACGGTGATCGCCTATGCGGACAACGCCTCGGTCATGGAAGGCGCGACCATCGAGCGCTTCATTCCCGCGACCGGCTCGCAGAACTATCAAAAAGATAGCGCCCTGAGCCATGTGCTGATGAAGGTCGAAACGCACAACCACCCGACCGCTATTTCGCCGTTCCCGGGCGCTTCGACCGGCGCAGGCGGCGAGATTCGCGACGAAGGCGCCACCGGCCGTGGCTCCAAGCCCAAGGCCGGCCTGACCGGCTTCACCGTGTCCAGGCTGTGGCCTGAAGAAGGCCACTACGGCAAGCCCGAGCACATTGCCAGCCCGCTGCAGATCATGACCGAGGGCCCGCTGGGCGGCGCCGCGTTCAACAACGAGTTCGGCCGTCCCAACCTGCTGGGCTACTTCCGCGAATACGAGCAGACCGTGGCGAGCGACCTCGACACCGTGCAGCGCGGCTATCACAAGCCCATCATGATCGCGGGCGGCTTGGGGCAAATCGACGCCACGCAGACCAAGAAAATCCGCTTCCCGGCCGGCTCGCTGCTGATCCAGCTCGGCGGCCCCGGCATGCGCATCGGCATGGGCGGCAGTGCCGCCAGCTCGATGGCAACCGGCGCCAATGCGGCCGAGCTCGACTTCGACTCGGTGCAGCGTGGCAATCCCGAAATCGAGCGCCGTGCGCAAGAGGTCATCAACCACTGCTGGCAGCAGGGCGCGGCCAACCCGATCCTGGCGATCCACGACGTGGGCGCCGGCGGCCTGAGCAACGCCTTCCCCGAACTGACCAACGACGCCGGCCGCGGCGCGCGCTTCGACCTGCGCGCCGTGCCGCTCGAAGAGTCGGGCATGGCGCCTAAGGAAATCTGGTGCAACGAAAGCCAGGAGCGCTACGTGCTGGCCATCGCGCCGGAATCGCTCGACCAGTTCAAGGCCTTCTGCGAGCGCGAGCGCTGCCCGTTCTCGGTGGTCGGCGTGGCGACCGAAGAACGCCAGCTGCTGGTGGCCGACGAGGGCGCACAGGTGCAGCCGGTCGACATGCCCATGGACGTGCTGCTCGGCAAGCCGCCGAAGATGCACCGCGACGTCAAGACCGTGGCCCGCAGCTTCAAGCCGCTCGACCTCACGGGCGTCGACCTGCAGAAGGCCGCCATCGACGTGCTCGCGAATCCGACCGTGGCTTCGAAGCGCTTTCTCATCACCATCGGCGACCGCACCGTTGGCGGCCTGAGCCACCGCGACCAGATGGTCGGCCCGTGGCAGGTGCCCGTGGCCGACTGCGCCGTGACGCTGGCCGACTACAAGGGCTTTGCCGGGGAAGCCATGAGCATGGGCGAGCGCACGCCGCTGGCCGCGCTCGACGCACCGGCCTCGGGCCGCATGGCCGTGGCCGAGGCCATCACCAACCTGCTGGCCGCGCCGATCGAACTCTCGCGCGTCAAGCTGTCGGCCAACTGGATGGCCGCCTGTGGCGAGCCCGGCGAAGACGCCGCGCTGTACGAGACCGTCAAGGCCGTTGGACTGGAGCTGTGCCCGGCGCTGGGCGTGTCGATTCCGGTCGGCAAGGATTCGCTGTCGATGCGCACGCAATGGAAGGACGGCGCGGAGGCCAAGAAGGTCACCTCGCCCGTGAGCCTGATCGTCACGGCCTTCGCCTCGCTGGCCGACGTGCGCGGCACGCTCACGCCGCAGCTCGATGCCGAAGAGGCCGACACCACGCTGGTGCTGATCGACCTGGGCCAGGGCAAGCACCGCATGGCCGGCAGCATCCTGGCGCAAACGCTGGGCCAGAGCGGTGACACCGTGCCTGACCTCGACGACCCGGCGCAGCTCGTGGCGCTGGTCAATGCCGTGAACGCGCTGCGCGCCGACGGCAAGATCCTCGCGATGCACGACCGCAGCGACGGCGGCCTGTTCGCCACAGCCTGCGAAATGGCCTTTGCGGGCCACGTCGGCGTGGCGCTGAACGTCGACATGCTGGTCACCGAAGGCGACGGCATTTCCGACAGCCGCATGGAAACCGGCGACGCCAAGAACTGGGCGCAGCAGGTCAGCGCGCGGCGCGAAGAACTCACGCTCAAGGCGCTGTTCAACGAAGAGCTGGGCATGGTGCTGCAGGTGCGCACCGCCGAGCGCAACGACGTCATGCAAGTGCTGCGCGCTCACGGCCTCAGCACGCACAGCCACTTCATCGGCAAGACGCGCCCCGCCAGCTCCACCATGGATGCGGGCAAGGGCAAGGTCGAAGTCTGGCGCGACGCCAAGTCGGTGTTCAGTGCCAGCCTGCACGACCTGCAACAGGTGTGGGACTCGGTCAGCTGGAAGATCGCCCGCGAGCGCGACAACCCAGCCTGTGCCGATGCCGAGCACGCCGCAGCCGGCGTGCCGAGCGATCCGGGCATGCACGTGTTCCTGCCGAACCCGCAGCCTGCCGCGCCGGCCATCCTGCAGTCGCGCCCCAAGGTCGCGATCCTGCGCGAGCAGGGCGTCAACTCGCACGTCGAGATGGCCTACGCCTTCACCGAAGCCGGCTTCGAAGCCTTCGACGTCCACATGACCGACCTGCAGACGGGCAGGGCGGACCTCGCCAACTTCAAGGGCGTGGTCGCCTGCGGCGGCTTCAGCTACGGCGACACACTGGGCGCTGGCATCGGCTGGGCGCGCAGCATCACCTTCAACCCGAAGCTGGCCGAGCAGTTCAAGACCTTCTTCGGCCGCACCGACACCTTCGGCCTGGGCGTGTGCAACGGCTGCCAGATGTTCGCCGAGCTGGCCGACATCATTCCGGGCGCCGAGGCCTGGCCGCGCTTCACCACCAACCAGAGCGAGCGTTTCGAGGCGCGCCTGTCGATGGTCGAAGTGCTCGAATCGCCGAGCATCTTCTTCGCGGGCATGGCCGGCAGCCGCCTGCCGATCGCGGTGGCGCACGGCGAGGGCTATGCCAACTTCAAGCACCGTGGCGACGCCGCCAAGGCCATCGGCGCGATGCGCTTCGTGGACAACCACGGCCAGCCCACCGAGCAGTACCCGTTCAACCCCAACGGCAGCGCCAACGGCCTGACTTCGGTGACCACGCCTGACGGCCGCTTCACCGCGGTGATGCCGCACCCCGAGCGTGTGTTCCGCAACATCCAGATGAGCTGGACCTCGGGCGACAAGAGCGATCTGAGCCCGTGGATGCAGATCTGGCGCAATGCCCGCCGCTGGGTGGGCTGAGGACCAAACGGTGCTCGACCTCGATCACCCGCGAAGCCGGCATGTGCTGGAAGCGTCGCGTGTCGAGGATCTGATCCGCATGCTGTTGCTCGCATGGCGTGAAGACGAGGCGGCAGCTTCGTCCGCGCGCACTGAGATCCTGCAGACGCTGCTTCCGCAGCTGGAGGCGCTCAACGCCGCGCACTTCGGCGCATCGAAGAAAATCTACCGCACGCTCGACGCGCTGGGCCGCGCGGTGCAGGGCGCGGATGCCGGGAAGGCATGGCGGGCGTTCGCAGCGCTCGACGGACCGGGCGACAACTTCGGCACCTGGGCGATCTGAATAAAGACACCCAAAAAAAAGCGGCCCGTAGGCCGCTTTTCTTTTGCCTGGATCGAGTTACTCGACCTTGGCCTTGGCGCGCAGATCCTCTTGGTACTTCTGCAGGCGCTGCTGCTGCAGTTGCTGCGTGATCTGCGGCTTCACTTCTTCCAGCTTCGGCAGTTGGGCCTGGCGGATGTCGTCGACGCGGATGATGTGATAACCGAACTGGGTCTTGACCGGGGTGGGGGTGGTTTCGCCCTTCTTGAGCTTGATCATCGCTTCCGAGAACTCGGGCACGAAGCTCGCGGGGTTGGCCCAGTCGAGGTCGCCGCCGTTGGCGCCCGAACCCGGGTCCTTGCTCTGCTTCTTGGCGATGTCTTCGAACTTGGCGCCCTTCTTCAGGTCGGCCATGATCTTCTTGGCCTGGTCTTCGGTCTCGACCAGGATGTGGCGGGCCTTGTATTCCTTGCCGCCATTGGCCGCCACGAACTTGTCGTACTCGGCCTTCACGTCTGCGTCCGAGACCGGGTTGGTCTTGCGGTAGTTCTCGAACAGTGCGCGGATCAGGATGGCCTGGCGGGCGAGTTCGAGCTGGTTCTTGTAGTCGTCGCTGGCGTCCAGGCCCTGCTTTTGCGCTTCCTGCATGAACACTTCGCGAGCCACGATTTCCTCGCGCAGCTGGCTCTGCATTTCAGGCGTCACCGGACGGCCTGCGGCTGCCAGTTGCTGGGCCAGAACGTCCATGCGGGCCTTGGGCACCGGCTTGCCGTTCACGATGGCTGCGTTCTGCGCCAGAGCCGCCATGGACGTGGCACCGAGCAGCACTGCGGCCGCGACGGCCTGCAAGATTTGTTTTTTCATGGAATGAATATCGAGCTGGAAAGGAAATGCGCGTGTAGGAAAAGGCGCGGGAAAGAAAGCAGGGATAGGGAAGAAAACAAGGGGAGCAACGGCCGGTGCAAACGCGGCGTGCGATCCGGTGGACGACTCAGAGCACCTCGATGGCGATGGCGTGCAGACCCTGTGCGATAAAAACCTGGAGGGCATCATACACAAGCCGATGTCGCGCCACGCGGGGCTTCCCTTCGAACAGAGGGGAGGCGATGCGCACGCGGAAATGGGTGCCGCGGCCCTCCGCGTTGGCGCCCGAATGGCCTGCGTGGGCGGCGCTCTCGTCGATCACTTCGAGCTGCGTGGGGCTAAGCGCCTCGCGCAGCGCGGCTTCGATGTCGGCGGCTGTGGGCAGCAGTGTGGTGCTCGTCGTCATGCCGTCGGCTTGTCTTCGTTCTTCAGGTGCGGCGCGATGTACAGACCCTGCGCCACCAGGAAGACGATGGGGAACACATAGCCCCAGAGCTTGAAGTTGACCCAGGCCTCGGTCGTGAAGTACGCCGCCACGTAGCCGTTGATGATGGCCATGAACAGGCAGTAACCGATCCACGCCACATTGAGCCGGCCCCAGATGCGGTCGGGCAGCTCGAGCTGCGAGCCCAGCAGCATCTTCAAAAAGTTCTTCTTCAGCGCCCAGAGCGCCACGGCCAGCGCAATGGCCATTGCGCCGTATAGCACCGTCGGCTTCCACTTGATGAAGCGGTCGTCGTGCAGCGCCAGCGTGAGCGTGCCGAACAGCAGGATCAGCACCAGCGTGGCTTTCTGCATGGCCTGCAGCTTGCGCTCGGTGGCGTAGATGATCGCCATCTGCACGACAGTGGCGGCCATCAGCACGCCGGTGGCGGTGTAGATGTCGCCGAGCTTGTAGGCGCCGAAGAACAGCAGGATCGGGAAGAAGTCGAGGAGCAGTTTCATTTTTTCTGGAAGTCGAGCGACGCCGAGTTCATGCAGTAGCGCAGGCCGGTTTCGGTAGGGCCGTCGGGGAACACGTGGCCCAGGTGGGCGCCGCAATTGGCGCAGACGTTCTCGGTGCGCACCATGCCGTGCGAGCGGTCGACGATGTTGCGGATGGCACCGGGTACGGCTTCTTCCGAGAAGCTGGGCCAGCCGCAGCCCGCGTCGAACTTGGTCGTCGACTCGAACAGCTTGGCGCCGCAGCACACGCAGTGATACGTGCCGTCGTCCCAATGTGCTTCGTACTTGCCGGTGAAGGGGCGTTCGGTGGCGGCGTGGCGCGTTACCTCGAAGGCAGCGGGCTCGGCGCCTTTTTCAGCGAGCAGGGCTTTCCATTCGGCGTCGGTTTTCTGTACGGGAGTGGTCATGATGAGCAGCTGATTTCGATCGTGGAGGCCCAGTCGGGCGGGAAGCCGGCCAGTGCGTCGGCGTCGGGATGTTCTTCAAATGGGGACTGGAGCACAGCCAGCAAGGTTGCCACAGCCGAGTGGTCCTTTTGCTGACTTGCTTCGATGGCTTGCTGTCCCAGGTGGTTCCGCAGCACGAATCCGGGATTCGATTTGAGCATCAGATCGGCGGCTTGCGCGCGCCCAGTGAGCGTATGGCGCTCCGAAAACGCTAGCGCCCATGCATCGAAACCCTCGCGGTCCAGGAACAGGTCGCGCACCGGCTCGACGTTGCCGTCGGCCATGTAGTTCGAGAGCCGTCGCCAGAAGATCGTGTAGTCGACCTTGCCCGCGGCCAGCAGCTTGAGCACACCCTCGATGAGCGCGCGGTCGCCTTCGGCCGCCTCGGCAAAGCCCAGCTTGGCGCGCATGCGGCCTTCGAACTCGTTCGGGAACACCGTCTTGTAAGACTCAAGCGCGGCCACCGCCACTTCCTGGTCGCCGATCAGCGGCAGCAGCGCCTGCGCCAGGCAGAACAGGTTCCAGTAGGCGACGTTGGGCTGCTGGTTGAAGGCGTAGCGCCCGTTGGTGTCGCTGTGGTTGCAGATGTGGCGCGGATCGAAACCGTCGAGGAACTGGAACGGCCCGTAGTCGATGGTGAGCCCGAGGATGCTCATGTTGTCGGTGTTCATCACCCCGTGGCAGAAGCCCACGGCCTGCCATCGGGCGAGCAGGGCGGCGGTGCGCTCGCTCACGGCTTCGAGAAAGGCTGCGTACGCGTTGCCGTTGAAGCGGTCGGTGGTGCGGCACGCCGGGTAGTAGCGGTCGATGACGTAGTCGGCCAGCGCGCGCAACTCGTCTTCACGCTGGTTGGCCGCGAAGTGCTCGAAGTGGCCGAATCGGATGAAGCTGGGCGCCACGCGGGTCACGACGGCCGAGCTTTCGGGCTCCTCGCGGTACACGCGGGCGTCGGAGCCGGTCACGCAGAGTGCGCGGGTGGTCGGGATGCCGAGGCCGTGCATGGCCTCGCTGCAGAGAAACTCGCGGATGCTGGAGCGCAGCACCGCGCGGCCGTCGCCGCCGCGCGAGTAAGGCGTGCGGCCCGCGCCCTTCAACTGCACTTCGAGCCCGTTTTCGGTTTCGCCGATCATGATGGCGCGCCCGTCGCCCAGCTGGCCGGCCCATACGCCGAACTGATGGCCGCTGTAGACCGTGGCAAAGGGGCGTGTGCCGGCGATGGGCAGGCTGCCGGTCAGGGCCGCCAGCGTTGCATCCGACGAATGCCAATCAGGCGGCAGGCCCAGCTCGCGGGCGACGGCTTCGCTGCGGCCCACCCAGTACGGATCGGGCAGCGGCGTCGGCCGCAATTCGGTGAGAAAGGCCGGGCCAAGGGTGGCGAAACCGGGTTTCCAGCGCAGCCCAAGGTCCGCGACCTCGGTGTCTTCAGCAAGCAAGCTCATGGGCGGATTGTCCGGCACAGCGCGTAACCCCTTGTCAAGCGGGCCATCGCGGCCCCAGCACGAGGCTTGGGAAGCTCAGGCGGCCAGCGGCGCGGGGCTGTCCCAGATGCGCGCCCGGTACTGCGCCGGCGGCACGCCGAACCAGCGCTTGCAGGCGCGAAAGAAGTTGCTGGTGTCCACGAAGCCCAGCATGTCAGCCACGTCGGTCAGCGTATGCCGGTCTTCCGCCAGGTACTGCTGCGCGAGCTCTCGGCGGGTGCGGTCCAGCAGGCCCTGGAACGACACCGACTCTTCCTGCAGCCGTCGCTGCAGCGTGCGCTCGGCCAGTCCCAGGCCCGAGGCCACGTCCTGGCGGCGCGGCTCGCCGTGCTGGAGCCGGCGTGCGATTTCGGCGCACACCAGGCTGCTGGTGGTGGTCTGGCCCAGCAGGTTCAGTTGATCGTCGAGCAGGTGCTCCTGCATCTCGCCGAGCACCGGGTGGAAGGTGGGCAGCGGCATCGTCATATCGGCCGTCGACAGCAGCAGCCGGTTGGCGACGGCGTTGAAGCGCACTTCGCAGCCGAAGGCCTCGCGGTGCAGCCGGTCGTTGGCCGGCGCGGGGTACACGAATTCCATGGCCAGCGGCTGCAGCTCGCGCCGCGTGAGCCACTGGCACTGCATGAACACGGTCAGCAGGGCGTATTCGACGCGCTGGCGCGGAATCGGCAGGCTGCCGCCGGTGTGCTCCATCACCATCCAGCAGCCGCGCGGCTCGGGGTGCATCGAGAAGGCGGTCGCGTCCGAGATCACCGCCATGTAGCGCGTCAGCCGTGTGAGCGCAGCGCCCAGGTCTGGGCTGCAGGCCATGGCGTGACCGACCGTGCCCAGCTTGCTGTGCGTGGCGGCCAGGTCGCGGTGCAGGCCCAGCGTGGGCTTGCCGGCGCGCGCCACCGCGAGCTGCCAAAGCACCGAGATCTCGTCGACCGGGATGCGCGTGTTCTGGCGGTGCAGCGAATCGGGGTCGAAGCCGGCATCGCGCAACAGCGAAGGCACGTCCAGCCCCTCGGCCTCGAACATCGACAGCACGCCCTCTAGCCACGCGGCCGAGCTGGTGCGCAGCTCCGGCTGCGGCATGCCGCCGGCCCGTCGCTGCGGCCCGCGTTGGCGGTGCGACAGGGAGGCTCCTGAAGTCATTCGTTTGGCTTCCTTGCGATAGCGGTGAAAACGACGCCGGTTTCTAGAATTTTTTGCGTGCTCGGCGGCCCGGAGTATGGGTGCCGCGCACCAGGCCAGGAATTCCGATTAACCCGGTGTGGAGACAAAAACATGAAGACAGAGACAACGGCACAAAACCAGGGTGCAGCAAGAAAAACGGCGGTGGGCAAGGCCATCGCCACCATGGCGACAGCGGCGGCCCTTGCGGCTCTCTCGGCCTGCGGAGGCGGATCGTCCGGTTCGTCCGGCTTCACCTTCCTGCCGAGTGCGCCCCCACCGGCGCCAGCGCCCCCGGCTCCGCCTCCAGCCGACGGCCCGATGGTGCGCCAGACCACGGCCGGCAAGATCGAAGGCGTGGACGACGGCGACAGTTCGGGCACTTACTACTGGAAGGGCGTCCCGTTCGCCCAGCCGCCCGTGGGCGCGCTGCGCTGGCGCGCACCGGTCGCGCCCGAAGCCTGGAGCGACATTCGTCCGGCCACCAAGTTCGGCAATGCCTGCCTGCAGATCGGCCGCATCTTCAGCCCCGGCCTCAACAACACATACGACGCCACCATCGGCACCAACCTCGGCAAGCCGGTCGGCAGCGAAGACTGCCTGTTCGTCAACATCTGGCGCCCGGCGACGGACGAGAAGAACCTGCCGGTGCTGCTGTTCGTGCATGGCGGCAGCAACATCTCGGGCTACACGGCCGACCCGCTGTACGACGGCGCCAAGCTGGCGAAGACCGCCAACGCGGTGGTCATCACCGCCAGCTACCGCCTCGGCATCCTGGGCTTTCTCAACATGCCGCAGCTGAAGCCGGGCGGCACTGCGGGAGACGACTCCGGCAACTTCGCGCTGCTCGACAACATGGCGGCGCTACGGTTCATCCAGAACAACGTTGCCAACTTCGGCGGCGATCCGGGCAACGTCACGCTGTCGGGCGAGTCGGCCGGCGCCACCAACCTGCTGTCGGTCATGACCTCGCCGATGGCCAAGGGCCTGTTCCACAAGGCCTTCGAGATGAGCGGCGGCATTTCGCTCGCGAGCAACCTGCCGCCCGGTACGCTGCCTTCGCTGTCGCCGGCCTCGACCTCGCTCGCGCAGGGCGCGGCCATCCTGGAGAAGCTGCTCGTTGCAGACGGCACCGCCGCCGACGCGACCGCTGCCAAGGCCTACATCGCCACCCGCACACCGGCCCAGATCGCCGAGTACCTGCGCGCGCAGGACGGCGGCAGGATGCTGGGCACCGTGGTCGCCGCGGGGCTGGGCTCGGTCGGGCCCATTCCAGATGGCACCGTGATCCCGACCGACCCCATCGGCGCCATCGCGGCCGACCAGTACGTGAAGGTGCCCATGCTCGCGGGCAACACGCGCGACGAGGGCAAGCTCTTCGCGTCGCTGCTGGGGACCATCGGCTTTCCGACCTCGGGCTGGATCGTCAACGACGCCCAGCGCTTCACGCTGATGTTCAACTTCGACCCCGATGCCGCACCCACGCTCACCGTGAACGACATCATCGACCCGTTCTACCTTCCGGTAGACAAGCCCGGCACCGGCTACAACGCAGCCACCGCGCTCATCACGAAGGGGCTGTTCGAGGCCAATCGCAGCAACCTGCTCGACACGATGAAGACGCGCCAGTCGAACATCTGGCACTACCGTCTCGACTGGTCGCAGGAAGCGGCGCCGTGGAATGACGTGTATGGCGCCTCGCACGCCTTCGACCTGCCGTTCGTGTTCGGCAATTTCGGCCCCTCGGTGCTGTCGAACGTCATGGGCGGCAAGGCCAACGAGAAGGGGCGGCTGGCGCTGTCGAACGCCGTCATGGCCAGCATCGGCGCCTTCATGCGCAAAGGAGATCCGAACACGCCCGAACTTGGTGCGACCTGGGCGCCGTGGCCCTCGCAATTGCTGCTCGACGCCACGCCGCTGGCGGCCAAGATCACGCCGGTGCAATGAGCCGCTTCGTTCAATCGTGCAGTGCGGGTTTGTGTCATTGTGGAAGTGGCCGAAGCTTGCGTGAATCCGTTGTCCGCAGGTTTTCATGAAGTCATTTCACATAGGAGTTCGTAGATGCTGGGTTTGATGCAAGACCAACCGCTTTTGATCTCGTCGCTGATCGAGTTCGTCGAGCGCCACAACGGCGACGGCGAGATCGTCTCGCGCCGTGTCGAAGGCGACATCCACCGCTGCACATGGAGCGACATCGCATCGCGCGCCAGGCAGGTGGCCAACGCACTGGACGGCGAGCAGTTGCTGTTCAGCGACCGCATCGCCACCCTGGCCTGGAACGGCTATCGCCACCTGGAGCTGTACTACGGTGCGAGCGGCAGCGGCCGCGTGCTGCACACCATCAACCCGCGCCTGCACCCCGACCAGATCGCGTGGATCGCCAACCATGCCGAAGACCAGATCCTGTGCTTCGACCTCACGTTCCTGCCGCTGGTGCAGGCCGTGCATGCGCGCTGTCCCACGATCCGGAAATGGGTTGCACTGTGTGATGCGGACAAGCTCCCCGCCGACAGCGGCGTGCCCAACCTCGTGAGCTACGAAAGCTGGATGGGCGCGCAGTCCACCGACTACGAGTGGCCCAGCTTCGACGAGAACTCCGCCTCGAGCATGTGCTACACGAGCGGCACCACGGGCAACCCGAAGGCCGCGCTCTACAGCCACCGCTCGACCATGCTGCATGCCTACGCCGCGGCCTTGCCCGACGTCATGCGCCTGTCGGCACGCGACTCGGTGCTGCCGGTGGTGCCGATGTTCCACGTCAACGCCTGGGGCATTCCGTACTCGGCGGCGCTGGTGGGCTGCAAGCTCGTGTTCCCCGGCCCGGCGCTGGACGGCAAGTCGGTGTTCGAGCTGATCGAAGGCGAGGGCGTGACCTTCGCGGCGGGCGTGCCCACCGTGTGGCAGATGATGCTCGGCCACATGCAGGCGAACGGGCTGAAGTTCAGCAAGCTCAATCGCACTGTCATCGGCGGTTCGGCCTGCCCGCCGGCCATGATCAAGGCGTTCCAGGAGAACTACAACGTCGAGGTGCTGCACGCCTGGGGCATGACCGAGATGAGCCCGCTGGGCACGCTGTGCACGCTGAAGAACAAGCACTTGTCGCTGCCGGCCGACGCGCAGCTGCAGATCCGCATGAAGCAGGGCCGCGCCATCTTCGGCGTCGACATGAAGATCATCGACGGCGACGGCAAGGAACTGCCGTGGGACGGCAAGGCCTATGGCGACCTGCTGGTCAAGGGCCCGTGGATCGTCAAGGAATACTTCAAGGGCGAGGGCGGCAATCCGCTGATTCCCGACGAGCAGAACCGCGGCTGGTTCCCCACCGGCGACGTGGCCACCATCGACGCCGAGGGCTATCTGCAGATCACCGACCGCAGCAAGGACGTAATCAAGTCAGGCGGCGAGTGGATCAGCTCCATCGAGATCGAGAACATCGCCGTCGCGCATCCGGCCATCGCCATGGCCGCGTGCATCGGCGTGTTCCATCCGAAGTGGGACGAGCGGCCGATCATCGCGGTCGTGAAGAAGCCCGGCGCCGAAGTCACGCGCGAAGAGCTGCTGAAGTTCTACGAGGGCAAGACTGCCAAGTGGCAGATCCCGGACGACGTGGTGTTCGTCGAGGCCATTCCGATCGGCGCCACCGGAAAGATCCTCAAGACCAAGCTGCGCGAGCTGCTGAAGGACTACAAGCTGCCGACCCTCTGAAGACAAGGACACGAGCCAAGCCCACCCGCACTGTCGCCTAAGCGATAGGAAAGCCGCCCCGGCGGCCTTCCTTCCGGGCATTCCCTGTGCGGCGAAGAAAAGGGCGCTTGTACGCTGGCATTCCGCCTTTCACACTGGAGACTCTTCATGCAATTTGCTATCAAGTCAGTAGCTGCCTGTGCAATGCTGGTGAGCGCTGCCGCCGCATTCGCTCAGAAGGGCGAGACCGTCAAGATCGCCTGGCTCGACCCGCTGTCGGGCCTCATGGCCGCGGTTGGCACCAACCAGCTCAAGACCACGCAATTCCTTGCTGAAGAGTTCAACAAGAAGAACCAGTCGGGCGTGAAGTTCGAGATCATCGCGCTCGACAACAAGCTCAGCCCGCAAGAGACCACCGCCGCGCTGCGTTCCGCGCAAGACCAGGGCGCGCGCTACATCATGCAGGGCAACGGCTCCGGCCCCGCGCTAGCCATCATCGACGCCGTCGAGAAGAACAACGCGCGCAATCCGGGCAAGGAGCTGCTCTACATGAACTACGCGGCGGTCGACCCCGACCTGACCAACAGCAAGTGCAGCTACTGGCACTTCCGGCTGGACGCCGACACCTCCATGAAGATGGAGGCGCTGACCACCTGGATGAAGGACCAGCCCGACATCAAGAAGGTCTACATCCTCGGCCAGAACTATGCCCACGGCGTGCAGGTGTCCAAGTTCGCCAAGGAAGACCTGAAGGTGAAGCGCCCCGACATCCAGATCGTGGGCGACGACCTGCATCCGCTCGCGCAGGTGCGCGACTTCTCTCCGTACATCGCCAAGATCAAGGCTTCGGGCGCCGACACCGTCATCACCGGCAACTGGGGCTCTGACCTGTCGCTGCTCATCAAGGCGGCCAACGACTCGGGCCTGAACGTCAAGTTCCTGACCTACTACGCGCCGGGTGCGGGCACGCCCACGGCCATGGGCGCCACTTCCGACGGCAAGGTCTACACCGTCGCCTACGCCCACTACAACATGGGCGGGGAAATCCAGCAGCTGCTCGCCGGCTACAAGAAGCGCATGAACGACGACCTCACGCAGTCGTCGATCTATCACGTGTTCGCGCTGCTCGATGCCGCCTTCGCCAAGACCAAGTCGACCGACCCGGTCAAGGTGGCCGCGGCGCTGGAGGGAATGAAGATCAAGAGCTTCAACGGCGAGGTCGAGATGCGCAAGGCCGACCACCAGCTGCAGCAGGGCCTGTACATCTCGCGCTGGGAAAAGGCCAGCGCCAAGTACCCCTATGACGCGGAGAACACCGGCTACACGAACGTTCCCGTGAAGTACTACGAATCGTACGTGGCGAGCACGCCCACGTCGTGCCAGATGAAGCGCCCCTAGGCGTCTTTGTGAACGCGTTTCCTACCCATTGGTAGCAGCTGTCTACCAACGGGTAGCAAATTGGAGAAACGCGGTGTCGCATGCGCGATAGAAACGGGCCTTTGCAGCACCCCTCTTACGGGCATTCCCTGAGGGGAGGGGCTGCAAACGCTTGTACTCTCGTGCGGCGTTTTGAATCGGTTTGACCAGGAGATATAGATTGAAGTTCGCTCTGAAAATCGCTACCGCGGCCGTCATCGCGGCAACCGCCACCGGCGCCCTTGCCCAGAAGGGTGAAACCGTCAAGATCGCATGGCTCGACCCGTTGTCGGGCCTCATGGCCGCGGTCGGGACGAACCAGCTCAAGACCTTCCAGTTCTTTGCCGAAGAGTTCAACAAGAAGAATGCGGCAGGCGTGAAGTTCGAGATCATCGGCATCGACAACAAGCTCAGTCCGCAAGAGACCACCAGCGCACTGCGCTCGGCGCTCGACCAGGGCGCGCGCTACATCGTGCAGGGCAACGGCTCCGGCCCTGCGCTGGCCATCATCGACGCGCTCGAGAAGAACAACGCGCGCAATCCCGGCAAGGAAGCGCTGTACCTGAACTACGCCGCCGTCGACCCCGACCTGACCAACAGCAAGTGCAGCTACTGGCAGTACCGCTTCGACGCCGACACGTCGATGAAGATGGAAGCGCTGACCACCTACATGAAGGACCAGCCGGAAATCAAGAAGGTCTACCTGCTCAACCAGAACTACGCGCACGGCCAGCAGGTCTCCAAGTTCGCCAAGGAAAACCTCAAGAACAAGCGCCCCGACGTGCAGATCGTCGGCGACGACCTGCATCCGCTGGCCCAGGTGCGCGACTTCGCGCCGTACATCGCCAAGATCAAGGCCTCGGGCGCCGACACTGTCATCACCGGCAACTGGGGCTCCGACCTCGCGCTGTTGATCAAGTCGGCCAACGACTCGGGCCTGAACGTCAAGTTCTACACCTACTACGCCGTGACCAGCGGCACGCCGACCGCCATGGGCGCAGCGTCCGACGGCAAGGTGTACCAGGTCGGCTATGCCCACTACAACATGGGCGGCGACATGCAGAAGTACGCCGAAGAGTTCAAGAAGAAGTTCAACGACGACCTCTACACCACCGACGTCTACACCGTGTTCCAGGCGCTGACCGAAGCCTTCGTGAAGACCAAGTCGACCGACCCCGTCAAGGTGGCCGCCGCCATGGAAGGCATGAAGTTCAAGAGCTTCAACGGCGAGATCGAACTGCGCAAGACCGACCACCAGGCACAGCAGGGCCTGTACATCGCCAAGTGGGAGAAGGCCAGCGCCAAGTACCCGTACAGCCCGGAGAACACCGGCTACACGCTGGCCCCGGTGAAGTACTACGACGCCTACGTGGCCAGCACGCCCACCTCCTGCCAGATGAAGCGGCCCGGCGGCGCCTCCTGATCGCTGTCTGATCGCCACCTGACAGGTCGAGGCCCGACTTCAACACTCGGGCCTTTTTCTTTTTTACCTGACACGAAAGACCGATGAACGTCGAATTCTTCGTCATCTCGCTGCTCAACGGCGTGAGCTACGGCTTGCTGTTGTTCATGCTGAGCTCTGGCCTCACGCTGATCTTCAGCATGATGGGCGTGCTCAATTTCGCGCACGCCAGCTTCTACATGCTGGGCGCCTATTTCGCCTACACGCTGTCGGGCGTCGTCGGTTTCTGGCCGGCGCTCTTCATCGCGCCGCTCTTGGTGTTCGCGCTGGGCGCGGCCTTCGAGCGCTACTGCCTGCGCCGGGTCCACAAGTTCGGCCACGTGCCCGAGCTGCTGGTGACCTTCGGTCTTTCATACCTGATCCTTGAACTCGTGCAACTGGTGTGGGGCCGCTCCACGGTGCCGTACGGCCTGCCGTCGGCGCTGCAGGGCCCGCTCTTCTCGCTCTACGGCACGCAGTTTCCCAAGTCGCGCTCGTTCATCATGCTGGTGGCGGTGCTGATGCTGGTGTCGGTGTGGCTGCTGCTCACGCGCACGCGCATCGGCCTGGTCATCCAGGCGGCGCTGAAGCACCCCGACATGGTCGAGGCGCTGGGCCACAACGTGCCGCGCGTGTTCATGCTGGTGTTCGGCGGCGGCGCAGCGCTGGCTGGCCTCGCGGGCGTGGTCGGCGGCAACACCTACGTCACCGAGCCGGCCATGGCGGGTTCGGTCGGCTCCATCATCTTCGTGGTGGTGGTGGTCGGCGGCATGGGCTCGCTGGCAGGCGCCTTCCTGGCCTCGCTGATCATCGGCGTGGTGCAGACCTTTGCCGTGGCCATGGACCAATCGCTTGCCACCGGCCTGCAGGCGCTCGGCGTGGCGGTGAGCGACCAGACCTTCGGCTACGAGCTGCTGAAGCTCACCATCTCGCAGGTGGCACCGATCCTGCCGTATCTGTTCCTGGTGCTGATCCTCATCTTCAGGCCCAAGGGTCTTCTCGGGACGCGGGAGGACTGACGCCATGAACACTGCAACCACCACAACCACGCCAGCCGCTTCGGCCACCAAGGCGCCGACGCAGTACTACCGCTTCAAGCCGCTGAACATCGGCCGCATCCTGATCTGGTCTTTCTTCGCGCTGCTGCTGATCGTGGCGCCGATGATCTTCACCAGCAGCCTGGCTCTCACCATGCTGTCGCAGATCGGCTACCTCATCATCATCTGCCTGAGCTACAACATGCTGCTGGGGCAGGGCGGCATGCTCAGCTTCGGGCATGCGGTGTACGTGGGCCTGGGCTCGTTCATCGCCATCCACGCGATGAACCTGGCCAGCGCCGGCAAGCTGCCGATTCCGCTGGTGCTCATCCCGCTCGTGGGCGGCCTGGGCGGCATGTTCTTCGCCGTGGTGTTCGGCTACGTGTCGACCAAGAAGTCGGGCACCACCTTCGCGATGATCACGCTCGGCCTCGGCGAGCTTGTTGCCGCCATGGCGCTGATGTTCCCGAGCTTCTTCGGCGGCGAGGGCGGCATCACCACCAACCGCGTGTACGGCGCCTCGGTCTTCGGCATCAACTTCGGGCCGCAGAACCAGGTGTATTACCTGATCGCCGTGTACTGCTTCATCTGCACCGGGCTGATGTTCGCCTTCACCGGCACGCCCCTCGGGCGCATGCTGAACGCGGTGCGCGACAACCCGGAGCGCGTGGAGTTCATCGGCTACAACACGCAGCGCGTGCGCTACTACGCCTTCATCATCGCAGGCTTCTTCGCGGGCATCGGCGGCGGGCTGGCTGCCATCAACTTCGAGATCGTGAACGCGGCCGACAGCCTGAACGGGCTGCGCTCGGGCAGCTACCTGCTGTTCACCTTCCTGGGCGGCGCGACCTTCTTCTTCGGGCCGATCATCGGCGCGGCATTGCTGGTGTTCGCGCTGGTGCTGCTGTCCGAGCTCAGCAAGGCCTGGCTGCTGTACGTGGGCCTGGTGTTCCTGCTGATGGTGATGTTCGCGCCCGGCGGCGTGGCCAGCCTGATCATGATGAACGTGCGCGTGGCGCTGTTCGGCAAGATCAAGCGCTTCTACGCACTCTACGTGGGCCTCTTCATCGGTGCGGCCATCATGCTCGCGGGCGCTGCCGCCATCGTCGAGATGATCTATCACATGCAGCTGAATGCGGCGCTCGGGCCCGTGGTGCCGCTCGCGGGCCTGCAGCTCGATACCTCATCGGCCACTAGCTGGATCATCGCGGTGGCGCTGCTGGCGGTGGGCCTGGGCGTGTTCGAGGTGGTGCGCCGTCGCTTCGCGAAGGTCTGGGGCCATGCACAGGAAGAAATCGAAGCCGAGATCAAGCGGCGGGAGACGGCATGACCTATTCACTTGAACTCAAGAACCTGCGCAAGAGCTTCGGCAAGACCGACATCATCCGCGGCGTCGATCTGGCCGTGACGGCCGGCGAGCGCATCGCCATCATCGGGCCGAACGGCGCGGGCAAGTCCACGCTGTTCAACCTGATCAGCGGGCGGCTCACGCCCACCAGTGGCGAGGTGCTGCTCAACGGCCAGCGCATCGACGGCATGAAGCCGTACGAGATCAACCGCATGGGCCTGTCGCGCAGCTTCCAGATCACCAACATCTTCCCGAAGCTCACCGTCTTCGAGAACCTGCGCTGCGGCGTGCTGTGGAGCCTGGGCTACAAATACACCTTCCTGCGCTTTCTCTCGAACCTCGACGACGCCAACGAGCGCACCGAAGAGCTCATCAAGCAGATCGGCCTGGAGAAGAAGCGCGACGTGCACGCGGTGAACCTCACCTACGCCGAGCAGCGCGCGCTGGAAATCGGCGTGACCATTGCGGGCGGCGCCAGCGTCATCCTGCTGGACGAGCCCACGGCGGGCATGAGCAAGACCGAAACCTCGCACTTCATCTCGCTCATCAAGCACGTCACGGTCGGCAAGACACTGCTGACGGTGGAGCACGACATGGGCGTGGTCTTCGGGCTGGCCGACAAGATCGCGGTGGTGGTGTACGGCGAAGTCATTGCCTTCGACACGCCTGCTGCCGTTCGCGCGAATGCGCGCGTGCAGGAGGCCTACCTCGGCTCGTCGGTCGCGGATGCACAAGGGGCGGGACACTGACATGCTGAAGCTCAAAGACATCCACGCCTACTACGGCAAGAGCCATGTGCTGCACGGCGTTTCGTTCGACGTGAACCCCGGCGAAATCGTCGCGCTGCTGGGCCGCAACGGCTCAGGCCGCTCGACTACCGCCAAAGCCATCATGGGCCTGGTGCACGCCGAGGGCGGCCTGCACTGGAAGGGGCAGGACATCCTGCGTCGCAAAGCCTACGAGATCGCCCATTTCGGCATCGGCTACGTGCCAGAGAACCGCGACATCTTCCCCAAGCTCACGGTGCACCAGAACCTGCTGCTGGGGCAGAAGGGCTCGGGCAAGGGCAGCCGCTGGTCGTTCGACGACATGTACGGCATGTTCCCGCGCCTGAAGGAGCGCCAGCACACAGAAGCGGGCGTGCTCTCGGGCGGCGAGCAGCAGATGCTCACGCTGTGCCGTACGCTGATGGGCGACCCCGACCTCATCATCATCGACGAGCCCACCGAAGGCCTCGCGCCCAAGATCGTCGAGCTGGTGGGGCAGTACCTGCGCACGCTGAAGGACAAGGGCATCTCGGTGCTCCTGATCGAACAGAAGCTCACCATTGCCATGCAGATTTCAGACCGCGCGCTCGTCATGGGCCACGGCAGCATCGTGTTCGACGGCACGCCGGACAGCCTGCGCGCCGATGCAACAACTCGCAAAGAGTGGTTGGAGGTTTGATACCCCCAGGGGATTCGGGCCACGCCCCGGATCCCCTTGTCTCTCCAGCGACTGCGTGCCATTGTTGGGCCACGCGAAACGCCTAGAATCTCCCGAAAAAGAACACTCGTGCTTTTTCTTCTTTTTCTTCACACACCAAGGAACGCAGCATGACGGCTGAATACAAAGTGCTCGGCGATATCGCCGTGATCACACTGACCAACCCTCCGGTCAACGGTCTCGGTTTCTCGACACGCATCGGCATCACCGATGGCCTGTCGAAGGCCAATGCCGACGACGCCGTCAAGGCCATCGTCATCACCGGCGCCGGCAAGGCTTTCTCGGGCGGCGCGGACATCAAGGAGTTCGGCACGCCCAAGGCGCTGCAAGAGCCCAACCTGCTGAGCGTGATCCTCGCGCTCGAAGCCTCTCCCAAGCCCATCGTCGCATCCATCCACTCGGTGTGCATGGGCGGCGGCCTCGAACTGGCCCTGGGCTGCCACTACCGCGTGGCTGCCCCCGGCACCAGCGTGGCACTGCCTGAAGTCAAGCTGGGCCTGCTGCCCGGCGCCGGCGGTACGCAGCGCCTGCCGCGCGTGCTCGGCGTGGAAACCGCCCTGAACATGATCGTCAGCGGCGAGCCCGTGAAGAGCGAACTGCTCGCGAGCCTGCCCGGCCAGAAGCTGTTCGACAAGCTCGCCGCCTCGGCCGAATCGGTGTTCGAAGAAGCCGTGGCCTTCGCCAAGAGCGTGGCCGGCAAGACCGGTGAAGCGCTGCCGCTGGTGCGCAACCTGCCGTGCAAGCACCCGCAGGGCGACGCCTACTTCCAGTTCGCCAAGAACATGGTCGGCGGCATGTCGAAGAACTACCCGGCGCCGCTGAAGTGTGTCGACGCCGTGCAGGCCGCGACGAAGCTGAAGTTCGACGAAGGCATGGCCGAAGAACGCCGCCTGTTCACGGCGCTGATGTTCACGCCCGAATCGCTGGCCCTGCGCCACCTGTTCATGGCCGAGCGCGCCGCGAGCAAGATTCCCGACGTGCCCGAAGACACGCCCAAGCGCGAGATCAAGGCCGTTGGCGTGATCGGCGCCGGCACCATGGGTGGCGGTATCTCGATGAACTTCCTGAACGCGGGCATCCCCGTCAAGATCCTCGAGATGAAGCAGGAAGCGCTCGACCGCGGCGTTGCCACCATCAAGAAGAACTACGAAGCCCAGGTCAAGAAGGGCAAGCTCAAGCAGGACAAGTACGAGCAGCGCATGGCGCTCCTGAGCACCACGCTGAGCTACGACGACCTGAAGGACGCCGACCTCATCATCGAAGCCGTGTTCGAAGAAATCGGCGTGAAGGAAAAGGTCTTCAAGGAACTCGACCGCGTCGCCAAGAAGGGCGCGATCCTGGCCTCGAATACCTCGACGCTCGACGTCGACAAGATCGCCTCGTTCACCGACCGTCCGCAGGACGTGGTCGGCATGCACTTCTTCAGCCCCGCCAACGTGATGAAGCTGCTCGAAGTGGTGCGCGGCAAGGCCACCGCCAAGGACGTGCTCGCCACGGTCATGGACATCGGCAAGAAGATCAAGAAGACCTCGGTGGTCTCGGGCGTGTGCGACGGCTTCATCGGCAACCGCATGATCGAGCAGTACTCGCGCCAGGCCGGCTTCCTGCTGGACGAAGGCGCCACGCCGCAGCAGGTCGACAAGGCCGTCGAGAAGTTCGGCTTTGCCATGGGCCCGTTCCGCATGGGCGACCTGGCCGGCAACGACATCGGCTGGGCCATTCGCAAGCGCCGCGCCACCGAGCGCGCCGACATGAAGTACAGCCGCACGGCCGACAAGCTCTGCGAACTGGGCCGCTTCGGCCAGAAGACCGGGGCAGGGTGGTACGACTACCAGGCCGGCAAGCGCGACGCCATTCCGTCGGAACTCGTCAACAAGATGATCGAGGACCACCGCAAAGAGCTTGGCATCACGCCGCGCAAGATCTCCGATGAAGAGATCGTGCAGCGCCTGGTGTACGCCCTGGTGAACGAAGGCGCGCACATCCTGGAAGACGGCATTGCTTCGAAGTCTGGCGACATCGACATGGTGTACCTCACCGGCTACGGCTTTCCGATCTGGCGCGGCGGCCCGATGCACTACGCGTCGCAGGTCGGCCTGTACAACGTGGCCGAGACGATGAAGCGCTTTGCCAAGAACCCGCGTGATGACGGCGCGTTCTGGCAGCCTGCACCGCTGATCCAGAAGCTCGTGGCCGAAGGCAAGCAGTTCAGCTGATCCACTAAGGCAAAGGGACCGACCGCCAATGTTGAAACGCATCTTCCTCGGGCTGCTGCTGGCAATCGTCTTGCTGGTGGCCGCCGTGGCGGTCAAGACCTGGACCACACCGTCGCAGCAACTGGCGGTGGCGCCCGCGCCGAAGCTGGACATCGACCTGCAGGCGGCCGCCAAGCGGCTCTCTACAGCGATCACGTTCCGCACGGTGTCGGGCATGGACGATCCGGCTGCCAACGCGGCCGAGTTCGACAAGCTGCACGCATTCCTCGCGCAGCAGTTCCCGAAGGTGCATGCCACTCTCAAGAAGGAAGTGGTCGGCAACAAGGCGCTGCTCTACACATGGACCGGCACCGATCCCTCTGCCAAGCCCATCGCATTGATGGCGCACCAGGACATGGTGCCCATTGCCCCGGGCACCGAAAAGGCGTGGACGGTCGACCCCTTCGCGGGCGAGATCAAGGACGGCTTCATCTGGGGCCGCGGCACGCTCGACAACAAGAGCAATCTTTTCGCGCAGATGGAAGCCATCGAGTTGCTCATCGGCGCCGGCTTCAAGCCCAGGCAGACCGTCTATCTCGTGATGGGCGACGACGAAGAGGTGAGCGGCCTGCGCGGTGCGCTACCGATTGCCGAACTGCTCAAGTCGCGCAACGTGCGCCTCGACTGGGTGCTCGACGAAGGCCTGCTGGTGCTCGACGGCGTGCTGCCGGGCCTGAGCAAGCCCGCGGCGCTCATCGGCCTGGCTGAAAAGGGCTATGGCACCTTCTTCCTCTCGCTCGACACCTCCCCCGGCCACTCGTCGATGCCGCCGCAACACAGCGCCATCGGCAGCATGAGTGCGGCGCTGGCACGGCTCGAAGCCAACCCGATGCCCGGTGGCATCAAGGGCGTGGCCGGCCAGATGTTCGGCGCGCTCGCGCCCGAGATGAGTGGCGTCAATCGCGTGATGCTGTCCAACCTGTGGCTCACCGAGCCGCTGGTGCGCGGCCAGCTCGAGAAGAGCCCGAGCAGCAATGCCATGCTGCGCACGACCACCGCGCTGACCATCGTTCGCGCCGGCAACAAGGACAACGTGCTGCCCGGCCGCGCCGAGGCCGCTGTCAACTTCCGCATCCTGCCGGGTGACACGCTCGCCAGCGTCGAGGCCCACTTGCGCAAGACGCTGGCCAACGACGACATCAAGATCAAGCAGTACCCCGGCAACGCCGAGCCGTCGCCCGTGTCGGCGACCGACAGCACCGGCTACCGCGCGATCCAGCAGGCCGTGCGCCAGACCTTCCCCGATGCGGTGGTGGCCCCAGGCCTCATGACCGCCGCTACCGACTCGCGCCACTTCAGCCTCGTGAGCGACGCCGTCTTCCGCTTCTCGCCGTTCCGCGTGAAAGGCGAAGACCTCGCGCGCTTTCACGGCAACAACGAACGCCTGGCCATCTCGAACTACGGCGAGATGATCGGCTTCTATCACCAGCTCCTGAGCAACACCAACGCTGCTCCGGCGCAATGACGACAACCTCTTTTCCCTTCCATCTGCTTCAAAGGACCTCACCATGACCAGCGCCGTCATTGTTTCCACCGCCCGCACGCCGCTCGCGAAGAGCTGGAAGGGTGCCTTCAACATGACGCACGGCGCCACGCTCGGCGGCCACGCCGTGCAGCACGCGGTGCAGCGCGCCGGCATCGACCCTGCTTCGGTGGACGACGTCATCATGGGCTGCGCCACGCCCGAAGGCGCGACCGGCTCCAACATCGCGCGCCAGATCGCGCTGCGCGCCGGCCTGCCGATCACCACTTCGGGCATGACCATCAACCGTTTCTGCTCGTCGGGCCTGCAGACCATCGCCACCGCCGCCCAGCGCATCATCGCGGGCGAGGGCGAGGTGTACGTGGCCGGCGGCGTCGAGAGCATCTCGTGCGTGCAGAACGAAGCCAACAAGCACATGCTGGCCGACCCGTGGCTCGTGAAGCACAAGCCCGAGATCTACTGGAACATGCTGCAGACGGCCGAGCAGGTCGCCAAGCGCTACAACATCGGCCGCGACGCCATGGACGAATACGGCGCCGCCAGCCAGCAGAAGGCCACCGCCGCGCTGGAAGCCGGCCGCTTCAAGGACGAGATCGCCCCCATCACCGTGCTGGCCGGCGTGGCCGACCCTGTGCTGGGCCTGCGCACCAAGGAAGTCACCATCGAGAACGATGAAGGCATCCGCGCCGGCACCACCAAGGAAGGCATCAGCGGCATCCGCTCGGCCATTCCCGGCGGCCTGATCTCGGCCGGCAATGCCAGCCAGTTCTCCGACGGCGGCGGCGCCTGCGTGGTGGTCGACGAGAAGTACGCCGAGCAGAAGGGCCTGAAGCCCCTGGGCCGCTTCCTGGGCTTTGCCGTGGCCGGCTGCGAGCCCGACGAAATGGGCATCGGCCCGGTCTTCGCGATTCCGAAGGTGCTCAAGCGCCTGGGCCTCACGGTCAACGACATCGACCTGTGGGAGCTGAACGAAGCCTTCGCGGTGCAGGTGATCTACTGCCGCGACAAGCTCGGCATTCCGGCCGACCGCCTGAACGTGGACGGCGGCGCCATTGCCGTGGGCCACCCCTACGGCGTGAGCGGCCAGCGCCTCACGGGCCACGCGCTCATCGAAGGCAAGCGCCGCGGCGCCAAGAAGGTCGTGGTCACGATGTGCATCGGCGGCGGCATGGGCGCCGCGGGCGTGTTCGAGGTCTTGTAATCATGTCCGGCTTGGGCCACGACCACGAGGTCTCGCCCGAAGCCGTTCTGGCCTACGGGCGACGCATGCTTGCATCGCAGCCGTTCAGCGTGCTGATCGGCGCGGAGTTGCACGCGCTGGCGCCGGGCCTTGCCGAGCTTCAGCTGCCGCTCACGGCGCAGCTGAAGCAGCAGAACGGCTTTGCCCACGGCGGCATCGTGAGCTACATGGCCGACAACGCGCTCACCTTTGCCGGTGGCAGCGCGTTGCGTGTGCCGGTGGTGACTTCCGAATTCAAGATCAACTATGTGCGGCCGGCTCTTGGCGATCGTTTGATCGCACGCGCCACCACCGCCCATTGCGGCAGCTCGCAGGCCGTCTGCACCTGCGAAGTGTTCGTGGTGAATGACGGTGCAGAGAAGCTCTGCGCGCTGGCGCAGGGCACCATCGCGAAACTGCCCGACCCCTCGAAAAAGTAGCAAGAAGAGACACCCTCATGAGCCTGCGTTCCACCCTCGACTTCCTGCTCTACGACTGGCTCGACGCCGAGTCGCTCAACCAGCGCGAACGCTTTGCCGACCACTCGCGCGAGACCTTCGACGCGGTGCTCGATACCTGCGAGCGCATCGCGCGCGAAAAGTACGCGCCGTTCAACCGCACGGTCGATACGCAGGAGCCGCATTTCGATGGCGAAAAAGTCATCCTGCCGCAGGCCACGCATGACGCGCACAAGGCTTTCGTCGAGTCGGGAATGATGAGCGCGGCGCAAGACTACGACATCGGCGGTATGCAGCTGCCGTACACGCTCTCTGCCGCGGCCAACAGCTTCTTCGCGATGGCCTCCGTGAGCATCGGCTCCAACATGCTCACGAGCGGCAACGCCAACCTGCTGATGGTGCACGGCACCGAGATGCAGAAAGAGGTGTTCGCCAAGAACGAGTTCTCGGGTCGCTGGGCCGGCACCATGTGCCTGTCGGAGCCGCAGGCCGGTTCGTCGCTGAGCGATGTGGCCACGCGCGCAGTGCCCGACGGCGCCGGCTTTCAGGACGACCCTCTGGGCCCGCGCTATCGCCTCACGGGCAACAAGATGTGGATCTCGTCGGGCGACCACGAGCTGACCGAGAACATCGTGCACATCGTGCTCGCCAAGATCCCCGACGAGAACGGCAAGCTGGTGCCGGGCACGCGCGGCATTTCGCTGTTCATCGTGCCCAAACGCATGGTCGATACCAAGGGCGAGCTGACGGGCCAGCGCAACGACGTTGCGCTCGCGGGCCTGAACCACAAGCTGGGCTGGCGCGGCACCACCAATACGCTGCTGAACTTCGGCGAGGGCAAGTACCCGGTCGATGGCAAGGCCGGTGCCGTGGGCTACTTGGTCGGCGCCCCCGGCAAGGGCCTGCACTGCATGTTCCACATGATGAACGAGGCGCGCATCGGCGTCGGCACGGCCGCCACCATGCTCGGCATGGCCGGCTACCACGCCTCGCTCGAATATGCCAAGAGCCGTCCGCAGGGGCGGCTGGTGAAGAAGCCGGATGCAGCAGGGGCCGCAGTCGCCAAGGACTCGGCCGCGCCGCAGGTGCGCATTATCGAGCACGCCGATGTGCGGCGCATGCTGCTGGCCCAGAAGGCGTACTGCGAAGGCGCGCTGGCGCTGGAGCTGTACTGCGCCCGGCTGGTCGACGAGCAGAAGACCGGCGACGCGCAGGCCGCCGACGACGCGCGCCTGTTGCTCGAAGTGCTCACGCCCATCGCCAAGAGCTGGCCCAGCGAGTGGTGCCTGGAGGCCAATTCGCTGGCCATCCAGGTGCATGGCGGCTACGGCTACACGCGCGACTTTCCGGTGGAGCAGTACTGGCGCGACAACCGCCTGAACATGATTCACGAGGGCACCCACGGCATCCAGGCGGCCGACCTGCTGGGCCGCAAGGTGCTGATGGAAAAGGGCCGTGGCCTGCAACTGCTGGCCGGGCGCATGACCGACACCATCGGGCGCGCCGCCAAGGTGCCGGCATTGGCCGCTCATGCCAAGGCGCTGGGCGCCGCGCTGCAGCGCATCGGCAGCGCCACCGAGGCCGCATGGTCCACCGGCGACCCGGCCGACGCGCTGGCCAACGCTGTGCCGTACATGCAGGCCTTCGGCCACACGGTGCTGGCGTGGATCTGGCTCGACGTGGCCCAAAGGGCCCTGCAGACCGACGGTGAAAAGGCGAGGGCGGTAACAGCTGGCAAGATCGGCGCCACGGACTACTTCTTCCACTACGAGCTGCCGAAAATCGGCGCATGGCTCAACGTGGTCGAAACCCGCGACCCGACCTGTACAGCTTTGCCCGAGGACGCCTTCTGATGGCCACTACCGATTCGCCGAACGCCAACCCCAACAACAACCCCCCCGCCGTCAAACCTCCCAAGCCGCACGCGCGGCTCGAGAAGTGGATCTGGATCCTGATCTACGGCGGCCTGTTCGTCGTGATCCTGGGCATTGCCACCGGCCGCACCGACGCCGCGCTGGGCTGGTCCCTCGCAGTGCCTGGCGGTGTCGTGGCGCTGGTCGGCTTCGTGCTGATCTACGTGCGCTCGCGGCTGCCCAACACCCCTACCAAGTAAAGAGGCCCGCCATGCTCAAGCACATCGTGATGTGGAAGTTCAAGGAACACGCCGAGGGCACCGACAAGGCGACCAACCTGCTGAAGGCCAAGGCGCTGCTCGACGCCTGCGCCAAGCTGTCGCCCGGCACGCTGCGCTTCGAGGTGGCCATTGCCCAGCCCGGGCTGGAAGCGACCTACGACCTGGTCCTGTACTCGGAATTCACCGACTCCGCCGCGCTCGCGGCCTATTCGGACCACCCGCAGCACGTGGCCCTGAAGCCTTTCATCGGCGCCGTGCGTGAAGCCCGCCAGTGCATGGACTACGAGATCTGAGCCTGACATTCAAAACCGGAGACACCTCATGACGCCCCGCAACATCAAGCAGCTGTTCGACCTCACCGGCAAGACTGCCCTCATCACCGGCGGCTCGCGCGGCCTGGGCCTGCAGATGGCCCACGCGCTGGGCGAAGCCGGCGCGAAGATCATGCTGAGCTCGCGCAAGGCCGACGACCTGGAGCAGGCCGCCGCCGAGCTGCAAGCCGCCGGCATCGACGCGCGCTGGATCGCCGCCGACTGCTCGAAGGAAGAAGACACCCGCCGCCTGGCCGACGAAACGCTGCAGCGCATGGGCGCAGTCGACATCCTCATCAACAACGCGGGCGCCAGCTGGGGTTCGCCGGCCGAGAGCCACCCGGTCGAGGCCTGGGACAAGGTGATGAACCTCAACGTGCGCGGCTATTTCATCTTGTCGCAGCAGATCGCCAACGGCTACATGATTCCGAAGAAGACCGGCCGCATCATCAACATCGCCTCGATCGCCGGGCTGAACGGCAACCCGCCTGAAATGCAGACGCTGGCCTACAACACCTCCAAGACCGCGGTCATCGGCTTCACCCGCACGCTGGCCGCCGAATGGGGCCGCTACGGCATCAATGTGAACGCGATCTGTCCCGGCTTCTTCATGACGAAGATGGCCGCCGGTCTCATCAAGTCGCTGGGCGAGGAAAAGATGGCCGCGCAGGCCCCGCTCGGCCGCCTGGGCGACGAGGAAGACCTGAAGGGCCTGACGCTGCTGTTCGCGAGCGATGCCGGCAAGCACATCACCGGCCAGTGGCTGGCTGTAGACGGCGGCGTGAGCGTGGTGCTGGGTGCGGCCTGACATGTCTTCTTCAGATTCCAGCGACATCAACATCCGCTCGTACACGAGCCAGATCCCGTTCGCGCGCCACCTGGGCTTCGAGCTGACGAAGTTCGAGGGCGGCGAGTCGGAGATCATCTACACGGCGAAGCCCGAGCACCTGAACACCTTCGACGTGACGCACGGCGGCGCCTGCATGACGCTGCTCGACATCACGATGGCAGCAGCCGCGCGCAGCGTAGCGCCAGAGACGGGCGTGGTCACCATCGAGATGAAGACCAGCTTCATGCAGCCTTCGGTCGGTCCGCTGCACGCACGCGGCACGCTCATTCACAGGACGGCGACACTGGCTTTCACCGAGGCCAAAATCTACGACGAACAGGAACGCGTGTGCGCCCACGCCACCGGCACCTTCAAGTACGTGAAGCGCCGGCTGCCGACCGGCCCCGCCAGCGCCAACGAGATGCGCCCGCCGTCGACCGACTGACTGACACTTTCCCGGAGACATTCATGCCGATCAACAAGCAGATCCACCTCGACAACCGCCCCGACGGCGAGGCCGTGGCCAGCAACTTCAAGCTCGTGTCCGCCGAGACCCCCGCGCTCAAGGACAACCAGGTGCTCGTGCGCCACCACTACATGAGCCTCGACCCGTACATGCGCGGCCGCATGAACGACGCCAAGAGCTACGCGCAGCCCCAGCCGCTGGGCCAGACGATGCAGGGCGGCACGGTCGGCGAAGTGGTCGAGAGCAAGCACCCCAAGTACGCCGTGGGCGACAAGGTGCTCGGCTTCGGCGGCTGGCAGGAATACAGCGTGGTCGATGCCTCGCAGCCCGGAGCGCTGAAGAAGGTCGACACCACGCACGTGCCGCTGTCGCACTACCTCGGCGCGGTCGGCATGCCCGGCGTCACGGCCTGGTACGGGCTGGTGAAGATCATTGCGCCCAAGGCCGGTGAAACGGTGGTCATCACCGCCGCCAGCGGCGCCGTGGGCAGCGCCTTCGGTGCGCTGGCCAAGGCGCGCGGCTGCCGTGTGGTCGGCATTGCCGGTGGCTCCGGCAAGTGCAAGTACGTGACCGACGAGCTTGGCTTCGACGCCTGCATCGACTATCGCGTGCACGCCGACGTCAAGTCGATGAGCGCGGCGCTCAAGGAAGCCTGCCCGAACGGCATCGACGGCTACTTCGAGAACGTCGGCGGCTACATCTTCGACGCGGTGCTGCTGCGCGCCAACGCCTTTGCCCGCGTGGCGCTGTGCGGAATGATCGCGGGCTACGACGGCCAGCCGTTGCCGCTGGCCAACCCGGCGCTGATCCTCATCAACCGCATGAAGATCGAAGGCTTCATCGTCAGCGAGCACATGGAAGCGTGGCCCGAGGCGCTGACCGAGCTGGGCACGCTGGTGGCCACGGGCAAGCTGAAGCCGCGCGAGTCGATTGCGCAAGGCATCGAAGCGGCGCCTGAAGCCTTTTTGGGCCTGCTCAAGGGCAGGAACTTCGGCAAGCAACTCGTCAAGCTGATCTGATGCACTGGATGAACTGAACGCACGGCAAGGAGGCCGGTCATGGAAACCACGCACGAGGTGTTCAACCAGCCCACGCCGCTGGTGGACTACAACCTCTTCGACACCAACCGGCCCTTGCGCGATGCGCTGAAGTTCAACGCGCCCGCGTTGCAGACGACGCAGCTGCACGAGCTTGGCGCCACCCTCGGCACGGCCGGCATGCAGGCGCATGCGCGGCTCGCCAACATCCACACGCCCGAGCTGCATACGCACGACCGCTTCGGGCGGCGCATCGACGAGGTGGAGTTCCATCCGAGCTACCACGCGCTGATGACCGCCGCCGTGGGTGCCGGGCTGCACGGCACGCCCTGGACGGGCACTTCGGCCTCGCCGCATGTGCTGCGCGCAGCGGGCTTCATGCTCTTCACCGAGCTGGAGCCATCGATTCTTTGCCCCATCTCCATGACCTACGCGGTCACGCCCGCGCTGCGTGGCAATGCGGCCGTATACGCCGACTGGGGCCCGAAGCTCGGCAGCCTCTGGTACGACCCGGCGCTGAAGCTCTTCAGCGACAAGCCCGGCGTGACCATGGGCATGGGCATGACCGAGAAGCAGGGCGGTTCCGACGTGCGGGCCAACACCACGCAAGCCGTGCGCGACGGCAGCGATGCCTGGGGCGAGCGCTATGCCATCACCGGCCACAAGTGGTTTTTCTCGGCGCCGATGTGCGACGCCTTCCTGGTGCTGGCGCAAGCGCCCGCGGGGCTTTCGTGCTTCTTCCTGCCGCGTGTGCTGCCCGATGGTTCACGCAACGCCATCCAGATCCAGCGGCTGAAAGACAAGCTCGGCAACAAGGCCAACGCAAGCTCCGAGGTCGAGTTCCAGGGCGCCAGCGCGTGGCTCGTGGGCGAGGAGGGCCGCGGCATCCCGCAGATCCTCGAGATGGGCACGATGACGCGGCTCGACTGCGCACTGGGCACCAGCGGGCTGATGCGCCAGTCGCTGGGCATCGCGCTCAACCATGCGACGCAGCGCAAGGCCTTCGGCAAGCCGCTGATCGAACAGCCCTTGATGACGAACGTGCTGGCCGATCTCGCGCTAGAAAGCGAAGCGGCCACCGCGCTCGCCATTCGCCTGGCCCGTGCCTTCGACAACCAGGCCGACGAGCACGAGCGCTTGATGGCCCGCCTGCTCACGCCGGTCGCCAAGTTCTGGATCTGCAAGCGCGGCAGCGCCTTCGCGCAGGAGGCCATGGAATGCCTCGGCGGCAACGGCTACGTGGAAGAGGGTGGCGAGGGCGTCATGGCCCGCATCTACCGCGAGATGCCGCTCAACTCCATCTGGGAAGGCGCGGGCAACATCATGGCGCTCGACCTGCTCCGCGGCCTGCGCAAGGGCGACGCGGTGGCCGCGCTGACGAAGGAGCTGGCGCCTGCGCGTGGCCAGCACGCAGCGCTCGACCGGCTGGCCGACGCGCTGCCGGCTCGCATCGAGGCGATGGCCTCCGAAGCCGAGGCCCGTCGCCTCGCGCAGGACGTTGCGCTCGCCGTGCAGGCTGCACTGCTCGTACAGACCGCGCCGACCGCCATTGCTGGCACGTTCTGCGCCTCGCGCCTGGGTGGCGACTGGGGCAATGCCTTTGGCACGCTGGCCGCGGGCACCGATTTCGATTCGATCATCCAGCGCGCGCAACCCCGTTGAAGCGCGCCGAACCCACCACAGAAGAAAGACCCCACCCATGGCCGACCTGATCCTTCACCACTACCTGACCTCCCCGTTCTCGGAGAAAGTGCGCCTGATCCTCGGTGCCAAGAAGCTGCCGTGGAAGTCGGTCTTCATCCCGCCGATCATGCCCAAGCCCGACGTGGAGGTGCTCACCGGCGGCTACCGCAAGACGCCGTTCCTGCAGATCGGCGCCGACATGTATTGCGACAGCGCACTCATCGCCGACGTGCTCGAACACCTGCAGCCCGAACCCACGCTCTACCCCGAGCCTGAAAAGGGCATGTCGCGCATCCTCGCCCAGTGGGCCGACACCACGCTCTTCTGGGCTGCCATGACCTGGAACCTGCAGCCCAGGGGCGCGGCCGAGGTGTTCGCCAAGGCCCCGCCAGAAGCCGCAAAAGCCTTCGGCGAAGACCGCGGCAAGATGAGCGTCGGCAACATGACCCGCCTGCGCCCGGCCGACGCCACCAGCGCCTACAAGTCATACCTGCGCCGCCTGTCGGACATGCTCGACGAGAAGCCCTTCCTGCTCGGCGAGGTGCCCAGCATTGCAGACTTCTCGGCCTACCACCCGCTCTGGTACACGCGGCGCATCGAGTCGGTTCGCACCATCCTCGACCTGACGCCCGCGGTGATCGACTGGCTGGACCGCATGGCCGCCATCGGCCACGGCGTTCCCGAGAAGTTCACGAGCGACGAGGCCATTGCAGTGGCCAAGGCCGCGACGCCGCACACATTGCTGACCGACAGCACCTTCCAGGATGACCACGGCATTCCGCTCGGCAGCGCCGTCACCGTGCGCGCCGAGAGCTTCGGCCTCGAAGAGACGCCCGGCACGCTGATCGCGGCTACGCGCACGCACTACACGCTGGAGCGCAGCAGCGAGCGGACGGGCACGGTGCATGTGCACTTTCCGCGGATCGGGTATGTGCTGAAGAAGGCTGAGGGTTGAGATGGCTGCGGCCGGCGATTGCCGTGCATCAACGCTTGAACCCGGGGATCGGAACCGGGTTGCAGTCGGGCAACTTCAGCGCCTCGTAGTCGGGGTGAAACTGCACCACGACAAAATCGTTGCTCGCTTCCCTCGACATCTTGTTGTCTTCGTAGATGCTTGACGTCGTTTCCAGCTTGATCTCGGTCGGCTGGAGCTGCTTGTACGCTCGGGTCACGTTTTCGGCGCGCCGTCTTGCCAACTGTCTGGCTTCAGCAGGTGTTCTGCCTTGCACCTTGACGGCGGCGCCTCCGTCGATTGAAACCTCGAGGTACTTCGGAAACGCCGAGTTTGCCCGGTCAATGAACTCCGCCAGCTTCGCTATCTGTGTTGGCTCGAGGTTTGCGGCACCTTCGGCAAAGGTCAGCCTTGTTACCACGATGGGCTTGCAAGCCATGGCGCTGCAACCTGTCAGCGTGGCAGCAATGACGAGGAAGGCCCCTGATCGTGCATTTCATTTGGATGCTTTCGCAACAACGCCAAGAATGTACGCAGCGATGCTGTCGGCGTTGACACGAGACCGAGGATCTTCTGCATGATCCCTCGCGTGCTTCGTTCCATACCAGGGATCGAATGAACTGAAGGTGTCGTCGAAGTGCGTGACCTCGTGAATCAATGTCAGGAGCTTCGAGTCCCCGTCGCGAATGATGTTCGTATCGTAGATGAGCATGTTCTCCGGGAGGTCGCAAAAACTCAGCCCGATGGCAATGGTGCGGGTCGCAGTGTCTGGTTTGCAAACTGCCGCTACTGTCACGACCGGGTCGCTTGAGAAGATGCAGCCGAGATTCTTCTTGCTTGCTTCCGAGTACCGGATGAAGTTCTCGCATCCCAGTCCCTCGAGCACTCGCTTGCACGCAGCCAGTCCTTTCTGGAGATGCTCCCGCATAGATTGGTCGGCCACGCCAAACCATTCCCGCACTCGTGCCTGCGCATCTTTGTCCCAGCGCTCGAGTTCCGGGAGGCGCTGCTTCGCAATGAACACTACGGCCTGATCGCGCAGCTTGAGCACCATCGCGCAAAACTCCTTGTTCGTCATGTTTGGGCAGATCCTTTCGGTCAGTTCCGTCCCAGGTGGGTGGGTCACATTCTTGTCTACCGTTTTCTTGAATGCCGCCAATTCATCCTCGGCTCCAACGGCATGCCAAGCCTCGTCCTCGTATGTTGCCCACCGCTGCAGAGTGGAAAGTATGGGCTGTGGCACCGGGCAGTGGCAGACCACCACGTCTCCTTCCAGCGCTGCCTCCGATATGAATTGAGGGCGCCGTGGCCCTCCGGCCTTCGCGATGACACCCACGCTGTTGCAGCCTTCGCAGTAGGCCCTGCCGCCGATCAACGCGACTCGGTGTCCATACAAATCGAGCATGGGGCCGTCGTAAGGCAATACCTGTCCGCCAGACGCTAGCGGATCGCCGACTACAAGAATTTTCGCTCCATTCGCTACGCTCCCCGTTGATGACGGGGCGTTGTATGCGGCAGCAATTGCTAACACTGTTGTCTATGGTCAACCGCTTGGTTCTTTGTCACGAAGGAGTGGGTTTTCGGTCTGTAGTGTGTTGGGGGAGGTCGGTGCCAGCCTGAGCCGGCTGCAGGCACGCGTCACACGAACGACAGTCAACCATGCTGCAAAGCGTTCCAATAGACGGCGCAGAGCCAACCACAGGAAAGAATTCAATGATTCAAGACTTCAAGGGCAAGACCGCCGTACTCACCGGCGCGGGCTCGGGCTTCGGCCTGGAGTGCGCGCGCATCGGCGCCGCCCGCGGCATGAACCTCGTGCTGGTCGACGTGCAGCAGGACGCGCTCGACAAGGCCCAGGCAGAAATGGAAGCAGCCGGTGCTCAGGTGCTGGCGCGCAAGGTCGACGTGTCGAACGCGGCGCAGATGGAAGCGCTGGCCGCTGCCGTGAAGGAACGTTTCGGTGCGCCGCACTTCGTGTTCAACAACGCGGGCGTGGGAGCCGGTGGCCTGGTGTGGGAGAACACCGTGGCCGACTGGGAGTGGGTGCTGGGCGTAGACCTGTGGGGCGTGATTCACGGCGTGCGTCTCTTCACACCGATGATGCTGGAGGCCGCCGCGAAAGACCCGGCCTACCGGGGCCACATCACCAACACCGCCAGCATGGCGGGCCTGCTCACGCCGCCCAACATGGGCATCTACAACGCCGCGAAGGCAGCGGTCGTGAGCCTCACCGAAACGATGTACCAGGACCTGAACCTCGTCACCGACCAGATCGGCGCGAGCCTGCTGTGCCCGTACTTCGTGCCCACCGGCATCACCAGCAGCGAGCGCAACCGACCGAATGCGCCGAAGGAAACCGAGCTCACCAAGAGCCAGCTCATCGGCCAGGCCATGAGCAACAAGGCTGTGAGCAGCGGCAAGATCACGGCCGCAGAAGTCGCGGCCAAGGTGTTCGACGCCATCACGGCAAACCAGTTCTACGTGTTCAGCCACCCGAAGGCGCTGGGCAACGTGCGCAGCCGCATGGAGAACATCGTCTCCATCACCAACCCGGCCGACCCCTTCCTGGAGCGGCCAGAGATCGGGCAGAAGCTGCGCGAGCAGCTGCGCTCGGCCTGAGCAGTTTTTTTCCCCAGTCATCAGGAGGCCTGCAGCTCGCCCACCAGCGCCTCGACGCGGGCGAGCGCGCCGGCGATGGAGCGGTCCAGCAGGTCCCCATGGTCTTCGGCGTGCTCGATGGCCACGCTGTGCACTTCGTTGAGACCGAGCAGGGCCAGCGGGCTCGTGATGCCGGGCGTGAGCAGGTCCAGATGCGCCTGGAATCCGCCCGGCCCGTAGCCGCTGCTGCCGCACGAGGTCAGCAGCACCGTGCGGCGGTTGCGCTCGGCCAGCAGCGGCACATACGGGTTCTCGCGGCTGCGGTCGAAGTCGAAGGTGGCTCCGACGCGCACGATGTTGTCGATCCATGACTTGAGCGGTGCCGGCATGCTGAAGTTGTACATCGGCACGCCGATCACCAGCACGTCGGCGCGGCGGATCTCGGCAATCAGCGCGTCGCTTTCGGCGAGCACGGCGTGCATCCACGGTTCGCGTTCTGCGGCGGGCGTGTAGCCCGACGCGATCCATTCGCCAGTGACGTTGCTCGGCGGCGCGGCGCCGATGTCGCGATAGATCACCTCGGTGCCCGGCTGCGTCGCGAGCCAGCTCGACACGAAGTGATGGCTCAGCCGGCGCGAATGCGAGCCGTGAACGTGGGTGCCGGAGCGGCCGGGGCGGGCGCTGGCGTCGATGTGGAGCAGTGTGGTCATGGCGTGGTCCTCGTTGACGTGAAGGGTGGGATGAAGAAAATTCAGCTGTCTGCTTGACATGGTTCTCAATTTATCCAGGCATCCCCAGCGTGACAAACGACAATTTCTTTGCATTGCTGAAAAATTAATTCATCCATGGCCAACCTTCGCCAACTCCCTCCGCTGGCGGCGCTGCGCGCCTTCGAGGCGGCCGCGCGGCACTGCAGCGCCAAGCTCGCGGCCAATGAGCTTTCGGTCACGCCCACCGCCATCAGCCACCAGGTGCGGCAGCTCGAAGACTCACTCGGCGTGCCGCTGTTCATCCGCCAGCCGCGGCAACTGGTGCTCACGCCGCAGGGCAGGGAACTGCAGGCGGTGCTGAGCGAATCGTTCAATGCCATGGCGAATGCGGTGGCGCGGCTGCGTGCACCGCCCGAGCGCAGCGCCATCACCTTGTCGGCCACGCCGGCCGTCGCGGCGCGCTGGCTGCTGCCGCGCGTGAGCACCTTGCGCGCGCTGCACCCGAGGCTCGACCTGCGCATTCATGCGTCACACGAAGCGGTTGCGCTCGACGGTGTCACGGCTGACATCGCCATCCGCTATGGCAAGGGACAGTGGCCGGGCATGGTGGCCGAGAAGCTGTTCGACAACGTCTTCGCGCCGGCCTGCAGCCCTGCACTCAAGCTGCGCCGGCGCAGTGACCTGACGCGGCACACGCTGCTTCACTTTGCGGTGCCCGGCAGCAAGGGCCAGCCCGGCACCTGGGCCGAGTGGCAGCAGCAGGCGCAGGTGCCCGGCCTCGACGTATCGGCCGGGCCGGTGTTCTCGGACGAAACGCACACCGTGTCTGCCGCGCTGCAGGGGCAAGGCGTGGCGTTGATGGGCCTTGCGCTGATTGCCGACGAATTGCGCGCGGGCAATCTGGTGCAGCCCTTCGGTCCGGAGTTGCCTGGGCTGCCGTTCTATCTGGTGTGCCTCGAGTCGCGGCGTTCGGAGCCGGCCGTCGCTGCGGTGTTCGAGTGGGTGAGGGGGCTTCAGCCGCTGGGTGCCTGAGCGCGTGACTTTCGACACTGGTGGTCGCTCGTTCGCAGTCCTAGAGTCCGACCGTGAGTCGCTTGCGCGGCTCATCTCGGGTTGCAGGAGCGAGATGTCCTGCGTTCAGAAGTACCAATGGAGGGAAGAAATCATGAAACGTGCAACCGCAATCAAGGCTGGCGCCGTGGCCGCGATCTTGTCGTCGCTGGCTCTGGCTGCCCCGGCTGTCGCAGGGCCGTTCACCCAGTGCAGCGACCACTGGCTGTTCTGGAGTGGCTACCAGCTGATCATGGAAGCGATCTTCGACCTCTGCGGCTGAGAGGTGCCTGCGCTGCGCAATGTTTGACATTTGTCAAATATTGCGCAGGTTCACTGGCTTTCTGCCCGACCCCGCTCTCATGTGCGGTGCGCGCGAATTAATCCCTTAGCCCGATCGGCTGTTCTTCTTAACCTTCCTGTACTTTTTTGACGAAGGTCAGGAAAGGTTGCGCGCAGTCCATGCTGCCTCGCACCTGCCTGCACCGGCTACCGAATTACACGCGACATCTTGCGAAGAGGGAGGCTATTCATGCGCACACCGTTCCAACCCGAAACCAGCCCGGACGAGCCTTTGGCGGCCGGGCGCGGGCCAGCGTACATGGCATGGTTGTCCGTGCTCCTGTGCATCGTGGCCGCCGTGGCCTTTGTGGTCGTGGCCATCCTTGTTCCGAACATCATTGCGGCATCGATGTTCACGACGGCAGCCATCATGTTCCTGGGTGCTGGCCTGATCCTCGGCTTGAGCATGTGGGTCTTTCCGGACCTTCCCCGCTAGATGGCTTCGCAGGAACCCATGGCGGGCAAATCCGCGGCATCCATCTTTCGCGTTCAGGGCTGGCGGGTGACCTTGGTCGCAGCCTTGATCGGCTTGCTGATCGTACTGGCCATGCTCATGAAGTGGATCGTCGAATTCCAGGTCGAGGCCGGGCGGGAGCGGCGCTTGAGCGAAGCCGTTGCGCGCGAGGCGGTAGCGCGTTGCCACGAGAAGGCACCGCTCCAGGCGGTCAACGCCTGTCTGGGCGAATTGGCTGCTGCCAGGGCTCTTCCATCCAATCGCTGACGATCAGTCAGTCGGCGCTGCGCCATCGTCCGGACTCCGGGCACACGATGGCCCGTGCGCCGTTAAGCCAGACTTGCTCTTCATCCAGCTGCGGTGAGGTCGAAAGATCGATGTCGAAGGCGACTCCCAGTGCGTGCCCGACATGGACATCCTCGATGGGCAGCTCCCAGGTCAGGAACACTTGGCTGCAATCCCGCTCGGGCGCGAAGTCGGTCGCATCGAAGCCGCTGCTGCCGCGTTGAATGACGGCGTGAGGCTGGCCGGTATCGAAGATCACTGCCGTGCCCCGGGTCAGCGGGATCCGGTGAGCTGCAAAGGGAAAGTGCAGGTCCAGCCCCTTGTCCTCGCTCATGAAGAGATTGCAGAAGGCCGCGCCGCCGTACTGCGCACCGTCGTGGTGGTACTTCGCGCCGCGGCAGGCCATGAGGGCCACGTCGCTGGAGGCAAGCACATCGGACAGCCCAAGCGTGCGCATCCAGTCGGACACCGCCTGCACGCAGTGTTTGTAGTCAGGCCAGCGCGTACGCGCCCGGGCCAGGGGCAATGGTTCGACGTCTCCGGGTTCCAGGAACAGGCGCGAAGAAATCTCGCTCTCCCAATCTGCAAGCAGGCGCGCAGGGGGCACAGGCACGTCGACCGTGGCAGACAACACGACATTGCTCACGCTTCGGCTGCGGATGACGTCGCCGCTCCAGAAGTAGGAAGTCAGGATGTCTCGCGCGCGCTGCGGTCGAGGAGGGGTGTTCATCGGAGGGCAGTGTAGTGAGCGTCACGGCGGCGTCGGCCTGCGCGCCATCCGCGCACCCACACTGTTGTTGATCGGCGACGCGGAAAAGCTTTACGAACCCCAGGCGATGCTGAAGCTGGCGCAGCGCCGGATGCCGGGCTTGGAGGCTGCGATCGTGCCGGGCGCAGACCACATCGCGGCCATGTCGCAGCCTGAGGATGTCAATGGCCAGATCATCCGATTCCTGCAAAAGGGAGGGGCGGACAAGAATGGCGACCGTTGACGCTCAGAAAATACCCTGAGGCATATTTGAGTACCAAAGAGTTAATATTTGGGCTGTCAGGCAGACAAGGAGGATCCCATGGAAACGTACCCAACCCTAAGACAGGCCACCGGCGTGGCCCGCACCCTCAGCAAGCACTCGTCGTGCACCATGGTGGTTTACCGCGTGACAGAGGAGAAATTCGTGGCTGCGCATGCCGCCGACCGCGTGCAGGGAAGCATCGAGGCCGTGTACCGCGACGGTTATCTCGTGCCGACTCTCCTGAGCAAGCGCGTCGAATGAAGAGAAAGCCCGGGCCCCGCCTGGAACCCGGTCAGCGCAGGCCTCCTTCGGGAGGCCTTTTCACTCCTAGGACGAACTGGGCACGGCCTGCATCAGCAGCGTCAGCGCCTTTCGCAGGCTCGTGGCCGAGGCGCGTTCCCCCTTGTCATAGCCAAGCCGCACCACCACCAGGTCGTGCGAAGGAACGATCAGCACCGTCTGCCCGCCCGCACCCAGCATATAGTACGCCGTGGTCGGCACCGGCCAGGTGCTCGCACTGTTGATCGCGCCGTTGAGCCAGAAGAAGCCGCCGTAGATCGGGCGCTTGTCGGCCGCCCAGGCCGGCGCCAGGGTGCTCACGAACTTGACGAACCCTTCGGGCAGGATGCGCTCGCCGTTCCAGACGCCGTCCTGCAGATACAGGTTGGCCAGACGCGCCCAGTCGCGCCCCGACATGAAGTCGTAGCCCTGTGCCAGGAAGTTGCCGTACGGGTCGGTCTCCAGCGTCATCGTGCGGATGCCGATCTTGTCGAACAGGTTTCTCTGCGGGAACGACAGGTACTCCTCACCGCGCTTTTCCACGGCAAGGCGGATCAGGTAGTTTGCGAGCACCGGGTCGGTGTTGCGATAGCGGCCGATGGTGTTGGGCGGCCATTGCTGCGGACGCGTGGCTGCGTAGTTGAACGAGTTTATGCGGCCGGTGTAGAGATAGATGTGGTCGGGGTAAGTGCCGTTGGGGTCGAAGTCCGGATCGTCCGGCGCCTTGATGCGCAGCCCGCTCGACATATGCAGGATGTCCTGGATCTTGATTTCCTTGCGCTTGTCGTCCGCTCCCTGCCATTCCGGAACGGGCGCCGGCTGGTCGAGCCGGTACTCGCCCTGTGTCATCAGCACGCCCAGCATCGTCGCGGTCACGCTCTTGCCCATCGACCATGATTCGAGCGGCGTGTTCGCCGTGATGCCGTTCATGTAGCGCTCGCCAACGATGCGCCCCTTGTGCGTGACGACGAAGGCGGCGGTGTAGGCCTCCGGCAGCTCGAAGGCTGCATCGACTGCCTGGCTTACCTTTGCCGTATCGATGCCGGGCGCGGGGCCGGCGGGCATCACGTCGCCCATGGGCCATGCCTGCGTAGAGGGATCGGGGAGGGTGCTTGTCACGGCCACAGGCGTGAAGAACACATCGTCCCTGCCGGGTGGCAGCGTGATGCAGCCCTGCGAGCCGTAGTAGCGCGCCACCAGCGTCGGACCGTTCGGGATGGCGATGCGGACTTCCTTCTTGACGCGGTCGACCACCGGCTTGCCCACTTTCTTGCGCTGGTCGTAAGGGCCGGTGAAGTAGCCGACGCTCTCGGCGGCAACGTCGGGGTCAAGGCCGGTGATGAACGCGGCGGAGCACATCGTCTTGGCGTAGCCCGAGGTGTTGTGCTCCAGGGGATCGCCGGGCGGCGGGACGTAGGGCGTGTCGAGTTCGTAGCTTCTGGCGCGGGCGATGAGGGCTTCGCGTGCCGGCAGCTCGGGGGTGTTTGTGGTCGGCGTGGTTCCGCCCGCGCTGGGGAGTATGCCGACACCCCCGCCTCCACCACCTCCACCGCCGCCTCCACATGAAGTCAAAGTTACTACAAGAAGCGCGCCTGTTGCGATGGCAAGAGGGACGCGGGCAAACCTCGTCATGAACTCTCCTCACTTTGTTGTTGGAGGGAGTCTCCACGACAACTGCAAAAACCTGCAAGTTTGGCGTTCGGTCTTTCCTCAGTCTGCGGCGGCCTGCGACGCAATCCACTCCCACACGGCACGGATGGCCGGCTCGTTCTCCCTCCCGTTCGCAACCGCAAGAAAGTAGCTGCCGGTTTCGAGCGCGGGCCCGAAGGGCTGCACCAGTGCACCACTGCGAAGCTCTTCGGCCGACAGCGTGAGGCTCAGCAATGCAACGCCGTGCCCCGCGAGCGCGGCCAGCATCGCATGCGTCTCGTCGGAAAACGACAGGCCCGAGGCCTTCATCGCACGCCCCCTCGGCGGTGCGATGCCGGCTTCGCGAAACCAGCGCGGCCACACGGCGGGTGCGAGCGCCTGTGGCTGCCAGTCGCAATGGATCAGCTGATGCTTCGGCAGGTCTGCCGCGCGCTTCAAGCCCAGCATCGGGCTGCACAACGGCGCATAGCGCTCGGGCATCAGTTCGCGCGACACCAGCCCCGGCCAGTTGCCACGGCCTGAGCGCACAGCGATGTCGGCATCGCCGCGCGCCAGATCGACCACGGTATCGCTTGCATGCAGCCGCAGCTCCACCCCGGGGCTGGCCTTGCGGAACGCCTCCATGCGCGGCAGCACCCAGCGCGCGGCGAAGGCGGTGTTGGTGGTGAGGGTGACGGCCTGCGATGCGGCCGGCCGGCGCAGCTTGTCCACACCGGCTTCGAGCACGTCGAAGCCCATGCGGAGGTCGTCGAACAGTCGCTGGCCCGCAGGCGTCAACGCGAGCTGTCGCGTGAGCCTGCGGAACAGTGGCAGGCCGAGCGTGTCTTCGAGCGCACGCACCTGGTGGCTGATGGCCGAGGGCGTCACCGAGAGTTCGAGCGCCGCGCGCTGAAAGCTCAGATGTGCGGCCGCGGCCTCGAAGGCGCGCAGCGACAGCAGCGGAGGCAGCCGGCGGGGATATCTGATAGATGAGCCAATCTCGTTCATAGGCAGAGAAATCGTCGTTTGTGATGGCAGGCCTGCATCCATAGATTCAAGGCCTGCGCGCCATTCTGGCAGCGCGGAATGAAAGACATCCATTCATCCATAAAGGCCATGACCATGAACCTCCTTCACATCGACGCCAGCGCCCGTCCGGGCCGTTCCGACACCGATCTCCACGGCTCGCACACGCGTCGCCTCTCCGCGCGTTTTGTCGAGCGCTGGCGCAAGGCTCGCTCCGACGACCGCATCGACCACCTCGACGTGGGCCAGCAGCCGCCCGCGCACGTCGACGGCCGCTGGATCCATGCGGCCTTCACACCACCGGCCGCGCGCGAGCCGTGGATGGCCGACGTGCTTGCCGAGAGCGACCGGCTGGTCGATCAGCTCATTGCGGCCGACGTGGTCGTGATCGGCCTGCCGATGTACAACTTCAGCGTGCCCGCGCAGTTCAAGGCCTGGATCGACAACATCGTGCGCGTGGGCCGCACCTTCGGCTTCGACCGTTCGCGCGGTGCGGTGCCGTACTGGCCGCTGCTGGCGGACGCGGGCAAGCGCGTGGTGCTGCTCGGCGCGCGCGGCGACCACGGCTACGACGCGGGCGGGCGCATCGCGCATCTCAATCACACCGAGGGCAGCGTGCGTTCGGTGCTCGGCTACATCGGCATCACCGATGTGTTCGAGGCCGCAGTGGAGTCCGATGAGTTCGGCGGCGAGCAGCTCGCGCAGTCGATGCGGCGTGCGGAGCAGCGCGTGGACGAGCTCGTCGATGTGTTGGCAGCTACTGACACCACGCTGTCAGTAGCTGCGGCATAGGATTTTTCGCTCCACTTTCTGAGCGAAAAAATGAAGCCCGACGTTTTGCTTGAGCGCTTTCCCCGCCCGCCCACCGCCGAGCTTTTCAGTCAGCGCGTGCTCGATTTCGACAAGGCCAAAGGATCGATCCGCCTGAGCTTCATGGCCACCGATGCGTTTCTCAACCCCGCGGGCGCGGTGCAGGGCGGCATCCTCGTCGCGATGCTCGACGACACGATGGGGCCGGCGTTGTGGGTCATGAATGGCGAAGAGACTTACTCCGTCACCATCGACCTCAGCGTGTCTTTTCTGGCGGCCGCGAAGCCCGGCCTGCTGTATGGCGAAGGCAGGGTCGTGCAGCGCGGCAAGACCATCGCTTTTCTCGAGGCGCAACTGAGCGATCCGGACGGCCGCGTCGTGGCGCGCTCCACGGCCAGCGCGCGGGTCGTGAAGGCCTGACGGCTCAATCCTTCTTCTGCATCGCAAGCAGATAGCCCACGCTCAGCGAACGGTGGAGCCTGAAGTTGCGGGTGAGCAGGTTGTAGCCCAGGCCGCGCTGGTCCCGCAGCACGAGGCCGGCGCTGGCGGCCGCGCTCTTGAGTTCGTCAGGGCGGATGAGCTTGCGGTAGTCGTGCGTGCCGCGCGGCAGGATGCGCAGCACCTGCTCCGCGCCGAAGATCGCGATCAGCCATGCCCACGGCGTGCGGTTGATGGTGGAGAAAAAGACCCAGCCTCCGGGCTTCGCCATGCGGGCGCAGGCCTCGATCACAGCCGTTGGCGACGGCACGTGCTCGAGCATCTCCATGCATGTGACGACATCGAACTTCGCCTCGTTGTCAGCGGCCAGGTCTTCGGCGGAAATGGCCTGGTAGGTCACGCTTGCCGCGCTGCTGCGTGCATGAAGCGTTGCGACCTTCAGCGGCTTGTCGGCGAGGTCGATGCCGAGCACGTCCGCGCCGCGGTGCGCCATCGATTCGGCCAGGATGCCGCCGCCGCAACCGACGTCGAGCACCTTGCGGCCGTTCAGCGCGGCGAGCTTGTCGATCCAGTCCAGCCGCAGCGGATTGATTTCGTGCAGGGGGCGGAATTCAGACTGCGGGTCCCACCAGCGGTCGGCCAGGGCCTGGAATCTGGCCAGTTCGGCGGGGTCGAAGTTGGATGCTGCGCTCATGGTTCTTCTCCTTGGTTTACCAATGACCCCGCGACCGGTTCCAGCGGTAGAGCTGATGCGCGAAGAGGTTGTAGAGCCAGGCGCCGAGCGTTCGCAGCCCGGGCCACTGAAGCGGCCTTGCCAGCCAGCGCCATCGCGGAGCAAGGGCCAGCACGCCGGCGATGGCGTCGGCACCGATGCGCGTGGCGCCCGAGGTGTCGACGAGGTGCAGGCGTTCGCGCACGTCCTCCAGTTGCAGGCCCAGCGGTTCGAGCACTTCCGGGCGGGTGTGCACGTCGATCCACTCGACGCTTGCGTCCGGTGTTTTCTCGCGCATGGCGCAAACGCCGGCATCACAGACGGGACAGGCGCTGTTGTAGTAGACAACCGTGCGCGGGGAAGGGGCGGTGGGTGCTTGCATGTCGTCGGCTCCTGTTCGGGTCATTGTGCCATTCATTTAGCTAAATGGCTAAATAACTAATTAGAGAATTGCCTACTCGCGAGCTAAACTGAACCGATGGAAAAAGTTTTCGAAGCGCTTGCCTCCACGCCGCGGCGCAAGATCCTGGCGTACCTGTCGGAGACCGAACTGTCGGCCGGCGACATCGCCTCGCGCTTCGACATGACCAAGCCTTCGCTCTCCAAGCACCTGAAGATCCTCGAAGGCGCGGGGCTGGTAAAGGCCGAGAAGCGCGGCCAGTTCGTGTTCTACAGCCTGCAGCGCGAGAGCCTGGCCAACACGCTGACCGGCTTCGTACAGGCGGTCTGCCCGGTGTCGAAGGCGCTGAAGAAAGAAAGCCGCACCCTGGCCAGCAAGCGCTCGGCGGATTCCTCGGGCACCTGACGCAGCGCCCCGCGCTTTTTCCTTCCCGAAAGGCGAAAAGTACGGCAAAGGAATTCATTTTTCCGCCGTGCCACGCGGTTCACCGGAGCCTGTGTCCCTGAGTCTTTCTCCGCACGCGGAACGCACCGATACTCTGCCCGGAAACTCCCCGCCGGCAACGTACCGGCTCCGAACAAGTTCAATGACTCCAACAGGCTTCTCGAAAATCCGCTTCGGTTTGCACACGCGCCTGAGCCTCGGCGTGGCAGCAGTGGTTCTGCTGACCACTTTCGCAATCGCCACCTTCGCCCTGCATCTGGTCAAGAGCAACATGCGCGCCTCGATCGCGACCGAGGAGGTCGCCCGCGTGGGTGCCATCGCGGATGCGATCGACCAGAAATTCGGCAGCCGCCGGATCCTGTTGCAGACCTTTGGCGGCAGCGTGGAAGCGCAGGACCTCCAGGGCGCTGCGCTGCAGGCCTTTCTCGAGAAGCATGGCTCGCTGCGCAAGGCTTTCGACAACGTTGCATTCGTCGACATGGACGGCAACCTGGTAGCCAACCTGAACGGCGTGCAGGCGATCGGCAAGGTGAACGTGAAGGATCGCCCCTACTTCCAGCAGACGGTCGCTTCCAAGGCCGGCCTCGTGTCCGAGCCTTACCGCAACCGCCTCAACGGACTGGCGCAGGTGGCCATCACCGAGCCGGTGCTCGACAACGCGGGGCAGGTGAGGTTCGTGATCTCCGGCGCCATCAACCTGAAGGACCGGAACATCCTGGGCACGCTCGGCGACGTCAGGTTCGGTAAGACCGGCTACCTGTTCGTGACGACCGTGGACGGCATCGTGGTCGACCATCCGCAGACTTCGCGCATCCTGAACCAGGTCCAGGCGGATGGCCGCGGCAATGCCGAGATCCTGCGCGCGATGGCCGGTTTCCAGGGCTCGAGCGAGGGCATCAACGATGCCGGCGTGCCTGCCCTCTATGCCTTCGACCGCACCGAGCAGACCAACTGGATCGTCGGCGCCATGTATCCGCGCAGCGAGGCCTTCGCGAGCATCGACGCTATCGAGCGCGGTGCATTGTTCGGGGCGATGGCGCTCGCGCTGTTCGCGGGCGCACTGGCCCTGGGCGTGGCGCGCCGGCAGCTGAAGCCGCTGTCGGAGCTGCATCGGCACATGCAGTCCACGAAGGAGGCACCCGCAGCCGCCGCCGAGCCGCGCAGCAGTTACGCCCCCGACGAGATCGGCGACCTTTCGCGCACCTTCGACGAGCTGATGGCACAGCGGCGCGCCATCGAGCTCAGCCTCGCGCGCAGCGAGGCGCAGGTGCGCACCATTGCCGACAACATCCCGGCGATGGTTTCGCATGTAGACGCATCGCTGCGCTACACCTTCGTCAACGCGCACGTGCGGGCCCTGCACAACAACTCAGCGCTGGTGGGGCGCCTGATGCCCGAGGTGCGCGGCGCCGCAGACTTTGCGCTCGTGGAGCCGCACTTCATGCGCGCGCTGGCCGGCGAGACGGTGATCCTCGAGAAGTCGGGCGACCCGGCCCTGGGCATCGGCAACCGCACCTTCAAGGCGCACTACATTCCCGACGTCGATGCCGACGGCGTGGTGTGCGGCGTGTTCTCGATGACCTTCGACATCACCGAGGAAGTGAACATCCGCCGGGCCCTGACCGAGCAGGAAAAGCTGCTGCGCGACGTGACCGACAGCATTCCGGCGCTGGTCGGCTATTTCGACCGCGAGCAGAACTGCCTGTTCGCCAACATCCGGGCGCGGCAGATGGCGGGCCTGAGCGAAGGTGCACCGCTGCAGGGCACGACCATGCGCTCTGCCCTCGGCAGGGCGGTGTACGCGCAGCACAAGCCCTACCTTCCCGTGCTGTTCTCCGGCAAGAAAGTGCGCTTTCCGGTACGTGCACCCATCCACGGCAGGGAGGGGTACTTCCAGGTCAACCTGATACCGGACAAGAACCTGCGCGGCGAGGTCGTGGGCTTCTACCTGATGTCCTTCAACATCACGGCGCTGAAAGAGGCGGAACTGCGCCAGGCCGAGAGCGAACTGCGCCTGCGCGCCATCACCGACAACATGCCGGCGCTGATCACCTACATCGACCGCGAGGAGAAGATCACCTTCGCCAATGCCACCAGCCGCGAGTGGCTCGGGCTCGATCCGGTCCAGGTGCTGGGGCGCCACGTGCAGGAGGTGTCGGGCCGAGATGTGTACCTGTCGCGCCAGCCGATGCTCGCCCGGGCGCTGTCCGGCGAGCGTGTGGAGTTCGAGACCAGCACGCAGCGCGCGGGGTTCGACCGCGTCACGCAGGTGATCTACGTGCCCGACGTGCGCGCCGATGGGGCGACGCACGGCATCTTCTCGCTGGCGCTCGACATCACGGCGCTGAAGGTGGTGGAGCACAAGCTCATCGAGTTGGCGCGGCTCGACACGCTCACTGGCCTGCCCAACCGGCTGGCTTTCAACGAGTACCTGCCCGAAGCCGTGTTGCGCGGGCAGCTCACCGGCCACGCAATGGCGCTGATGTTCCTCGACATCGACCACTTCAAGGCCATCAACGACACCATGGGCCACGCGGTGGGCGATGCGGTGCTGGCCGAATACGCGCGGCGGCTGCTGGGTTGCGTGCGCGGCACCGACATGGTGGCCCGGCTGGCCGGCGACGAGTTCGTGCTGGTGCTCGAAGGCCTGAACGCGCCGGGCACCGCGGCCACGGTGGCGGCCAAGGTTGTGGAAAGCATCCGCACGCCGCCCTTCGTGGTGGACGGCCAGCGCATCGAGGTGACGACCAGCATCGGCATCGCGTATCACCGCGCAGCCGATTCCTCCGTTACCGCCGAAGAACTGCTGGCGCGGGCCGACGTCGCGCTCTACAACGCCAAGGCGGCGGGGCGCAACCGGTTCGAGTTCTTCATGCCGATGGAAGAGGCACGTAGCGATTCGCCTACGCGGCAGCACTGATCATTCCGGCGGCCGCTCATGGCCGGCCTAACTGAACTGGCTGAGCACATAGCGTACGAGCAGGTCATTCACACCTTCGGTCGCGTAGGTGGTGAGCGAGACCTGGATCGACAACGCCGCCAGCGCAGGAGCGTCGGCGGCGTTGGCGGGGCGGGTGATGAGGGGAGCGTTGCGCATGCGGGATTCTGCAATCCCCAATCCCTTCACCCCCTGGAAGAGGATCAGACCCGCGCCGAAGCGCAATCCCCCAGCGCATTGCGCGGTTCGCGCCGGTCGAGCGAGCGGCTCCACAGCGCGATGGCCAGCCCCACCAGCGTGAGCAGCGCCGCCACCCAACCCAGTGCGCGCAGCCCCGGGCCATGGTCGATCACCACACCGCCAACCCAGGCGCCGAGCGCATTGCCAAGGTTGAAGGCCGCGATGTTCAGGCTCGACGCGAGGTTCTGGCCCGCGCCCGAGGCCTTCTCCAGCACCCGCAACTGCATGGGCGCCACGGTGGCGAACGAGGCCACGCCGAGCAGGCCGACGAAGACCACCGCGGTGAACGGCGTGCCGATAGTGAACTGCATCGCGCCGAGCACCACCGCCAGAGCCACCAGCGTGCCGAGCACGGCTGCCATCGGCGCACGGTCGGCCAGCTTGCCGCCGAGGATGTTGCCGACCGCAAGGCCGCCGCCGAACACCAGCAGGATCGGCGACACAGCCGACTCCGAAAGACCGGTGACCTGCGTGAGCAGCGGCTGGATGTAGGTGAACACCACGAACACGCCGGCAAAGCCGAGCACCGTCATCGCCAGGCCGAGCAGCACCTGCGGGCGCGCCAGCACAGCCAGTTCTTCGCGTAGCGGCGCAGGTTTTGCCTCGCCCTTGACGCGCGGCACGAACACCGCGAGCACCGTGAAGGCCAGCACGCCGATCAGCGTTACGGCCCAGAAGGCCGAGCGCCAGCCGAACTGCAGGCCCAGCCACGCGCCGGCTGGCACGCCGAGCAGCGTTGCGGCGGTCAGGCCGGTGAACATGATCGCGATGGCCGAGGCGCGGCGTTCGGGCGCCACCAGGCCGGTGGCCACCACCGAGCCGACGCCGAAGAAAGTGCCGTGCGCCAGTGAGGTGATGACGCGCGCGGCCATCAGCATTTCGTAGTTGGGCGCCACGGCACAGGCGAGGTTGCCGAGCGTGAAGATCGCCATGAGCGCCAGCAGCACGGTCTTGCGCGGCAGCTTGCGGGTGGCAATGGTGAGCACCGGCGCGCCGACCGCGACCCCGAGCGCGTAGCCCGAGATCAGCAGGCCGGCGGCCGTGATGGAGACATGAAGATCCGTCGATACCTGCAGCAGCAGGCCCATGATGACGAACTCGGTGGTGCCTATACCGAAGGCACCGGCGGTGAGGGCGAGTAGAGCGATTGGCATGATGCCCTGTACTGTGCGGACGAAAGCCTTCGATGACTAGAATGCCGCCGGTACACATACTTGTGAGTTGAACTCACAGATTGGAAGAAGAGCCATGCCGCGCATCGACGTCAACCGCTCCGGCGAGATGGAGGCCTTCGTGCAGGTGGTCGAGTCAGGCGGCTTCTCGGCGGCGGCGCGTCTGCTGGGCATGACGCCTTCGGCTGTGAGCAAGCTGGTGGCGCGGCTCGAATTGCGCCTGGGCATCCAGCTGGTGCACCGCTCCACGCGCAAGCTGCAGCTCACGCCCGAAGGCACGGAGTTCTACGAACGCAGCCTGCGCGTGCTGGCCGACATGGACGAGGCCGAGCGCTGCGCCGCGGCCGGCGCGGCGCCACGTGGGCGGGTGAGCATCAACGCCAGCGTCTCGTTCGGCCACCACAAGCTGGTGCCTCTGGTGCCGCGCCTGCTCGAACTGCATCCGCAGATCACTCTCGACATTGCGCTGACCGACCGCATCGTCGACCTGATGGACGAACGCGCCGACATCGCGATCCGCTGGGGCCAGCTGCCATCGTCCGACCTCGTGGCGCGGCGGCTGGGCGAAACCAGCCAGGCCATCGTCGCCGCGCCGGACTACCTTGCGAAGTACGGTACGCCGCGCACGCCGCAGGAACTGGAGGCGCACAACCGCCTTGGCTGGAGTTACCGGCGCAATTCGCCCGACTGGCCGCTGCGTGTGGACGGCCGCATGGTGTGGCTGCCCGTGGCCGGCCCGGTGCGCGCAGGCGACGGCGAAACGCTGCGGCAGTTGGCCATCGCGGGGGCGGGTGTGGCACGGCTGTCGCTATATCACATACAGCACGACATCGACGCTGGCCGGCTGGTACCTCTGCTCGATGAATTCAACGCCGGTGAGATCGAGCCGATTCACGCGGTGTACATCGGCAAGGCGGGAACGCTGCCCGCGCGGGTGCGGGCGGTGCTCGACTTTCTGGTGACTTGCTCGGGCGTGGGCGGCGGGCGCTACACGCTCAAGCGGACAGCGCCGATGCCGGGGAATTCCGCCGCCACCTGATCTCCGCGCCGGCAGGGCAGGATGCCGACCCACGAACCGGTGGTGACCACCGTGCCGGCGGGCACGGTCTGCCCGTGGCGCGTGAGGTGGCGCAGCCAGATCGGCAGCAGCCAGGTGGGGTCGGCCAGCGGATGCGTGCCTTCGCGCACCACCGTCTCAGCGTCGCCGATCTTCGCTTCGCAGTGCTGCGAGGCCCAGTCGATGGCGGCGTAGGGCTTCCACTCGCCGAGCACCAGCGCGCCGTGCACTTGCGAATCGGCTAGGCGGAGCAGGGCAGGTGTCGAGGCGAGGTCTTGCCAGCGCGTGTCGACTACCTCGACGGAGACGGTCATGGCATCGACGAGCGATGCGGCGCTTGCGTGATCGAGCTTCGCTGCCTGCGCGGGCGTGACGTCCTGGCCGAGACGCAAGGCAATTTCGGCCTCGATGCCGGGCGTGTTGAACACGAGGTCGCTGAAGTTCGCGGGGCTCTGGCGCACGCCGGAAGGCGGCAGCGGCGCATGTGTGAGCGTCGCGCTGCGGGAGCCGCCACCGGACTTCCACACGCCCGGTACTGGGCGACCGTCGAACCAGCCGAGTGCGGCCGCGACGGCGTCTTGCACCTCATAGGCTTGCGTGTCGGTTTCGAGCGTGCCGAGCCAGGGCGTGGCGTCGAGGGTGCGATTGCCGCGGCGTGCGGCCACGAGTGCGTCGGTGAGGGCAGTCTGGGATGGGGTCATTTTTCGGATCTTCTCAGCAAAACCTGGCTGGTGTCGGCGTCCTTTCGTGGAACACCGAGGAACCGGCTTTGCCGGGCCTCCGGTGTTGCCCCCGGAAGGGGGTTGGCGCAGCGACACGAAGTGCGCGAAGCCTGGGGGTGAGACTGGTTCTTCAGCTTTCGACGTGAACGTTGCCGTCCTTCACCACCTTCGCCCACTTCGCAATCTCGGTGCTGATGAACTGCCTGAACTTGTCCTGCGAACCACCGCCGTCCTCCGCGCCATAGGTGTCCATTCGCTCCTGCACATCGGGCATTGCCAGCACCGTATTCACGTCTCGATTCACCTTCTGCGCAATCGACGCCGGCAACTTACCTGGCCCGGCGAGCCCGTACCACGTGGTCGCCTCGAAGCCGGCGAAGCCTTGCTCCTGCATCGTCGGCACGTTGGGATGGCCCTTGGCGCGCTTGGTGCGTGTCTGCGCCACGGCGATGACGCGGCCGTTCTTCACATGCGGCGTGGCGGCCGTCATGGTCTCGAAGCTGTACTGGATCTGCCCGCCCATGAGGTCGGCCAGCAGCGGGCCGCTGCCCTTGTAGGGCACGTGCAGCGCATCGACGCCGCCCTGCAGCTTGAACATCTCCAGCGCCAGGTGCTGCGCCGAGCCCGCGCCGGCCGAGCCGAAGCTGATGGTGCCGGGAGCGGCCTTGCAGGCGGACACGATGTCTTTCACCGTCAGCGCCTTCTGTCCCGGGTTGGCGATCAGCAGGTTGGGCGTGACGCCCACCAGCACGATCGGCACGAAGTCGCGCTCCACGTTGTAGCGCAGCTTGGGCTGCAGGCTGGGCGCGAGCGCATGGCTGTTGATGTGGGCCATCAGCAGCGTGCTGCCGTCGCTCGGCTGCTGCGCCACGTAGTCGGCCGCGAGCACGCCGGCCACGCCGCCCTTGTTCTCGACGATGACCTGCTGCCCCCACATGATGGTGAGCTTCTGCGCGACCACGCGGGCCAGCGCATCGGTGCCGCCACCCGGCGGAAAGCCGACCACGATGCGCACCGGCCCCGATGGCCATTCCTGCGCGAAGAGCCGGGGCACGCCCAGTGTGGCGGCCGCGGCGCCCGCGGCCTGGATCAACGAACGTCTCTGCATCTTCTTGGTCTCCGTCGTGGGTGGGAATGGTCCGATGCGCGCCGGGGCGGCCCCGCGTGCCTATGCGGCTTTTTGCAGCGCGGCCGGTGCCGTGTGGTTCGCGAAATGGTCCATCGCCGCATGCACGCCGCTGCCGGCCAGCTTGATGCCCGAGAGCTTCATGCCCATCTCGACGCCCGCGACCATCGCTACCAGCGTCAGGTCGTTGCTGTCGCCCAGATGGCCCATGCGGAACATGCGGCCCTTGAGCTTGCCCAGGCCGGTGCCCAGCGAAAGATCGAAGCGCTGGTGGATCAGGCGGCGCAGCGCGTCGGCATCGATGCCCTCGGGCGTGATCACGCCGGTGAGCACGGGCGAATACACGGCCGGGTCTGCGCACTGGATCGGCAGACCCCACGCATTGACCGCTGCACGCACGCCGGCGGCCCAGCGCTGGTGGCGCGCGAACACGTTGTCGAGCCCTTCGCCGAGCAGCATGTCCAGCGATTCGGAAAGGCCGTAGAGCAGGTTGGTGTTGGGCGTATAGGGCCAATAGCCGTCCTTGTTCATCTCGACGATCTCGTCCCAGGCCCAGAAGGCGCGCGGCAGCTTCGCGCTCTTTGTGGCTTCGAGAGCACGCGGCGAGAGCGCGTTGAAGCTGATGCCCGGCGGCAGCATCAGGCCCTTCTGCGAGCCGCTGATGGTCACGTCCACGCCCCATTCGTCATGACGGAAATCGGCACTGGCCAGGCCCGAGATGCTGTCGACCATCAGCAGGGCGGGGTGGCCCGCAGCGTCGATGGCCTTGCGCACCGAGGCGATGTCGGAGGTGACGCCGGTGGAGGTTTCGTTGTGCACCACGCACACGGCCTTGATCTTCTTTTCGGTGTCCTTGCGCAGGCGGGCTTCGATGAGTTCGGCCTGCACGCCGCGGCGCCAGCTGGGGGCGTTGGGCAATTGCGCATCGGTGCCCGACCACGAGAGGAACTCGGTCGAAAGGCCGAGGCGCGTGGCCATCTTCTGCCACAGCGAGGCGAAATGGCCGGTCTCGTACATGAGCACGTGATCGCCGGGGCTGAGCGTGTTAGCAAGCGCGGCCTCCCAGGCGCCGGTGCCCGAGGCGGGGTAGATAGCGACCGGGTGCTTCGTCTTGAAGATCTGCTTGATGCCGCCGAGCACCTTCAGGCCCAGCGTGCCGAATTCGGGCCCGCGGTGGTCGATGGTGGGCAGGCTCATGGCCCGCAGGATGCGATCGGGCACCGGGCTGGGGCCGGGAATCTGGAGGAAGTGGCGGCCGGTGGGATGGATGTCGAGTTGCAGCATGGACTGTCCTTTCGCATTCAGTTTTGCATTCAAAATGCTTTTTTGTTTGATGGTTTACCCTTATTCGCTTGGGTTGTTAGCCTTCTTTTTTGCATTCAAAATGCAATCAAGAGGCAAAGCCATGACAGCTGACATCATCGAAATTTCCAGACTCGCCCTGCACGACCAGGTGGCCGCGCGCCTGCGCACCATGCTGGTCGAAGGGCTCATCGCGCCCGGCGCCAAGCTCAACGAGCGCGAGCTGTGCCTGCAACTGCGCGTGTCGCGCACGCCGCTGCGCGAAGCCATCAAGCTGCTCGCGGCCGAAGGGCTGGTCGACCTGTTGCCCAACCGAGGCGCGGTGGCGGTGAAGCTCACCGAGGCCGACGTACTCGACACCTTCGAGGTGCTGGCGATGCTCGAAGGCATGTCGGGCGAACTGGCCGCCAAGCGCATCACCGACGAAGAGCTGGCCGAAGTGCGCGCGCTGCACTACGAAATGCTGGCCTGCTTCTCGCGGCGCGATCTCTCGGGCTACTACCGCCTGAATGCACGCATCCACACCGCCATCAACGAGGCGGCCGCGAACCCGGTGCTGTCGAACACCTACCGCTCCATCAACGCCCGCGTGCAGTCGCTGCGCTTTCGCACCAACCAGAACGAGACGAAGTGGAAGCACGCCGTCGAAGAGCACGAACAGATGATCGATGCGCTGGCCAAACGCGACTCAGCGGCCATGCGCAAGGTGCTCGTGGCGCACGTGCTGCGCAAGCGCGACACCGTGCTGGAGTTGCTGCGCGCCGGCGAAATCTATCCCTCGGCCAAGTCGAGCTGAGCTTCTGACCTGCCAAAAGAAAAACGACCCACCATGCGCATCGATCCCGCCAGCCACATGCAGCCAGCCGGAACCGTTCTTCCGCCCAACGACACCTGCGAACTGCTCGCGCGCCGCCTGCGCTCCGACACGCAGGGCGAGGTGCTGTTCGACGACGGTTCGCGCGGGCGCTACGCCACCGACGCGTCGATCTACCAGATCGCGCCCGTCGGCGCCTTCGTGCCGACGAACGAGGGCGACATTGCAACCGCCATCGACATCGCCCGCGACCTGAAGGTGCCGGTGCTCGCGCGCGGAGGCGGCACCAGCCAGTGCGGGCAGACGACCGGCGCGGCGCTGGTGATCGACAACAGCAAGCACTTTCGCCGCGTGCTCGAAGTGAACGTGGAAGAGGGCACGGCCACGGTCGAGCCCGGCCTCGTGCTCGATCACCTGAACGCACAGCTCAAGCCGCACGGCCTGTGGTATCCGGTGGATGTGTCGACCAGCGCGCAGGCCACGCTGGGTGGCATGGCGGGCAACAACTCCTGCGGCTCGCGCTCCATCGCCTACGGCAACATGGTGCACAACGTGCTGGGTGCGAGTGCATGGTTGTCGAGTGGCGAACTGGTGGAGTTCGGAACGGTCGGCACGATGGGCGTGCGCGCGGCCGGCATCGCGCAGTTCTTGCGCGGGCTGGCACGCCAGCACCGCGAGCAGATCACCGAGCACTGGCCCAAGGTGATGCGCCGCGTGGCGGGCTACAACCTCGACATCTTCGACAACCAGAGCGAGCGCCCGTACACGGCAGACGGCAGCGTGAACCTCGCGCACCTGCTGATCGGCTCCGAGGGCACGCTGGCCTACACGAAGAGCCTGAAGCTCAAGCTCGCGCCGCTGCCGCGCGCCAAGGTGCTGGGCATCGTCAACTTCCCGACCTTCCATGCGGCGATGGACGCGGCGCAGCACATCGTGAAGCTGGGGCCGACGGCGGTGGAGTTGGTCGACCGCACGATGATCGAGCTGAGCCTTGCCAACCCGGCCTTCAAGCCGACGGTCGAGACTGCGTTGATCGGCAAGCCGGCGGCCATCCTGCTGGTGGAGTTTTCCGGTTCGGACAAGGCCGCGTTGCTGCCGCAACTCAAGCAGCTCGTCGAGCTGATGGGCGACCTCGGCCTGCCCGGCAGCGTGGTCGAGATGCCCGACGACGCGCGGCAGAAGAACCTGTGGGAAGTGCGCAAGGCCGGCCTCAACATCATGATGAGCCTCAAGGGCGACGGCAAACCCGTGAGCTTCATCGAAGACTGCGCCGTGCCGCTCGAACACCTGGCCGAATACACCGACGCGCTGACCGAGGTGTTCGCCCGGCACGGCAGCCGTGGCACCTGGTACGCGCACGCATCGGTCGGCACGCTGCACGTGCGGCCTATTCTCGACATGCGCGCGGACGGTGCCGCCAAGATGCGCTCCATTGCCGAAGAGGCGAGCGCGCTGGTGCGCAAGTACAAGGGTGCGTTCAGCGGCGAGCACGGCGACGGCCTGTGCCGCGGCGAGTGGATCGAATGGCAGTTCGGCCCGGCCATCAACGAGGCGTTTCGCGCCATCAAGCGCAAGCTCGACCCGATCGGCCTGTTCAACCCCGGCAAGATCATCGACCCACCGCGCATGGACGATGGCGCGCTGTTCCGTTTCGCGCCGCCGACCGCGCCCAAGCCCTACCGCCGCATCGAACTGAAGCCCGTGCTCGACTGGTCGGGCTGGAACGTCAACGCCGACCCGGTGACCGAGGTGACGACCGCGCCCGGCACCGGCGGCGACAGCACCGGCGGCCTCGCCAAGGCCGTGGAGATGTGCAACAACAACGGCCACTGCAGAAAGTTCGACGCCGGCACCATGTGCCCCAGCTATCGCGTGACCCGTGACGAGCAGCACCTGACGCGCGGCCGCGCCAATACGCTGCGATTGGCGCTGTCAGGGCAGCTCGGCCCCGATGCCTTCACCAGCGAGGCCATGCACGACACCATGGACTTGTGCGTCGGCTGCAAGGGCTGCAAGCGCGATTGCCCAACGGGCGTGGACATGGCGAAGATGAAGGTCGAGTTTCTCGACCACTACAAGAAGCGTCACGGCCACACGCTGAAAGACAGGCTCGTGGCAAACCTGCCCGACTACGCGCACAAGGCCAGCCGCATGCCGTGGCTGCTGAACCTGCGCAACAGCGTGCCCGGCGCCGCATGGCTGGGAGAAAAGCTGCTGGGCTTCTCGGCCAAGCGCTCGCTGCCCGAATGGCGCAGCGACACCTTCTGGCGCGGCAAGGCCAACGAACCCGGCCTGTTCGTCGAGCGCGACGTGGCGCTGTCGATTGCGCGGCGCGGTGGCAAGGCGGCGGTGCTGTTCGTCGACACCTTCAACGGCACCTTCGAGAGCGAGAACGCCTTTGCGGCAGCGCGCGTGCTGCAGGCTGCGGGCTATGTGCTGCACACGGTCGAGAAGCGCGGCGGGCACCATTGCTGCGGACGCACCTTCCTGGCGAGCGGCATGGTCGCGCAGGCCAAGGAAAAGGTCGAGGCGCTGATCGACGCGCTGGTGCCGCTGGCGCGCGCCGGCGTGCCCATCGTCGGGCTGGAGCCCTCGTGCCTGCTCACGCTGCGCGACGAAACGCTGGTGATGGGTTTCGGCGAAAAGGCCGAGATGGTGGCGAAGCACGCGCTGCTGTTCGAGGAGTTCATTGCGCGCGAAATCAAGCTGGGCCGCTTCGAGCTGGCACTGAAGCCGGCCGAGGCGCCTATCCTGCTGCACGGACACTGCCACCAGAAAGCCTTCGGCGCGGTGAGCCCGGTGATGGAGGTGCTGAAGCTCATTCCCGGCGCGCAGCCCGAACTCATCGAAAGCTCGTGCTGCGGCATGGCCGGCAGCTTCGGCTACGAGGCCAGCCATTTCGAGGTGTCGATGAAGATGGCCGAGGCCAGCCTGCTGCCGGCCATCCGCGCGAAGCCCAGCGCCATCGTGGTGGCCGACGGCACCAGCTGCCGCCATCAGATCGAGGACGGCGCGCAGCGCGAAGCGGTGCATGTGGCGGTGCTGCTGGAGCGGCATCTGCTGCACGCCGACCCGATGCCTGACGCGGGTTGACCGGGCGGCGCGGGCAGGGCGGCGGCGCCTGCCGCAAAATGGCCAGCCGCCCGCTCCCATGTCGATAACGCTCACTTCTTCTGCCGCCCCTGCGCAGCCCACGCTGCGTCTTGCATTCGCGCTGTCGATGGGCGCGGCGGTTTCGCTCGGCATCACCCGCTTCGCATACGCATTGCTGCTGCCGCCCATGCGCGCGGACCTTGGCTGGAGCTATGCGCTGGCCGGCGGCATGAACACGGCGAATGCGGTCGGCTACCTGGTCGGTGCGCTGATCACGCCGATGCTGATGCGGCGCTTCGGCACGACGCGGCTGCTGGTGGTCGGGGCTGTGCTGGCGAGCGTATTCATGGCGGGCAGCGGTTTCGTGACCGACGCGCCGGCCTTGCTGCTTCAGCGCCTGCTGGCCGGGGTGGCCAGCGCATGGGTGTTCGTGGCGGGCGGGTTGCTTGCAGCGCGGCTTGGTGAGGCAGGCTCTTCACGCGGCGGCCTGCTGCTTGGCATCTATTACGGCGGCACCGGCTTCGGCATCTTGTTGTCGGCGCTGCTCGTGCCGCAGGTGCTGCGGGCGGCATCGGGCGTGCCGCACGGATGGGCCTGGGCGTGGTGGGCGCTGGCGTTGGCAAGTGCAGCGGCCACCTGCCTGCTGGCCTGGGCTGGCCGCGCGATGCCTGACAGGCCAGCGCCAACGGCAGCCGCCGCTTCGACGGACGCTGCGCCGCCGGTCGCACTGCATCGCTTCGGCTGGGCGCTCGCCGGGTATGCCCTGTTCGGCATGGGCTACATCGGCTACATGACTTTCGTGATCGCGCTGCTGCGCGAGCAGGGGGCGAGCGCTTCTTTCGTCACGCTGTTCTATTCCTTGCTGGGCATTGCCTGCGTGGCGTCGTCGCGGCTGTGGGCCGGGCTGCTCGACCGTTACCGCGGCGGGCAGCCGCAGGCACTGCTGAACGGGCTGCTCGGCGTGGCGACGCTGCTGCCGGTGCTGAGTGCGTCGGCGCCGGTGGCGCTGGTTTCAGGTGTGCTGTTCGGTGGGGTGTTCCTGTCGGTGGTGGCTTCGACCACTGCGCTGGTGCGCCACAACCTGCCGCCGTCGCGCTGGGCGCAGGGCATCAGCATGTTCACCATCATCTTTGCGCTGGGGCAGATCGTCGGGCCGACTGTCACTGGATGGATTTCCGACGGCCCTGGTGGGCTGGCGCGGGGCCTGGTGGCTTCGGCAATGGCCCTTTGGCTCGGCGCTGTGCTTGCGTCGCGCCAGCATTCGCTGTCACAGGAGACGCCATGACGGGCTTTGCCTTGTTCGAGACTTCCATTGGCATGTGCGCCCTGGCATGGGGACCGCGCGGATTGGTCGGCGTGCAACTGCCCGCCGACAACGGCGAGGCAGCCACGCGTGCGCGCATGAAGCAACGCTTTCCGGACCTGAATGAAAGCCCGCCGAGCGAAGCAGCGCAACGCGCCATCACCGCCATCCAGGGCCTGCTGCAAGGCGTGCACGACGACCTGAGCCACATCGAGCTCGACATGCGTGGCGTGTCGGAATTTCACCAGCGCATCTACGCGATCGCGCGCCGCATTCCGCCGGGGCAGACGCGCACCTACGGCGAGATCGCCGAAGAGCTGGGCGACAAGGGCCTGTCGCGCGCCGTGGGTCAGGCCATGGGCCACAACCCGTTCGCGCCCGTAGTGCCTTGCCACCGCGTGCTGGCCGCGGGCAACAAGCCCGGCGGCTTCTCGGCCGGCGGCGGGGCGTTGACCAAGCTGCGCATGCTCGACATCGAGGACGCGCGGCCCAACGGGATGGCGTCGCTTTTCTAGTACGTACGGCATCCCTCGAATGGGGGATGTAGAAGCGTCGGCAAACACGCACAGTTGCAACCCTCACGGGACGAGGGAGGCGCGGCGTGCAACTCTGGCTTGAGCAAATCGAGAAGGCGCGGGAGCGAAGCGAAGGCATCGACCTGCGATCTCTTGCCGACTATGCGAGAGACAAGACCCCGCGCGAACTGAGCACGCCGAAGCAGCTCGATGACCGCAGGAGCTTCTTGCGTGAAAGCCTTGGCGACGATGAGAAGTCTGCCGTCGCGTATGAGCGAATCATCTCCGGCAGCGAGATACAGGACGTCAACTACCTGGCTCGTGGCGCGCGAGCCGCAAAGGCGGTCAGTCGCATCCTGATCAGGGACACGGCAGGGCGGCTTGTCGCCTATGGCACCGGATTCCTGATAGCGCCGAACGTGCTCATCACGAACAACCACGTTCTGCCATCCATCGAGTCCTGTCGCCGCTCGGAAGCCCAGTTCGAATTCGAACTCGACATCGACGGCGCCGTACTCAACCCCACTACCTACAGCCTTCAGGCGCAGGAACTCTTCTTCACTTCGAAAGACCTCGACTTCACCGTCGTGGCCGTCGCCTCCAGTTCGACAGTGGGAGATGGCCAGCTCGAACACTATGGGTTTCTTCCGCTTGTAGGTGCCACCGGCAAGGCATCGGACGGTGAGTGGCTCACCATCATCCAGCACCCCAACGGCGACCGCAAACAGGTGTGCGTGCGGGAGAACAAGCTTCTCAAGCGCACGGACGACGTGCTCTGGTATTCGACCGACACGCTCGGGGGATCTTCAGGCTCCCCGGTTTTCAGCAACGACTGGTATGTCGTAGCGCTCCACCACAGCGGCGTACCGGATGAAAGAGATGGCCGTACGCAAACCATCTCAGGCCGCGACTACGACCCCGCAAAAGACGGCGAGCAGGACATCAAGTGGATTGCCAACGAGGGCATCCGCGTTTCCCGCATCGTCGACACGCTTCATGCAGCCCTTCCCGCGCATTCGTTGCTTCAGCCGGTCTTCGGTGCCACGCCGGAAAACTCGCGGCTGATGCTTCCTTCCGTCGACCTGCTGCAGTCAACGGCGACCCATGCTGCCGGGAGCTTGCCGCTTCCCGGTCCGCTCATTCAACAAACCCCAACCCGGAAGACGACCATGAACGACATGCAATCTGGTGGAAGAAGGACCCTCACGGTGACGCTCGGCATCGAATCGGATGGAAGCGTCTCCGTCCTCCGATCCGGTCCCGCTGCCCGCGAGTCGCAAAGCGTTTTCGAAGAAGCCGCACGTGCCAAGGCGAAGAAACCAGCCCCCGCCATCGACGTGCCCTTCAATGCGAAGTACGACGATCGCAAAGGCTTCGAAGCCGGATTCCTCGCGCCGGGCAAGCCCGAGATGTCGGTGCATCTGCCGCTGCTTGGCAAGGCTCTTGCGAAGGAGACGGTAGAACTGGTCGACGGCCCCCCGGGCGAGAACGTGCTGAACTATCACGGCTACAGCCTCGTGATGCACAAGGCGAGGCGGCTGGCTCTCTACTCGGCAGCCAACGTCGACTTCAGCGGCCGGTTCGAACTGGCCCGGCCGGCGGACGTGTGGAGGCAGGACCCGCGGATTCCCGCAAGCGCACAGCTGACCAACTTCTACTACGAGAACAACCAGTTCGACCGTGGCCATCTGACGCGCCGTGAAGACATGGAATACGGAGCCACCCGCCTGGCTGCGCTCACCACTGCGGCAGATACCTGCCACTGGAGCAACTGCACGCCCCAGCATTCCAAGTTCAATCAGAACAAGGAGCTCTGGCAGGGCATCGAACGCCACATCTTCGAGGACGCGATCAAGCTCGACAAGTTCAGGGCGCAGGTCATCACAGGCCCCATCCTCGAAGAAAGCGACCCGGTCTGGGACAAGTACCCGAAGATCCAGTATCCGGTTCGCTTCTGGAAAGTCGTTGCGGCGATCACGGCTAGCGGCAAGCTGTTTGCCACGGCCTACATCCTCGATCAGTCGGGTGTGATCGAGGAATTTGGCATCGAGGCTGCACGCGAGATTCCTTTCGACGCGTACAAGACCTTCCAGGTGCAGATCAATGAAGTCGAGCGGCTCACCGGGCTCAGTTTCACGGGCGGTCCGGTCAGGAGGGTGTTCTCGCTTTCCACTGTCGATCCGCTGGCCAAGAAGCCTGTAAGGAGGCCTACCAGAGTTCGTGCGCAGGAGTCCGCTCTGGTTGACGTACCGGATGGCTGGCTGCCGCTCGATTCTCTGGAGTCGATGGTGCTTCCCGACCTGGAGTAAACGAAGCTCAGGTGGCCGGCACAGGCAACCGATGCAGCCCCGCGATGCGCGACGCGAAGATGATCGCCGCCTGCAGAACGAACCCGGCCAGCGCCAGCAGCAGGCACGCCGGCTCGCCCCAGGCCGCACCAACCAGGCCGCCGAGCGCCGCTCCGATGGGCCGCGCTCCCGCATTGATCGTGAGGAACACGGCCGACACCCGGCCCAGCATGGTCGAAGCCGTCACGCTCTGGCGTAGCGTGGTCGAGGTGATGACCCAGACCATCGGCCCCGCGCCGAACAGGAAGAACGAGAGCGCGGCCAGCGCGGCGGTCGGCACCAGGAGCGTGGCTGCCATCGTCGCTGCTGCAACAACCGCGACCGCGGGGCCGACCTGGATCGCGCGGCCGAAGGGCAGGCGCGCCACAACGCGCGGCGTGAGCAGCGCGCCAACGACCATGCCCGCGCCGTACATCGCCAGCGTGAAGCCGACCGCCTGCGCGCCGAGGCCGAGCACCCGCACTGCATAGGGCACATACCCGGCCTGCAGCACGAACCATGAGATGTTGAACACCGCGCCGGTCATCAGCATCGGCCGCAGCATGTCGTGCTGCCAGACAAAGCGCGCGCCGTCGCGCACTTCGAGCAGTGGATGCCGTCCGGAAGCGGGTGCGCGCGGTGCTTCGGTCAAGCGCAGCAGCAGGCCCACGGCCGCCACCGACAGCACTGCTGCCAGCATGAACGCAGCAGGAGCACCGGCCCACGCCACCAGTGCACCCGCGAGTGCGGGACCGGCGGTGAACGCGGCACTGCGCGCCAGTTCGAGCCGCCCGTTGGCCAGTGCCAGTGCCTCGCGTGGCACGAGCGCCGGCACCAGCGCGGGCGCCGCGACGCTGAAGCCCACGGTGCCGACAGCACCCAGGAAACCGAGCACAGCCAGCCAGCCGATGCTGAGCTTCGATGCGAACACCATCGCCAGCAGCACCAGCAGCGAGACCGCCCGCAGCCCTTCGGCCCACACCATCAGCCGTCGCCGCGACATGCGATCCGCGAGCAGGCCCATGGGCATCGAGACCAGCAGGAAGGGCAGCGTCTGCACCGCCGAGAGAAAACCGATTTCGCCCGGCCCTGCGCCGAGTGCCAGCACGGCGACCAGCGGCACGGCCGCAAGGCTCAGTTGCTCGGCGGACTGCGCGGCGAGGTTGGACCACGCGAGGTTCAGGAAGGAACGGGGGAGCGGTGTTGTGAGTGTTGTGAGTGTTGTATGGGTCATGCCCTCATCGTGCGATCGGAGGGCTCATGTCGCTGGCCGTTTCCGGACGCGCGAGCATCAGCGCCGCGGCTTCGGCTTCGATGCAGGCGAAGGCGCGGGCGCGACGACTTCCATCACGAAATCGATGAACGCACGTACCTTCGCGGCCGGCAGGTGGCGCGACGGATAGAGCGCATAGAGCGGAAGCCGCTCATCGGGCCAATCAGGAAACAGATCGACCAGCTCGCCGCCGTCGAGCTGCGGCTGAATGCCCACGGCCTTGATCTGCGCCACACAGATGCCGGCGAGCACCGTCTCCAGCACGGTGCCCGGGTCGGTGAGCAGTAGTCGTCCGGTGGCTGGCACCTTCACGAGTTTGCGGCCGCGCTGGAACTCCCACGTATAGGGCTGCCCCGTGGCCGGGTTGCGTACCTGCAGGCAGGCATGGCCGACGAGGTCTGCCGGCTTGGCAGGGTGGCCGTGCCGCGCCAGGTAGGCCGGCGTGGCCACGGTGACCACGCGCGAGTCCATCAGCTTGCGGGCCACCAGCGACGACGACGGCGGCTCGCCGAAGCGCACGGCGATGTCGAAGCCCTCGGCCACCAGGTCGCCGAGCTGGTCGCGGGCGATCAGCTCCAGCGTGAGCTCGGGGTACAGCGCAAGAAAGCGCGGCAGGTGCCGCGCCAGCAGCAGGCGAGAGGTGAATGCGTCGGTGTTGACGCGCAGGCGCCCGCGCACCGCGCCGGATGCGCCTGACGCGATCGTCACCGCGTCCTCGATGCCGAGCACCAGCGGATTGATGTTGGCGTAGAGCAGCCGGCCCTCGTCGGTGAGGTTCAGCGAGCGGGTCGTGCGGTCGAACAGCCGCACGCCGATGCGGCCCTCGAGCCGGGCAATGGCGCGGCTCACACCGGAGGGCGTGAGGCCGAGTGCGTTGGCGGCGCTGGCGAAGCTGCCGCCTTCGACCACGGCGGCCAGCACGCTGACGTTGGAGAGAAGGCGTCCGTCGAGAGTCATTTTCTTATTCGTGATCTGTTATCACGAATGATATGCCTTGAGGTCGCTTTACTCAAAGATGGAGCGTTTCTACGATTCGCTCCATCGCAATCAAGTGAAGAAAGAAAGTCTCATGTACGCAATTACCGGAATCACGGGTCAAGTGGGCGGCGCCGTCGCGCGCGCTTTGCTGGCCCAGGGCAAGCCCGTTCGCGCAGTCGTCCGCGACGAAGCCAAGGGCCGTGTCTGGGCGGAGCTCGGCTGCGAGGTCGCCACCGCAGCGATGGACGATGCCGCGGCATTGGCGCGGGCCTTCGCGGGTACGGCCGGCGTCTTCGTGCTGCCGCCGCCGAACTTCGACCCCGAGCCGGGTTTTCCAGAGGCCAGGGCCGAGAACGCCGCGGTGCGCCAGGCACTCGACACCGCCCGGCCGCCGCGCGTGGTGTGCCTGTCGACCGTCGGCGCACAGGCCGCGCAACCCAATCTGCTGAGCCAGCGCACGTTGATGGAAGAAGCGCTTCGCACGCTGCCGTTTCCGGTCACGTTCCTGCGGCCGGCGTGGTTCCTTGAGAACCTGCGCTGGGACATTACTCAGGCCCGCGAGCAGGGTGTGCTGTCGAGCTACCTGCAGCCGCTGGAGCGGGCCGTGCCGATGGTGGCCACGGCCGATGTGGGCAGCGTTGCCGCTGAACTCCTTGTGCAAGAAGGCGAGGCGCCGCGCATCGTCGAACTCGAAGGTCCCGAGCGGCTGACGCAGCACGCGATTGCAGCTGCGCTCTCGCAGGTATTGGGCCGCCCGGTGCACGCGGAGGTGGTGCCGCGCGAGACCTGGGGCGCGATCTTCCGCGCGCAGGGCATGCGCGACCCGGTGCCGCGCATCCAGATGCTCGACGGCTTCAACGAAGGATGGATTCGCTTCGAGGGAAGCGATGCGAGCGTGCGCAGGGGCAAGGTGGGCGTGTCGGAGGTGATTCGGTCGCTCGTCGGCTGATTGGCTAGGGCCTGTTCACACTATTTCCGGGGTCGCGAAGGTCAGCCAGCGAGGGCCAATCAAGGCGCGTGACGCCGCGCGTGCATGCGCACGCGCAAGGAACGCAACGCCGAGTGGCCCTCGCTGGCTGACCTTCCCGCAGGGTTGGCGGGCCAAGGGGCTGTCTGCGGCGTTGCCCGCGCTTGCAAGGCTTCAGCCTTGCTGCGCCCGTGCGCCTTGCATCCAGCCCCTTGGCCCACCAACGCGACCCCGGAAATAGTGTGAACAGGCCCTAGGCGCCTTCGGCCTGCATTTCCTCAAACCACTCGGCCACGTACGCCGCCTCCGGTGCGGCGTCGGGCGCCAGACCGTAGTAATAGCGCTCCAGCGTCATGCGCAGCGCGGGCAGCGGCGATTGCAGGCGACCCGAGGCCAGGTCGTGCGACACCAGCGAGGTCGGCGCCAGCGCAACGCCCAGTCCGTCGACCGCGGCCTGGAGTACGAAGTGCAGGTGGTCGAACTGCAGCCGGCCCGCCGGACGGGTGCGCGGGGCGCCGACCTGCTTCTTCCAGGCGTCCCAGTCGTCCTTGCGCGTCTTGGCCGACAGCAGCACGTGCGAGGCGAGGGCGCGCAGGTCGGGCAACGGATGCGTCTCGAACAACGCGGGCGCGCCGACCACCAGCACCTCGTCTTCGAGAAAGGGCTGCACTTCGATCGAAGGCGGCCAGCCGTCTAGCCCGCGGCGCACCGCGATGTCGAAGCTGTCGATGGCCTGTTCAGGCATGACGGTACTGGTGACAACCTGCGGCTCGATGTCGGGATAGCGCTCGACGAAGGAAGGCAGGCGCGGAATGAGCCAGCGCACCGCGAAAGAAGGGCGCACGTTGATCCGCACCGCCCGGGCGGGCCCCTGCAATTGCAGCGAGCGCGCCGCCGCGCCGATCTGCGCAAGCGCCGGCTCCACCTCCGCGAAGAACTGCTGTCCCTCGGCAGTCAGCGCGACCTGGCGGATGCGCCGTTCGAACAGCGCGACGCCAAGGAACTCTTCCAGGCTCTTGATCTGCCGGCTCACCGCGCTGTGCGTGACATGCAGTTCGAGCGCTGCGCGAGTGAAGCTGAGGTGGCGCGCCGCGGCGGCAAAGGCTCGCACGGCGTTGAGGGGAGGCTCTCGAAGCGGCATGCGTGCGATTTTCTCACGCATGGCGGGCGTTAATGTCGTTTGTCGGGGTGGCACGTGGCGGCGCACCATCAGGGCTCGATGTCACGCATACCCCTCGCTTCCAACCCCATCCCCATTGACCTGAATTCCCGCCACGCGGCGATGGCGCTCGGTCTTTCGCTGCCGGCCGACGTCGTGCTCTACCTGCTGCTGCCGATGTATGCCAGCGAGTTCGGCGTGACGCTGGCCGAGGCCGGCATGCTGCTTGCGGCGAACCGGCTGGTGCGCATTGCCGGCTATGGGTTCGTTGCACGCTCCTACGCCCGCAACGGCGACCGGCTGACCTGCACCATCGCCGTCCTGGCAGCGGCAGTGTGCGGACTGGGCTACGCCACGCTCTCGGGCTTCTGGGCGCTGCTGCCGCTGCGGCTGATGTGGGGCCTGTGCTTCGCGGCGCTGAACTTGTCGACACAGGCACTGGCCACGGCCGACCCGGTGGGTGCGGCTCGGCGCAACGGGCGCTCGCGGGCCTTCATCGCGGTGGGGCCGGTGCTGGCGCTGCCGCTGGGTGCGCTGCTGGCGCACTGGAGCGGACCGCGCACGATCTTCGGCATCCTCGCGGTGTTTTCGCTGCTTGCGTGGTTCGTTACTCGGCGGCTGCCGGCGGTGCCGCACCCTGTGGCCAAGCCGAAGCGGCGCTTCAGCCGGCCCAACAGCCTGGACAGCTGGTCGTTCATGGAAGGGCTGACGCTCGACGGGCTCTTCATCGTCGGCCTCTCGTACCTCGGCAAAGACTTGCTGCCGGGGGGCGCGGTGATCGTGGCCGGCGTGCTGATGGCGCTGCGCTACCTGGCGGAGATTTTGCTGAGCCCGGTCGGCGGCCACATGGCCGAGCGCTTCGGCGCCGAGCGTTTGCTGGTGGGCCTGTCGCTCGTCACGGCCATTGCGCTCGTGGGCTTCGGCCTTGGCTGGCTGTGGAGTTGCGCGGCGCTGATCGTGGTGCTGCGTGCCTTGCAACTGCCCTTGCTGCCGCCCATCGTGGCCCGGCGCACGCCCGGTCCGGAGCGCGTGCAGGCGCTGGCCGCGCGCTCGGTGTGGCGCGACATCGGCGCCGGCACCGGGCCGCTGATCGCGGGCCTGCTGCTGCCGGTTGCGTCACCGCCTTGGATCTACGGCGTGGCTGCAGCGCTTCTTGCGCTGGCGGCGCTTGCCTGCGGCTGGAGCGCGTCATCGCCCGCAGCCGATGCTGCGCGCACGGCCGGCTGAACCGTCACACTCTTTACTCAGGAATCATCGCCATGACCACGACACCGCATGCCATCGACACCGTGACGAAGCTCGAAGCCCTGTTCGGCGAAGCCGGCGAGGCCTCGCTCAAGAAAGAGGTTCCGTACCTGCACCCGGCCTACCAGGCGCTGATTGCCGCGTCGCCCTTTGCCGTGCTCGCCACCACCGGCCCCGGCGGCCTCGACGCCTCGCCGCGCGGCGATCCGCCGGGCTTTGTCGTTGTGCAGGACGAGAAGACGCTGCTCATGCCCGAGCGCCGCGGCAACAACCGCATCGACAGCCTGCGCAACATCGTGGCCGACCCGCGCGTGGCGCTGCTGTTTCTGATTCCCGGGGTCGGCGAGACGCTGCGGGTGAATGGCAGGGCGCACATCACGGTCGAGCCAGCGCTGCTCGAACGCCTCGCAGTGGACGGCAAGCCGCCGCAATGCGTGATCCGGATCACCGTCGACACGGTGTTCTTCCAGTGCGCCCGGGCGATCCAGCGGTCGAAGCTGTGGGCGCCGGTGCCGGCGGATGCGAAGCGCGAGGTGCCGACGCCGGGGGCGATTCTTTCGGCGCTGACCGCGTCGGAGTTCGATGGGGAGACGTATGACCGGGAGCTGCCGGCGCGGCAGCGGGCGACGCTGTATTGACTTGAAAGCCCGTTTCAGTCGCCCATGAAAAAGCCCGCATCAGCGGGCTTCTTCAAGCGGGTTACACCGGGGGAATCAACGCACCCAGTGGCAAACACGGTGGTGATGACGCGCGTCCCACTTGCACACCTTGTGCTTCTTGGGGTGGTACGGCGCGGCCGAGGCGATGCTCGGTGCCAGCATGGCAAGGCCGGCGAACGCGAGGATGCTGGAGAGGATGAGCTGCTTGGTCTTCATGGGGTTCTTTCTAAGCAAAGACATCGATCAAAGGAATGCGTCGTTCAACGGGCGCCCTTGCAGAACGCCCTGGCGCCACATTTAGATGACATTTGGTAGCGGTTGTGGCGTGAAAAATTGCACGAGGCGCAGGGCCGGGGGCGTTGGGGCTAACCCGAATCAGGCCCGCCCAGGCGCCGCCTGCTCGGTGCGCGAGTCGTGCCCGATGATCAGCACCAGCCCGAACGCCACCGCCGACAGCAGCGCCAGGAAGATCACGGCGTAGATGTCGTTGCCCATCCGGTCCTTCAGCGCGCCGAAGATCGTCGGGCCGATATAGCCGCCCAGGTTGCCGATGGAGTTGATCCACGCAATGCCCGCCGCGGCCGCGGTGCCGCTCAGGATGGCGGTGGGCAGCGTCCAGAAGGTGGGCAGCGCGCTGAAGATGCCGAAGGCGGCCAGCGTCACGGCGGCCATCTTCGGGATGGGCGCGCTGGTCTGGGCGGCCAGCACCAGGCCGATGAAGATACAGGCCAGCGGAATCAGCAGGAACCACTTGCGCTCCTTGCGCGCATCAGATGCCCGCGTCCAGAACAGCATCGCGATGGCGCCCACCAGGTAAGGAAAGGCGTTGATGAAGCCGATCTCCACGTTGCTCAGCCCGCCGAAGCCCTTGATGATCTGCGGCAGGAAGAAGCTCAGGCCGTACAGCGGCACGGTGATACCCATGTAGACAAAGCCCAGCCCGATCACGCGCGGGTTCAGCAGCGACTGCTTCCACGAGATCTTGTTGATCGACTCGCGGTTGCGGCGCTCCGAGTCGAGCGTCTGCTCCAGCCAGCTGCGCTCTTCGGTGGTGAGCCACTTGGCGTCCTTCGGGCCGTCGGGCAGGTACATCAGCACGAAGAAGGTAAGGATCAGCGAGGGAATCGCCTCGAGGATGAACAGCCACTGCCAGCCGTGCATGCCGCCGACGCCATCCATGTTGAGGATGTAGCCCGAGATAGGCGAGCCGATGACGGTCGAGATGGGAATGGCGAACATGAACCAGCCCACGATGCGCGCGCGGTACGCCGCCGGAAACCACAGCGTGATGTAGAAGATCACGCCCGGGAAGAACCCCGCCTCGGCAATGCCCAAGAGGAACCGCACTATGTTGAAGCTGGTCGAGCCGCCCACCCAGGCCTGGGCCGCCGAGAGGATGCCCCAGCTGAACATGATGCGGGCGATCCAGCGGCGCGCGCCGAAGCGCTCCAGCGCCATATTGCTCGGCACCTCGAACAGGAAGTAGGCAAGAAAGAAGATGCCGGCGGCGCTGCCGAACACGGCGGCGGTGAAGCCCAGGTCCTTGGACATGGCCGCGCCGGCAAAGCCGAGGTTCACGCGGTCGAGGTAGGCGATGAAGTAGCTGACCATGAGCAGCGGCAGGAGCCGCCAGCTGATCTTGGAGATGGTTCTTTGTTCGACGGGGTTCACGGTTGGTTGTCTCCGGTGTTGGATGGTTTTATGGAGCTTGTCGGGAAGGGGGAGGGGCGGCGGTGCCGCCGGGTGTCATGACTGCTGTTGTTGCCGTTGTTGTTGTGCCCTCATGATCTGGTGCCGTTGCCAGTAGTGCCCGACGGCGGCCTTGAAGTTTTCTTTCTGCTTGCCAAGGCCCGCGAGCTTCACCTTGGTGGTGCGCGCGCCCAGCATGCCCTTGTCGTGGTGGGTGACGATGAGGGTGTCGCCGAAGCTGCTGTCCTTGTAGGTCAGGCCCTTGACTTCGTCCCACCCGATCGTCGAGCCTCCATCGGCACCGGGGTGCAAGCCGGCGTAAGTGATGTCGATGCGCTCGCCGTTCTTCAGCGCGAAGCTCACCGGCGGAAAGTGCCGCAGCACCACTGCGCGCTCTTCCTCGGTGGCCGGCTCGTAGCGGTAGGCCAGGCTCAGCTCGTGGTTCTGCACGAAGCGCTGCTCGTACTCGCTCCACAGGCGCTGTTCGATGGCGGGGGCGGTTTCGATGTCGTCGGCCCATGAGGCCTCAGGTGCGGTCGCGACGATGGCGCCGTAGGCGCTCTCGGGCACGTGATGGCCGACGTTGCGCATGCGCTCCAGCAGCGGCGGATGACTATCGTAGGGATGCGGCACGTCGGCCGTTTTCATCGCCTCGATGAACACGTCTGAGCTTGCATAGGGCGGCAGGCCATCCGCGACGAAGCGGGCGATGCCCAGCGCGCCGTCATGCTCGCGGTTCTGCGCGAACAGCTTGCGCTCGACGTCGTTGCGGTAGCTCGCGTAGGCCGAGATCTTGATGAGCGATTGCACGATGGCGTGCGGCGCAGTGAGGCCGGCGGCCACGCGGTCGGCCTTGTATTCGCGCTCGCGGCTGTCGCGCGCCAGGGCGAACGAGAAGATCATGCGGTACAGCCGTAGCAGGTAGTGCGCAACGATGGTGAGGCCGCCACTTCGCATCTTCCATGTGTACTGGTCGAACTGCAGCAGCTTGGGGCCGAGCGCCGCGCTGCTGCGGGTGTCGCCGCCGCCCAGGTGGGCCAGTTCGTGCGCGAGCACTGCATCAGCTTCGGTCTGGTCGAGCACGCGCAGCAGCGGAAGGCTGACGAACAGCGTGCGGCCTTGAAAGGTGCGGCCCTTGACCTCGCACGGTGCTTCGGTCACGAAGAAGTTGGTGTCGATGCCGGCCACGATCTGGTCTGGCGGCGTGGTCTTCACGCGGCCAGCCAACTGCCGGATGCGCTCCCACAGGCGCGGCGCGTCGGCCTGCGAGATCAGCTCGCCCTCGATCTCGTTGCCCCAGGGCAGCTTCTTGAACAGCGTGTAGATCGCATAGAACACCGCGGCCCCGGCCGCGATGCCCGCCAGCGCGATCAGCTTGACGTAGTAGCTCTGCCAGAAGTACGCCGTGAGCCAGAACGACAGCCACACCAGCATCGCGCTTTGCAGCACGACCTCGACCGCGCTCGACACCGTCATGAGCCGCCAGCCGGCGACGAAGCTGGCATAGCGCATGCCGCGGTTGGCAAAGGCCAGCGCGCCCAGCACCAGTGCCGCCGCGAGCAGCGCGGCGCCGAGCACGATGGTCCAGATGGCGGCGCGGTCGGCCCAGTGGAACTGCCACTGCATGGAGTAGGGGCTGCACACCTTGTCGTGGAAGTTCCTGTCTTCCGGCGCAGTGGCGTCGCAGGCCTTGGAGAGCGGATGGCTGCGGTAGAACTCGGTGGCCTCGGTCTTGTCTGCGGACGACAGGCGGGAGTCGCCGGCGATGCGCTTTTCTATGGCCTGCAGGAATTCCGCATCCTGCGAACGCAGTGCGTATTCGGTGAAGACCAGTGTCGCCGCCGGAATGGCGAACAGCGACACGAGCGTGAGAAGAAACACGCGCAAGAGGTCGGCATGGATCGTGCGTGCGAGGGCCATGGGTGCTGCTCCTGGATAGCGATTGCTGTGAGTTGTTGTAGACGGTCCGGGAAGGCGATAGGGTAGCGGGCGCGGCGCGTGCAGTGAAGCCCGGTGCAACGTCAAGCAGCGCCGCGCACCGACCTGCTGCCGAATAAGGTTATCCCTTTTGCATCGTTCCGAGGCCCGGGGTGCAGGTATAGCCTTCGTGCTCATTCATGACTGTCACCTCCGTCACTCCATCTCCGTCGTCGTCTGGTTCAGGGCCATCGCCCGTTGCATGGATCGCCGGTGTCGGCGCCAGCGCGGGCCTGGGTGCGGCACTCGCACGGCGTTTCGCGGCCGAAGGTTTCATCGTTGCGCTGACCGGCCGCACGCAGGCCCAGCTCGATGCGGTGGCCGGCGAAATCGTTGCGGCCGGCGGTCGGGCTCATGCCTTTGCGGGCGACGTGGCGAGCGAGGCCGAGATGCACGGTATCGCGCAGAAGGCGAGGGCGCTGGGCCCACTCATCGTGGCCATCTTCAATGCCGCGAGCGGGGTGCGCGCGCCAACGCTGGAGCTGTCGGTCGACCAGTTCACGCAGGCCTGGCGCACCAGCGCGCTGGGCGGCTTCATCTTCGGGCACGAGGCGCTGCGCGGCCTGCTGGCCAATTCCTTCGAGGCAGCTGGGGCGCACGCACGCGGCACCTTGCTGTTCACCGGCGCCACCGCGGCGCTGCGCGGCAAGCCGCCGTTCGCGGCCTTCGCTGCGGCCAAGGCTGCGTTGCGTTCTCTGAGCCAGAGCCTGGCGCGCGAATTCGGCCCGCAGGGCATTCATGTGGCGCATGTGGTGATCGATGGCGGCATCGACGGCGAGCGCCTGCGCAACAACGCGCCGCAGCGCGTGGAACAAGCCGGCGACGACGGCCTGTTGCAGCTCGAAGCCATCGCCGAAAGTTACTGGCAGCTGCATGTGCAGCACCGCAGCGCATGGACGCAGGAACTCGACCTGCGGCCGTTCAAGGAACCGTTTTGAGGAGTCACGCCACATGAGCGTCGGATCGAATGGACAGATGCTTGCCGCCACGCTGCCCTCGGTGGAGGCAGAACTCAACTACCTGAAGGCGGGCCAGGGCCGGCCCGTGAGCTACACCTTCGAGCCGCCGCCCGGCACGCCGTGGGTAACCGGCGAACTGGAGCCGCGCCGCGTGACGATCCGCGACGGCCGCCCGCTGGTGGCGCTGAACGAACTGACGCTCGACCGCAGCGGCTTCACGCAGATTTCGCATCGCAGCGTGCTCGCCGATTTTTCGCAGGACGCCACGATCCGCGACATCTACTACCGCGAAGCCGAAGCCCTGCTGCGCGACGTCACGGGCGCCGAGAAGATCGTGGTGTTCGACCACACGCTGCGCGACAGCGCGCAGGGCTCGCGCCGCACGGCCGAGCTGCGCGAGCCGGTGCGCCGCGTGCACAACGACCAGACTTTCGTCTCCGCGCCGCGCCGGGTGCACGCCCACCTGCCGCCCGAAGAAGCCGAGGAACGCTTGAAGCACCGCTTCGCGATCATCAACCTGTGGCGCCCGCTGGCCACCGTGGAGCGCCTGCCCCTCGCACTGTGCGATGCGCGTTCCATCTCGCCCAAGGACCTCGTGCCCAGCGACCTGGTCTACCCCGACAAGGTGGGCGAGACCTATTCGTTCACCTGGAACCCGGAGCACCGCTGGTACTGGTTCCCGCGGATGCGGCCCGACGAGGCCCTGCTGCTGAAGATCTACGACTCGCGCGAAGACGGTGTGGCGCGCTACACCGCGCATACCGCGTTCGAAGACCCGACAGGTTCGCGCGAGGCGCCGCCACGGCGCAGCATCGAACTGCGCGCGCTGGTGTTCTGGCCCGCCGGCAAATAAGTTGAAACTGTTCTTCCGAACAAAGTTCTACAACCTCTCGCCCGCGCGATTCTTTGCCCTGAATTAGCACCAGCCGGGCGCTGACCCCACGCCTGCACCGATCACCGCCCTTGGCGACAATCGGTTCAATGCGTTCTTCCCCTTTCTTCAAGATGGCCCTGCTGCTGGGCCTGCTTTCGGCCATCGGGCCTTTCGCCATCGACATGTACCTGCCGGCGTTGCCGGCCATCGGGCAGAGCCTGCACGCCGACATTGGCGCGGTGCAGATGAGCCTCACGGCGTTCTTCCTGTCGCTCGGTGCGGGTCAGCTGCTCTATGGGCCGATCTCCGACATGGTGGGCCGCAAGCCGCCGCTGTATGCGGGACTGCTGCTGTTCGCGCTCGCCAGCGTGGGCTGCGCGATGGCTACCGACATCCAGACGCTGATCGTGCTGCGCTTCGTCCAGGGCCTGGGCGCAGCGGCCGGCATGGCGATTCCGCGCGCCGTGGTGCGCGACCTGCACACCGGCACCGATGCCGCGCGGCTGATGTCGCTGCTGATGCTGGTGTTCAGCGTGTCGCCGATCCTTGCGCCGCTTGCGGGCAGTGCGGTAATCGCGGTTGCCGGATGGCGCGGCGTGTTCTGGGCCGTGACCATCGCAGCCGTGGCGGGCCTGGCGATGATGGTCAGGCTGCTCGATGAAACGCGTCCGGCCTCGGAGCGCGTCGAAAGCAGCCTCGGCAGCGCGCTGTCGGCCTACTGGCTGCTGCTGCGCGACAAGCATTACCTCGGGCTTGTGTTCATCGGCAGCTTCGCAATGGCGGGCTTTTTCACCTACCTGGCGAATTCGTCGTTCGTGATGATCGACCACTATGGCCTGTCGCCCGCGCTCTACAGCGTGGCCTTCGGCGTGAACGCGGCGGCTTTCATCGCGGCCTCGCAGTTCACCGGCTCGCTGGGCGAACGCTACGGGCTGGTCAACCTCGTCAAGTTCGGCGTGGTGTGCTGCGGCGTGGCAATGGTCGCGATGTTCGTCTACTTCGCGATGGGCGGCGACAACATCTGGGTGCTCATCGTCCTGTACTTCATCGCCTCGGGCTTCATGGGCCTGGTGATTCCGACCACCGGCGTGCTGGCGCTCGAAATGCACGGCGCCATCGCGGGTACGGCCTCGGCGCTGCTGGGCACGCTGCAGATGCTGACGGGCGCACTGGCAATGGCGGTGGTGGGTCTCTTCACCGACGGCCGGCCGCTGCCAATGGTGGCCGGCATGGCCGGCGGCGCACTCATTGCGCTGGTGCTGACCTGGCTCACGCTGGGCGGCGTGCGTTCCGAGCCCACTGAAAAAACAGGAAGGGCGCAGCAAGCCTGATGAATACGGTACACGCTGGCGCCGGGCTCCCGGTGGCCGAAGAAGACAGCAACAACGCAGCCCGCAAGCCCATCGACGGGCTGGCCCAGCCGGAGCGCGGCTGGGCGATGCTGGTCATCATCCTCGGGCTGATCGTGGCGGTGCTCGACGGCACCATCGTCAACCTGGCGCTGCCGGGCATCGCCCGTGAGCTGCAGGCCAGCCCGTCGCAGGCGATCTGGGTGGTCAATGCGTACCAGATCGCCACGCTGGTGATGCTGCTGCCGCTGGCTTCGCTGGGCGATCTCGTGGGCTACCGGCGCGTGTACCTGGTCGGGATGGCGGTGTTCACGCTGTCGTCGCTGGCCGCCACCTTTGCGAATTCGCTCGGCACGCTGATCGCGGCGCGCGCCTTCCAGGGGCTGGGCGCGGCCGGCATCATGAGCGTGAACGCGGCGCTGGTGCGGCTGACGTATCCGTCGGCTCAGCTGGGCAAGGGCATGGCCATCAACTCGCTGGTGGTGGCCACATCGTCGGTGGCCGGGCCTTCGGTGGCGGCGGCCATTTTGTCGGTGGCATCGTGGCCCTGGCTCTTCGCCATCAACGTGCCGCTGGGCCTTGTCACCTTCGCGCTGGGCATGAAGGCGCTGCCGTTCAATCGCGTGGCACCGGCGGCCGGACTGCGCTTCTCGCCGATCGACGTGGCGCTCAACGTGCTGATGTTCTCGCTGGTGTTCCTGGGCGTCGACCGGCTCGGCGTGCGCGAAGGAGCGGTGCAGGGCGCCACTGGTTCACACGCTTCGGCGTGGGGCATCCTGCTGGCGGGCTTGGTCGTCGGCTTTATCTACCTGCAACGCCAGCGCAAGCAGGCGGTGCCGTTGTTCCCCATCGACCTGCTGCGCATTCCGGTGTTCGCACTGTCGATGGGTACTTCGGTCGCCGCGTTCTGCGCGCAGATGCTGGCCTACATCGCGCTGCCTTTCCTGCTGCTGGACGTATACGGCCGCAGCCACATCGAGGCCGGGTTGCTGATCACGGCGTGGCCGCTGGCCATCGTGGTGATGGCGCCCATCGCAGGAAAGCTGATCGGCCGCTATCCCGACGGGCTGCTGGGCGGCATCGGGCTGGGCCTGCTGGCTATGGGCCTGGCGTTGCTGGCGGCGCTGCCGGCAAATCCGGGCAATGCCGACATCGCGTGGCGCATGGCGCTGTGCGGGCTGGGCTTCGGGCTGTTCCAGTCGCCCAACAACCACACCATCGTGACTTCGCCCCCGGCGCACCGCAGCGGTGCGGCCAGCGGCATGCTCGGTACGGCGCGGCTGACCGGCCAGACGCTGGGCGCAGTGGTGCTGGCGGGCGTCTTCAGTGTCTGGAGCCCGCACGGAGGCCACGGCCCCGTGGTGGCGCTGGTGCTGGCGGCCAGCTGTGCCGCGGTGGCAGCGGTTTTCAGCACGCTGCGCCTGAAGACGACAAGTCCTGGCAGCTGAATGAGTTAGGGTACTCACCTATGAAGGAAGTACCTGACACCGTGGTCTGCCCGGGTTGCGATGCGGTCTACAGCCGTGCACCCCTGCATCCCCGCGACGTGGCGCACTGTCCGCGCTGCGGCACAGAGCTCGGCCGGCACCCCGGCCAGCAGGAGCGCCGCATCCTTCCGCTGACGGTGGCCTGCCTGATCATGTTCGCCATTGCGAACCTGTTTCCCATCGTCGAGATCGAGCTCCAGGGCCTGCGCAGCCAGACCACGCTGGCCGGCGCGGTGATAGCGCTCAGCGCCGAGGGCATGTCGGTGGTGGCGCTGCTGGTGCTGGCCACGACCATTCTTTTTCCCTTTCTGCAGCTGTGCATCCTCGCGTACCTGCTGATTCCGCTGAGCCGCGAGCACCGGCCCGTGGGCTTCGCGCTGCTGGTGCGGGCCATGCAGTCGCTGCGGCCCTGGGGAATGATCGAAGTGTTCCTGCTCGGGGTGCTGGTGGCCATCGTCAAGCTGTCCAGCATGGCAAGCGTGGTGCCGGGGCCGGCGCTGTGGGCCTTCATGGCGCTGACGGTCATGCTGACGGCTGTGCTGTCGTTCAACCCGGGCGCGTTCTGGGAAATGACCTTCCGCCCGAAGGACAAACCCAAGACTGAAGAAGACGGGGCGTCGGCATGAAGCTGCCTGCCTTCCTCGAGCGGCACGAGCATCACGATGAAGACGCGCCGGTTCCCACCGCCGCCTCGCTTGGCCTCATGGCCTGCCCGCATTGCGCCGCCGTCTGGAAAGACGCCGGGGAAGGCGACGCCTGCGGCCGCTGTGGCACGCACCTGCACACCCGCAAGCGGCAGAGCCTGAACCGCACATGGGCCTTCCTCATAGCGGCCTGCATGATGTATATACCGGCCAACCTGCTGCCGGTGATGATCACGCGCACGCTGTTCGGCGCGCAGTACGACACCATCCTGAGCGGGGTGATCTATTTCTGGGTGTCGGGCGCCTACGGGCTGGCGGCCATCGTCTTCATTGCGAGCTTCCTGGTGCCGCTGTTCAAGCTGGCGGTGCTTTTCTTGCTCGTGGTGCTGGCGCAGCGCGGCAGCACCTGGCGCCGGCGGGAGCGGGCCAAGCTGTATCACATCATCGAAGTGATCGGCCGCTGGTCGATGCTCGACGTGTTCGTGGTGTCGCTGCTGACCGGGCTGGTGCAGATCCAGGGCTTCGCGGTCATCACCGCGGGCGTGGGCATCGCGGCCTTCGGGTCGGTGGTGGTGCTGACCATGCTGGCTTCGCTGAGCTTCGACCCGAAGCTCACGTGGGACAGCAAGGAGGCGCAGGCCACCCTGCAGGAGAACGAAGTTGCGCAGGGACATGAAAACAGGGACGAGAAACCAGCATGAGTGAAGAAGACCAACCCCAGGACAAACCGGCGCCGTCCGCACAGCCACCGCTGCCAAAGCCGCGCGTGGTGCGCCGGCGCGAATGGCTGCCCTCGCTGATCTGGCTAATTCCCATCGTGGCAGCGCTGGTCGGCATTACGCTCGTGGCCCGCATCCTGCTGGAGCGCGGCCCCGAAGTGGTGCTGACCTTCAAGACCGCCGAAGGCCTGGAGGCAGGCAAGACCGCCGTCAAGTACAAGGACGTGCAGATCGGCCTCGTCACCCATCTTCGGCTGGCGCGCGACCGCTCGCACGTGCGCGTGCTGGTGCAGTTCAACAAGGAGGCCGAGAGCTTCACTGCCTCGGACTCGCGCTTCTGGGTGGTTCGGCCACGGCTCGACACATCGGGCATCTCGGGCCTCAACACCTTGCTGTCGGGCGCCTACATCGGCGCCGACGCGGGCGTGTCGAAGGACACCGCGGGCGAGTTCACCGGGCTCGAAACCCCGCCCATCGTCACGCGCGACGACTCCGGCAAGCAGTTCCTGCTGCGCGCCAACGACGTGGGCTCGCTCGACGTTGGCTCGCCGGTGTACTTCCGGCGCGTCAAGGTCGGGCAGGTGGCCGCCTACGAACTCGACGGCGACGGGCGCGGCGTGACCATGCGCGTCTTCGTCAATTCGCCCTACGACAAGTTCGTGGGCATGAACACGCGCTTCTGGCAGGCCAGCGGCATCGACGCGCAGTTGAGCGCCAGCGGCTTCACGCTGCGCACGCAGTCGCTGGCAACCATCCTGCTCGGCGGCATCGCCTTCCAGGCGCCCGACGACGCGATGGGCCCGGTCGCCAAGGAGAACGCTGCCTTCACGCTGGCACAGGACGAAGCTGCCGCCATGAAGGAGCCCGACGGGCCTTCGCAAACCTTGCTGATGTACTTCAACCAGTCGCTGCGCGGCCTGACGCCAGGTGCTCCGGTGGACTTCCGCGGCGTGGTGATCGGCGAGGTCAAGTCGATCGGCGTCGAGTTCGACCGCGCCGAGCGCGAGTTCCGCATGCCGGTGCTGGTGCAGGTCTACCCCGATCGCCTGCGCCGCCGAGCCGGTGAAAGCGGCGTTGAATCTCGTGCAACGCAGCAGGAGCGGCTGCGCTTCCTGGCCGAGAAGGGCCTGCGCGCCCAGTTGCGCAACGGCAACCTGCTGACCGGCCAGGTGTATGTGGCGCTCGACTTCTTCCCGAAGGCGCCGCCGGCAAAGATCGACCTGAACAAGAGCCCGATCGAGCTGCCCACAGTGGCCAACAGCCTCGACGAGATCCAGTCGCAGGTGCAGGAAATCGCGACCAAGCTCAACAAGGTGCCGTACGAGCAGATTGCAGGCGACCTGCGCACCACGCTCGCCACGCTCAACAAGACGCTGACGGCCACCGAGCAGACGGTGACCCGCATCAACAGCGACGTCACCCCCGAGCTGGCCGCGGCCATGAAGGACGTGCGCAAGACCGTGAACAGTGCCGAGCGAACGCTGGCCGACGATTCGCCGCTGCAGCAGGACATGCGCCAGACGCTGCAGGAGCTGACGCGCGCCGCGGGCTCGGTGCGCGTGCTGACCGACTACCTCGAACGCCATCCCGAGTCGCTGCTGCGCGGCAAACCGGACGACAAGAAATGAAGAAGAACCACCACCTCGCATTCGTGGCGGCGGCAGCGCTGGCCGTGCTTGCAGCAGGCTGCGCGAGCAAGCCCGACAACTACTACACGCTGGCGAGCCCTGTGGCGGCCGCCGAAGCCGCGCCCTCGACGCTCGGCAGTGCCGCGCCGCTGTACATCGAGCTCGCGCCCGTGGCCGTGCCCGAGCGCTTCGCGCGGCCGCAGATGGTGGTGCGCCAGCCCAACGGCAGCGTGCAGGTCGAGGTGCTGGAGCAGCACCGCTGGGCGGCGTCGTTCGAGAACGAGTTGCGCGATGCGCTGGCCAGCGGCATCGCCGGGCGGCTGGGTGCGCTCGACGTGACCAAGGGCGGCCGGCAGAGCTCGCAGCCGGTGTGGCGCATCGCGGTGCAGCTGCAGCAGTTCGACGCGGTCGATGGCGGGCGTGTCGATGCGAGCTTCAACTGGACGCTGCGGCGCTCGGACGAGGCGCGCACGGTGGTGTGCCAGCTGAACCTCGGCGAGGCCGTGGGCAGCGGGATGGACGCGGTGGCGCAAGGGGCGCAGCGCGTGACCTCGGCGGCCGCCGCGGCGATGGCGCGCAGCGTGAGTGCGGCGCGTGCGAATCCTGCCGCGACCGCCTGCACGACGACCTGATCAATCTTCCCCCGGTGGGGAAAGAGCAAGACGGAATCCCATAAGAAGGAGACCCCCATGGCACAGATCGGCAAGGCGCCCAGCGACCACACGCTGATCCTGCATGGCGCCCGTGCGGAAGAGGGGGCCTGTCCCGAGGCCTCCAAGCCATGGGTGCTGGCCGCGGCCGTCGTGGGTTCGAGCATGGCCTTCATCGACGGCACGGTGGTCAACGTGGCACTGCCGGCCATCCAGGCCGACCTGCTCGCCACGGCTTTCCAGGCGCAATGGGTGGTCGAGTCTTACGCCTTGCTGCTGGCGGCGCTGCTGCTCGTGGGCGGTGCGCTGGGCGATCACTATGGCCGGCGGCGCATCTTCGCGATCGGCGTCGGCATCTTCGCCTTGTCTTCGGTGGCCTGCGGGCTTGCGGCCAACGTGCAGCAGCTCATTGCCGCGCGCGCGGTGCAGGGCATCGGCGGTGCGCTGCTGGTGCCGGGCAGCCTCGCGCTCATCAGCGCGGCCTTTCCCGAGAAAGAGCGTGGCAAGGCCATCGGCACGTGGTCGGGCTTCAGCGGCATCACCGCGGCCGTGGGGCCGGTGCTGGGCGGCTTCCTGGTCGATCACTTCTCGTGGACCTGGGCTTTTCTCATCAACGTGCCGATGGCACTGCTGGTGCTGTGGATCGTCTGGCGCCACGTGCCCGAGAGCCGAGGCGCATCGGCCAGCGGCGGGCTCGACGTGTGGGGCGCGCTGCTGGCGACGGCCGGTCTCGGCGGCATCGTCTACGCCTTCATCGAGGCGCCGACGCAGGGCTGGGGTTCGCCGGCCGTGATCGCGGCGCTGGTCATCGGCGTGCTGGGCAGCGCGGGCTTCATCGCAGTCGAGCGCAAGGTGCGAACGCCGATGCTGCCGCTGGGGCTGCTGCGCATCGGCAACTTCAGCGGAGCCAATCTGCTGACGCTGCTGCTCTATGCGGCACTGGGCGGCGGGCTGTATTTCTTTCCGCTCAACCTGATCCAGGTGCAGGGCTACTCGGCCACTGTGGCGGGCGCGGCGCTGCTGCCGTTCATCTTCATCATGTTCGCGCTTTCCGGCTGGGCCGGGCAACTGGTCGACCGCTTCGGGCCGCGCATGCCGCTGGTCATCGGGCCCTCGATTGCGGCGGTGGGCTTTGCGTTGTTCGCGCTACCGGGCGTGGGGGCGAGTTACTGGAGCGGCTTTCTGCCGGCCGTGGTGGTGCTGGGCTTCGGCATGACGGTGACGGTGGCGCCGCTGACGACCACGGTCATGAATGCGGTCGGGCCCGACCTGGCGGGCGTGGCCTCTGGCGTGAACAACGCCGTGTCGCGCGCGGCGGCGGTGTTGGCGATTGCCGTGTTCGGCGCGATCATGGCCTGGGCCTTCGACGCGGCGCTGGCGAACAACCTGCGCGAGATGGGCGCCTCGGCGCAGGTGTCAGCTTTTCTAGAAGGCGAGCGCAGCAAGCTGGCCGGCGCGGCGCTGCCGCCGGGCGTGGATGCCGCCACGGCGGCAGCCGTCAAGCGGGCCGTGGCCGAATCTTTCGTCGCAGGCTTTCGCTGGGTGATGCTGTTGAGCGCCGGGCTGGCCGTGCTGAGTGCGGTGAGCGCGTGGCTGATGATCCGGGGCACTCCCGCCGCAGGAGGTTCGGACAGCAAGAGCTAAGGAGACAAGTCGATGCAGGAAGAAGAGCGACAGCAGGTGCAGCACGTCGATGTCCTGATCGTCGGCGCCGGCCTCTCGGGCATCGGCGCCGGCTACCACCTGCAGGCGAACTGCCCGGGTCGAAGCTACGCCATCCTCGAAGGGCGCGAGCGCAGCGGCGGCACGTGGGACCTGTTCCGCTATCCGGGCGTGCGCTCGGATTCCGACATGTACACGCTGGGCTATTCGTTCCGGCCGTGGACGAACGCGAAGTCGATTGCCGATGGGCCCACGATCCTGAACTACCTGCGCGAGACGGCGGCGCAGCATGGCATCGACCGAAAGGTCCGCTTCAACCATCGCGTGGTGCGCGCCTCCTGGTCGACGCCCGATGCGTGCTGGAGCGTCGATGTCGAGCATGGTCCCGAGCGCCTTCCGCTGCGCATGCGCTGCAGCTTCTTGTTCCTGTGCAGCGGCTACTACAGGTACGAGGCGGGCTACACGCCCGAATTCGCGGGCATCGGCGACTACACGGGCCGCGTCGTCCATCCGCAGCATTGGCCCGAAGACCTCGACTGCAGCGGCAAGCGGGTGGTCGTGATCGGCAGCGGCGCAACCGCGATGACGCTGGTGCCGGCCTTGGCAAAGACGGCTGCGCATGTCGTGCTGCTGCAGCGCTCGCCTACCTATGTTGTAGCGCGACCGGCACAGGACCCCATCGCGCACGGGCTGCGGCGCTTTCTGCCGGACAAGCTGGCCTATGGCCTCACACGCTGGAAGAACGTGCTGCTGGCCATGTACTTCTTCAGCCTCGCGCGGCGCAAGCCGGAGCGCGCGAAGCGGATGATCCTCGGCGGCGTGCGGCAGGCTCTCGGCCCCGACTACGACATCGCCACGCACTTCACGCCGCGCTACAACCCGTGGGACCAGCGCATCTGCCTCGTGCCCGACGGCGACCTGTTCGCGGCCCTCAACGCAGGGCGTGCCTCGATGGTCACGGACCAGATCGACACCTTCACGCCGCGCGGTATCCGGCTGAAGTCGGGCGCGGAGCTGGAGGCCGATGTGGTCGTCACAGCTACAGGCCTCGAACTGCAGGTGCTCGGTGGGGTGCATCTCGACGTGGACGGCCATCGCGTGGACCCGGCCGCGACCTTCAACTACAAGGGAATGATGTTCAGCGACGTGCCCAACCTGGCCTCGTCGTTCGGCTACACGAACGCATCGTGGACGCTCAAGAGCGACCTGACCTGCGCGTATGTTTGCCGGCTGCTCAATCACATGGAGAAGCAGGGCTGCACCCAATGCACGCCGCGCAACGCTGACCCCACGCTGGCACCCGAGCCCTGGCTCGATTTCTCGTCGGGCTACGTGCAGCGCGCGGTGGGCAGGTTTCCGAAGCAGGGTTCGCGCGCGCCGTGGCGGGTGTATCAGAACTACGCGCGCGACCTTGTCAGCCTGCGCTTTGGGGCGGTGGACGATGGGGTGATGGAGTTCTCGAACCCTCGCCGCGCCTAGAAGATTGCGTGCGCAAGCAATCCTCTTTCCAGGGGATGCGGCGAAAAAACCTGCTTTCTAGAATGAAACACACCAAGGAGAGGGAACCGTCATGAAGCAACGAACCGGATGGGTCATGGTCCTGGCGTGCGGCATCGGAGTCTTTGCATCGGGCGCGGCAGCAGCGCAGGCGGAGTATGCGATTCGCTGGGATCCATCTCAGGGCGGCCCCAAGACCGCGGCAGAGGCACTCGCTCGGTTGGCGCCGGGCGACAACGACATCGAAACGGACCTCTTCAGGGTGCGCTACGCCAGCGAGGTGAAGGCGCCCACGGACGTTGTCGGCGCAAGGGCCATCCTTCGCGAGCGGGAGCGCACGAGCAAGGCACGCCACGAGCTGACCTACAAGCTGCGCAGCAACTCGCCGCTGCCTTCGGTGCCCAGCTTTGCAGGCGCCCAGTGCCCGGCGGGTCCGCTGGTTGGGCCGAAGGACGAGACGAAAGACGAAATCGACGTGTCGTTCACCGGCGCGGCAGATCCGGTGCGCGCGTTTTCGCGCAGTTGCACCGTGCAATCGACGAGCGCGCCGCCGCCGGTTCCCGAGGCGCTGCAAGCGCGCTTCGCGGCTTGCGAAAGCACAACGACACGACTCGGGCTCAAGCAGCGGGGGAATCTCAGGGTCGAGGAATGGCGCCTGCCGGGAGGGCGCATCGCCATCGAGGCCTCGCGCACGGGCCCCGACACGCCGAAGGCGCTGAAAGCGTTCCGCCGAGAGGTGGTCGAGCCCTTGACCACTGGGAGCAATGCCATCCGGCCGCTGTCGCGCAGCAAGACGGACCTGGGCAGCGATTGCGGCGCCTGATGAGCATGCCGCGCGAGTCTGCTGGGAACCTGGCTAGGGCGCGTGCGCAGGGGAGAGCAGGCTGTCGAGCTCTGCCCACAGCGGATCGCATTGCCCCGTCCTGAACGCGGCGGCCCTGAAGGTCGGATGCTCGCCGTAGTACGTGTCCCAGAGCGTGCGATGGCCGTCCGCCACGCATGCCCGCACATTGGCCAGCCGGTCGGCGGCCTTCACCACCAGCGCCAGTTCTTCGTCGCCCGTTACCTTCGCCAGCGCCGCATAGGTCTTGGCCTTGCGCTCCTTGCGGTTGGCGCCGGGTGCGTCGGTCAGCAGCGCGACGCAGGCGGCCACCAGTTCGCCGAAGCGTGAGCGCACGTCGGCCACCGTGGCCTCGGTGTCCTCGACCACGTCGTGCAGGTAGCCGATGACGCGCGCCTTGTCGCCGTAAGGCCTGAGCAGGGCGACCACGGCGTCCAGGTGGTGCACGTACGGATGCGGGCCGTACTTCTGGTCGCCATGCATTTCGACGGCATAGGCGCGGGCGGCGTCGGGTGTCGATGAAGTGATGGTGGTCATGCGGCGTCCTGTGGTTTTTCCATTCTGCCTTTGCGGCGGTCTTTACCTCGTTTACGGAGGAAAACACCTATCGGGAGAGCGTTGCCGGCATTCTTGTGTATCGATACAGTAAATCGTTCCACCAAAAACGGGCGCACGACCCGACAACCCTCCAGGAGACAAGAAAATGACCTCGCTTTCACGCCGCCGGTTCGTCCAGTCATCGTCCGCCTTGTCGCTTGCCGCGGCGACGGCGGGTTTCTCGCAGCACGCCTTCGCGCAGGAAAAAACCGTGGCGCTGCGGCTGTCGTCGTCCCACGTGGCTGACCTCAATTCGTCGCACTTCGCGTGGGTGCAGCTGATGCAGGCCAACCTGAAGAAGGCGGTGGGCGAGCAGATCCGCATCGACTACTTTCCGAACAACCAGCTCGGCAAGGAAAGCGACGTGGTGCAGCAGGTGAAGGTGGGCTCCATCGACATGATGCTCACGGGCTCTTCGATATGGGCCACGGTAACGCCGCAGCTGGGCATGCTCGACCTGGGCTACCTGTTCGACAGCTACGAGCACGTGGCGCGCGCCGTGGAGGCGGGCGTGGGGCCGAAGCTCAACGACATGCTGGTCAAGAGCACGGGCTGCCAGATCATCACCTGGGGTGCGCACTACGGCGCGCGCAACGTCTACACCAAGCAGCCGGTGAAGGGGCTGGCCGACATCAAGAACGTGAAGCTGCGGGTGCTGCCCACGCCGGCCTTCATCGAGACCTTCAAGATCATGGGCGCGATCCCCACGCCCATTTCCTTCGGCGAGCTCTACATGGCGGCGCAGACCGGCGTGGTCGACGGCTTCGAGCACGACGCGGGCACGGTGCTGGCAAACAAGCTCAACGAGGTGGTCAAACACTGCTGGATGACCGAGCACCTGTTCAGCCCGATGGTCTGCGTGGCCGGCAAGCGCGCGATGGACCGCGTACCCGCGACGCTGCGCCCGGCCTTCCTGAAGGCCGCGGCCGACTCCACGCTGCAGCAGCGCCAGATCGGCAACGAGCGCACGCAGCAGGTGATGGAAGAGCTGAAGAAGCTCGGCATCACCTTCACGCCCATGGCAAAGAACGAGCGCGACCAGGTCCGCAAGGAAATGGAAACGAAGCTCTGGGCCGGCTTCGCCAAGCAGTACCCGGAGACCGGGCCGCTGTTTGCCGCCATCAACGGCGCCCGGGCCTGAAGCGCCATGTCGAGCATGTCGCTTCCGTTGCAACCCGCGCTTGGCTTCGATGCCAGCCACGCCGCGGGCCGCTGGCTGGCCTGGCTGATGCGCATGACCGAGTACGTGGCCGGCGCGGTGCTGGCCATCGACGTGGTGGTCGTCTTCGTCTCGGTCGTCTTCCGCTACTTCCTGCACGACCCTTTCGACTGGGCGGAGGAGGTGGCGCGCGCGCTGATGGTGATCCAGGTGTTCTTTGGCGCGGCCACGGTGCTGGCGCGCAGCCAGCACGTGGGCGTGGACCTGTTTCGCGGCATGCTGCCGGCGCGCTGGCAGCCGGCGCTGATCCAGTTCGGCAGCTGGATCATCGTGGGCGTGTCGGCGAGCCTCTTCGCCTCGTCGTGCGAGCTGCTGCTCGATTCGTACAACATGACGACCTCCATCGGCCTGCCGCAGTGGATCTACGTGTACCCGGTGGCCATCGGCAGCCTTTTCATGACGCTGTTCGGGCTTGCCAATGCGGTGAACGGGCCTTCGCGCATGGTGTGGTCCACGCTGGGCGTGGGGCTGGCGCTGACGGCGGCGGTGGTGGGCTGGAACACGCTGATGAGCGAGCACGCCATTCCGCCCTGGGCGCTGCTCGTGGCGGGCTTTCTCGGCGGCATGGCGCTGGGCATGCCGATTGCCTTCGTGCTCGCGCTGTCGTCGCTGGTGTTCTTCATGGCCGATCCGTCGCTGCCCATGCTGGTGTATTCGCAGCAGGTGATGGCGGGCACCGACCACTATGTGCTGCTGGCCATTCCGTTCTTCGTGTTGGCGGGCCTGCTGATGGAGGCCAACGGCATGTCGTCGCGGCTCATCGAGCTGCTGCTGCGCATGTTCGGGCGGCTGCGCGGCGGGCTGGGGCTCATCACCATCACGGCCACTGCGTTCTTCTCGGGCGTATCGGGCTCCAAGCTGGCCGACATCGCGGCAGTGGGCGGCATCATCATGCCGGCCGTGCGCAGGACGAAGCAGGACCCGAACGAAACCGCCGGCCTGCTGGCGTGCACAGCGGTGATGGCCGAGACCATTCCGCCGTGCATCAACATGATCATCATGGGCTTCGTGGCGAACATCTCGATTGCCGGGCTGTTCATGGCGGGGCTGATACCGGCCGTGGTGCTGGCGGTGTCGCTGGCGGCGGTAACCATCTACGTGGGCACGAAGATCAACCCCGACGAGGCCTTCGATGTGCGCACGCCCATGTTCCGCCTGCTGGGCGGCGCGCTGGTGGCGCTGGTCATGGTGGCGATGATCGGCAAGGGCGTGACCTCGGGCATCGCGACCTCGACCGAGGTGTCTTCGTTCGCGGTGGTCTATGCGCTGGTGGTGGGGTGGCTGGCTTTTCGCGAGCTCACGGTGAAGTCGGTGGCGCGGCTGTTCGTGCGCTCGGCGTCGATGGCGGGCGGCATCCTGTTCATTGTGGCGGCGGCGTCGAGCTTGTCGTTCGCGCTCACGATCCAGCAGATTCCGCAGTACCTGTCGGAATTCATGATCGGCTTTGCGCACTCGTACGGCAGCACGATGTTCGTGATGCTGTCGGTGCTCATCATGATCGTGTTCGGCGCCATCCTCGAAGGCGCGCCGGCACTCATCATCTTCGGGCCGCTGCTCACGCCCATTGCCTCGCAGCTGGGCGTGAACCCGCTGCACTTCGGCACGGTGATGGTCATTGCCATGGGCTTCGGGCTGTTCGCGCCGCCGGTCGGGCTGGGCCTGTTCGCCACCTGCGCGATCACCGGTACGCAGGTGAAGGACGTGGCGCGGCCGATGATGAAATACCTGGCCGTCTTGTTCGTTACCCTCGTGGTGCTGGTGTTGGTGCCGGCCTTCTCCACGTGGCTGCCGCTGCGCATGGGGATGTGAGCGGACCGCAACAAGACGAAGACCAGAGACAACAGGAAGGATGCCGTGAGCAGAATCAGCGATGTCGCCCAGCGGGCGGGGGTGTCGACCAGCACCGTGTCGAACGTGTTGAACGGGCGCAGCGACCGCATGGCCAAGGAGACGCTGGCGCGCGTCGAAACCGCCATCCGCGAGCTCAAGTACCGGCCCAACACCTCGGCGCGGCAGCTCAAGACGGGGTACACGCCGCTGATCGGCCTGCTGGTGCCGTCGATGGCCAACCCGATGTACGGCTTCATTGCCCGAGAGATCGAGACGCTGGCGCAGGAGCGCTACGGCTTTCGCATCATGATCGGCAACACCTACCGCGACGCCGCCAAGGAAGCGCATTTCTTCGAAGACCTGATGGCGCATGGCGTGCGTGGCGTGATCATCATCTCGTCGCTGGTCGACGAGCAGCACGTGGAGGCTGCCGCCGAGCGTGGGCTGGTGGTGGTGAGCTACGACCGGCGCGCCACGCCCGCCGCATCGGGTGGGGCCTCGGTGATCGACCACGTGACGGTCGACAGCTTCGAGTCGTCGCGCATCGCCACGCAGCACCTGATCGACCAGGGGCATCGCCGGCTGGCTTTCGTCACCCCGTCGGGCCGCACCATGAGCCGCAGCGAGAAGATCAACGGCTTCCTGGCTGCCGCGAAGAGCGCGGGCCTCGAGGGCAGCGCGCAGGTCATCGAAGGCATGCCGGTCGACGAATACGGCGATTCGATGATGAGCGAGCTCGGCCGCATGCAGGCCGGACTCATCGCGAAGTCGAAGAATCGCCCGACCGGCGTGATCGGCGTGAACGACCTGCTGGCCTTCGGCCTGATGGCGGGCTTTCGCGATGCGGGCCTGGAGGTGCCGCAGGACGTGTCCGTCATCGGCATCGACAACGTGTTTCTCTCGATGCTGATGCACCCCGCGATGACCTCGGTGCGCGTGCCGGTGCCCGAGATGGCGCAGGTGATGGTCGAGCGGGTGATGAGCCGGCTGTCGGATCCGTCGATCTCGACGCAGGAGTTCGTTTTTGCGCCCACGCTGGTGGCGCGCGAATCGGTGGCGCCGCCGCGCGGCTAGTTCTTTTCTTTCCCTGAGCAGAAGTCTTTTTTCATGACCACGGTTTTCGTCAGCCATCCGCAAAGCAAGCTCGCCCACTACTTCGGCGACCGCGCTGCTGCCGCCCTGCAGGCCATTGCGCAAGTGCGCTTCAACCCTACGGACACCGATCTCTCGTCGCGCGAACTGGTCGAGCTGGCACGGGACTGCGACGCCATCATTTCCTACCGCCAGACGGTGGGCGACGAGGCGCTGTTCGCCGCGTTGCCGCAGCTCACGGCCTTCGTGCGCTGCGCCATCGACATCCGCAACATCGACGTGGCGTCCGCCAGCCGGCATGGCGTGCTGGTGACGCAGGCGAGCGCGGGGTTCATTCCCTCGGTGTCGGAGTGGATCGTGGGCGTGATGATCGACCTGGGTCGGCACATCAGCGCCTCGGCCGAGGGCTACCACGCGGGCCGGCACGTGGTGCCGGCGATGGGGCGCGAGTTGCGCGGGAGCACGCTGGGCGTCATCGGCTATGGGCAGATCAGCCGCTACCTGTGCGACGTGGCGCTGGCGCTCGGCATGCGCATCGTTGTGCACGATCCGTACACCGCGACAGGCCGGGTCGAGTTCGCGCAGGTGGAGCTCGACGCGTTGCTGGCCCAGTCGGACTTCGTTGTCTGCCTCGCGGCGGCCACCGAGGCGACCGAAGACATGATGAATGCCAAGACCTTCGCCGCGATGCGGCCGCATGCCTACTTCATCAATGCCTCGCGCGGCAATCTGGTGGATGAAGACGCACTGCTCGCCGCGCTCGATGCCGGCACGATCGCAGGGTGCGCTGTGGACGTGGGCCGCGCGCCTGACCAGATGCCGTCGCCGCGCGTGGCAGCGCATCCGCGCGTGATCGCCACGCCGCACATCGGCGGACTCACGCCGGCGGCTGTCGAGCATCAGGCGATGGAGACCGTGTCGCAGCTGGCCGAAATCTTCCAGGGCAGGGCACCGAAGGGCGCGGTGAACGCGGCCGAGGCCTATCGCTGGCAGCAGGCCTTTGGTGCGCGCGCCTGAACGTCCGACTCACACATCCCGCAAAGAGAGCTCCATGGAACCGACCCGGAATGCGCGCTATGCAGGCGCCTGCGATTGCCACGTCCATATCTACGAAGACCGCTTCCCGTTGATTCCGAACGTCGCATGGGTGCCGCCGCATTCGCCCGTGTCGGCTTATCGCGAACAGGTGCAGCAGCCGTTGGGCATCGACCGCGCCGTGGTCGTGCAGCCCACGGGCTATGGCTTCGACAACAGCTGCACGCTCGATGCGCTGGCTCAGTTCGGCAATACAGCGCGCGGCATCGCGCTGGTAGCGCCCGACGTGGCCGATGCCGAGATCGCGCGCCTGCACGCGGGCGGCATGCGCGGCGTGCGCTACATGATGATCGGCGGCGTGCTGAGCTGGGCATCGCTCGAACCAATGGCTGCGCGGCTGGCCAATGCCGACTGGATGGTCAACCTGCAGCTCGACGGCCGCACGATGCCCGAACACGAGGCAGTGCTCAAGCGCCTGCCGTGCCGGCTGGTGCTGGACCACAACGGCAAGTTCCTGGAGCCGGTGGCGCCGGACCACCCGTCGTTCCAGTCGCTGCTGCGCGTGCTCGATTCGGGGCGCGTGTGGATCAAGCTTTCGGCGCCCTACGAAACCTCGAAGACCGGCGCACCCGGCTATGACGACGTGAGCCTGCTGGCCCGCACGCTGGCCGAAAAGTTTCCCGAGCGCTGCCTCTGGGCCAGCAACTGGCCGCACCCGGGGCGCAACCCCAGGCCCGAAAGCGCGCCGCTGTACGACCTGCTGTTTTCCTGGGCGACCAGCGATGACACGCGGCGGCGCATCCTCGTGGACAACCCGGCGGCGCTCTACGGCTTCTAGGCGCCGCGCCTCACCAGCAGGCGTTGCGGCCCCTGGCCCTCGGCGCCCAGCCGGTCCAGCGGATTGCGCAGCTTGCACCGGTCGATCGACAGGCAGCCACAGCCGATGCAGTCGTCGAGCGTGTCGCGCAGTTTTTGCAGCTGCGCCATGCGCTCGTCCAGCTCGGTGCGCCACGCGGCCGACAGACGGGCCCAGTCTTCGCGGCTGGGCGCAGCGGATGCGGGGAGGGTAGCCAGCGCCGTGCCGATGTCGGCAAGCGAAATGCCTACCCTTTGCGCTACCCGCACGAAGGCCACGCGCCGCAGCACCGTGCGCGGATAGCGCCGCTGGTTGCCTGCAGTGCGGGTGCTGTCGATCAGGCCCTGTGCCTCGTAGAAATGCAGGGTGGACACCGTGACGCCGCTGCGGCGCGCGACTTCGCCGACGGTGAGCGTGGGAGAGATGCCGGCCTTTTGCAGTGCGTCGTTCATGTGGAGAAAAACCTCTTGACCTCAACTTTGCTTGAGGTTTGAGAATAACTTTCAGCGCGCAGGTCCTGTGCGCATTTTTCTCATCAAGGAACCCGCTTCATGTCGAACGATGCCATCCCCCTCCAATCCGGTCCCGTCTTCCGCATCGACAAGTTTGTCGTGCCCGCCGAAGCCCGCCACGAGTTCATCGCCCAGATGCAGCGCATCCAGCAGACGCTGCGCACCTGGCCGGGCTGCCAGCGCACCTACGTGCTGGACCAGACCGGCGGCAGCGGCGAATTCAACGTGGTGACGCTGGTCGAGTGGGCGAGCGAGCAGGCCGTGGCCTCGGCCGCCGAGTTCGTGAAGAAGAAGTTCGCCGAGGAAGGCTTCGATCCGGTTGCGTTCACGAAGAATGCGGGCGTGCGCAGCGACCAGGGCTTCTACCGCATCGCCTGACGGCCGGGAAGGACGAGCCTGTCAACTTCTCACTGACAGGCGTTGCACGGGTTGACAAGAGCCTCCTGCCGCTTTGATACTGAACCTCAAGGTTCATCATTCAAGCAAAGGAGATCCCATGCAGAAGATCGTTCCCTGCCTCTGGTTCGACGGCAACGGCGAAGACGCGCTGAAGTTCTACACCTCCATCTTTCCGAACTCGCGCGTGACCGACAAGCTGCTCTGGGGCGACGTCAACCCAGCCAAGAAGGGCTCGCTGCTCACCGCGACCTTCGAGCTCGAAGGGCAGGAGTTCATGGTGCTCAACGGCGGGCCTCAGTACAAGTTCAACCCGGCCATCTCGATGTTCGTGAAGTGCGAGACGCAGGCCGAGGTCGACAACTACTGGGACAAGCTGCTCGAAGGCGGCGGCGAGCCGGTGCAGTGCGGCTGGCTCACCGACCGCTACGGCGTGTCCTGGCAAATTGCGCCCACGGCCATGATCCGCATGTTCCAGGACAAGGACCCGGCCAAGGCCGCCCGCGCGATGGAGGCGATGATGAAGATGGTCAAGCTCGATCTCGCCGCGGCGCAGAAAGCCTTCGACGGGGAGTGATCTGCCGTCGCCCCGGCCAAGGTGTGGCGGCTACACCAGCCGGTGGATTGCCTTCTTGCGCCACACCAGCTGGTAGTACGCGGTCTGCAGCAGCAGCATCGCGCCGAAGGTCACGGGGTAGGCGATCCAGATCCCGTCGAGCCCGATGCGGTGGCTCATGACCCAGGCCACCGGCACTTCCACGCCGAGGATGCAGACGATGGAAATCAGCGTGGGCACCAGCACCGAGCCGCTGGCCCGCATGATCCCCGACAGCGCAGCGGCCATGCCGAAGATCACCAGGCTCCACAGCATGATGTGCAGCAGCGTCTGGGCAATTTCGATCACCGGCGCGCTGGTGATGAAAAAGCCCATCAGCGGCCGCGAGAACAGGTAGCCCAGCAGCACGAGCCCGCCGGTCAGCACCAGATTCATCAGCAGCGCCGTCTTCGCGATCGCGCCGAGCCGGTTGGCGCGGCCCGCACCGATGGCCTGTGCGCCGAGGATCGACGCGGTGATGGCAATGGAGATCGCCGGAAACTGCACGTACGCCACCACCTGGTTCACCGCGCCGTAGGCCGCCGTGGCCTTCGAGCCGTAGCCGTTGACCATCGAGAGCAGCACCACTTCGGCCAGCGCCACGACGATCATCTGCACGCCCGTGGGCACGCCGATGCGCAGTACGGCCTTCAGCAATTGCGGCTGTATGCGCAGGTTGCGCATGAATGCCGCGTCAGGCGCGAGCGGGCTCTTTTTCTGGCGCAGCCGGAAGCCGAGCCACGTGGTCGCCACGATGAAGGACAGCACCGACGCCCACGCGCCGCTCGCCACGCCGAGCTGCGGAAGACCGCCCCAGCCGCGAATGAGCGCGGGGGTAACCACCAGCCCGATGAGCGTCGAGATCACCAACGTGAGAAGCGGCGTGACGGTGTCGCCTACGCCGCGCAGCATTGCGGTGGCCAGCAGGAACACGAAGACGCCAGGCATTGCGATCAGCATGATGCGGGCGTAGCGCGTGGAGTCGGCCAGCACGTCGGGCGGCGTGCCCAGCGCGGCCAGCATCGGCGTGGTGAACGCGCCGCCGAACACCGCGATCACCAGGCCCATCAGCACGCCGACGGTGAGCGTGGTGCCGGCCACGGCCTTGGCCTTGGCAACGTCGCGCGCGCCCCAGGCTTGGCCGATCAACACCGAAGCGCCGGCGCCCAGGCCGATGATGAAGGCGATGAAGAAGAACATCACCGGAAAGAAGCTCGACACGGCGGCCAGCGCGCCCACGCCAAGCATCTGCCCCACGTACACGTTGTTGAGCGTGCCCGAGAGCGATTGAAGGATGTTGCTGAGCAACATCGGCGCGAGGAAGAAAAGAAAGACCTTCCACAGCGGACGCGGCGCATTGACTGGCGCCACGGGCACGCCTTGCAGGCCGCTGGGGTCGGCGCTGCTGCCGACGCCGGTTGTCTCGGGTGTTGTTCTCATTGGGGAGGCCAGCCTGCGGCCGACAGTTTCTGCAAATGGGCACGCACGTCGGCGGGCCAGGGCTCGATCAGGTTGCCGAAGCGTTGCTCCTCGCCGGCGAACAGTGCGCGGGTGGCTTCCTCGAAGCCGGGCAGGTTGCCCGCGATGGCGGTCATGAAGCGGTAGGTGGCCTCGTGTGCGGCACGCACGGTGTCGCGCTCGGCGTTCACGCGGCGGGCGTCGTCGACCAGCTTGCGCAGCGCGACCGAGGCGCCGCCGGGCTGGCGTCCGAGCCAGTCCCAGTGGCGCGGCAGCAGCGTGACTTCGCGTGCGACCACGCCGAGCTTGGGCCGGCCAACGCCGCGCGGGGCATCGTCGCGGTGCTCGGCTTCGTGATCGCGCAATTCAGGCAGCAACTCGCGCAGGTCGAGGTCGAGTTGCGTGCCGGTCTGGTCGTCGAAAACAAGGTACGGCCCGGGGTCGTCGCGGCGGCGCAGCTGGTCGAGCACTTCGGCCTTGCTGCCCTGTGCGATGCGCTGGAAGCCGAAGAACACGGTCAGGGTGGTGGGTGGGGTGTCAGATGACATTCGGGTGTTTTGTTCCTGGGGGTGCCAAGCGAAACGAGGTGCGTAATCTACTCGCTGATGCGCTCCGGCGTGCGGCATCTCGCGGCCGTACGTTGCGTGGGCGCTCATGCCGTGTTGTAGCCGTTCGGGCCGAAGCATTGAAGCTCTTCCTGCCAGAGCGGCAGGAGCCTGTCGAGTTCGGCCTTGCGATCGAAATCGGGGTCTTCGCGTTCCTTGATCCGGTCGATCACTTCGAAGATGAAATTGCCGGCGCCGTGCGCGTTCCAGTCTTGCTGGAGCGCCTTGTTGCGGTGAGCGCGCATGTTCAGCTCGAAACGCGCGCGGTTCATGGCGCCTTCGACGTCGAGGCTGCCGGCCACATAGACGCGGCCGCTCAGCTTGTTTCGGATGACGAAGACGCCGGCCGGGCGCGGGGTTTCCTTGTAATGGCGGGTGAGGGCGCGCCGGGTTTCTTCAGAGAGGTTCATGCATCAAATATTACCCGGGTTAAATTGAAATGGCAATATACCCGGGTAAAAATGAACCAACTCAACCTTCCCTGAACCGCCGCCAGCCCCGCGAAATGCGCCGGTTCAGCGCCCGCACCAGACGCCACGGGCGGCTCTGGCGAACGATGGTGAGCACATGGTCCTTCCAGGCCTTCCACCTGGGATACCAGCGGGCGAACCACGGAATGCGCATCAGCGGCCCTTCGACCAGCTGGAAGATCCGCGCGACGACGGCCGTGCCCGCCAGCTTGGCCAGCACGAGCACGGTGAGGCCCGTGGCTGCATGGCCGCGGCTGAAGAGAAAGAGAGCCAGCACCTTCACCGGAAGCAGCAGCAACATGGGCACGAAGAAGGCCAGCACCGCGCCCCAGGGCGGCAGCCGGCGCAGCCGTTCTTCGAGCGCGGCCCAGAAGGGAAGGCGGGACAGCCGTGCCGCCAGCGCAGCCAGTGGCTCCCAGCCCCACTCCTCGAAGAGCAGCAGGGGAACGATGAGCGCGGTGCCAACGGCGCGGAGCAGGGCACGCAAGACGCGCAGGACGCGCGCAAGGAATGTCATCCGCGAAGGGTAAGGCAGCGCAAGCCCGCGGCCGCCCGGCCGCGCGGGCCTGCGCTGTTTATTTCTTCTCCGGTACGAAGAAGAGGTATTCGCCGCGTCCCATTTCGGGAGTGATCTCGTAGCCGGAGCACAGGTCGCTCGCGCACTGCAGGATGATCACGCGCGGCCAGATCGTCGCGGCTGTCGGAAAGCCCGGCAGGTATTGCGGCACGTGCCACACGCCCAGGGTGCCGACCGGTTCGGCGTTTTCGGTGCCCCGTGCGTTCTGCAAGCCGCTGCCCATGTTCATCCGCTCGATGCGCAGCACCGGCGGCGAGGGCGCGGCCGCTGCAGCCGCGACTGTCGCCGTGCAGCAGGCCGCCAGCCAGAGGATTACGGTCCTGGTCATGTCAGGCTCCACGCGGTCATTGCCGGACTGCCATCGATGCGGATGCAACGTCGCCGGCCGGCCGCGCCGCGCGGATGGCAGCCACTTCGCCCGGATCCATTGCCGTCACCGTAGCGCTGGCAACGGGCATCGACACCGCCGCCGGAGGCTCGTCCTGGGCCGTGGCCACCGGCTGCGCGGGGGGCGTGACTTCGGCGATGGGCGCTGGTGGCAGCGGTAGTGGGGCCGAGGCGGGAGCGGGCGGTGCAGCCGGCGCGACAGGGGCAACGGCCGCCACGGGTTGCGGTGCCACTGGTGCCGCTGCGACGGGCGCCATTGGCGCAGCCGCAGCCACCGGGCGCGGCGGCGCCGCAGGTGCACCGATTGCCGACGCCTGCGGACCGTAGGCGGTCACGCGCTCGTCCGCTGTCATCGACTGCGGGCATTTCGTGCCCGTCATCTCCAGCGCAGCCAGGGCCGCGGGGTCCATGCAGTCCATGGCGAGCGAGGCTGCCTTCATGCCCTTGTTCCAGAGTTCGCGGCTCATCTTCAGGCGCTTGCAGTGCTCGTCCGTCCAGGTGGTGCCGAAGCTGAGTCCGACGCCCGGTCCGTTCGCGCTTGCGCTCGTGCTGCCCATGCAGGTGTCGTTGCTCGTCGTCAGGTTCGGGCCGTTGACCGACGGCACGTTCTTGATCGTGTAGCTGCCCCGGTAGTCGACGGTGCTCGTCGTGGCGCCCGTGTTGTTGACGTTCTGGTTCAGCGTCGCCCGGGTATCTGCAGGGGTGTTGGTGTTGAAGTTCACGGCCTGGGTGTTGCCCTGGGCCGAGGTGGTGGCTGAGCTCGATGACTGGTTGTTGGCACCGCCCGCCGTGGTCTGCGCCATGGCGCCCGCGGACAAGCCCAGCAAGGTCAGGACAATAAGTTTTTTCATGTTCTCAACTCCTTTGGAAGCCGGGGAGGGGCTAGCCCCTCCCCATTTCTGAGTGCAACAACCGGTGCGAGAACGGCTCAGGGAGCCGATGCAGTTGCGCCGGAGCCAGCCAGGCCGCCGGTACCGCCACCATTGCTGAAGCCAGCGGCATTGCCGAAGCTGAGGTTGGTCACGCCGAAGGAGCCGCCGGTCGAGCCCGCCGTTGCCGAGGTGGTCGTGCCGTTGACGAAGCCGTTGACGGCGCCCGACGAGGCATTGAAGCTTGACGTCGTGCCGGAGGTGCGCGTTACCACGGCCAGACCACCGCCAGGACCCGCGGCCGTTGCGGCCGTGTTGTTGGTCGTGGAGCCAGCGGTTCCGCCTGCGCTGCCGCTCACGGAGTTGGGGCCGCCCGCGCTGTAGTTGGCATTGGCGGTCGCGCCTGCATTGGCCGAGGCATTGGCAGCGCCCGCTGCGGCGCCATTGCCTGTCGTTGCAGCCACGCTGGTCACGCGGCCTTGCGTGGTCGCCGAGCCGCCTGCCGTTGCGCCACCGATGCGCAGACCCGGAAAGCTGACTGCGCCGCCTGCAGCGTTGGCACTGGCCGACGAGCTGGAGTTGGCCGCGTTGTAGCTCAGTGCACTGCCCGTGCCCGAGCTGGCTGCAACGGATCCGGCGGAACTGGAAGAGCCGGTCGTCGTACTGGTGGCGGCGAGGGCCGTGGTGCTGGTTGCCGAGGCAACGCTTCCAACCAGAACCACTGCGATCGCGATGAGTGTCTTCTTCATGATGCTTCCTCGAAAGTTGTTGAAACGAACCCGATTGCCGGATCGATCCGGCCATCAGCTAGCGGTCAGTGGCACTGCTTGAAATGCTTCCGTCACGACCGAGGTGCAGTTTCTGCGTCGAGGAACCAGCGAAAAATGCCCAGTGCTGGGTAGAGCAAGGCTATGGCGAAAGGTGTGTTTTGCACCGTTTCGGGGGCCGCGGGTGGAGGGCCCCCCGATGCAATGTCCGAGAGAAAAACTACAACTTTCGATGGACATTGTTGACTAATGGAAACAAAATGCAACCAAAGTAATCAAAAAAACTGAAACCAAAAATTTGAGTAGAAATGAATTAACTTTTGGTCACGAACAAGATGTGCTATGTGTCACAAAGGGGCTGGAATGGAAAGCGATCTCGACATTTCATTGACAGATGTGGGCAGCGGGGGTAAGCAATACGCCAACCCCGGCCAGTTCGGCGGGCTCCTCTCGCCGTCCGCCGACACTCTCCCGTGGCCCGATTTCCTGACCGGGCAACAGACCAAACCCGTGCGCGTCCTGCTGGTGGACGACGACCCCTTCGTGCGTCGCGTCATCGCCCAGGAATTGCTGGGCGACCTGCGCATTCAGCTCGAAGGGCAGGCCGGCACGCTGCGCGAAGGCCGACGATTGCTGATGCAGCATGAGTTCGACGTGCTCATGGTCGACATCCGCCTGGGCGACGGCAGCGGATTCGAGCTCATCGAAGAGGCCAAGCGGCACCGTAGCGCGGCGGAAATCATCGTCATCTCGGCGCTCGAGGACGAACCCCAGGTGCTGCATGCCTTCGAGCTCGGCGCCTCCGGCTACCTGGTCAAGAACGCCTGGTTCCAGAGCTATGCCCAGGCCGTACTGCAGGTGGTGAACGGCGGTGCCGCCATCACGCCCCGGCTGGCGCGCCGGCTGCTCGTGCACCTCGATCACAAGCGCTCCAACGTCAATCCGGTGCGTCCGCCGGACACCAAGGCGACGTTATCCGCGCGGGAGCGCGAAGTGTTACGACTTGTAGCGACAGGCTACGTTACCGAGGAAATCGCGCTGCAGCTCACCATCAGCGCCCAGACGGTTAACGCGCACGTCAAAAACATCTACCGCAAGCTGCACGCCCACACCCGCGCGCAGGCCGTGAGCTTTGCCTCCCACCGGGGGCTTCTGTAGCCCATGCCATGCTGGCGCCGCAGGCCCTTTCTTTACCGCACTTCCTGGAAGACCAGTTCGTGTGGCTGTCGATCGGCTCGTGGTGCGTGCTGTTGACGTGGCTGCGCACGCGCGTCTCGCGCCGGCGGCTCCTGATGTGGGCCGGCCTGGCGGGTGCGCTGCACCTGACGCCCGTGACCGCGCAGGTCATTCGGGCCACTTCGGCCATCGGCGTGACGGCGGATGGCATGCCGTTCGCCTTCTGGGCGCTGCAGGCGCTGAACGTGGCGGTGCTTGCCGCGCTCATCGCGAGCGTCTGTTTTCTTGTCTTCCGGCGCCGTGCCGCAGACCATCGACCATCGCAGGCGGTGGTCGCCGAAAGACGGCGCATCGCCAACGATCTGCATGACGGCGTGGGCTCCCGGCTGGTGGCGCTGCTGGCCAGCCAGGACCCCCGGTCCGCCGGGCCCGGCAGCCTGTCGATGGCCCTGCAGGACTGCCTGCTCGAACTCCAGATGACGGTGGACGACCTCGACGACCAGACTTCCGCCACCGTCGTCGAGCGACTGGCCCACGTGCGCTACCGGCTGCAGCCCGCGTTCGACCGGCTCGGCATCGGGCTCGAATGGCACATCGCCAGTGAGGCCAACACCCGCTGGGTGCCGCCGGAAACCGCGATGCAGATCTGCCGGGTGGCGCAGGAAGCCATGTCCAATGCGCTGCGGCATGCGCAGGCGACCCGCGTCGAACTGCGCTTGGGCCTTCGCGACCGGGGATTGCTGATGCTGGAGGTGCGCGACGACGGCCGCGGGCTGGGTTCGCGAAGCGCGTCTTCCACCGATACGGGCAAGGGCCTGCGCAGCATGCGCTCCCGGGCCGACGCCATCGGCGGCGAGCTGACAATCGAAAATGCCGCGCCGCGCGGGCTGAGCGTGCTGCTGGTGGTCCCGAGCCAGGTGCAGGCGCCAGCCGGCACCCGGGCCGAAGCGGAAAGCATGCTGTAACACGCCCGCCGGGCCGCCCGGACGGACGCCATCCGCGCCTATGGCAAACTCCCGCGCTTTGCCAGGGACGCGCTCAAGACATGCAGAAAATCATTCGCCAGCTCGCCGCCGAAATCAAGGTCGGCGAGAACCAGGTGAAGGCCGCCGTCGAACTGCTCGACGGAGGCGCCACGGTTCCATTCATCGCCCGCTACCGCAAGGAAGCCACCGACGGCCTCGACGACACCCAGCTGCGTGAACTGGAAGCGCGTCTTTCCTACCTGCGCGAACTCGAAGACCGCCGCGTGGCGGTGCTCAAGGCCATCGACGAGCAGGGCAAGCTGACCCCCGAACTGCGCGCCGCGATCGAATTCGCGCCGACCAAGCAGGAACTCGAAGACCTGTACCTGCCGTTCAAGCAAAAGCGCCGCACCAAGGGCCAGATCGCCCGCGAATTCGGCATCGAGCCGCTGGCCGACAAGCTGCTGGCCGACCCGACGCTCGACCCGGCCGTCGAAGCCAAGGCCTTCCTGCAGCCCGCCACCACGCTGGACGACGGCAAGCCGGGCCCCGATTTCTCCACCGTACCGCTCGTTCTCGACGGCGTGCGCGACATTCTTTCCGAGCGCTGGGCCGAAGACGCTGCACTGGTGCAGGGCCTGCGCGAATGGCTCTGGGCCGAGGGTCTGCTCAAGTCCAGCCTGATGGCCGGCAAGGACGAAAACAACGCCGACATCGCCAAGTTCCGCGACTACTTCGAGTACGACGAGCCCATCGGCCGCGTGCCCTCGCACCGTGCGCTGGCCGTGTTCCGCGGCCGCGCGCTCGACATCCTCGACGCCAAGCTGGTGCTGCCCGTGGAGCCCGAACCGGGCAAGCCCAGCATCGCCGAAGGCCGCATCGCGCTGCACCTGGGCTGGAGCCATGCGGCTCGTCCGTCGGACGACCTGATCCGCAAGTGCGTGGCCTGGACCTGGCGCGTCAAGCTGGCGTTGTCGACCGAGCGCGACCTGTTCACCCGCCTGCGCGAAGACGCCGAGAAGGTCGCCATCAAGGTGTTCGCCGACAACCTGCGCGACCTGCTGCTGGCCGCGCCCGCCGGCCCGCGCGTCGTGATGGGCCTGGACCCGGGCATCCGCACCGGCGTGAAGGTGGCCGTGGTCGACTCCACCGGCAAGCTGGTCGAAACCGCCACTGTGTTCCCCCACGAACCGCGCAAGGACTGGGAAGGCTCGCTGCACACGCTGGGCAAGCTGTGCGCCAAGCACGGCGTGAACCTCATCGCCATCGGCAACGGCACAGCAAGCCGCGAAACCGACAAGCTGGCTGCCGACCTCATCAAGCTGCTGGCCAAGATGGCCGCCCAAGCCGGCGCGCCCGAAATGAAGGTCGACAAGGTCGTCGTCAGCGAAGCCGGCGCTTCCGTGTACTCGGCCAGCGAATTCGCCTCGCAGGAAATGCCCGACGTGGACGTGAGCCTGCGCGGCGCCGCCTCCATTGCGCGCCGACTGCAAGATCCACTGGCCGAACTCGTGAAGATCGACCCCAAGAGCATTGGCGTGGGCCAGTACCAGCACGACGTGAACCAGAGCGAACTCGCGCGCACGCTGCAGGCCGTGGTCGAAGACTGCGTGAACTCGGTGGGCGTCGACCTGAATACCGCGAGCGTGCCGCTGCTCAGCCGCGTTTCGGGCCTGTCGGCCAGCGTGGCCAAGGCTGTGGTGCGCTGGCGCGAAGCCAACGGCGCGTTTTCCACCCGCAAGCAGCTGCTAGACGTGACCGGCTTCGGCCCCAAGGCCTTCGAGCAGAGCGCGGGCTTCCTGCGCATCCGCGACGGCGCCGACCCGCTGGACATCACCGGCGTGCACCCCGAAACCTATCCGCTGGTCGAGCAGATCATCGTGAAGACCGGCAAGCCCATCGCCGAGCTGATGGGCCGCGCCGACATGCTCAAGACGCTGAAGCCTGAGCTGTTCGCCAACGAGAAGTTCGGCGTCATCACGGTCAAGGACATCCTGGGCGAACTTGAAAAGCCGGGCCGCGACCCGCGCCCCGACTTCAAGGTGGCGCGCTTCAACGACGGCGTGGACGACATCAAGGACCTGGTCGAGGGCATGATCCTCGAGGGTACCGTGAGCAACGTGGCCCAGTTCGGCGCTTTCGTCGACCTCGGCGTGCACCAGGACGGCCTGGTCCACGTGAGCCAGCTGAGCCACAAGTTCGTCAACGACGCACGCGAAGTCGTCAAGACCGGCGACATCGTCAAGGTCAAGGTGATGGAAGTGGATGTGGCGCGCAAGCGCATTGGCCTGTCGATGAAGCTCGATGCGGCGCCCGCGCGCCGCGACGGCCCGCGCGACAACCGCTTCGAAGGAGCGGGGCGCGGCCAGCAACAACAAGGCCGGCGCGACAACTCGCCGCAGCCGGCGGGGCAGATGGCCAGCGCTTTTGCAAAGCTGCAGGGCCTGCGCAAGTAAGCGGATTCCTCACCTGTTAAACTAGTCAGATAACTAGTTTGATGGGTGGTTGCAATGAAAACCTGGCCTGTGCAGGACGCCAAGGCGCGTTTCAGTGAGTTTCTCGAGGCCTCTCTCGTCGAAGGGCCGCAAATGGTGACGAAGCGTGGAGCCGAGGTGGCCGTGCTTGTTCCTGCAGCTGAATGGCGGCGCTTGCACGCCACGGCAAAGCCATCGCTCAAGGACCTGCTGCTCTCGACGGAAGCACGCACCGAATTCCTGGTTCCGCAGCGGGGTGCCGCACGCAGGCGCCGCATCACGCCAATGCGCTGAGGCCGGTATGTATCTGCTGGACACGAACGTCATTTCCGAACTCCGCAGGCCTCGTCCGCACGGCGCGGTCGTCGCGTGGCTCACGCCCATTGTGGACAGCGATCTTCATCTCTCGGCGGTGACGCTAGGAGAGATCCAGGCCGGCATCGAACTCACACGCGAGCAAGACGCCGCCAAGGCCGGCGAGATCGAGCAATGGGCCGCATTGGTTGCAGCTTCCTACAACGTTCTCCCCATGGATGCAGAAACCTTCAGGCTCTGGGCGAAGCTGATGCATCGCAGTTCGAACACGCTGTATGAAGACGCGATGATTGCCGCCACGGCAAAGCAGCATGCGCTGACCGTAGTGACCCGCAACGTGAGCGATTTCGCAGGGTTTGGCGTCGAGGTGCTCAACCCCTTCGAGCACACACAGGCATGAAAGCCCTGCGCATCTACGCCGGCCCCGCGGCCCGCAAGCACATCAAACAGCACGGCCTGCGCCCGCAGGACGTGCGCACCATCCCCGGCGCGGCCGGCGGCCCCAAGGGGCTGATCCTCGGTGCGCTCGACCGCTTCATCTTCGGCCGCTGGCTCACGCAGTCGAGCCAGCAGGTGCATCTGGTGGGCGCCTCCATCGGCGCATGGCGGCTGTCGACGGCCTGCCTGGCCGACCCTGACGCCGCCTTCGAACGCTTCGAGCACGACTACGTGCACCAGCAGTTCGAAGTGCCGCCGGGGCAGAAGCGGCTCAGCCCGAGCCAGCTCAGCGAGCGTTTCGCCGAAAGCCTCGAATCCTTCTACGGCGGGCGCATCGGCGAAGTGCTGAGCCATCCGCGCTATCGCCTGCACGTGGTGACATCGCGCGGGCGCCACATCCTTGGACGCGAGGGCAGGGCGCGCACGCCGGTCGGCTACCTGGGCGCCTTTGCCACCAACAGCCTGCACCGCAAGAGCCTGGGTGCATGGCTGGAGCGCTGCGTGTTTTCCACGCCCGGCGCGGCCTTGCCCTTCGGCACCCGCGACTTCCGCACGCGCCAGCATGCGTTGAGCGAGGCCAACTTCAACATGGTGCTGCAGGCCTCGTGCTCCATCCCGTTCCTGCTGGCAGCGGTGCACGACATTCCGGGCGCGCCGCGCGGTGCCTACTGGGACGGCGGCATCACCGACTACCACCTGCACCTCGACTACCAGCCGGCCGATGAGGGCATCGTGCTGTATCCGCACTTCCAGCAGGCGGTGGTGCCGGGCTGGCTCGACAAGGGCCTGCGCTGGCGCCACAAGGCCAGCGGCTTCCTCGACCGCATGGTGGTGCTCGCGCCCGACCCCGAATGGGTGCGGTCGCTGCCCAACGGGAAGCTGCCCGACCGCAAGGACTTCATCCACTTCGCCAACGACGCGCAGGCACGCATCTCCGCCTGGGGCCGGGCCACGCGGGAGGCACGGCGGCTGTCGGACGAATTCGAAGGCTGGCTTCAGCGCGACGGCGTGCCCGAGACGCTGCCGCTCTGACCGAGAAGCGCCAGCGGCGCGGCGCAGTCGAGGATGTTCACTTCCACCTCATCGCCGACCTTGAGCGAGGCGCCCGTGGGCCAGTGCCCTGTGCCGATCGAACGCGTGTGCACGCCGCCGTTGCGGTAGCGCACGATGGCGTAGGGCGCTGCGGCACCGCCCTCGACGCCGCAATCATGGTCGGCCGTTTTGGCCAGATCGCCCGCGCGGCCCACGCTGACGACCTGCGCGGTCCGCCAGCCGGCCGAGTGATCGAACGAGTGCGCATCGAAGGCGGTGCAGCCACCGAGCGTCAATGCCCACAGAGCGACCATGCGACGCATACCTTTCATGGCACTGGCCCGACGGCCGCCGTGGCCTGGATCTCGACGCGGTATTCCGAGTCGATCAGCTTCGCCCCCACCGTGGCGCGCGCTGGCGTGTGGCCGGCGGGCACCCATTCGTCCCACACAGAGTTCATCGCGGCGTAGTCGCCCACGGTGCGCAGGTAGATCGTCACGCTGACCAGGTCTTTCTTCGTTGCGCCCTGCGTGGCGAGCATGTCGTCGATGTGATGCAAGATCTCGCGCATCTGCCCGGTGATGTCGAGCGACGGGTTCTCGGCCACCTGGCCGGAGAGGTAGAGCAGGCGCGCGGCGCCCAGGTCGACGGTCACCATCTCGCTGAAGCGGGGGCCCATCTCGTGGCGGATGATGTTCATGGCGATGCGGGGGAATGGGAAGAAGACGAGGCGGCTAACTGCGCCGGTGGAGCAGCAGTATTCCACCAGCCGCCGCCGAGCGCCTGGAAGAGGGCCGCCGCGTCGGTCAGCCGTAGCGCGCGGGCCTGCACGAGATTGAGCAGCGCCTGCTGCTGAGCCTGCTGCGCAATGCGCAGCGACAACGCGCTGGCGTCACCAAGCCGCACCTGCGCCCGCGTGCGCGCCAGGCTCTGCGAGGCCGTGCGCTCGGACTTCAGGGCCGCCTGCAGCATGCGGGTGTCGGCGTCGATGGCTTCGAGCGTGTTGGCGACGTCCTGGAAGGCGGCGAGCACCGTCGCTCGGTACTGCGCGGCCGCCTGGTCGAACGAAGCCCGCGCGGCAGCTTCGCGGTGCTTCAGCGCGCCGCCATCGAAGATGGGCTGGGTCACGCTGGCCGCGACGGTCCAGAACAGCGATGACGACTTGAACAGCTCCGACAGCGTGTAGGCCGACGAACCATACGAATTCACGCCCAGCGTCACGTTCGGCAGCCGCGCGGCGACCGCTACGCCGATGGCGGCGCTGGCCGCCTGCAGCTGCGCCTCGGCCGCACGCACGTCAGGCCGGTGCTCGACCAGGCTGGACGGCAAGGTCAGCGGCAGCTCCGCAGGCAGTTGCAGGGCATCGAGATCGAAATGCGCCGCCACGCCTTCGCTCGGGTAGCGGCCTGCCAGCGTGGCCAGCAGGTTGCGCTGCTGCGCGAGTTGCTTGTCGAGCGGCGGCAGCGTGGCCTCGGTTGCGGCCAGCGAGGCTTCTTGCGCATCGACGTCGGCCAGCGCCACCTGTCCCAGCGCCTGCTGCTTGCGATAGGCCTGCAGCAATTCTTTCTGCCCCGCGACGATTTCCAGCGTGGCGCCTTGCTGCGCGCGGAGAGAGGCTTCGGTGATCGCGGCGGCCACCACGTTGCTGCTCAGCGTGAGCTTCGCGGCCAGGCTCTGGAAGCGCTGCAGCTCGGTCTGCGCCTGCGAGCCCTCGACCTGCCGGCGCGTGGCGCCGAACGCGTCGGGCGTGTACGACACCGTTACCTGTGCGGTGTGCAGCGTGTACAGGTTCGCGTTGGAAGAAACCGGACTCGCGACCGCGCTGGCCACGCGCTGCCGAGTGGGCGAGTAGCCCAGCGCCACGCTGGGCCAGAACGCGGCGCGATCGGCGGCTTCGTTCTCCTGCGCCGCGCGCAGGGCGGCATCTGCGGCCTCGATGGTCGGGTTGCCCGCCAGGCTCTGCGTTACCAGCGCGTTCAGCGGCTCGGAGCGAAAGGCTTGCCACCACTGCGCCGGCACGTCGAGCTCGGGCGACAGGTGCGCCAGTGGCACGCCTTCGGCCTCCTTGCTGGTGGGTGGCGAGGCTGTGTACTGCGTGGGCAGGTTCAGCGGCGGTCGCACATAGTCTGGCCCGACCGCGCAGCCACCCAGCAGCAGCACGATGCCGGCCGCCACGGGCGCCGCAAGGCTTGTTGTCTTCTTCATGTGTTGTGTCTCCAGCCTTCCTAACGGTCGCGGCGCGAGCGCGTGCCCCAGCCCTTGCGCTCGAAAACGCGCTCCATCGCGAAATACAGCGTCGGCAGGATGAACAGCGTGAGCAGCGTCGACACCACCAGCCCGCCGACCACCACCGTTGCCAGCCCGCGCTGCACGTCGGTGCCCACGCCGGTGGCCAGCGCTGCCGGCAGCATGCCGACCGATGCCACCGTGGCCGTCATCAGCACCGGGCGCAACCGCTCGGCCGCGCCTTCGAGCACCGAGGCTTGCAGGGCAAGCCCTTCGCCGCGCACGCGCCGGAAGTTCGCGACCATGATGATCCCGTTCTGTATGGACACGCCGAACAGCGCGATGAAGCCCACGGCAGTGGCCACGTTGAGCGTTTCGCCCGCCACGTGCACCGCGATCAGGCCGCCCAGCGTGGCCATGGGCACCACGCCGAGGATCAGCGCCACCTGCCGGATCTTGCCGAACTGGAAGAACAGCAGCACCGCCATGATGCAGACCACGATGGCCAGCGACACGCCCAGGCGGGCCTGCGCGCGCTGCTGGTTCTCGAACTGGCCGGCCCATTGCAGCCTGAATTTGGCCGGGTCGAACTTCACTTCCTTCGCGATGCGCGCCCGTGCCTCATCGAGATACGAAGCCAGGTCGCGGTCGCGGTTGTCCACTCGCACGGTGATCTGCCGCTCGTTCATCTCGTGCGAGATGGTGCTTTCGCCGGTCTGCAGCCGGATGTCGGCCACCTGCGACAGCGGCACCTTCGCGCCGCTGGAGCTGTTCAGCAGCAACGCGCCGATGGCCTCGGTGTTGCCTTTGGCGCTCTTGGGCATCTTCACTGCCACGTTGTAGGTGCGGTTCTCCGCATACACCGTGATCACCGGCGCGCCGCCGATGCCGGTCTGGATCAGGCTGGCCACGTCGTTCGCGTTGACGCCGAAGCGCGCCGCCGCCTCGCGGTTCAGCTCGATCACCACCTGCGGAATCGGTGGCTCCTGGAACAGCGAGGCCGAGGCCGTGCCGCGCACCGTCTCCAGCAGATCGACGATCTGGTTGCCGATGCGCCGGCTTTCCTTCAGGTCGTCGCCGTAGATGCGCAGCACCAGCGGGCTGTGCGCGCCGCCCACCGAATCGTTCACGCCGTCGATGATCGGTTGGCTGATACCCACGTCGAAGCCCGGCATGCGCGCGAAGCGCTCGGTCAGCGTGCGCACGAAGGCGGCCTTGTTCACCCCGGCCGGCCATTCGCTGTAGGGCTTGAGGCCCACGGGCACCTCCATGTGCGAAGGTGTCCAGGGGTCGGTGCCGTCGTCGTTGCGGCCCAGCTGTGTCACCACGTACGACACCTCCGGGTATTCGAGCAGCACATGCCGCAGTTCGGTGGCCATCTCGCTGGCCTTGTCGAGCGACAGGCCCGATGGCAGCTGCACCTGCAGCCACAGCGCGCCTTCGTCGATGTCTGGCAAGAACTCGCGTCCGGCCGTGGCGCCCAGCACCATCACCGCGGCCAGCGCCAGCGCGCTCAGGCCGTAGGCGATGGCGGGCACGTCCAGCAGCTTCGCCAGCACGCGACGGTATGCGCGCGTGAGCCACTCCAGCGGCTTGTTGACGAAGGGCTTGCTCGGCTTGCGCAGCGCCACGTAGGCCAGGCTGGGAATGAGCGTCAGCGCGCAGAGCAGGGCGCCCACCAGCGCGTAACCCACCGTGAAGGCCATCGGCTTGAACAGCTTGCCCTCGGCCCGCTCGAAGGCGAACAGCGGAAAGTACGCGGTGATGATGATCAGCGTGGCGAAGAAGATCGGCCCCGACACATGGCTTACGGTTTCGAGGATGTTTCCCTCGGTGAGCGTGGCTTCGGGTTCTTCCTCGCGCCGCCGCAATATCGCTTCCATCACCACGATGGCCCCGTCCACGATGATGCCGAAGTCGATCGCGCCCAGCGAGAACAGGTTGGCCGGCATGCGGGTGAAGTGCATCACGATGAACACCGTGACCAGCGACATCGGAATGGCCACGGCAGCAACCACCGCGCTGCGCGGGCTGCCCAGGAAAAGAATGAGCACGAAGCACACCAGCGCCATGCCTTCGAGCACCGTGTGCGTCACCTTGTCGACGGTGAGCTTCACCAGGTCGTCGCGGTCGATGTAGGGCACGATCTTCACGCCCATGGGCGCGAGCTCGGCCTGCAGTTCGTCGATCTTGGCGTGCACGCCTTCGAGCACGCGAGACGGGTTCTCGTACTTGAGCATCAGCACGATGCCCTCGATGGTGTCCGGGTTGGTGTCCTTGCCGAGGATGCCGCCGCGCTCCTGGTGGCCGAACTGCAGCCGCCCCAGGTCGCGCACCAGCACAGGCGAGCCGCCGTTCTGCGCCACAACCACGGTGCCCAGGTCGTCCAGCGTGTGGATCTGGCCGATGCCGCGCACCACGTAGCTCTGGTCGCCCCGCGCGATGCGCCCGCCGCCCGCGTTGGCGCTGTTGTTGTTGATGGCTGTGACCACGTCGTTCAGCACCAGCCCGTACTTCTGCAGGCGCGCCGGATCGAGCTCGAGCTGAAATTCGCGCGTGAAGCCGCCGAAGTTGTTGATGTCCACCACGCCCGCCACCTGCTTGAGCGCGGGAATCACCTTCCAGCGCTGCAGCTCCGACAGCTCCATCAGGTTCTTCGTGTCCGATTCGAGCGTGTAGCGGTAGATCTCGCCGGCCGGCCCCGCAACGGGGCCCAGGCCCGGCTGAGCGCCCGAAGGCAGGCTGACCTGCCCGATGCGCTCGGTCACGCGCTGGCGCGCGAAGTAGTCGTCGGTGCCATCCTTGAAGCTCAGGTTGATGAGCGACAGCCCGAAGGTGCTGCTCGAGCGGATCGAGGCCAGCCCCGGCGTGTTGCTCAGCGCGCGTTCCAGCGGCGTGGTGATCTGCTGCTCGATTTCCTCGGCGGCCAGGCCGTTGACCTGCGTCGTTACCTGCACGGTCACGTCGCCGAGATCGGGGTAGGCCTCGACCGTCATCTGCGTCCACGACCAGGCGCCGAACAGAACCAGCGCCACCGACATCGCCCAGGCCAGGTGCCTGCGGCGAAAGAACTGGGTGATGATGAGATTAATCATTCAGCAGCACACCACCACGCACCACCACGCGCTCGCCCACGGCCAGGCCGCTGCGGATGCGGACCTTGTCGCCGTCCTCGCGGCCCAGTTCGACCATGCGCCGCACGAAGGTCCAGGGCTCGGCCTCGACGAACACGCTCACGCTGTCGTTGTTCATCAAGAGCGCCGAGGCCGGCACCTGCGGCTGCGCGCCCTGCGGCACGCCCAGCACGGCCGTCGCGTACATGTTGGGCTTGAAGATGCCCTCGGAGTTGGCGAACACGATGCGCGCGCGGGCGCGGCGCGTGTCGGCGTCGAGCACCGCGCTCACGAAGCCGACCTTGCCGCTGAAGCTGCGGCCCGGATAGGCCGCCAGCGTGATGACCGCGTTCTGCCCCGGGGTGACCGCACCCACGACGTTCTCGGGCACGTTGACCGTGACCCAGACCGAGTCGAGGTTCGACACCGTCATCAGCGCCGCATTGGCGTCGTTCAGGTTGGCGCCCGCGGCGGCATTCAGCGCCGTGACCGTGCCGGCCATGGGCGCGACGATCTTCAGCACCTGGCCGGCTTGCCCGCCGCTGCCTTCAGCGCCCAGGCTGCGCAGGCGCGTTTCGCTGCGGTGCAGCTCTGCCGTCTGTTGCGCGACGCTGCTCTGGGCCGCCTCCACGTCTTTCGCGGCGTTGGAGCCGGCTTCGTTCACGCCGCGTGCCCGCACCAGCGCGCGCTGCGCCAGGTCGAGCGCGTCGCGGGCCTTCTGCGCGTCGGCCACGGCCTGCGCGAGATCGGGCGAGGCCATCGTGGCGAGCACCTGGCCGCGCTTGACCGTGTCGCCCAGGCGCACCTTCAGTTCGAGCAGCTTGCCGGTCAGCGGGGGAAGAATGTTGACGGTGCCGGCCGGGTTGGCCTCCACCGTGGCGGGCAGGCTCACTTCGTGCGGCAGGGTGTCCTGGCCGACCGTGGCGACCAGCAGGCGCTCGCGCAGCGGCGAGCCGGCGGGCACGCTCAGGCGGTTGCCCTGGCGCACGAGCATCGGCGCGGGCGCGGCGGCCGCGGCGGTGGCGGCATGGGCGGTGTTGTCGAAGGAGTCGACGCACAGCGCCGCGCAGGTCAGTACGCCGAACACGATGCGTGCCGGCGTCATCTGGTACAGGGATTTCTTTTTCATCTTCATCGTCGCAATGCGTCCGTTGCGAGGACGGGCGCGCTGCGCACGGGGTGCCTTCCCCATGCCCTCGATCCGCTCCCGTCTCCTCTCGGCGAGGGTACGAAAGGGCGACTTAAGAAGTTCTCAAGAAATCCTGAAGATGTCTTAAGGATTGGCCCTTGCGCACCCCTGCGGCCTGCAGTCAGGAAGCCGGGGCATGATTCGCGCCATGAGAATTCTGTTGATCGAAGACGACCGCAAGGCCGCCCGGCTGCTGGCCCGCGGCCTGCAGGAAGAGGGCTTTGTCGTCGACGTCGTGCACACGGCGGAGGAGGGCGACGAAGAAGCCTTCGTCGTCGCCTACGACCTGATCGTGCTCGACTGGATGCTGCCCGGTAAGGACGGCCTCACGCTGTGCCGCGACCTGCGCCAGCGCGGCTGCAAGACGCCCGTGCTCATGCTCACCGCCCGCGACGCGCTGAGCGACCGCGTGGCCGGCCTCAACACCGGCGCCGACGACTACCTGACCAAGCCCTTTGCCTTCGACGAGCTGCTGGCCCGCGTGCGCGCCTTGCTGCGTCGCTCCGAGATCATGCGGCCTGTGGTGCTCGCGCTGGCCGACCTGAGCCTCGACCCGCAGAGCCAGCGCGTGCTGCGCGGCGGCATGGTGCTGGACCTGACGCACAAGGAGTTCGCGATCCTGCAGATATTGCTGCGCCATGCCGGCGAGGTGGTGAGCCGGTCGCGCCTGGCCGAGCAGGTGTGGAAGGACGACCTGATCGCCATCGACAACCTCATCGACGTGCACATCAGCAACCTGCGCCGCAAGGTCGACGCGCCGCCGGCCGCGCCGTTGATACAGACCGTGCGCGGGCGCGGCTTCAGGCTGGCGCTGGCCGATGACGGCGTGGTTGGGCATGCTTAGTTTCCGCAAGCGGCTGGCGCTGGCGCACGTCAGCGTGATCGTGGTGGTGATGGCGATCGCCGCCTTCGGCTCCTACCTCGTGTTCGCGCGCAACGTGCACCGCGAGCTCGATGCCGCGCTGCTCGCGCTGGCCGAGACCGAAATGGGCATGCTGCTGTCCGCCGGCGAGGGCGACACCGTGATCGTGCACGAGGCCCCGCCCGGCCCCGGCGCGCCGTCGTTCGTGCGGCTCGACCGGCTGGTGCAGATCGTCGACGCCGAGGGCCGCGTGCTGGCGCGCAGCAGCAACCTCGGCGAGGCGCAACTGCCCATTCCGCCCGCGCTGCGCGAGCGGCTCGCGGCGGGCGAGACCGTGTTCGAAACACTCGACGGATTCGGCGAGGAACCGACGCGCATGGTCTCGGTGCCCGTGCCGGGGCGCGGCTCTTCCTTGTTGGCAGTGCAGGTGGCCGGCTCGCTGGACGACGTGAACCGCACGGTGGCGATGGCCAGCGTGCTGTTCCTGATCCTCGGCGGCGCGCTGCTGCTGGCGCTGGGTGCGGCGGGCGCGCTGATCACCCGGCGCGCCTTCGGTGCCATCGACGACGTGGTGCAGCAGGCGCACCGCATCGGCGACGCGAACCTGGGCGAGAGGCTGCCGCACCCCGGAACGAACGACGAGATCGGCCGGCTGGTCGACACGCTCAACGCCATGCTGGCGCGCATCGAGCAGGGCATGGAGGCGCAGCGGCGATTCACGGCGGATGCGTCGCACGAGCTGCGCTCGCCGCTGTCGCGGTTGCGCACCGAGCTTGAACTCGCTTTGCGCAGGCCGCGCGAACCGGCGGCCTATGTGGAGACGCTGCATTCCTCGCTCGAAGAAGTCGAATCGCTCACGCTGCTGGTCGAAGAGCTGCTGGTGCTGGCCCGGCTCGACGCGGGCCAGGAGCGCGACGCGGCCGAGACGGTGTCGCTGAACGTGCTGGCGGAAGAGGCCGTGCGCCGGCTGGAGCCGATGGCGCGCGAGCGACGGCTGGAGATTTCATTGGAGCCTGCGCCGCCCGTGGCTGCACGGGTGGCGCGCGGCGCGGCGAGCCTCGCGCTGGCCAATCTGCTTGACAACGCGCTCAAGTTTTCGCCGGCGAGCACCACGGTGCGCGTGAGCCTGCGTGCGGACGTGGAGGCGAATGAAGCCGTCCTGAGTGTGGCGGACAGTGGGCCGGGCATTCGCGGAGACGAACTGCCGCATCTGTTCGAGCGCTTCTATCGCGGTGCCACGGCGCGGTCGGACGAGAAGACGCCGGGGCTTGGATTGGGGCTGGCGCTGTCGCAGGCCGTGGTGCATGCGCATGGCGGGCGGATCGAAGCGACGAACGAAGCGGGCGGCGGGGCGCGCTTCGATATGCGGTTGCCGCTGGCGCGGTGAGACTGCGGCTTTCCGATGCCGCCTAAGGCTGCCTGGACGGCGAACCGTTCGACAGCGGCGAGCCCGGTGTCAGCCAGACGCTGGTGTCGTCCACCACGCGCGGAGCCGGCGGTACGGGCTTGGGCTGCGGCGGGGGCGGTGGAGGAGGTGATGGTGGTGCGTCCGCCCGCCATGCGATTGGCGGCGAGGTCCAGGCACTGCCCCGGATCGTTGCAAGCTCCTTGTCCATGAGCGCCTTGGTCCGTTGCTGATTGCGCTTGAGCGAAACGTCCACAGCCGCAAGCGGCACCGGCGGCCGCCACAGCTGCTTGACGAGGCAGTCCAGCACCAGCCGGTCGAAGGCCGGCCCGAAGCTGCCTTTGTCGTGTTCCCGGCCGTGATAGCCAAGGATCTCCGCCGTGTCCGCGCATTTCTTCGCGTCTACTTTGCCCTTGGTCAAGCTGGCCACGGTCTTCTTCGCCACGTCGAACTGGGCTACGGCGGGTGCGGGCACCGCTGGAGGAGGCGGCCTTGGCGCGGTGAGCGGCGCCGCCGGGGTGATCGAAGGCACATGCAAGGGAGCCGGCTGGCTGTAGCCAGAGCCGGCCAGGCGCGGAAAGCTCGCAGCGGGCGGTATGTAGGGATCGTTGCTCGACGACAGCATCCTGCCCAGGCTCCCGAGCACAAGGAACGCGAGAAACAGGAAGCCGGCGACATTGTTGGAGCCCTTGTCGCCGGAGGGTTTGGACCGGGCTTTTGCTACCGTGCCATGCGGCTTGCCGGTAACGGCCCGGCGCCACTTGGGCACCTCGGCATCCCACTCCCGCCATTTCACGAGGTTCTGCGTGTTGGTGACCACGTGCAGCCAGTTCGGCCAGGTGGCGTTCAACTGCTCGGCCAGCGGCAGGTCCTGGATCAGCACGCGGTCGCTCGGGCGGCGGGCGTGGCGCAGGCGGCGGATCAGCTCGCGCTGCGGTGTGCGATGTGTGTCGAGTTGGCGGTCGTACATCTCCAGTTCGCGGATGGCCACGTCGATGAACTGCCCCGCGGGCCCCAGCCGCAGCAGTCGGCTGCCGTCCTCGCGCCACTTGAAGCACGTCATGGCCGGGCCAAACAGAAACTCGTGGCCGGGCTTCCAGCCTCGCGCGAGGATCGTTGCCAGGCCCCATTCGAAGAGGAACTGTGCGTCCAGGTCGAGCAGCCGCGGGTCGTCGAGCATGCGTTCGAGAAGCTGGCGGCCTTCGGCGAGGTCGGTGGGCGGGCGGACTTCCAGGCGCTCCTGCAGTTCGCCCAGCACAGCGCGGGCGAGCGTTTCGGAGTCGGCCAGCCGGGCGCGGGAGGCTGCTTCGTCGTCCTTGCGGTCGGGTGGCGCCTCCGGCGCGGGGCCTTGCTGCGGCTGCGGCGCCACCGCCTCCGGTGCTTCCTGCGCGGCGGCCTGCGCACGCTGCTGCATGTAGTTCGCCCAGCCCATCGCGGTCTCGTAGGCTTCGCGCAGTGCCTGGAAGGCCTCGGGGTCGGCCTCCTGGTCGATCTGCTTCAGGCGCTGGGCGTAGGCCCGGCGTATGGCGCGCTCGTCCGCCTCGTCATCGAGCCCGAGGTGCTGCAGGAAGGGAAACGATTGAGTGCTCATGAGCCAAGCCGGAAATTGACTGGTGCCTTGAACCAGGCATCCACGTTCTGGCCCTCGATCCGGGCCGGCTGGAAGCTGGCCGTGCGCATGCCGCGCACTGCGGCCTCGTCGAGCAGCGCATGCCCAGACCCCTGTACGACGCGCACTTCGCCGATATCGCCGTTCTTGCGAACGAGCACGCCGACGATCACTTGTCCCTGCTGCCCTTCGCGCTTGGCCTGAGCGGGGTAGAGGATCCGGGGGGGCGTGAGGTAGATGGCTGGTGAGCCGACCGTGCCTTCATCGGCGAACTTTGGTGGCGGCTCTCCTGGTATTTCGGACGCCCCTCGGGCATGCGCCTGTGCAACTGTGGCGGCAGGTTTGTCGTCCGGTGCGGTCCACCACAACAGAACGCATAGCCCGACGATGAACAACATGGCCAAGGCGATCTTGCGGCCCAGCGGTTCGGGCTTCGAAGGTGCAGCCGGCCGTCGTCGTGCCGGACTGGCAGCCTCCCGCGCCCATTCGCGCCAGCGCTCGAGGTTGCGTGTGTTGGTCACGATGTGCAGCCAGTGCGGATACAACGACACCATGTGCTCGACCGCGGGCAGGCACACGGCCAGCACCTGGTCGTCCGGCCGCTCGCTCTCGCGCAGCCGCTGGATCAGTTGCTCGCGCGACGCGCCGTTGTAGATCGGCGCCTGGCGGCTGCCAAAGGCTTCGAGTTCGACGATCGCGCTGTCCACGACCTGCCCCTCGCGGCCCAGCGACAGCAGCCGCGCCCTGTCGTGGCGCCAGTCGAAGGTTTCGACGGCCATTTCGAACAGCAGTTCGTGCCCCGGCTGCCAGCCCGACGCGAGGATGGCCGTGACGCCCCACTCGAAGAAAAAGCGCGCGTCCATGTCGATGAGGCGCGGATCGTCGAGCGCCTGCTGCAGGCACTCGCGCACTTGTGCGGGCTTGGTGAAGTGCTGCTCGTGCAGGGCCTGCGCCAGTTCTGCGCGCAAGACCTCGGCCATCGCGCGCGGATCGTGTGACGTCGCGATGGGCTCGGTTGCCGCGACCGCCTCGGGCTCCGGTGCGGGCAAGGGTGCGGGGGCGGGTTCAGGCTGCTCGTGGTCTTCCGTCTGCTGTTGCAAGCGCCATTGAAGCCACCGCATCGAGGTCTCGTAGGCCTCGCGCAGGGCCTGGAAACCCGCGGGGTCGGCTTCCTGGTCGACGGCCTTCAGGCGCTGAGCATAGGCGCGGCGCACGGCGCGCTCGTCCGCGTCTTCGTCGAGATCCAGGTACCGGAGAAACGGCACGGAACTGGTCATGGGGCCTCGGCCAGCAGGCGTGCGTCAGTCGTCGCCGAGGATGAAGCCCTCGCGCTCGATGTGATTGAGCTGTGTCTCCAACTGGCGCTGGGCCGGTGCGATGACGCGCTTGTCCTGCGAAGCCAGCACGCGTTCGAACTCGCGGATCTGCGCGCCAAGCCAGGCACGCACGTCGCCGCGCAACTGCTGGTAGAGCCGTTCGGCACGCGCCAGCAGCGTGCGGTTTTCGAGCGTGTCGCGCGGGTGGATCTTCAGCTCGTCGAGCGCTAACAGGCGTTCGGCAATTTCGCTTTCCGACAGCAGGCCCGGGTTGCCCTCGATGAGCACGCTCGACTTGTGCTGCGTCTTCTGCACCGTCGCCTCGACCTGCAGCAGGCCGTTGACGTCGTAGGTGAAGCGCACGTCCACGCCCGACTCTTCGGCGGCGATGCCCGGCAGCTCGACGCGCAGCTGCCCCAGGTGGATGTTGTCGCGCACCATGCGCGCCTCGCCCTGGAAGATGTTCAGGTCGACCAGCATCTGGCCCTTGCTGGTCGGAAAGTAGGTCTTGACGCGGCTGATGGGCACCGGGCTGTTGCGCTCGATGATCGGATCGAAGTGCCCCGGCGAAGAGGTGGTCTCGGAGATTCGCATGCTGACCTCGACGCCGAGCGAGTAGGGCGACACGTCGGTCATCACCACTTCCTTCAGCGCCGCGTCCTTGGCTTTCAGCCCCGCTTGCACAGCGGCGCCGAGCGCCACCACTTCGTCGGGGTTGAAGTCGATCGAAGGGAAGCGGCCGAACATCGTGGTGACAAGCCGGCGCACGATCGGCATGCGCGTGGCGCCGCCCGCGAGCACGATGTTGTCGAGTTGCCCGCTGCGCAGGTTGGCATCGCGCAGCGCGCGTTCGACCGGAGTGCGCAACCGCTTGAGCAGCGTGGCGCAGGCTTGTTCGAGCGTGCTTTCGTCGAGTTCGAGCGTGTGCTGCGTACCGCCTTGCCAGACCGACAGGGTGGCCTTGGGCTGTGTGCTCAGCGCACGCTTGGCGGCTTCGGCCGCACTTGTCAGCTGTTGCATGAAATGCGCGTCCTTGCGCAGCGAGGACGAGAGCTTGCGCCGTTCGAAGAACAGGTCGATCAGCACCAGGACGAAGTCTTCACCACCCAGGAAGTTGTCGCCGGCTGATGCGCGCACCTCCATCACGCCCTCGAACATTTCAAGGATCGACACGTCGAAGGTGCCGCCGCCGAGGTCGAACACCAGGAAGCGGGTTTCCGCGCCCATGTGATGCATGCCGTAGGCAAGCGCAGCAGCGGTGGGCTCGTTCAGCAGGCGATCAACGCGCAGGCCGGCCATCTGGCCCGCAGTGCGCGTGGCCTTGCGCTGGGCGTCGGAGAAATAGGCCGGCACGGTGATGACGGCTTCGGTGACTGTCTCGCCCAATGCCGCTTCGGCGTCGGCCTTCAGCGCCTTGAGCACCAGCGCCGACAGTTCCTCGGGGCGGAAATCGCGGTTGCCGAGCCGCAGGGTCTTGTCGCTGCCCATGTAGCGCTTGAATACTGCGGCCGTGCGGTCGGGATGGGTCTGCAACCGGTCGCGTGCGGCGCGCCCGACCAGCACGGTGCCATCTTCATCGAGGCTCACGCACGAAGGCGTCAGCGTGTCGCCCAACCCGTTGGGGATCAGCGCCGATTGCCCGTCCCGCCATGCCGCGACCAGGCTGTTGGTGGTGCCCAGATCAATGCCAACGATCATGTCCTCGCTCCCGTGAACTGTTTTGCTGCTTTTTGATGAGCCGCCCCGGGCTGTACCTGCATTTCGGATGCAGACACGGGCTCTCGGGCAACGGCTCGAAATAGTTTAACAATCGGATACGAATTGATTCCTCACGCTGTCGGATCGCGACGGCAGGCACCTGGAAAAAATGCTCATCTTCCTGAAGTTCATCGCCGCCATTGCGCTGCTGGTCTGCATTCATCTCTTCGCGATGGCGGCGTTGGGGCGCTGGTGGGGCATCGCCGTGCGCAAGGTGTCGCTGGGCTTCGGCCCGCGGCTGCTGTCGCTCGGCATCTTTCATCTGCACGCGGTGCCGCTGGGCGGCAGCGTCCAGTTCAAGGACACGCGGGAGGAGGGTGTGCCGCTCGACAAACCGCCCGGCTACTTCGATGACGCCTTCAATCACAAGCCACGCGCGGTGCAGGTGCTGATTCCGCTGGCGGGCGTGGCTGCGCTCATCGTTGTCGCGCTGGTGTTGCGTCAGGGGGCCGCGGTGCCGAGTCTGGTTCATGGCTTCGCACAGTTCCTGACGGGCGCGCTCGATCCGCTGACCACTGGGCGGCAACTGGTGGGAGGTGCACGGGACTTTGCCGGGCAGCACACGTTCCTGCCGCTGCTCGGGATGCTCGCCGCGAAGCTGGCGGCCGTGAACCTGCTGCCGCTGCCGTTGCTGAACGGCGGCCAGGCGCTGCTCACGCTGGTGACGCGCGACCTGCGCGAGACGCCTGCGTGGCAGCGCAAGCTCACGGCGGTTTTCGTGTGGGTCTGGCTGGTGCTGATTGCGTCGTGGCTGTCCGCGATCCTCGCGTACGTCGAAGGGCGCTGACCCGCTCGCCGGGCAAACCCTGACCGTGCCGGCGTGCGGCGCTTCGAGAATGGCCCGGTCCATTCATTCCAAAGCAACGCCGCCACCATGCCCCACGCTACGCTGTCTCGCCGCCAGTTCACGCTCGCTACCGCCGCCGCAAGCCTCGCCTTGCCATCGTTCGCGCAGAGCGCATGGCCGACCAAGCCGATCCGCATCGTCGTGCCCTACACGCCCGGCGGATTCACCGACCAGATGGCGCGGCTGGTGCAGATCGGGCTGCAGACGAAGCTCGGTCAGCCGGTGCTGATCGACAACAAGCCCGGCGCCAACAGCCTGATAGGCGTCGATGCCATCGCCAAGGCGGCGCCCGACGGCACGACCTTCGGCGTCGTCATCGCCGCCTACGCGGCCAACACCACGCTGTACCCCAAGCTGCCCTACGACCCGCGAAAGGATTTGACGGGCGTGTCGCTGATGGGTGTGTCGCCGCTGCTGGCCGCGGTGAATGTCGATGCGCCTTTCAAGACCGCGCGCGAGCTCATCGACTATGCGCGCGCCAACCCGGGCAAGGTGAGCTTCGGCTCATCGGGCAACGGCTCGGCCGCGCACCTCACCACCGAGCTATGGAAGTCGCTGACGCAGACTTTCATGATCCACATCCCGTACCGGGGCGCGGTGCCGGCGCTGACCGACCTGATGGGCGGGCAGATCCAGCTTTTCTTCGACGCGCCCACGGGGCTCATCAACCAGGCCAAGGCCGGCAAGGTGCGGCTGATTGGTGTGGCGGGCGACAAGCGACTGGCGGCGGCGCCCGAGGTGCCGACCTTCATCGAGCAGGGCTTCGCGGGCTTCACCGGCAGCACCTGGGCCGGCATGCTTGCACCGGCCGCTACGCCGCGCGATGTAGTCAAGCGTATGTCGGAGGAGGTGGCGCGCATCATCAGGAGCGACGAGACGCGCGCGAAGCTCGACGCGATGGGCACCATTCCGGCGGGCAGCACGCCCGAGGAATTCGACGCCTTCATCACCGCGGAAACCGCCAAGTGGGGCAAGGTCATCCGCACTGCGGGGGTGAAGGCGGAGTAACGAACGGCCTCAGGCCGCGAGCATCAGCACCTTGCACTGGCTCGGCACGATGCGCATGCCCAGCGCGTTGCTGCGGTTCTGTACCGAGAGGCTCGTCATGCGCGTGGCCGGGCTGCCCTTCAGCAGCACGGTGAACGAGCCGGTGATGTGGCGCGAAGGCCCCATCACCGAAGGCGAGATCACACCCAGCGTCACGCCGGGGTTGTCGCCGTTGGTGAGCGGCGTGACGGTCGCCAGGTTGTGCGCCGGCGCGAACATGAAGAGGATGTTCCACGCATTGGGAATCGCGGTCGGGCCGAGCGCGAAGTTGGGGTAGGGGATGGGAATGGCCGGCGGCGTCTTGCACACGTCGGGAAAGGCCAGGTCCATGCCCATCATCTGGCAGTTGGCAAACATGCTGTCGACTCCTTGTGTTTCCGGGCTCAGCCCATGTGGATCTGCTTGGCGTCGACCTTCACGACCGCCTGCGCCGTGACCACCGTCTGCGTTGCGTGAATGCGGGCAAGGTCGGCGGCTTCGTAGTCGAGCTGGCCGCAACGCACCTGCTCCGTCTGCTCGGTCATGCGAAAGGCTGTGCGGCTGATGTGCACCAGGCGGTCCATCACGGTCTCGCACAGCCGGCCGACGACATGAATACTTGCGGCCATGGCCTTGACGGCGTTGCCGACGTAGTTCAGCCGGTCTACCTTGCAGTCGGCTTCGGTCGCGATCAGGGCGAAACGCTCGCTGCTGACTTCCACCGCCTTGGCGGATTGCAGCCGGATGGCTTCGCTGCTCTCGATGCGCACACCGCCCGCGGGCGTGGCCAGCGTGAGATGGCCTTTCGTCTCGATGTGCGCGGTGGTGTCGTCGGCCTGGTCGATCACGGCGATCAGGTACACGTGGTAGCGGTCGGGCCCGGCAATCAGCACCGTGTCGCCGAGTTCGGGGCGCAGGAGGCAGCTGGCGGCGCGGCGGCATTGCCAGGCACCGTCGTCGCATTCCACGCGGTACAGCGATCCTTCGGACAGGTGCTCGACCACCTTGCCCAGGCGCTGCACGGGCGCGTCGTCCGTGCCGGCCTGGGGACTGCGCAATGCTGCGATGTTCATGGGGTTTCGCCTTTCGTGAATGGGATGGAAGATGCATTCCGCTGCGCGGACCAGCGTTCCGCCTCGAACAGGTCGGGGTCGTTGGGCAGCACGCCGGCATGGCCGCGCAAGGCAGAGGGAACGTCGCGTGCGCCATGCAACTGGGTGCGGAAGAGCCGGGCATCGAAGTTCGCGCCTTCCAGTGCAGCCCCGGAAAAATCCGCGTAGGTGAGGTCCGCGCCGGCAAAGCTGGTGCCGGTGCAATCGGCCCGATGGAAGATGCACTGCTGCATGCTGGCCTCGCCGAAATCGGCAGCCGCGAGCTTCGCGTCGATCCACAGGCTCTGGTCGAAATGCGCGCCGCGTGCAACGACCCGACTCAGGTCGGCTTCGGGAAACAGCGCCTGCGGTGCATGAACGTTGCGCAGCACCGCATCGCGCAGCACGGCGCCCTTGAAGTTGCACTGCGCCATGTGGGCGCCCTCGAAGTTGCAGCCTTCGAGATCAGCGTCGGTGAACTGGCACAGCTGGAAGTGGTGGTTCGAAAAGTCGTGCCCGGCAAGGCGCGACTCGACGAAGACGACGCGCTCGAAGCGTGCCCCCGCCAGCGCGGTCTCGCGCAGGTCGACCTGATAGAACACGGCCCGGTCAAGCTGTGCCTGCGATAGGTCGGCACCATCCAGCGGCGACTTGAAGAACAAGGTCCGGTCCAGCAGGCCGGCTGCAAAGCGGCTGCGTGAAAGGGCACTTTCCATGAACTTGGTGTCTGCCACGCTGGCCTGCGAAAAGTCGCTGCCTGGCAACTGGCAACGATGAAACACCGCATCGTCCAGCACGGCACCTGTCAGGTTCGCCGATGGAAGCGCGCATTGCGAGAAGGCGGCTTTCTTGAGCTGTGCATCATTCAGCTGCACGCCGTTGAGCGTGCAACGATCGAACTGGGCTTCTTCGAAGTGCGTGCCGATGCAGCTCACACCGTCGAAGTCGACTTCCAGGAACACACCGCCGGAGAGATCCATTCCGTCGAGGCGCCAGCCTCTGCAGCTTCGCTCCCTGATCGGTTCGCCGCGCTGCACCATAGATTGCATTCGGTGCGGCGTCATGCGGCCGCGGCTTCCTGGCGCGCAGGGTAGACCTTGGCCAGGTGCGTGTAGGCGCCGTCGAGCAGCGTGGTGTCGTCCATGAGGCTCTGGGACACGTCGGCGCGAAAGAGGTTGGCGCCGCGCAGGTCGCTGCCGCGCAGGTCGGCCTTCTGAAAGCTCGCGTCGATCAGGTCGGCGTTCAGCAGGCTGGCATGCCGCAGGTCGGTGCGCACGAAGCGTGAGTCGCGTGCATTGGCGCGAGAGAGATCGGCCCGAGACAAGTCGCATGCGGAGAGGTCGCTGTTCTCCAGCCGCGCATCGCTGAAATCGGCTTGCGACAGGGCGACCTCGCGCAGGCTGCATTCGCGCAGGTGCGCGCCCTGGAACTTCGCCTCGCGAAAACTGCTGGTGCCGACGACGCAGGTGGTGCGCAGGCTCGCACGCGTGAAATCCATCTGCCCATCGGCCTGCACGTCGACGAACACGCTGCTCTCGAGTCGGGCTGCCACGAAGCTGACTGCGCCGGGCTTGCAGCTCACGAGATGCAGCTTGAACAACACGGCCTCTTCGAAGTCGAGCTGCTCCAGCCGTACCTTCTCGAGAAACATGACCACCTTGAGGCTGGCACCGTGAAAGCGGCAGCGCACGAATGCGGCCTCGATGACTGTGTTGTCTTCCCATTGCGAAGCGCTGAAGTCGCAGTCTTCGCAGAGGATGTTTTCCAGCACCGTGTTGCGCAGATGGGCGCCTGCGAACACGGTCTGCCTGCATTGAGCGAAACCCAGGTTGGCGTTGTCCAGCCGCGTGCCGCGCAGCGAAGCACCGTCGAGGCAGGCACGGGCGAGCACGGCACGGGAAAAGTCGGCGTTGTCGAGTTGCGCGCCGCGCAGGTTGGCGCTTTCCAGCTGTGCCCCGCAGAAGCGGGCGCCACGCAGGTCCATGCCCGAGAGGTCGGCGCCGGTCAGATCCATGTCCGAAAAATCGCGGCTGCCGGCGAGCAGCGCCGTTACCTGCTCGCGCACCTCGGCGGCGCGTGCCGGTGTCATCGGGTCGGCGGCGTCCTGGTGGTGGGCGCTGCTCAGGTACATCTTGCGTTGCGCCGCGGCAATCAATTCGCCGCGGCCCAGGAGCTCGGCGACGGGGGCCATGTCCGCTGCACGCGAGCCCGGCATTTCCGACATGGCCGCGGCCATGCTCTGGAGATGCGGCGCCATCGCCGCGGCGGGAGGCCCCTTGAGCCCGGAGCGCTCGCGGCCTTCGGTCAGCGCCAGCAATGGGCTCAGGTCCGGCTCCGTCGGGCCGGCTTCGGCGGCGCGCGTGCGAAGTGTCTCGCTCAGCTCCTGCTGCTGCGTATGCAGCTTCTGCCTGGCTTCTTCCTGCATGCGCTTGGTGCGCGCGACGAATTCGGGCAGGGTGTCCAGCGTGGGCAGGTCGTCGGCCGGGTCCTGGGGCGGAAAGTAGCGCGCGGGGTCCTGGCCGTCGCCGATCATCTGCTGGCGCATCTGCTCGCGCATCCACTCGCCGTGCTTGTGCGCATTACGGGCCAATGGGCCGAGTGGCCGGTCTTTCAGCGATACGGTGTCGAGCCAGGGGGCAATGGCCGCTGCGGGAACCAGTTCCCGATCGCGAAAGCTGTAGAGCGCGCCGCTTTCCGGATCCAGTCGTCGATGCAGGATGCCCTGGTAATAGCTGGCCGGAAGGGCTTCGGCGCCGGCTTCTTCGAGCGCTGGCATCAGGTGAATGACGTCGGCTGCGTCGTCTTCGCGGATGTCCGCCACACCGTGGTAGATCAGCACGATGCGCTCGCGGTGCGGGAAGAACCAGGCGGTCGTCATCCGCATCGGCACGTCGGTGAAGGTGGTCTCGCCGGCCTCGGAAGCCAGCGTCAGGAAGCAGCGCGCGCGCCAGTCCGGCAGGCGGCCTGCCTGATAGGGCTTGTGCGGGTGCATGTTCCAGATTTCGTAAGGCGCGGCATCGGGAATGCGATCGGCATCGCGCCACCACTGGTCTTCGGGCGCCGCGTTGAAGAGGTGCCAGTCCATGTCGCCGGAGAAGGCCGGAAAGTCTTCCTTGGCCCATTGGGCGTCGTATTCCTTGCCGATGCGGGCAAAGCGCCGGGGCCACATCACGTCGATCGCACCGAAGCCGGCGGGGGAGGGCTGCTGGTCGACACGCTGGATAGGTGCATCTGCAGACTCGACGTTCGGCAGCCGGCGCGTGCGCACGCCGTTGACCATCTCTTCCGCGGCGCCGATGCCGAGTGGGTTGTCCGCAAACGAGGCGCCGCCGTAGGCGTGCTGCCAGTCGAGCGGCATGCGCTCGAAGTCTTGCGGCGGCGTGGCGCGCTTGTCGAGCCAGTAGCGGTCGCCCGAGACGCGCAGGGTTTTTTCGAGCGTGCCGACGCGCATCTTCACCAGGCACTGGTTGCGGATCTGCTGGTGCGCGGTGTAGGCGTGGCCGGTGACCAAAAACTCTGCGCTGCGCTTGGGCATGCCGAGATCGAGCACACCCTGCTCGCCGATTTCCTCGGCCACCAAGGGCCAGAGCTCGGCGTCCGGGTAGAGCATGGGCACGCCATCCATACCTGTCATGGCGACCACTGTCAGCCCCAGGCGCTGGCGTCGCTGCCATGGAAACGGGCGGCTCAATACGCTGAGCCGGAGAGGCTTGATGACTTTCATGAAACAGGGAATGCGCTCGGGATCAGCGGGGAATGGTCGTGGTCGACTGGCGGCGGTCGATGGCCACGGCCGTCGAATCGGCCGGGTCGATCAGCACATGAATCGTCTGGCCGGGCATGAAATTGACCACCAGCTCGCGCGCGATGCGGGTCTTGAACATCTGCTCGAGCGGTGGACGGCCAGCCAGCTCGGCGGTGCGCACGCGCAGTTCGACGTCGTTGTCGTAGGTGCCCTGTGCTAGCTCCCGCAGGGCAAGCACCTGGGCGCTGGCGGGCTGGCCTTGCTTCACCAGGCGCTCATAGCGCTGCGCTTCCTCGCGATACGGCCTGTTGTTGCGCACCGTGTGCACGACCACGAACACCAGGAAGACAACGATCAGAACACCAGAAATCAGGGGCAACCAGAATTGCATGGGCGCTAGCTGAAGATGCTCATGACCTTGGCCTGGATCGCCAGCCCGCCGCTGCGGATCTTGGCGCCAGCGGCCTTCACGTTGGCGCCCGAGGCTTCGAGGCTGAGCCCGTTGTCCTTGTTCTTGAAGGCCGAGATGTCGATCTTCACGGTTGCCAGCTGCAGGTTGAGGGCAGCGTAGATCTGCGCTCTTGCGCCCCAGACGTCGAAGGAGGTTGCCACCGCGCCGAAGCGGAAGACGCAGCCGCTGGCGCGCGCGATCCGCCAGTTGTTCTCCTGGGAGGAGCTGATGGTGTGTTGGGGCACGTTGAAGGTGACCTTCGGCGCGTTCACGATGATCTCGACGCTGACGTTTTCGGTGACAGTGCCGGTGATGTTGCGGGTCTCGCCTGCTGTGATGTTCTCCGTGCGTGGCCCCTTGGTGGTGAGCATCTCCGCGCCGTCCACCGTGGCCGTGAGGCCGCCGGTGATGGTCCACGTTGCGCCGCCGGTGGTGGTGCGGGTCTCGCCGCCCGCAATGGTTTCGCTCTGGCCGCCGGTGATGCTGCGGGTTTCTCCGCCGGAAATCGTCTCGGTGCGGCCACCCGTCACGGTGCGCGTCTCGCCGCTGTGAATGGTCTCGTTTTCGCCGCCGTTGACCGTGCGGGTCTGCCCGCCGTTGATGGTCTCGACGCCGCCGCTGTTCACCAGCCGTTCTTCGCCGCCGTTGTAGGTGGCGGTTTCCTTGTCGGTGATGGTGGTGGTGCGTGTGCCGATGACGTCGAGCTTTTCGTTGACGTGGATGACGGAGGTGCGGTTGCCGCCCACGTCGCGCGTCTCGTCGGCTTCCACTTCCACATCGAGATTGCGCTCGGCGTGCAGCAGGATCTGCTCGGCGCCCGTGCGGTCTTCGAAGCGCAGCATGTTGGCCTGGTTGGCCGCGCCGCCGGTGCTGGAGCGCGTGAGGATGCCGCTGGCCGTGGCGTTGGCGGGCAGCTCCCATGGCGGCATCTGGTCGCTGTTGTAGACGCGGCCGGTGATGATGGGGCGGTCGGGCTCGCCACCGATGAAATCGACGATCACTTCCTGGCCCACGCGCGGCATGTGCATGGTGCCGTAGTTGGCGCCGGCCCAGTTGCTCGACACCCGCACCCAGCAGGAGCTGTTTTCGTCGGACTGGCCATAGCGGTCCCAGCGGAACTGCAGCTTCACGCGGCCGAAGCGGTCGGTCCAGATTTCTTCGGGGCCGACCACGGTGGCGGTCTGCGGGCCGTTGGTGCGCGGGCGCGGCGTGTTGCGCGCGGGGCGATAGGCCACGGTCGAGGGCAGCACGGTGAAGTCGAATTCGCACACCGATTCGGTGCTGCCGCCCGTGGAGTATTCGGGCTCCTGCAGGTCGTAGCGGGTTTCGGTGACGAGGTATTCGCGGTTGTCCGATTCGCGCGGGCAGTGCGTCATCTCGAACAGGTAGCCCGGCGCCATGCCGACCACGTTGGTGTGACCCGATGCCAGCTCGTGCGCGCACTGCAGCTCCTGCAGGCGGATCTTTGCGTAGGCGTCGCCCTGCTGGTGCTCGCTGTAGCCGCCGAGCCATTCATAGACCTCGTAGGTCGAATGCTCGTGGGCCTTCGGGTCTTGTTGCACGCTTTGCAGCGAGGCGCGCGACTTCTTGAAGTCGAAGTCGTCGAGCATCACGCGGCCGGAGGTGATCTGCTCGGACACGCGCCACTGGTCGATGCAGGGCTCCATCGCATTGAGCACGCGGTCGCGCGGGCGGTAGGTAATGCTGGCGTGGCCGGGCAGCGGCTTGTAGCCGCCTGCATCGTCGGCCAGCACCAGCAGGTGCGATCCGTTGCTGTGCTCGAAGTGGTAGGCGATGCCTTCGTGCTCCATGAGGCGGCTCACGAAGGCGAAGTCGCTTTCCTGATACTGCACGCAGTACTCCTGGGCGGAGTAGCTGCCTGTGAGGCGCTTCTCGAACTGGAAGCCGTACTTGCCCAGCACCTCGTCGAGCACCTCGGGCACGCTCTTGTTCTGGAAGATGCGGCAGTCGGTGGTGCGCGTGAGGTACCACAGCCAGGGCTGCACGAGCGCGCGGTAGATGTAGTGGCGGCCGGTTTCGTTGGCGCGGCCCACCAGCTCGAAGCGCACCACGGTGCCGTTGAGAAAACGCGGCGCGCCTTCGTCGGCGAGTTCCAGCGTGAGCGAAGTGCCGAGCAGTTGCTTCAGGTCGAGGCTGAAGCTGGTGCTGACCATGTCCACTTCGAACTCGAAGAGTTGCGAGAGGCCTTCCTGTCCCCGCATGGAGCGGAACTTGAGCTGCTCGGCGCTCAGGACGGTGTGGACTTGGACGGTACGCGGCATTCGGAACTTCCCTGACCCTTGGGCTTCTGCGGCTGAGAAACCTTCGGTGACAGTCTAGAAATTCCTTATGTCACATAAATGACGCGAGGGGCGCAGAAGGGCGCCTTTCTCCTCTGAAACAACGCGTAGAAGAAGCCCTTACATCGAGGCTTCGAGCATGGCCTTGTAGTCGTCGCGCGTGGCCAGGCGCGGGTTGGTCTTGTGGCAGTGGTCGGCCATTGCGCCGTCGATGATCTTCTCGAACAGCGCGGGCGTTACGCCCACCTCAGCCAGGCCCTTGGGCAGGCCGAGGCGTGCGTTCATGTCGCGGATCGCGTCGCCGAGATCACCGGCCGAATCGAGGTGCATGGCCTGCGCCATGCGCTGCAGGCGCTGCTCTTTCTGCACCGATTCCGCGCCCGAATTGAAGTGGATCACCGCGGGCAGGAAGAGGGCGTTGAGCGTGCCATGGTGCAGGCGTGGATCGACGCCGCCCAGGCTGTGGCTCAGCGAATGCACGCAGCCCAGGCCCTTCTGGAAGGCCATGGCGCCCTGCATCGAGGCGCTCATGAGATTCAGGCGCGCCTCGCGGTCGCTGCCGTCTTTTGTTGCGCGCTCGATGTGGCCCCAGGCGCGCTCGAGCCCGTCGAGGCCGATGCCGTCGGCCGGCGGATTGAACGCGGCCGACATGAAGGTCTCCATGCAGTGCGCAATGGCATCCATGCCGGTGGCGGCCGTGAGCCTGGGCGGCAGGCCCAGCGTGAGCTCGGGGTCGCAGATCGCGGCCTTGGGCATCAGGAACCAGCTGTGAAAGCCGAGCTTGCGATGGTCGTCGACGATGACGATGGCACCGCGAGCCACCTCGCTGCCGGTACCGCTGGTGGTGGGCACCGCAATCAGCGGCACCGCGCGATCGGTGATCTTCGGCGAGCCGCCCTCGATGGTCGCGTAGGTCTTGAGCGGGCCCTCATGCGTGGCCGCAATGGCGACGCCCTTGGCACAGTCGATGGCGGAGCCGCCGCCCACGGCGATAAGGCCGTCGCAACGGCCGCTGCGATACAGCTCGACGGCCGCACGCACCGCGGCTTCGGTGGGGTTGGAAGGCGTCTGGTCGAAAACCGAAACCTCGAGATCAGCGATGGCGTCGAGCGCCTTCTGCAGCACGCCGGCTGCGCGTACGCCTGCATCGGTCACGATCAGCGGGCGGTTGATGCCGATGCGCGCGCATTCGCTGGACAACAGCTTGATCGCGCCGAACTCGAACTGGATCTGGGTGAGGTATTGGATGAGTGCCATGGGGATGAAGGCCTCCGGGAGTCCGGGGCAGTACGATTGCCGACCAGCCAAATCTAACAAGAGCGATCAGTCTTGCACACGAAAGAAACCCTTGCCGCTGTCGCGCCGGGAACACCTCCCGCCATACGACTTACCCCGAAGATGGCCAGCGTTGTCGAGCGCATGGCGCGCGCCGGCCACCCCACGCTCGACCAGCTCACGCCCGAGGAGGCCAAGGCTTCCTACGAAAAGGGCGCGGGCGTGCTCGAAGTGCCCAAGCCCGAACTGGCGCGGGTGGAAGACTTCACCATTCCCGCGCGCGACGACTTCGCCATCCCGGCACGGTTGTATGCGCCGTCCACCGATGTGCTGCCCGCGCTGATGTACTTTCATGGCGGCGGCTTCACCGTCGGCAATATCCGCACGCACGACACGCTGTGCCGCGTGCTGAGCGCCAAGAGCGGATGCGCGGTGGTGTCGGTGGACTACCGGCTCGCGCCCGTGCACAAGTTTCCGACGGCGTCGAACGATGCATGGGACGCCTTCGCCTTCCTGGCCCACGAGGGTAGACGCGTCGATGTCGACACGCGGCGCCTGGCGGTAGGCGGCGACAGCGCTGGCGGCACGCTCGCGGCCGTCTGCGCGATCCTTGCGCGAGATGCCGGCCTGCCGCTCGCGCTGCAGATGCTGATCTACCCCGGCATGACGGCCCATCAGGACACGGCCTCGCACCAGCGCCACGTCAACGGCCCGCTGTTGACCAAGGCGATGATCGATTTCTTCTTCGCGCAATACGTGCGCACGCCGGCCGACCGCGACGACTGGCGCTTTGCACCGCTGCTGGCCGACGACGTCGACGGCGTGGCGCCGGCCTGGATCGGTCTGGCCGAATGCGACCCGGTGGTTGATGACGGCATTGCCTATGCCGACAAGCTGCGCGCTGCGGGCGTGGCGGTCGACCTGGAAATCTACCGGGGCGTGATCCACGAATTCATCAAGATGGGGCGCGCTATTCCCGAGGCGCTGCAGGCGCAGGAGGATGCGGCCCGGGCACTCAAAGAAGCACTGACACCATGAGCGACACAACAGCTACCCAACGCAAGGATTTCCGTTTCTTCCACCGCCTGCGCGTGCGCTGGGCCGAAGTCGACATGCAGAAGATCGTCTTCAACGCGCACTACCTGATGTACTTCGACACCGCCATCGCGGACTACTGGCGCGCGCTGGCACTGCCGTACGAAGAGGCGATGCACGCGCTCGGCGGCGACCTCTACGTGCGCAAGGCCACGATCGACTTTCGGGCCTCGGCCCGTATGGACGACGTGCTCGACGTGGGCATGCGCTGCACGCGCATCGGCAATTCGTCGATGGTGTTCGAGGGCGGGCTGTTCCGGCAGGACCAGTTCCTGGTGGGCTGCGAACTGGTCTACGTGTTTGCCGACCCGGCCACGCAGACCTCGAAGCCGGTGCCGGCGCCGCTGCGCGAGGTGCTGACCGGCTATGAGGCCGGCGAGCGCATGAGCACCGTCGAGACGGGCGACTGGGCCACGCTGGGCGAAGGCGCGAGCGCTTTGCGGCGCGCGGTGTTCATCGAGGAGCAGAACATTCCCGAAGCGATGGAGTGGGACGAGCACGATGCCGTGGTGCTGCACGCGGTGGCGCGCAACCGCATCGGGCAGGTCATTGCCACGGGCCGGTTGCTGCCGGCCGAGAACGGCGTCTCGCACATCGGGCGCATGGCGGTGCATCGCAATCTGCGCAGCGGTGGGCACGGCGCTGCCGTGATGCAGGTGCTCGAAGAGGCCGCCAGGGCCCGCGGCGATAGCGTGGTGGCGCTGAACGCGCAGCGCAGCGCCGAGCGCTTCTATGCGCGGCTGGGCTATGTGCCGCATGGCGATGGCTTCGAAGAGGCCGGCATCCCGCATATCGAGATGCGTCGGTCTCTTCTTTCTTCTTCTCAATAGCTTCAATAGCGGCTGGGTGGGTCCGGCACGTAGCCCGGGTCCGAACCCGGGAACGGCGATGGGCCCGCGGGACGCGGCCAGCGCGGCGGAGGCGGCACCGGAATCACGCCCGCGGCGACGAGGTTCTCGCGGCTGTCGTAGCGGATGCGCACCACCTCGTCGGGCGAGGACTGCGCGCGCTCGAAGGTGGTCTTGCCCACGTACGAGGTCTCGCGGCGGCCGTGGGCGGTGCCCAGGCTCGGGCTTGGGGCTGCCTGGCGAGCCATGCTGCCCGAGGCGGATGCCTCCGCAGCGGGTGCGCTGTCTGCCGAGCCGGCCTTCGCACGCGCATCGCTTTGGTACGACGACGATGACTCGCTGCGGCGCTCGCGTTCGCCGTATTCGTCGCGGCGCGGGTATGGCGTGATGGGGGGCGGAAGCGGCTCGGGCATGCGCTCGCGGAACATTGCGACGCCGATCACGCCCACGTCGTCGGGCCGGCCGGTGCGGCTTGCGTAGGAGTTGCTGGCCGCGGCGAATTCGAAGGCCGCGATCTGCGAGTCGCTCTTGCGCCAGCCTGTGATGTCGCTGCGCTCGCTTGCGCTGAACACATAGCCGTTCTGCCCGACGCCCGCGGTTTCGCCGGTAACGACGTTGACGCCGTCCACCGACATCACGGCCATGATGCGTTCGCCCATCGCGTTGCGCGCCCGGATGGCGTAGCGCGCGCCGGGACGGCCGGCCACCCAGTATTCGCCGCGGTGGCGGTAGATCGGCAGTTCCGCGCCGGTGCCGCGGTCGACCACGCTGATCTGCATCAGCGAGCCGATGCGGCTGGACGGCGTGGGCGGAGCGTAAGACCGCTCTGGGCTCTGCGCGCAGGCCGAGAACGAAGCCACGGCGCTCAGGGCCAGGGCGGTGGAGAAGAATCTGCGCTTCATGGTGTGTCTTCCTTGCCAGGAGTTGATCGGTGCAGGCTTCTACGGCGCAGCATCGGCGGCAGGGTTAAACGACGCGCAAAAAAATGGCGCTATCTGTTCGATAGCGCCGAGCGCCCCTTTTCTTCAAGGGCGTTGGGGGTAAGGGGCTCAGATGTCTTCGAGCAAGGGGTAGGGCAGCGGCTCGACGGTGAGGGCTGCGCCATCGGCCGATCCGACGCGCAAGCCACCGGCTTCGAGCGCGGCGATCTGCATGGAGATCAGCGCGGACCAGCCGCCATCGGGAGCCGGCGCAGCTTGCGCCACGGTACCCACGGGCTGATCGGCGTCGCCCGCGGCGAACACTTCCTGCCCGGCGGACACGGGGGCATCGGCCTGCACGAGGTAGGTGCGGCGCTTGAGCGTGCCGCGGAACTGGCTGCGCGCGACCACTTCCTGGCCGGGGTAGCAGCCCTTCTTGAAGTTCACGCCGCCGACCGATTCGTAGTTGATCATCTGCGGCACGAAGGCTTCGATGACCGGCGTGGTCAACGTCACGATGCCGCTGCGGACTTCGCTCCATTGCCACAGGCTGGCGTCGACCGCCGGGCCCACGGGGGCGGCATGGCCGGCCGGCGCGATCCAGAGCGCGCGCGGGACGCCGTCGGCGGGGTACAGCGACACGGCACTGACCTCGTCGCCGACTGCCGTGCGCTTGCCGGGCAGCGCGGTGGCGTCAAGGCCGTTGCCAGTCAATGCCGTGCCGGCCAGGCCGTACAGCGCAAATTGTTCGGTGGCGTCGGTCAGCTTGACCTTGGCGCGCAGTACGAACATCGACAGGCGCTTGAGCGTGGCGGCCAGGATGTCGCGGCTGCACACCAGCAAGATCAGTTCGGGTTGCGGCTTGATGCCGATGAAACTTGCGATCACACGGCCCTTGGCAGTGCACAGCGCGGCCAGGCGGGCGTCGGAGGCGCCTTGCAGCGAGAAGTCTTGTGTCAGCTGGCCGTGCAGGAAGCTGGCGGCATCGGGGCCCTCTGCACGGATCACACCAAGGTGGGAGAGGGCGGTCACGCCATTGAGAGCGACAGTGGTCATCGCTGAATTATCATGGCCGTGCCTGTTCCTTCGGGTCGGCAGGGGCTCCCACCCTGCAACCTGCAAGGCCACCGGTTTTTTCATCTCCTCCTCCGGCTTTTTCCCGTCATCCCCACATCGGATCCGTGCGCAGCTTCTTCCTCACGCTTTTCCTGCTCGCCGCCCTGATTGCGCTTGCGCTCGGCGGCGCTGGCCTCTGGTGGGTGCACCAGCCGCTCAAGCTGCCCGCGCCCACCGTCGATCTGTCGGTCGAGCCCGGCACCACTCCGCGCGGCATTGCGCAGGCCGTGGCCGACACGGGCGTCGACGTGCAGCCGCAGCTGCTCTACCTGTGGTTCCGCGTTTCGGGGCAAGACCGCCAGATGCGCGCCGGCAGCTACGAGCTGGAGCGCGGCATTACGCCCAAGCTGCTGCTCAACATCCTGGTGCGCGGCGAGGAGGCCACTCGCAGCCTTGTGCTGGTCGAGGGCTGGAACATCCGCCAGGTGCGCGCCGCGCTCGCCAAGGCCGACCAGCTCAAGCCCGACAGCGTGGGCCTGACCGACGAGGCGCTGATGGCCAAGCTCGGCAAGCCGGGCATGCACCCGGAAGGGCGCTTCTTCCCGGACACGTACACCTACTCGAAGGGCTCGACCGACATCGCCCTGCTGCAGCGCGCGATGCGGGCCATGGACAAGAAGCTCGAAGCCGCCTGGGCCGCCCGCGCCTCCGATCTGCCGTTGAAATCGGCCGATGAGGCGCTTATTTTGGCCAGCATTGTCGAAAAGGAGACAGGCAAGGCCAATGACCGCGCGGAAATCGCGGCCGTCTTCACCAACCGTTTGCGCATCGGCATGCCGTTGCAGACCGACCCGACGGTGATCTACGGCATGGGCACGGCCTTTGAAGGCAACCTGCGCAAGAAAGACCTGCAGACCGATACGCCCTGGAACACCTACACCCGCGGCGGGCTGCCGCCCACGCCGATTGCCATGCCTGGCAAGGCCGCGCTGCTGGCGGCGGTGCAGCCGGCGCAGAGCAAGTCGCTGTACTTCGTGTCGCGCGGCGACGGCACCAGCCAGTTCAGCAGTTCGCTCGACGACCACAACCGCGCGGTCAACCAATATCAGCGCGGCGGCGGCAGTCCCAACAAACCGAAGGCGACCCAATGAGTGACAACGGTCTGTTTCTGACGCTGGAAGGCATCGATGGCGCCGGCAAGTCGAGCCATCTCGATGCGCTGGAAGCGCTGTTCAGGGCGCAGGGCCGTGAAGTCGTGCGTACGCGCGAGCCCGGCGGCACGCCTCTGGCCGAGACGCTGCGTGGGCTGATTCTCGAAAAGCCGATGGACCCGCTGACCGAATCGCTGCTGGTGTTCGCGGCGCGGCGCGATCACATCGTGCAGGTCATCGAGCCGGCACTGGTGCGTGGCGATGTGGTGCTGTGCGACCGGTTCACCGATGCGACCTTCGCCTATCAGGGCGCGGGACGCGGCTTCGATGAAGCCGTGCTGTCGACGCTCGAGCAGTGGGTGCAGTCGGAGGCGGGCAGGGCGACATTGCTCCAGCCGCACATCACGCTGTGGTTCGACCTTGCGCCCGAGATCGCGGCGCAACGATTGGCCGGTGCTCGCGTGCCCGACAAGTTCGAAGCCCAGCCTGTCGAGTTTTTCAGCCGCGTCGCCCAGGGCTACGCGGCCCGTGCGGCCGCCGATGCGAAGCGCTTCGTGCGCATCGACGCCAGCCAGTCTCGCGACCAGGTCTGGCAGCAGGTTGAAACGGCGTTGGTGGCGCGTGGTGTGCTGAACGGTGGTGTCACTCGATGAGCGCTCCGGCACTGACTCCCTGGCTGCGCCGGCCGCTCGCGGAACTGCTGCGCCAGCGCGGCCATGCCTGGCTGCTGCAAGGCCCCTCCGGCATCGGCCAGTACGAACTGGCGCTGGCGCTCGCGTCCGCGTGGCTGTGCGAGCAGCCGACCGAGGAGGGCACCGCCTGCGGCCACTGTGCCAGCTGCCATGCCATCGAGGTCCGCACCCACGCCGACCTGTGCGTGCTGATGCCCGAAGTCGCCATGCAGGAGCTGAACTGGCCGCTCGACGAGAAGGCTCAGGCCGACATCGACGACAAGAAGCGCAAGGCCAGCCGCGAAATCCGCGTCGAGGCGATGCGCGATGCGGTCGGCTTCGCCCAGCGCACCAGCGCGCGCGGCCGCGGCAAGGTGGTGCTGGTGTATCCGGCCGAGCGCATGAACACGATCACCGCGAATGCGCTGTTGAAGACGCTCGAGGAGCCGGTCGGCGATGTGCGCTTCGTACTCGCCAGCGAGGCTGCGTGGCAACTGCTGCCGACCATCCGCAGCCGCTGCCTGGGCTTCACGCTGCCATGGCCCGAGACCGCCGAGGCCGAAGCCTGGCTGGCCGCGCAAGACGTGCCCGCCGCCGATGCGGCCGCCCTGCTGCGCGCTGCCGGCGGCCGGCCGAGCGACGCCTTGCGGCTTGCGCGCTCGGGCCAGTCACCCAAGGCATGGGCCTTGCTTCCCAAGGCGATGACGCGCGGCGACGTGGGTGCTCTGGCCGATCACGCGCCAGCGCAGGCCGTCGGTGCGCTGCAGAAGCTTTGCCACGACCTGATGGCTGTCGGCAACGGTGCCGAACCCCGGTTTTTCGATGCTGCCGATTTGCCTGCGGCCCCGTCCCGGCTGGCGCTGGCGCGCTGGTCGAAGTCGCTTGCAAGCGCCGCAAGAACCGCGGAACACCCGTTCAATGCGGGCCTCATGCTGGAAGCGCTTGTGAGCGAAGCGCGAACCACCCTAAACTCTGCCGCTCGTCGCCCATGAATCAACCCACAGCCCCCGCCGCCAACGCCACGCCCGCCCGGCCGAGCGTCATCCAGCTCGCCATCAAGGAAAAGGGTGCGCTGTACGCGGCCTACATTCCGCTGTTCGCGGAGGGCGGCATCTTCATTCCGACCACCCGCGAATACCGGCTCGGCGACGACGTCTACGTGCTTTTGACACTGCCGGAAGACCCGCAGCGCTATCCGGTGGCCGGCAAGGTCGCCTGGATCACGCCGTCGCGTGCGGCTGGCAACCGGGCGCCTGGCGTGGGCATTCGTTTTCCGTCCGACGAAAAGTCGCGCCAGTTGAAGGCGCGCATCGAGGCAGCATTGGGTGGCTCGATGGCGTCCGACCGCCCCACGCAAACTATCTGATCGGCTTCCCCATTGCGACCCGGCAAAGCCGGTGTTCGCGGTATTTCTGGCATGGGCCCGACAATCAGCGCCATGTTTACAGACTCTCACTGCCACCTCACGTTTCCCGAATTCGCGGGCCAGATGCCGCAGATCCGCGCCGCCATGGCCGCTGCGCAGGTTGACCGGGCGCTTTGCATCTGCACCAAGCTCGAAGAGTTCGATGAAGTGCAGGCCCTTGCTGCCAGCTACGACAACTTCTGGGCCAGCGTGGGCGTGCACCCCGACAACGAGGACATCGCCGAACCCAGCGTCGAAGACCTGGTACGGCTTTCAGCCCGGCCGCGCGTGGTTGCCATCGGCGAGACCGGCCTCGACTACTACCAGATGGAAGAACGCAAGGGAGGCCGCAGTATTGCCGACATGGAATGGCAGCGCGACCGTTTTCGCGTGCACATCCGCGCCGCGCAGCAGACCCGCAAGCCCTTGGTGATCCACACCCGCGAGGCCTCGGCCGACACGGTGGCGATCCTGAAGGAGGAGGGCGAGGACGGCGGCGGCAACGCGGCCGGCGGCGTGTTCCATTGCTTCACCGAAACCGCTGAGGTGGCACGCGCGGCGCTCGACCTGGGTTTCTACATCTCGTTCTCCGGCATCCTGACCTTCAAGAAGGCCCAGGACTTGCGCGACGTGGCCGCTTTCGTACCGCTGGATCGCATGCTGATCGAGACGGACAGCCCTTATCTCGCGCCCGTGCCGTACCGCGGCAAGACCAACAATCCGTCGTATGTGCCATTCGTGGCGCAACAGATCGCCGAGCTGCGAAAAGTGCCCGTAGAGGCCATCGCCAAGGCGACGAGCGACAACTTCGAAACATTGTTCAGGGACGTCAAATCATGAAAAACTACATTAAGAAGTCGATTTATCTCGTTGTCATTGCTGCATCTTTTGCAGCGCACGCAGGCTCGTTCGAGGATTTCTTCCGGGCCGTGCGCGGCGACAACGCCAGCAGCGTGCGCAGCCTGCTGCAGCGCGGGTTCGACCCGAACACGCGTGACGAACACGGCCAGACCGGCTTGCTGATCGCACTGCGCGAGCCGTCGCCGAAAGTCATCCAGGTGCTGATCGAGTCGCCGCAGACCAACGTGGATCTGGCCAACGCCAAGGATGAAACCCCGTTGATGCTGGCCGCGATCAAGGGCCAGCAGGACCTGGTCACGCAACTGCTGAAGCGCGATGCCGCGGTCAACAAGACGGGCTGGACGCCGCTGCATTACGCAGCCACCAGCGGCCAGTTGACCATCATGAAGGTGCTGCTCGACAACTACGCTTTCATAGACGCGCAATCGCCCAATGGCACCACGCCGCTGATGATGGCGGCGATGTACGGTTCGAGCGAAGCGGTGAAGCTGCTGCTGGCCGAGGGCGCCGATACGACGATGAAGAACCAGCTGGGCATGACGGCCGTCGACTTCGCGAACAAGGTGAACCGATCGGACACCGCGGCGATGATCACCGCGGCTGCGGCGGCACGGGCCAATGCGCCCAAGGCAATACCCAAGGACGGCAAATGGTGAGACAGGCAGGCGCCAAGTTGGCGGTCGGCTTGACGATGATGGGCCTTGCATCCGGCGCGATGGCACAGCACGCGATCTACAAGTGCGTTCAGGGTGGCAAGGTCGTTTACTCGAATGAGCCTTGTCTGGATGCAAAGAAGATCGAGATCAAACAGACGAAGGGTGTGAATTACGAAGGCAGAGGCTCTGGGCGCGCGCCGAAGCGCTAAGACAGCGGTTGGTGGTCGCTTGTTGAGTTCTCCATTCTGTACACAATGTGCATTATGTTAAATTGTGCACGCAGAATCCGCCGCACTGTTGTCGTATCCCATCATTGATGTCTACACATCGGCTGCAATGCCTGCTCGCTTCGAGTCCGCTGCATGTGGGCTGGGCCAGCCGTTCATGGTCCTCGACCAGGAGAATGCGATTCATCGGCAGCGATGCGGAAAGCCGGATAGGCTCAGCTGCCATTCATGCGCTGGAACAGCGCCTCGCCGTGCTGGCGCGTACCGATCGCCTGCCCGATCAGCACTTCGTCGCGGCCCTCATCGAGGAGCGTCAACGCTTCGGTTGCGAACGCTTCCGGGCTCATCATTCCGGCGCTCTTCGTGCCGTCGCTGCGGGTATCGCCACCCAGCGCGGTGTCGACGATGGGAGGCGCCAACTCCACCACCTTGACCGCGGTGTGGCGAAGTTGATGCCGCAAGCTTAGCGTGAACGAATGAAGTGCAGCCTTGGTGGCGCAGTACACGGGCACATCGGCCATCGGCGCAAAGGCCAGTCCGGACGTGACGTTGACGATGACAGCCCGCTCTTGCCTGCGCAACAGCGGCAGGAGCTCTCCGATGAGCTGCACCGGCGCGGTGAAGTTGATCGCGACTTCCTGCTCCAGGCCGTCCAGCGCGTGATCGCCGGTGAAGCTGCGGCGCGATTGAACGCCGGCATTGTTGAAGACGACGCTGAGGTCCGGATGCTCGGCTGCGATCCACTCGACCAGCGCCCTTCTGCTTTCGGCGTTGGTGACATCGCAGACTCGCGTGATCAGCGCCGGCTCGGTCGCCTGCGCGTGAGCCAGTGCCTCTTCGCCCCGGCCGCAGACGATGACGCGATTGCCGCGCGCAAGCAGTCCTTGCGCAAGCGCGAATCCGATGCCGCTGGAGCCCCCGGTAACGAGGATCGTGTGGTCGCGCAATGTCATGCTCTGGTCCTTTGAAACGAGAACGCCGGGTCCATCGCCCTCGATGGCTCTCGGCGCCGCTCTGATACGATCAAATGATGCCAAAATGACATCATGGTGTCAATGAGGCTTGATGGAGACATATGGCAAGAACGAAGCGAACCCCTGCAGGAGAAGCGATGAGCAGCTTGATGCTCGAGCTGTTCAGGCTCAACAGCCGCCTGCTGACAGCTGGCGACCGGCTGGTCGCGCCGCTCGGCCTCACGAGCGCCCGCTGGCAGATCCTCGGCACCATCTTCAAGGGCGAACACCCGCAGCCGGTGGCATGGCTCGCCCGCAACCTGGGTGCCAATCGGCAAAACGTGCAGCGGATCGTCAACGACCTCGAAAAGGAAGAGCTAGTCGCATTCGAGGCCAATCCTCACCACCGGCGGGCGCAGCTCGTGATCCTGACCGACAAGGGAAGGCAGGTCTACGCTGACGCAATGGCATTGCAGGCCCCATGGATCAACAGCCTCTCGGACGGGATTGCCGTGAACGACATCAAGACGATGCAAACGATCATGGCGTCGCTGCGGCAAAAGCTGGAGCAAGACACAGAGGAGGACGAGCCAAGCTGACCGTGGTCACCGGATTGATCAGGACATCGCGGGGGTCAGCCATGTGTGGACTCCTTCCAATCACTTCAACCCGCGGGCTGCGTCGCCAGGTGCCGCGCCAGCGCCTCGCGCGCACGCCGGGCGCTGGCGGCATCCACGCGATCGGCCAGCAGCTGCCCGAGTTGCTGCAGTTGCTGCGCCGACAGGCCGACGTTCATGCTGATGCGGATGTGCGCCTGCAACTGCGACTCGACGCCCGCGAGCGCGGCCAGCATGCTGACCGTGGCGACCTCGCGGCTTTGCCAGTCGAGGTTGTCGCGCTCGAAGATGTCGCCGAACAGATGGGTGCGGAGGTATTCGTTCGCCACGGGCGCGAAGTCGAACAGCGGCCCCTGCACCGGCGCACCCGACAGCTTGGTCTGGTTCGCGGTTCCCGCGGCCAGCAGGGCATCGCCCTTCGAAATCGGGCGGACAGGCGCGTGGCCCGGCGCATCCTTCACGCCGCGCTGCTTGCGCGCCTCCACGACCTTCATCAGTTCCGTGAGCGCATTGAGGCTGCGCGGAAAGCCGGCATAGGCATAGAGCTGCACCAGCACTTCCCTGGCATCGCTGACGGTCAGACCGGCGTCCAGCCCCTCGTTCAGTGCTGCGTTCAATTTGGCAATGTCGCCGGAGGCTGCGAAAGCCGCGATCGGCACGATGGCCTGCTGTGCGGCCGACAAGGTTTCGGAGGGGGATGTATTTGTCATGCGGGTCGACTCCTGGTTTTGCGATGCATGGCCGACGGAAGCCGTCAGCCCCGAGGCCATAGCGGCGGCCATGGCTGCCGCGGTGCGGCGCTTAACGTGCGTTGTATCGCTCAGCGCGACAGCGTCAGCCCGAAACCTGGTTGCAGCTCTTTGATTGCCGCTCTTGCGCAAGCAAGGTGGCTCTGCGCTCCGATTCGTTCATATGGCTCGATGCATCGATGTAGCGAGCGGCAATGGCAAAAGGTATGACGACCTTCCAGGAGTTGCTCTTGGCTTGCGCCGCACGCTCCTGCGTCACCTGCTCTTGCGCCAGCTGGTCTGCGATGGCCCGGCAATCGAGCGAGGAAAACTGCGATTCCGGCATGCCGCTTTTAGGGATGTTCGAGCAACCCGTCCCGAGCAGGACAAGCGGGAACGACAGCAACAACGCATATCTTTTATTGATCATTTATTTCTCTTTGAAGTGGAGGACGCCTCGGCTTGAACGGCATCGTTTTTCAGTTACGCGGTGCACAGGTTCGGCACAGCGACCTTCTGAAAGAGATGAGGCCGGGCGACCATCGACGCCGGATGTGCCTTGGCCTTCTCCCGGAAGCCGGGGTGCTTGAAGGCCGTGCGCCATGCCGCCGCAGATTCGAAGACGGCATAGTTGAGATAAGTTGGGCTGTCTCCCAGCGCGCGGTGAAGCTGTGTCGAGATAAAGCCCGGCTGGCTCTTCATGAAGGCGGCATCGGCGGCCCATGCCTCAAGGAACGTCGCTTCGTCACACATGTTTCCCTTCGGCACCAACTCCTGGTGTCGATGAGGAAGCTTGATTTGGACATGCGCTCGTGCCAGTTTCTGGCACCAGTTCAGAACTCCTGCCGTGTCGGTCGGAACAGGATTTCGTTGATGTCGACGTCTTCAGGCTGGCTCATGGCGAAGAGCACGCAGCGCGCAAAGCTGCTCGCGGGAATCGCATTGCGCTCGTAGAACGCCTGCATGGCCTGCGTCATGCCTTCTTCCTTGGTGGAGGCGGGCAGTTCCGTGTCCACCGCGCCCGGCGAGAGGATGGTGGAGCGGATGTTGTAGGGCTTCACCTCCTTGCGCAACCCTTCGGAAATCGCGCGCACGGCGAACTTGCTCGCGCTGTAGACCACGCCCCCCGCACTCACGATGTGGCCAGCCACCGACGAGACGTTGATGATCTGCCCACTCTTTTGCGTCTTCATGGGAGGCAGTGCCGCAGCGATGCCATGAAGCACGCCCTTGATGTTCACGTCGATGGTCTGGCTCCACTCGTCCACGCGCAGCATCTCCAGCGGCGAGAGCGGCATGACCCCGGCGTTGTTGAGCATCACGTCGATCCGGCCGTGGGATTCGATGGCACGGGCGACCAGCGCCTGGACCTGATCGAGGTGCGCGACGTCAGTCTGCACGACGCTCTCGGCACCGAGGCCGAGTTCTTCTGCCAGGGCCTGCAGGCGATCGAGCCGCCGTGCGCCCAAGACAACCTTGGCGCCGGCCCATACGAGATGGCGTGCCGTTTCCGCGCCCAGGCCGCTGCTGCCGCCGGTGATGACGACCACCTTGTTTTCGATTCCTTGGGTCATGTTTTTCTCACTTGAAGTTGGGTCACAGGCCCAGGAGACGCTCGGCATTGCCGTGGGCAATGAGGGCCTTGTCCGTGTCGCTCACCGGCAGGCGCTCGATGAAGGCTCGCGCGCCGTCCAGGCTTTGATACGGGTAGTCAATGGAATAAAGAATGCGCTCGGCGCCCATCAGCGCATGGATGAACTGGAAGTGCGGCAGCGTGAGCATGCCGCTGGGCGAGACGTACACATGCTCGCGGTAGGTCTGCACGATGGGACGCCTGAGGCCCGAGGCTTCCTGCGGGATGGAGTCTTCCAGCCGCTGCAGGAAGAACGGCACCATCTCGCCCCAGTGGCCGCTGATGACCTGCAGCCCGGGGTGCCGGTCGAAGGCACCCGCCAGCAGCATGCGCACCACCTGGACGCCCGATTCGTTGTGCCAGCCCCAGGCGAACATGGCCAGGCGCGCGCTGAGCTCGCGCTCGAGGCCGCCATAGTACGGCGCCTGCACGGCGGGCAGAGGCAGGCCGGGGTGCACGTACAGCGGCACCCTCAATTCGCTGAAGGCCGCAAGGATCGGCTCGTAACGCACATCATCCAGGAACGTGTCTCCGGGGCGGCCGTTGATGAGCGCGCCCTTGAGTCCGAGCTCTTTCACCGCCCGCTCCAGTTCGCGCGCAGCCGCCTCGGGCGCTTGCCAGGGCAACGTGGCAAAACCCGCGAAGCGCGCGGGATGCGCTTGCGCCGTTTCGGCCAGCTTGTCGTTGGCCGCACGGTTCAGCTCGATGGCCTCTGCGGCGGGCAGCAATTGCGGGAACCCGCCATAGGAGAGCACCTGCATGTCGATGCCGGCGGCATCCATGTCGGCCAGGCGCGCAGCCCCCATCTCCAGCGCCTTGCGAGCGGACTCGCTGGGCGCAATGACATGTGGGCGGCTCGGATCGGCCACGTTCTGGCCATCCACCACGCGGCTGCCCCAGTCGGCAAAGTAAGGCGCCTCGGCGCGCACCAGCGCCTGGGTGGCCCCGCCGATGGCACGGTCGAGCACGTGCTCTTCGACACAGATCAGTTTCACGCTATCCCCTTGAAAGCTTCAGCGGGGTCATGCCAACAGGGCGTCGCGCAGCGCGATGCCCAGGCTCGCCGCGGACTGCGGGTTCTGGCCGGTGATGAGCCGTCCGTCGACGACCACGTTGTCGGCCCAGTTGGCTGCGTTCTGATGCTGCGCGCCGCGTTCGTTGAGCGTGGACGCGAGCAGGAAGGGCACGACGTGCGTGGACTCCACCTCCTCTTCCTCGCCGTTGGTAAAGGCCGCCACCCGCTTGCCCGCCACCAGCAGGCTGCCATCGGCACGGCGCGCGTTGATCAGGGCCGCCGGGCCGTGGCACACGGCCGAGACGATGCCGCCGGCCGCATCGATCTCGCGGATGGCCTTCTGCGCGGCCGCGTTGTCGGGGAAGTCCCACATCGTGCCGTGGCCGCCCGCAAAGAAGATGGCCGAGTAGCGCGAGGGGTCCACGTCGTCGATGCGCAGCGTGTGGGAGATGGCGTGGCGGAAATCGGCATCGGCCCAGTAGCGGGCGATGACCGGGTCTTTCATGTCCTCCAGCCCATCCAGCGGGGCATCGCCACCGAGGATGGAGGCGAACTCCACCTGGATGCCGGCTGCCTGCAGCTTTTCCAGCGGATGGGTGACTTCGGCCAGGTTGTAGCCGGTGGGAATGCCCGTTGCGCCCTTCACGGCGTTGCTGCTGACGACGAAGAGGATGGGCTTGAGTTCGGAAGCTTGCTTGGTCATGGTCGTACGTTCCTGTGTTCGGCGCCTCAGGCGTTGCCTGGCGCAAAGAGCGATTCCCAGTTCAGGAAGGGCCCCAGCGGGATGACGTCCCAATCGAGAAGACCGGCCTTGGCGAGCGGAAATTCGCGCAGCGCTTTCAGCGCGGCATCGGCCGATTCGCACTCGGCAATGATGGCCACGCCGGGGCGGTCCTGACGGAAGTAGATGTCGCGCACGACGCCGCCCTTGTAGAGCTGCCAGGCGTGGCGGGCTTCGTCCTGCATGTGCGGCTGGTACTTTTCCAGGGTGGCGCCGGGCGCGGGGATGTCGAGGCAAAGAAATTTCATGAAAAGGCTCCTTGGTGAAAACGCATCAAGCGGGTTGAAGTCGGCGAACGGTCTTAGCCACACGCCTGCCCAGGTGGGCGGCGGTTTCCAGGTCGCTCGTGATGGGGGCGTCGTCCGGTCCCTGGTCGCCGTTGGACTGCGCCATGGCGCCGAGCCAACTGCCCAGGCGATTGAGGTCATGCACGCTGCCGCGGCTGCTGTCGTTGCCCGGCTTCAAGTCCAGACCTACCCACAACATGCCGTGCTGCGCCGCAAACAGCGCCATCGAGATCAGCGAGTGCAGCTTGTCGCCGTTTTGCGCACCCGAATTCGTGAAGCCGGCGGCCACCTTGTTGCGCCACTTCATGTCGTTCCAGACGGGCTTGGTGGAGGCCTCGCAGAACTGCTTGAAGCGCGCGCTCGGCGAGCCGTTGTAGGTGGGCGAACCAAAGACGATGGCGTCGCTCGCCTCGAGCACGTCCCAGGGGATGGCGCCTTCGGAAACGGCGATCAACTGCACCTGCGCGCCGGCCACCTCTCGCGCGCCTTCGGCGACGCTCTGGGCCTGCCTGGCTGTGTGGCCCCAGCCGCTGTCATGGACGATCGAAATCAGCATTGGGGTCTTTTCCATTTCAAGATTTCCTACGCTGTAGGGTGAGAGGAAGGTCCAGGGCGATCGAGTTGCAAAGCTCGCTTTGTCGCCCAGAATTCTCTGTTTTAGAGAAAATGTGATGCTAAGGTAGAAAAATACTATCCAATGTAGAAAAGCATTCCCCTGCGAGAAAGTTCGAATTCACCAATGGACTCGTCGAACGCGGCCGTGGACCGCGCTAGGCGCTGTCGGGCTGGTTGCAAGGAAGCCCGTCTCGCCATTCCTTGACAAGCTGCCGGCGCGCATGCGGGTAGCGTTCGTCCAGAAAATCGACCGTCACGATGCGGTCTGTGCGAATACGGCAGAAGTCGCCGCTCGACTCGCACCACGCGGCAATCAGCCGCTGCGATTCGACGAAGCCGAGCATGATCGGCCAGATGGTCCGCTGCGAAATGGCCCCGCTGTCGTCCGCGTACCCGATGTGCATCTTTCGCTGCTCGCGCATGGCCCGCCGTACCTGCGCCAGATCGAAGACCGAGGCTTCTTTTCTCTTGCGAAAGATGTAGAGCGCGTTGTCGTCCAACTCCGCTCTCATCTCGGCCGGGAGCACACCATTGATTTTTGCGAGCGCGTTCTGCACGGCAAGCGCCAGCGCTTCGTCGGCGTGGCGGCTGACCCATTGCGCACCGACCACGAGCGCCTGGACCTCTTCTTCCGTGAAAGACAGCGGCGGCAGCAAAAAATCGGGCCGAAGGATGTAGCCGACGCCGGCCTCGCCCTCGATGTGCGCCCCGATGGATTGCAGCGTGGCGATGTCGCGGCGGATGGTCCGCAGCGACACGCCCGTCTCGCGCGCCAGCACTTCGCCGGACACGGTTCCGCGATGCCGGCGAAGCACCTGCATGAGATCGAACAGGCGGTGGCTTCGCGACATGTCAGGCCATCGCCACGAGGCCCTTGCCGCCGAGCTTGCGGCCCGCTTCGAGCGCGGTGACGAGGCCGATCGCCTCGTTCAGGGGAACGATCTCGGCGATCGGCATCCGGAACCTGCCCTCCCCCGCGGCACGGGCGAGGCTGTCGAGAATGTCGGGCCGCGGCGTGCAGACGATCGGTTTGAGCCGCCGGTTGAAGACCGAACGGATGAACTTGCCCGGCGTGGGATCGAGGTCCAGGAACACGCCGTCCTCGCGCAGCAGGCCCAAGCCTTGGGCGGTCGTCATCGTGGCGGCCGTGTCGTAGACGACGTCGAAACGCTCGTGCAGCTTGGACAGGTCCGTTGTCCGATAGTCGAAGACGTTCTGCAGACCGAGGGCCCGCGCCCGTTCCATTGCTCCGGCGCTGCAGCTGCCCGAGACAATGGCCCCGTGCAATCGCGCAATCTGGACAGCCGCTTCGCCAACCGCCCCGGTGCAGCCGTTGATGAAGACATGCTGGCCGGCTGTCAGCTTCGCCTTGTCGACCAGCCCGTTCCACGCCGTGACGCCGGGGGTTCCAAGGCAAGCCGCATCTTCGAAGGAGACGTTGCCGGGCTTTACCGCCAAGGCGGTCTCGTTCGCGATCACGGCTTCTCCCAACGCGCCGCTTTCCTTGAAGCGCGCAAGCCCGAAGACAGCATCGCCAGGCGCAAAGCGCGTCACGCCAGGTCCGACGGAGATGACAGTGCCGGAGAAGTCGAACCCCATGGCACGAGGAAACGCCCTGCCCGTCACGATCTTCATCTGGCCGTTGCGCAGCTTCCAGTCGATGGGGTTGATGGCTGCGAACTTGACCTTCACGGCCACCTGTCCCTGGCCGGGCGTCGCCAACTCGAACTCGTCGAGCCGCATCAACTCCGGACCGCCGTACATGCCGTACTGAATGCGTTTCATGGCCGGCTGCTCCTCGCGAACGATTCAGTGCAGTCCGGGATCACCGCGCGCGCAATTTCCGCTGCGGCGCCATTGGCTTGAGTCACGATATTTCCTTGTGTTGCCTGAGAAATTTCAGTCTAGGCAGCGCTGGTGCCAGGTTTTGGCACCAGTCTTTTCGTGGCGCGTGCTCTCAAACCGATCCTTGTTGCCCTGCATTCCCACAGGAGCTTTCGGCAGGCATACTAAGTAGAAAAATACTATCCAATGTAGAAGCGCATTCCCATGCCCGATGATCTGAATTCCCCAATGTATTTGGCAAAGGCGCCGCCGGAACGCCAGGAGCGGCTCGACGGCGTGACCTTGTTCGTGGACGTCGTGCGCCTCGGCGGCTTCACCCGCGCAGCCGAGCACCTGAGCCTCACCCGCTCGGCCGTGGGCAAGGCGATCGCGCGCCTGGAGGCGCGCCTGGACGTGCGCTTGTTTCATCGCACGACGCGCGTGCAAAGCCTCACCGAGGACGGCCAGATCTACTACGAACACTGCCTGCGCGCGCTCGCGGAGCTGCAGGCTGCCGAGGCGCAGATGGAGTCCGGCCGGCACCAGGTGGCGGGCCGTTTGCGCGTCTCCATGCCGGTCTTGTTCGGCCGCCATTGCATCGCGCCGATCCTGCTCGAACTCGCACGCGAGCATCCATCGCTCGAATTGCTCCTGAGCTTCAGCGACCGGCCTGTCGATGTGCTGGCCGAAGGCTTCGATCTCGCCGTTCGCAGCGGCTTCCTCGGCCACGAAAGCGAAGGCCTGCGCGCACGCAAGCTGGTGGTGCAGCGCAAGCGCGTGTGCGCCTCGCCGACCTACCTGGCTGCACACGGACGACCGCAGAACACGGGCGAACTGGCCTCGCACAGCATCCTCATTTACCGGCGTGCCGACCGCATCAACACGTGGCAGTTGCCCGATGCGACGGGACGCATCACGGAGATGCCGCTCAGCTCACGCCTGCAGCTCGACGACCTGGAGGCCATAGCAGACGCAGCGACGGCCGGCCTCGGTCTCGCGTGGTTGCCCGAATGGCTGGTGAGGGAACGCCTGCGCACAGGGGCGCTGGTCAGCGTGCTGGACGACCAGCCCGGCGCCGCGATGGATTGCTACGCCCTCTGGCCCGCTGCGCCGCACATGCCGCTGCGCCTGCGGCTGGCGGTGGATGCGCTGGTGGAACAGCTGCCCAAGGTATTGGGTGTGCAGGGCGAGGTCGGGTAGCGAGGCGCAAGCAGGAGCACTCCCCCACTCCTGCTTGTTTCGCAATCAACCGATCGTGCCTTGGTCGAGTCCGTCGGCTCGAACGATGTCTTTGCGCCGTATTGAGGTGCAGACAGGTCCGCGATCGACAAGACCCGCGAGGGGGCGCCGGTGATCGCCACCAGTTCCTGAATGACGCCAGAACCGGCGATGGGCCGGGCGCAGCTAGCGAGCCGCGTCGGCACTGGTTTTCTGCCGCAGATCCTGGACATCGCGCCGCGGCGGCGCGCCGAACAGACGACCGTATTCGCGGCTGAACTGCGACGGGCTCTGATACCCGACCTGGAACGATGCGCTCGAAGCATCGATGCCTTCGGACAGCATCAGCCTGCGCGCTTCGTTCAGGCGCAGCCACTTCTGGAACTGCAGCGGGCTCATGGCCGTCAGGGCACGGAAATGCCGACGGAAACGCGATGGACTCATCTGCACGTCGGCCGCAAGCGTCTCTACGCGCAGCGGCTGCGCGAAATTCAGCTTCAACCATTCGATGGCACGCGCGATGCGCTGGTTGTGGCTTCCTGCCGACGCCATCTGCCACAGCCGCGCGCCCTGCTCGCTCATCAACAAGCGATAGAAGATCTCCTTGCACATCATTGGCGCAAGCACCGGAACGGCCGCCGGATCGTCCAGCAGGTCGACGAGCCGCAAGAAGAGTTCGAGGAATTTCTCCGTCGTTTCGCCCAGAACCAGGCCCGGCAGCAAGCTCGCCTGTCCCTCCAGCGCCGGCGGTTCGGCCTGCAGGACGAGCTCCGCGATGCTGCGTGCATCCAGCGTCAGCACCAGGCTCAGGTATGGCCGGTCTGGGTGCGCCTCCACTGCCTGCAACACCACCGGCAAGTTGAGCGCGGCGAGGAGGAAGCGGCCACTGTGATAGCTGTAGGCATGCTCGCCCAGCAGCGCGCGCTTGGCGCCCTGCACGGTCAGCGCAATGCTGGGGCCCACCATGCAGTTCATCGGCTCTGTCGGCTCGTCGTGACGATAGAGCGTCAATCCCGGAACGGCGGTGTCGAATTGCTCGGTGCCGTCCGTCCAGCGGGCGATGCGCTGTGCCAGCGCGGCTCGCAGGGCCTCGAACGTATCCGGCTGTACGCCGGAACTGGGCCGCTCTTGCTTCACTTCTCTTTCTCCAAGGCTGAAATGGCGCATGGTAGGGCGTACTTGCCGGTCGCTTGTCCATTACCTGCGGAGACGGTCGGATCAGGCAAGAACTTGCGCGGATCTGTCTATCGAGGCTGTCGTGTTTGCGCCAAGAATGACGCATGCCATTTCCGACCATTCGCGCGCCCAGGCATTTCTGGAAGCTCGCACTCTTCGGCACGTCGCTGTTGCCGCTGGCGCTGAGCGAGACAGCGCTCGCCCAACCGGCCTCGACACCGCTCGTGCGATTTGCAGAACTCGATGTCGACAAGACCCGACTCGACGACTTTCGCAAGGCCGCGCGCGAAAACGCCGAGGCCAGCATGCTGGAGCCGGGAGTCCTCGCCTTCCACGCCGCGGCGGAGAAAGACAATCCAGCTCGCGTCCGCGTGTTGGAGATGTATGTCGACGCGCAGGCCTACAGGGCTCACGTGCAGACGCCCCACTTCCAGAAATTTCGCGCGGAGACCGACGCCATGATGCTGCGCCGTGAACTGCATGAAGTCGTACCCGTGCGTCTTGGAGCCAAGGCAAGCCTGAGCGGCCAGCCGCTCGTGCGCGTGGCGGAACTCACGATCGATCCAGCCCAGCTCCAGGCCTACAAGGATGCCGTGACGGAAGAAATCGACACGTCGATCCGCATCGAGCCGGGCGTGCTGGCAATCTATGCCGTTGCACTGAAGGCGCAGCCCGCTCAATTGCGCTTCTTCGAGATCTACGCGGATGACGCGGCGTATCGATTGCATATCGACTCGCCGCATTTCAAGAAGTACGTCGAGACCACCAAGTCCATGATCGTTTCGCGCAAGCTCATGGAGGCGCAGCCCATCGCCCTCGGCCTTCCCTCACGCTGAATTCACCACACCACGCTTGCATCCATGATCTCGTTCACCCATATCAAGAGCCTGCAGATTGCCGCTCTTGCCGCCGTCGTCCTGAGCGGCTGCGCAGCGGATGCCGTGCACACGCAGGCTTCTGCCACCAAGGCACCGGCCTACTATGTCTCGGAATTCGAGGTCACGGATCCGGAGGGCATCAAGCCCTACAGCGCGCAAGTGGACTCGACCTTCAAGCCCTTCGGCGGCTACTACTTCGTGCGGGGCGGGCAGGTCAACTCACTCGAAGGCGAGCCTGGCAAACGCATCGTCATGATTGCCTTCCCCAGCCTCGAGCAGGCACAGGCCTGGTACGACTCGCCAGCGTATCGGGCGATCCGGCCCATTCGCTTCAAATCGGCGAAGTCGCGCGTCTACATCGTCGAGGGCGCTCCGCATGTGCCAGAACACGTCCTTCGGTAACGGGCCAAGCAAGAGAAGAAGACGAAAGCATCCTCCCTGAAACCATCGAATCAGCCTGCGCGGCCTGCGGAACGCCGCATGTTCTTCAAGGCAGTGGGCAGAAGGTTCAGATAGCGCCCCGAGACTTCGCTTGCGCATCCTCCGCACGCGTATGTGCTTGCAGGCACGTGTGGTCAGGCGAAGGTCATGGAGCGCTGCCATAAACGCGGCATCGTGCGGGAACTGCAGGCCTGCAAAGGTTGGCAGCCGCACGACCACATCTTCGATTGGATACAAGCCACGCGCCTCTCATGAAACTACTTGAATTGCTGCACAGAACTGCGCGTCTGCTGACGATCGGCTGCGGGATCGCCCTCTTCGCTTCCCAATGCCTTGCTGAAACCGAAGTGCGTGAAGAGCGGCTCATGCTGCCTGTCCGTGTTGCGCCCGACAAGGTCGAGCTGCTCGAGGCGTTCGTGGTTCGACCTGTCGGCGACGGGAAATTTCCGGTTGCGCTCATCGTGAACGGCTCCAACGGAAAACTCGAACCTTCGGACATGCATGCCGATTGGTTGTCCCATCTTGCCCATGATTTTGCGCACCGCGGCTGGTTGGCCGCGTCGGTGGTCTGGCGCGGCTATGGCGACTCGACAGGCGCCGTTCAGGACGAGGCCGGCACTTGCAAGGCGCCTGACGTTGCGCATTACTTCGATGCGCATGCCGACGACCTGGGCCAGGTGCTGAATGCACTGCACAGCCGACCGGACGTCGACCCGGCGACGACGCTGGGTGTCGGCTTTTCGATCGGCGGCGCCTCCATGCTGGACCTGGCGGCCCGCGCGGATCATCCGTTGACGGCCGTGGTGAACATATCGGGCGGCGTCTACCACCACAATGCCACTCCTGGTGTGCGCGCCTCGGGCTGCGATCTCTTCGATGCGGACCTCGTCCGCACCATGAACGGGTTCGGGAAAACGTCGCGGGTACCAACGCTGTGGCTATACGCGGAAAACGATCCGTTCTTCGGCCCGAAGCTTATGGAACGCATGCTTGTCGCCTATCGCTCAGGCGGCGGCATTGCCGACTCTGTTCTGCTCCCGCCGTTTGAGAAGGACGGGCATACGCTCTTTCGCTGGCAAGCCAGCGCGCTGACGCGGCCGGAAATAGACAGGTTTCTTCGAAGCAACCGTCTCCCCGCGGGAGATCGCGTGGACCTGACGGCGTTTCTCGATGGCTTGCCGCCGGAATCGCGCCAACAGGCGATGCTCTATTTCCACGGTGTCCCCAATGAAAAGGCCATGGCGATGTCGGCAGAAGGCGGGCGTGTCTACTGGGCTCAGGACGCCCACTCCCCGGACAAGGCACGAAACTCCGCCCTTTCCTACTGTCGCCAGAAGACGGGGCAGTCATGCCGGATATTCGCGGAGAACGATCGCCTGACGGGCAGCTAGCTGTTGCGGCGTGAGTTGCGACTCTACAGACTTGCACAAGCGTCTCGGCTTGGCCCGTCAACTCCGCCCCCTGTACCACTCAAGATGAACGCCCTGCGCATCGAATTCTGGCATCAACAGGTCCGGGGCTTCTACTTCGCAGCGTTAACCTGCTGCGGCTGATTCAGGTACTGGGACGGAATAGCGTCTCTGTAGTAGGCCTTTCCAGTGAGGTTCTGATTTGCCGAATGCGCCTCCTTGACTGCTTCGGCATGGACGGCATCCCGGGACTTCGAGTACCCGAGTGGAGCAGCGACTCCACTCGATGCGGAATCCCGATAGGGGTCTTCCTTTTTCGCCACGGCTGCGGCCTCTGCGTCGACGTCCGCCCGAGAACGAACGCTGGAGCTTTGGAGTACGCCATCGTAGATCTCTGCCTGGGCGGTCGAAGCGAAAAGAAGCGCAAGAAAAGCGCCCTGAGCAATTTGAATCTTCTTCATATCGGTCCTTGAAAATTGTCGGCTGGTACTTTCTCGGCTCAAACTTTCATCGATCTGAAAGTTGTCGGCCAGAGAACGCAATTTTCTGGTGCGTTATTACCGTCGAAGTACGAGTACGTAGCAACGCCGCGTCTTCAAAGCGGAAACCTCATCCCTCTTCGCCTAGGAGGTCGAGCAAGTCGACCGTTCTGGCTCAAGCACCGCGTGCAGGCTTGAGAGGTTTGATCCGGTCCTCAAGAAAGTTCAGGAAGGCACGCTGTACCGCCGTACTGTGTCGCCTCTGCAAGTAAACAGCCGACAGCCACATGTCGCTGCGAACGAACTTCGACAACGCCGGCACCAGCCGTCCGCTTTCGATGTAAGGCGCCAGCATGGCCGTAGGCAAGTAGAGAACCCCTGCTCCCAATAACGCGGCCTGGATCAGCGGCGCCGCCTCGGTTGCATTCAGGCGTCCGCTCACGGGGACTTCCAATGGAGCACCGTCAACCTCGAAACGCCACTTCGGTTGAGGGTTCAGATGTGTGCTGACCAGCGCGTTGTGGCTGGCGAGATCATTGGGGTGAGCCGGCATGCCGTGCGCTGCCCAATACATCGGCGCAGCACAAACGCTCAGGTCCATCGCAATCAATTTTCGAACAATGAGATTCTCGTTGGCCGTCGGCGCAAACCGCAGTGCGATGTCAATGCCGTCCTCCGCCAGATCTACGATCCGGTTGGTGAGGACCAGGTTGATGCTGACTTCCGGATAGTGGCCCAGAAAGGTATTGATAAGCGCTGGAAGCTGCGTCTGGTCTATGCCATGCGGCGCGGAAATGCGCAGGCGTCCGCGGGGAGTCAACGCCCGATCCTGGAGTTCTGCTTGAGTTTCTTCCACCAGTTCCAGCATGGGTTTGCTTCTTTCGAGCAGCAATACCCCGGCGTCCGTCAGACTTACAGCGTGGCTGGTGCGGTTCAGCAAACGAACACCGAAGCGGCTTTCCAGCGTCGCGATGTACTTGCTGACGGTTCCTCTGGACAGCTTCAGCTGACTCGCGGCGCGGGAGAAGCTGCCGGAGCCTGCAACTTCGCTGAAGGTTCTCAAGAGATCCAGGCTATCCAAGGGCTTCTCCCGGCTTTACGAACCGCAAGACGAACTCTTCAGGTGAGGCCGAGTTTTTTTCTGAGGCTCGCATCGACGAGCCCTGCGGGCATGAAGCGGCGCAGTTTCGTCAGGATGGACGCCTGCCCCGGTGGCGTGCAACGCATGCGCCAGGGACCGAGTGCCGCCTCAACGATGGTATTTGCCACGCTCTGCGGCCCGGGCGCGCTGCCGACGCTGTCGGTCACAGAACGCTCGACCAGGTCGCGTTCGCGGTCGTAGTCCCCGATCGGCGCGTTCGCACGGGGCGCGTTGGCGTCAAGGTTGGTCCGGGTGAACGCCGGCTGCACCAGCGTCGCGCGAATGCCGAACTGTCGCACCTCGTGGTCCAGCGACTCCGACAGCCCTTCGACTGCATGCTTGGTGGCCGCATACATTCCCATGTACGGTGCCGGCAGTACACCGAACACCGAACTGACATTGACGATTCGCCCGCGATGCTGCTTGCGCATGTACGGGAGCACGGCGCGCGTGGTGCGAAGCATGCCCAAGACGTTGGTGTCGAACAGCGCCGCGGCCTCTGCCGTCGCGGTCTCCTCGACTGCGCCGATCATCATCATTCCCGCGTTATTGACCAGCACATCGATGCGCAGGGCCCTGGCAATGATGGATTCGATGCCGGCCTGCACCGATTCCTCTTCCCGGACATCCATCTCGACGAACTCGACATCGGGCAGCGCGGGCACCTTGCGCAGGTCGCGCGCTGTGCCGAAGACCCGGCAGCCTCGCGCGGCAAAGATTTCCGCAGCGACGCGTCCGATGCCCGATGACGCGCCGGTCACAACAACAACCGATGAAACCGACATAGTGTTTTCCTTCGATCGGAATGAGTGATGAAACGCGCCGTCAGTGCGTCGCCGCGTTGCCGCTGCCCGGCCTGATCCTGAACCAAATAGAGTACATGGCCGGCAAGAACACCAAGGTCAGAACCGTCCCCGCCAAGGTGCCGCCGATCAGCGTGTAGGCGAGCGCTCCCCAGAACACCGAGTGGGTCAACGGAATGAAGGCCAGGATCGCCGCCAGCGCCGTCAGGATCACCGGTCGCGCACGCTGCACGGTGGCTTCGACCACCGCATGGAACGGGTCCAGCCCCTCCTGCTCATTGTGGTGAATCTGCCCGATCAGGATCAGCGTGTTGCGCATCAGGATGCCCGACAACGCGACAAGTCCGACGAGCGCATTGATGCCGAATGGTGCCCGGAAAAGAATCAGCATCGGCACCACGCCGATCAGGCCCAGCGGACTCGTCAGGAAGACCATGACCATCGCCGAGATGGAGCGCACCTGGAAGATGATGATGAGCAGCGTGATCGCCAGCATGATCGGGAACAACGGCAGCATGGCCTTGGTTGCCTTTTCCGACTCCTCGATGGAGCCGGCCTGATCGATGCGATAGCCGGGCGGCAGCTTGTCCACGAGGGGCTGAAGCTGATGGGTGATGGCCGTCGATACGTCCGGCGGCTGCAGGCCATCGGCGATGTCGCCATGCACGGTGATCGTCGGCATGCGGTCGCGCCGGCGCATGACCGGTTCTTCCATGCGTACGTCGACCTCGCCCACCTGCGACAGCGGGATGCGTTGCCCGTTGGCGCCGGACAGCGTGAAGTCCGCAATTCGCGCCGGGTCGAGGCGGATGGCGCCAGCCGAGCGGGCCACGACCTGCACCGTGCGAATGTCCTCGCGCACGGCGGTGACAGGCACGCCACTCAGGAAGAACTGCAGCTGCTGCGCCACCGCGGCGGAGGTCAGCCCCACGGCCTGCAACCGGTCCTGGTGCAAGGTGAAGTGCAGCGTGGGCGTGCGCGTGCCCCAGTCGGTGTTGACCGTGCGCATCATCGGACTCGCATCCATGACCTGCTGCACCTCGGCCGCAATATTGCGCAGCTTGTCGGGGTCCGGACCCGTGACCCGGTAGGCGACGGGGAACGGCGAATACGGGCCGAACACGAGCTGGGTGACGCGCACGCGCGCCTCGGAGGCAAGACCGTCGGCGATCGCCTGGCGCAGCCGGTGCTTCAAGGCATCACGCTCTTCCTGGCTGGCGGTGCGGACCACGATCTTGGCGAACGACGGATCGGGCAGCTCCGGCCCCATCGCAAAGTAGAAGCGCGGCGCGCCCTGCCCGATGTAGGCCGTGACGATATGGGCTTCCTTCTGCGTGGCCAGCCACGCCTCCACCTTCGCCGCCGCGTCGCTGGTCTGCGTGATCGATGTGCCATAGGGCATCTGCACCTCGACCAGCACCTCGGGGCGATCGGAGATCGGGAAGAACTGCTTCTTGACCAGTCCCATGCCAAGAATGGCCGCCACGAAAAGGCCGACCACCGCACCGGCGACCAGCCACTTGCGCGCGATCACGCGCGCCAACACCTGACGCAGACGGTTGTAGCGCGGCGTGTCGTAGATCGCGGCATGGCCGCCCTCGACCTTCTTGAAGTCGGGCAGCAGCTTGACGCCGAGGTAGGGTGTGAAGACCACAGCGACGACCCAGGACGCGATCAGCGCAATGCCGACGATCCAGAACATGTTGCTGGTGTATTCGCCCGCGGTCGATGGCGCGAAGCCGTTGGGCATGAAGCCCACAGCCGTGACCAGCGTGCCCGAGAGCATCGGCGCCGCGGTGTGGCTCCAGGCATAGGCGGAGGCGGCGACGCGGCTGTAGCCCTCCTCCATCTTCACCACCATCATCTCGATCGCGATGATCGCGTCGTCCACCAGGAGGCCCAATCCCAGGATCAGCGACCCGAGCGTGATGCGGTCGAAGTTCTTGCCGGTCGCGGCCATCACCACGAAGACGATCGCCAATGTCAGCGGCACGGCGGCAGCGACCACGAGGCCCGCACGCCAGCCCATGCTCAGGAAGCTCACGAGCATGACCACCAGCAGCGCGGCGAAGAACTTGACCATGAATTCGTCGACCGAGGCGCTGATGTTGACGGCCTGGTCCGTGACCTTGCCCAGGCTCATGCCCAGCGGCTGCTCGGCGTTGATGGCGCTGACTTCGTGATCCAGCGCCTTGCCCAGGTCGAGCCCGTTCCAGCCTTCGCGCATGACAACGCCCAGCAGCAGGGCTGGCTCGCCGCCGTTGCGGATCATGAAGGTCGCAGGGTCTTCATAGCCACGCTTGACGGTGGCGATGTCGGACAGCTTCAGGGTGCGGCCCTGTGCCACGACCGGCGTATCGCGGATCTTCTGCAGCTCGTCGAAGGAGCCGTCCAGGCGGATGAACACCTGGGGCCCCTTGGTTTCGACAGAGCCCGCCGGCGTCAGGGCATTCTGGCCATTGAGCGCGCCGAACACGTCCTGCGGACCGATACCCAAGGTAGCCAGGCGCTCGTGCGAGAACTCGACATAGATGCGTTCGGATTGCTCGCCGGCGATGTTGACCTTCTTCACGCCCGCCACATGCAGGAGGCGCTGGCGCAGCGTCTCCGCGTCGCGCACCAGCAGGCGCTGCGCCTCGCCCTTGGCCTTGAGCGCGTACAGCGCAAAAGTGACGTCCGCGTATTCGTCGTTGATCATCGGCCCGATCACACCGGCCGGTAGGTTGCCCGCCTCGTCGCCGACTTTCTTGCGGGCCTGGTAGAACTGTTCCTGGACCTGCGAGGGTGGCGTGCTGTCGAGCAGGGTCAGGGTCGTGAAGGCCAGGCCGGGCCTGGTGTAGGTTTCGGAGCGGTCGTAGTAGCGCAGCTCCTGCAGGCGCTTCTCGATCTTCTCGGTGACCTGGTCCTGCATCTCTTGCGCGGTGGCGCCAGGCCAGGCGGTGATGATGGTCATCACCTTGACGGTGAAGGCGGGGTCTTCCGCCCGGCCCAGCTTGAAGAACGAAACAAGACCCGCCAGCGAGATCAGGAAAATCAGGAACAGAGTGATGGAGCGCTCGCGGACCGCGAGCGCCGACAGGTTGAATCGGCCCTCGCTCACGGGCGGACTCCGTCAGCAGCAGCCTGGCCCGCCACCCGCACCTGCTCGCCCTCGTGCAACAGGTGGGCGCCGAGCGCGACGATGCGGTCGCCTTGCTTGAGTTGGCCGGCGACGATGCGTGCGCCGTCGTCTTCCAGGTGCTCGACCACGACCGGCCGCCAGTTGACCTTGGCCGGCTCGCCGCCGATGACCCACACGCCTGGCCCCTTGCCAGCATCGAACAGGGCGCCGATCGGCACCTGCAAGCCACCTTGCGCAGAAGAAAGCCCGTCCGGAATCCGGATGGTGACCGTGGCGCCCAGCGGCGCGTTGGCAAGGTCGCCCTTGAGCACATAGCGCGCCTCGAAGGTGCGGGTCTGCCGATCCGCGGCCTCCGAGAGCTGCCGCAGCGTGGTCGGCACCGTCACACCCTCTTTGCCGAAAAGCGTGGCCTGCCCGCCGGATCCGACCGCCGGGCGCAGGGTCTCCGGCAGCTGGACAACGGCTTCGCGCGGACCGGCGCGGGCCACGCGCACCACGGCCTGCCCAGCGCTCACGACCTGGCCGGGTTCGGCCAGCGTTTCCATGACGACGCCATCGCCGTCTGCCACAAGCTCGGCATAGCGGCTCGCGTTGCGGGCCACGTCGGCCTGGGCCTCGGCCGCGCTGAGCTGGGCTTTGGCGGCGTCCGCGGCCGCCTTGATCTGGTCGTAGGCCGATGCCGAGATCGCACCAGTGCCGCGCAGATCGCGGTAGCGGGCTTCATCCTCCGCCGTCTGCTGCGAGCGCGCCCGCGCGGCGACGACCGCCTCCAGCTGCGCATGGGCCGCGAGCTTCAGGTCGGCAGGGTCGATGCGCATGAGCAACTGACCGCGCTTGACGGCCTGCCCCGCGTCCACAAGCCGCTCCAGCACCTTGCCGGAAATCCGGAATCCCAGGTCACTCTGGACCCGGGCGGCTACGGTGCCGGTGAAGGCGCGCGATGTGGCACCGGCCCCCTGGACGGTGGCGGTGCGCACCTGCGGCGCTTGAGTGCGCGGATCGGACGGCGATTTTTCGCCGCAAGCGACCAGCGCGAACGGCAGTGCGCAGATGACTGCAGAGGTAGCAAGGCGGCGCCAAAGCATGAGAGTCCCGGTGACGAAGTGATCAGGACCCGCATTTTGATACCAGTGACCAATTTAGTCAATAGTCACATCGATCCTTGCCTCATGGCGAAAGGCTGCGCAGCACTAGGCCAGACAGTTGCGCCGGCGCTTCGGCCGTATGGTCGAAGCTGTGCTGCAGGAGAAGCGGATTGATGTAGGGGCGCATGACAAGGTGGATGGCCCCCACCGCCTCGTCCAGCGGCGTCTTGCGCTCGAACTCGCCCATTTCCCGCCCTTCGCGCAGGATGTCCTGGAGCAGTTGCCGAATGCGCTCTTCATAGACGACTACCGCCTGCCACCGCTCGGTGGCCGCCGAGATCGCGATTTCGTAGAGCTTGCGATCCTCGGAGAACAGCCGAAGGCTTGCTTCGACCACCGACTTGAACATCCGACGCAGCTTCTCAGGGGGGCGATCGGCGCCGTCGACGGCTGCCCGGACCTCGGCTTCGATCTCGCGCAGGCAGTTCGCGCAGATCATTTCGCCGATCGCCTGCTTGGACTCGAAGAACTTGTAGATGTAGGCCTTGGAAAACCCGATGGCCTTGGCGAGGTCGGAGACGGTCGTCTTCTCGTAGCCATACCGGCTGAAGTGCTCGGTCGCCGCGGCAACGATCTGGTCCCGCACATCGTGGTCGGCAGGGCCGCGCGCCACAGCCGGAGAAAGAGTTGCATTGCTCATGGCCGACAGCTTACAGCGAGCAGGGGAAATCAACAACGAGTGACCATATTGAATTATAGTCACATCAATTCGACGCCTCTTTCCCGCCCTCTTTCCGGAAGAATTCCATGCTCCAGCGCGTTTTTGTCCCGCTCTTCGCTGCCAGCCTCGTCGCAGGTTGCGCGGTCGGCCCCAACTATGTCCGGCCCGATACGCCGCTGCCGCAGCAGTACCTCGGCCAGGCGGCCGTCGATGCACGACCTGCCTCAACCAGCGTCGACCGACTCGCATGGTGGACAGGTTTCGGCGACCCGCAACTGGCTCGGTTCGTCACGCTTGCACTGGCGCAGAACCTCGATCTTGTGCAGGCGTCCGCGCGCGTCGCTCAAGCGCGTGCGGGACTGGGGGCGGCGAATGCTGCCTTGCTGCCTTCGGGAAGCATCAGTGGACAAGCTGCCCGGGCTTATCAGTCCGTTGAAACGCCGCTGGGACAAGTCTTGAACTCGAGGCCCGGCTTCGACCGCTACGGCAATGCCTACGAAGCGAATCTCGGTGCAAGCTGGGAAGTGGATGTTTTCGGCGGCCTGCGCCGTGGACGCGAAGCGGCACTTGCCGAGTACCAGGCTTCGGAAGCAGGCGCGGCCGCAACAAGGTTGACCGTGGCGGCGCAGACCGCCGACATCTACATCAGCATCCGCGGACTGCAGACTCGGCTCGACGTGGCGCGCCGGCAGGTGCTCACGCAGCAAGAGTTGCTGTCCAAGGTCAATCTTCTGTACGGCAAGGGGTTGACGGCCGAACTTCAGGTGCGGCAGGCCGAAGGCGCGCTGGCCCAGGTTCGAGCCTCCGTTCCAGTCCTCGAGGCGGGGCTGGACGCGGCCATGAATGCGCTGGATGTGATGCTGGGCTCGCCCCCGGGCACGCACCGGGCGGAACTGGCCAACTTGGGTGCCATCCCGGTCGCCCCGCAGATCACGGACGCGGGAACGCCGGGCGACTTGCTCAGGCGGCGGCCCGATCTGATCGCGGCCGAGCGCCGCCTCGCCGCATCGAACGCACGCATCGGCGTCGCCATTGCCGAGTACTACCCCAAGCTTTCCCTGAGCGGCCTGATCGGCAGCGCGACATCGGTGTCCGGCGGCAACCTGTTCACCAGCGGCGCAAGCCAGGCCGCTGGCGTGCTGGGCCTGCGCTGGCGCCTGTTCGACTTTGGCCGCATCAACGCGCAGATCGATCTCGCCAAAGGTCAGGATGCCGAATTGCTAGCCGCGTATCGGCTGGCCGTGCTGCGCGCTACTGAAGATGTGGAAAACGCCTTCTCGGCCCTGGTCAAGCGCGAGGAACAAGCCAGCGTGCTTGCTCAGGGCGTGGACTCGCTCGACCGAGCGCGAGGCGCTTCATTCGCGGCCTACCAGAAAGGCGTTGTCAGCCTGATCGAAGTGCTTCAGGCAGACGAGAACCTGCTGCGCGCTTCCGACGCGCGAGCACAAGCGCAAACCGAATCGGCGCGCGCCGCGGTCACCGCCTTCAAGGCATTGGGGGGTGGCTGGCAACCAAGCGGAACCGACGCGGTTGCAACCCGATAGGTGCCGTCCGTGTACGACCCTTTGCAAGCACTTGAACTGGGGGAATCAAAATGAGTGATGACCGCGGTGCTACGGAAAAACCTGCGCCAGGCTTCTGGCGGAAATTGATACTGGCGCTTGAAGGTATGGACGAGTCCTATGTAGCGGACTTGGAATCGCGCATTCGCATGCTCGAAGTCGAGGTAGCTCGACTTGGTGAACTCGAAAGAAAGCGTGGCAACTCCTCGCCGCACTGCGCTACCTGGAATGCTTCTGATGCCTCCGGCTCGATGACATCCTGACCCGAAGGCACGAGGTCTTACGCTGCCGTCGAATGGCACGAGGCCCTTACTCCGAGTGCTCGCGCGCGTACACCCGCAAGCCATCGACATTCAAGACGTCGATGCTTCCGTAGCGGATGTGAAGCAGGCCCGCTTCCTCCAACTCGTGCAGGGCACGATGGGCGACCTGGCGGGAAATTCCGGCCAACCGGCCAATCTCCTCCTGCGAAATATGCAGGACTGGATGGGTCTGGGGGTTGAGTTGAGGATTGAAGAGTTCAGCTAGGCAGCCCGCCACACGCGAACTGATGTCGTGCATCCGATAGCTCTCGGCCAGCGCAATGAACTGGCCGAGCCTTGCGTTGAGCTGATCGATCATGAAATGGCAAAAGCTCAAGCTGTTGGCGACCAAGTAGTGAAAGGTCTGGCTCGGCATCAACGCAATGCGGGTGTCGCGCAGCGCGACAACGCCATAGGGACGCAACTCCCCCTTGAGAACGGAACCTTCCCCGAGCCAACCGCCATTGGTGACCCCGGTCAATGTGGTGCTTCGGCCGTCCGCCGACAGGACGTCCACTTTGACCATCCCTTCGACGATTCCGATCCAGTGCGTCGCCGCGCTTGATTTGTGGCAGACGATCTCACCAGCCGAATAGAAGCGGTCCTGCGTTTCCAGTTCGACGCGCTGAAGTTGGTCGCGCGTCAGTCCGCCAGCCCAAGCAGCCGCTCGCAACATCGAAATGGTCTGCGCGTGATTTGTCATCGGAAAGACTTTCTTCCTCGGCCTTAGTGCCTAGCATGCGCTGCGCAGGCGACGGCCTGAGTCGTCTGAGTTTATGTGGCAGTACGAACAGGAGACAAATCATGAGAAACCCTCTCTCGATGGCAGGCTACGCGCTGCTGAGCATTCCCATCCTGCTGACCGCCTGCGGCGGCGGAGGTGACGGCGCAGGCAACTGGCCGGTGCTGTTCCCGACACCGGCGCCAACGCAAACACCGCCGCCGACACCGGTTGCGACGGCGCAGGAGAAGTGCTCGATCTTCGCCGGCGCTTCGCTTGCCGGTGCAGCGCTCAAAGAGGCGACGCTCGTCCCGGCGGCAGCAGGAGCCGCGGAGTACTGCAAGGTCACGGGCATCCTGCACGGCACGCTCAACTTCGAAGTGCATCTCCCCACTGTGTGGAACAACAAGCTCCTGTATGCCGGCGGCGGCGGTTGGGACGGCAGCATCAACATCACGCCCGTCTCGCCAAGCGGTGCAACTGCCGGCTACGTACTCGTGGCCTCGGATGGCGGGCGCCAGGGAGACGCCTTGGACGCTTCGGCCTTCCTGAACAATCCCACGGCTCAGGCGGACTTCGGCTATCTCTCGATCCATTCGGTCAATGAGGTCACCAAGGAGATCGTTCGCAAGCGCTATGGCTCGGATGCCGCGTTCAGCTATTTCGAGGGCTGCTCCAATGGCGGCAGGGAGGCATTGATCCAGGCCACGCGCTTCCCGAACGACTTCGACGGCATCGTCGTACGTGCGCCGGCCTACTCTTTTACCGAACTGTTCCAGGCCTTCGTCGCGAACGGAAAGGCGCTCGCCGCGCCGGGCGGGCAACTCAGCGATGCGAAGGTCTCGCTTATCGGGAAGACCATCACCGCCCAGTGCGACGCACTGGATGGTATTGCCGATGGCATCGTGAGCAACCAGGAAGCCTGCACGTTCAACCCGGCGGTGTTGCGCTGCACGGCAGGCGATGCCGACACATGCCTGACTGATCCACAGATCGCGACTGCCAACACGATCTACTCCGAGCTCAAGCGTAAGGACGGGACAACCGTCTACCCCGGCTGGGGACCTGGCGGCGAAGACCAGGGCTGGCCCCTGTGGGTGACAGGCTCCGCCATCGGCGGAACCGGCCTCCAGTTCCAGTTCGGGAGCGGCCTCGTCAAGTACTGGGTCACGGGCGATCCGGCCTTCAACGTGCTTGGCTTCGATCCGGAGTTCTACTCCGCGGGACTGCGGCTCGCGGCCACCACGCTCGATGCGACGCCGGACCTTCGCTCCTTCTTCGGGCAGGGCGGCAAGATGATCCTTGCCCATGGAACGAACGACTGGGCGATCAGCTACAAGGGCTCGATCAAGTATTTCAACGATGTAGCGACCACGGTCGGCGGCGCATCCACGCGGGATGCCTCGATGGAGTTCTTCCTCCAGCCGGGCGTTCAGCATTGCGCCGGCGGTGTCGGTCCTGACACCGTCGACCTTGTGGACGCAGTCGCGAAGTGGCGAGAGGGTGGCACAAAGCCCTCCACGCAAAACATCGTGGCGACGAAGCTGGATTCGACGACCAAAGCTCCGGTACTTGCGCGCCCCTTGTGCAAGTACCCGACCTTTCCGAAATACAAGGGCAGCGGCGACGTGAATTCGGCGGACAGCTACAGCTGCCAAAGTTCTTGAGCGTCTTCATTTGCTGAGGTAGCCCTACTTTCCCGTGTGTCCGGCCGTCGCCTCGCGCGGCCGGTCCATGCCGTGTGCGCGGACGCGCTCGACACGGAAGCGAAGGTACCCTTCGACAGCAACACTCAAGTTGCGCTGCTAGGCCTTCTTGGCCCAAGCGCTGCACCAGCCTTTGGCACTGACCTGTTTTCCAGCAAACAACGCACAGTTACCTTGCGCGTCCGTCGGCTTGGATTGCCAGAGCGCGCAACCGCTGCATAACTGGGCGTTGTCGTGCTTGGGAAATTTCTTCGCGTCGGCCTTCGACGAATCGGCGACGTAGCCCAGAGCCGCAGCCTGCGGATCCTTTTCTTCAAGCCGGGCCTGCGCGAACGAGCTGGGGGCGGAAATGGCAGCGCCCGTCGCGGCAAGCGTGAGCATGAAGGTGCGGCGGCTGGAGTTCATCGTGAGTCTTTCGTTGTGTTGGAGACGGAAATCAGGTTGCCCGACGCAGAGTTGCGCTCGCTCAGACCCGCAAGCACGAGAACACCCGTGGCCAGGAGCGTGGCGATGCAGAACCCCAGGGTTTGCAGGGTTCCGCTCAATGTGATGTTGTTCATGGGACGACCTCGTTATGGGTGATTGGCATTGCCTGCGGCCATTCTTGGGCGAGCGGCCGCGCGCGACCTTGCGCAGGATCAATCTCACGGCGTCCGCGCGGTGGCATCGCCCGCGCCTCGCGCCACAGGGGCACGTTGCGGACCGCGCGGAAGAATCGGCACATAGCTGCGGGTCGAGCCGCGCATGACCAGCAAAGCGACCGTGTCGCTCTCTTTGATGGACTGGATCGCTGCATCGAAATCCGCCAGGCCGGCCACTTGCACGTCGTTGACCGCGATCAGCATGTCGCCGTAGCGCAACCCCGCCCGCTGGGCCGAACCCGAGGCCGATTGCACAAAGAGGCCGGGATCCAGAAGGCTGATGCCCAGCACACCCTTTCGCTCCGAGAGTTCGAGCCCGAAGCGCGTCTCTTGCGGCAAGGCACGCGCGGCCAGCCGAGGCGCGAGGTCCGGTGGGATTTCTGCCACGCCTACCTGCATCGTCAACGGCGTCCTGTGGCGCCAGACTTTCAGTGCGAGCAGGCTGCCCTTGCGGGCTCCAGCTACACGATCCTGTATGTCGGCATAGGGCATTGCGGCAGCGCCATCGACCGCCAGCACGACGTCGCCGCTGCGAAGCCCCGCCTGCTCGGCGGGGCTGTCCGGGTCGACGCGCACCACCAGCGCTCCCAATGCGGTATCGAGCCCGAAGGCCGGCGCGAGTTCGACGGTCAGGGGCTGGATGCGGGCACCGATATGCCCCCGCATCACCCGCCCGGTGATACGAAGCTCGTCCGCAATGTGCATCGCCGTGTCGATCGGCAGGCTGAACGACATGCCGGAGTACCCACCGCCGGGCGAGTAGGCCATCGAGTTCATGCCGACCACCCTGCCCCGTTCGTCGAACAACGGCCCGCCCGAGTTGCCCGGGTTGAGCACGACGTCGGTCTGGATCAGCGGCACCCCGCTCCCACCTGGCACGTAACGCGGATTGGCGCTCACCACGCCGGCGGTCACGCTGCGCTCGAAGCCGAAGGGAGCGCCCATCGCGGCGACCCATTCGCCCGGGCAGAGCTCGCTGCTGCGGCCCACGGTGACGACCGGCAAATCGGACGCCGCGACCCGCAGCAGCGCCACGTCGGTGCGGCGGTCGATGCCAATCACTTCGGCATCGAAGCGGCGCTGGTCCTCGGTGACGATGGAGATCGCCTGGGCACCGGTCACCGCGTGCGCACTGGTCAGGATGTAGCCGTCGCGGCGGAAGATGAACCCCGATGCGAAACCGCGCTCAACGCCGCGGCCCCATTGAGCCGGCGCGCGCTGATCGCTGTTGGCAACCCAGTCGTTGCCCGTGCCGGCGACTGTCACGCTCACCACCGCAGGCGACTGACGCGCTGCGGCCGCCACGAAATCAGAGCCTTGCAATCCCGACGACGTGCGCTCAAGGCACGTCGATCGCGTCTGCGACCAAGCGCTCGTTCCGCCCGCCAGCGCGAATGCACCGAAGGCGGCCACGATCACGCCCCGTGCCAGGGTTGCGGCACTCATTCAACGCACCAGCAAGACCGGCACCGTGCACGCAGCCAGTACCTTGGTGGCAACCGACCCCAGTACCAGGTTGGTCAAGGTGCCATGGCCCCGCGAACCCATCATCACGAGGTCGAACTGCCCCTTCTGCGCGAACGAAGCTATCTCTTCGGCGGGATGACCGATGCGGTGCTCAAAGCGGGCTTCAATGCCGTTCCTGGCCAGTAAAGCGCGCACGGGCTCGAGCACCACCCGCGCATCGTCTTCGTAGTACCCGTGCACGATGTCCGGCCCTGCGAAGGCCGCGGCTCGATGCGGCACAGGCAGCACCGCATGGAAGACGGTGAAGACGTGGTCCGCATTCGCCCATTCCTTGTGCGTGGTCAGGTAGGACAGCATGCGATTCGTGTAGTCGCTGCCATCGACGGCAAGCAGGATTTTCATGATGGTTCCTTCGGCGGAGACGTTCCCCGGTGCAAGGATGGTCCTCGCGCACCCGGCGCCTCGCCTTGCGCCAAATCAAGAAATCCGATGGCTCGTGGCGCGCTGGCGCGACACCGCCGGTACTTGATGCAGCGCAAGGCCATGGATTCCGACGCTGCCTACATTGACTGTCCATGAAAGCAGCAGAGGCAAGCATGAACAACGTCCTGGTGATCGTCTATTCCTACACGGGCACTTCCCGCCAGGTCGCGGAGCTCCTGTGCAGCCAGCAGAGCTGGCAACTCGCGAGCGTCACCGAGGTGCGCCCTCGCAGCGGCGCTCTCGGCAGCTTGCGTTGTGTGCTCGATTCGTTCTTCCGGCGACAGCCCGCCATTCACTACGACGGTCCGCCGCCCGGCGACTTCGATGCCGTCGTGCTGGTGTCGCCGATATGGATGCTGCAGCTCGCCGGCCCCATGCGCAGCTTCGTCGCGCGCCAACGCTATCGGCTGCCCGACGTCGCCGTGCTCTCGGTCATGGGTGGCCAGGGGGCACCGAACGCGGCAGCAGAAATCAGCGACTTCATGGGTCGCGCGCCGATCCTGAGCTCTTCGGTCACGATGCGCGAGGTCGATGACGGCGGCTGTGCAGCGCGTCTTCAGGCCTTCGGCACCGCCGTCAGAAGCGCGGAAGATTCGCGAGACGTGGTGCGCCCGGTCACGCTGTCGCCGCAATCGATCTGAGGGGCGGCATCCAATTGATGACCGCCCTGCTCTTTCCGGTCGGCCTGCGGCTACCGGCCTAGAGGGCCGGGCCCAGGCCGATGGGCGCGGGAACGATATTCACGATGCGCGTGAAGAGCGCGTTGTATTCGAGGTCGGGCACGTGCCCGGTCATGGGGTCGCGGTTCTGCGCGAAGGCCTCATCCAGGTCGCGCCAGTCGTTCTCGGTCAGCACCCGCTCGGCCAGCGGCAGGATCTCGCGCTCCTCCAGCGCCATGTGGCTCAGGTAGAAGTCGACATACTCGCCGACCGTTTTCTCGAATTCTTCGCGCCGCGACTCGCCCAGCATCTCGAACGCGAGCAAGGCGTGCTCGACGTTGCGGATCCTGCGTTCGCCCTTGGCATGGTCGCCGTCGAGCTTGTCGAGCAGATCCCGCGAGATCGGCGTCCTGGCGCGCAGCTTGGGAAACAGCAGTTCGGTTTCCTTGCGGTGGTGGCGCTTCTCCGGAAACTCGTCCACGTAGAAAAGCATGGCTCGCAGCGTCGCGAAATCGGGCAAGGTGCCCTTCTTTCGGTGTTGCTCGAGCAGCATGACGATGGAACGGAGCACGGCGGCGAGCGCGGCGTGCTCCTGGCGAATGATGCGAACGGTGGCGTGGGTCATGAGGGTTGTCCTGTGCATGCCTCAAGGGTCGCGCTTTCATTCACGCGCGGGTTTGTTCCAGATCAAATCCCGTCCAGTCGCAGCTTCGCACTTGATCAATGTCAAGCCGCGCGGAGCGCCCGTGCGGATACTGAACCGATCCATTCAACAAACCGGAGTCGTGCCATGTACCAGCGAATTCTTGTTCCCATTGACGGCAGTTCCACATCCAGCCATGGCCTGGCCGAAGCCATCAAGCTGGCAAAGCTCACGGGCGGACGCCTGCGCCTGGCGCACGTCATCGACGAGCTGTCCTTCGCGCTGGCCATGGATGCCTACGCGGGCCATGCCGGCAACTGGCTCGAAGAGCTGCGCGGCAACGCCACGAAGCTGCTCCAAGCCGCGCGGGCCACGGCTGCGGGAGCAGGCGTCGAAGCCGACACAGTGCTGCTCGACAGCTTCAAGGGCACCGTACACGACCAGGTCATCGCCGAGGCGGAAGCATCGAAGGCCGAACTGATCGTGATCGGCACTCACGGCCGTCGAGGAATCGGCCGCTGGGTCATGGGCAGCAGCGCGGAGCACATCCTGCGCCTGTCGCCCGTGCCGGTGTTGCTGGTGCGTGCTCCCGAAAGCGCGAAGACCGAACACGAGCGTTTCACACTGCCGAGCGGGACACTCGCCAGCCAGTGAGGGTTCAGCGGTTCGCGGTCGCAGCGCGCCAGCGCGCGGCGACCAGCGCGATGTCTACGGTGTCTTCCGTGGAGACCTCGATGGTCAGCGCGCGCTCGTCGGCCTCCAGCGGGTCTTGCCATTCAAACTGACGCTCCAGCACTGCGAGGCCGGCTTCCGAGGCGTCCGTGCCTGCCGCGTTGCGCTCGGCCACGCGGCGGCGCAACGTGGCCGGGGCTGCGCGGCAATCCAGGATCGTGAAAGGCACGCGGAGCTCGGTTGCCAGGGCTTCGAAGCTGCGTCGCTCGGCGCCGCGCAGGAAGGCCGCGTCCACGATCACCGGGTAGCCCGCCAGCAGCGCGTCGCGGGCGCAGGCGCGCAGCCTTTCGAAAGTCTGCCGGGTTGCCTGCGCGCTGTAGATGTCGAGCCCAAGGGCGACGGATCGCGCCAGCGGATCGAGGCCATACAGGCGCTTGCGCTCCACGTCCGACCGCACGCGGACAGCGCCCGCGGCACACAGCAGTTGCAAGGCAACGCTGGATTTTCCCGAGCCCGACAAGCCGTGCGTGATCATCAGGCGGGCGCCCTCCTCCGGCTGCGTCGTCAGCCGCGTCGCGCAGGCAAGGTAGTCGGGGCGGGCCTCGCCATCCGGGGGCCTTGGACCCAGCCCCGTGGCCATCGCCCGCACCAGCGCCCGATAAACCTCGTAGAAGCGCCACACCTGCAGGCCCGGGTAGTCACCGCTGTGCTGCATCCAGGCATCCAGGAAGCGGAATGCAAGATCGTCGTGGCCATGGGCCTTCAGGTCCACAGTGAGGAATGCAAGGTCGCTCATCACGTCGATCCAGCGCAGCGCCGGGTCGAACTCGATGCAGTCGAAGGGCATGAGCGCACCGTCGACCAGGACCACGTTGGCCGTGTGCAGGTCGCCGTGGCATTCACGTATCGAGCCGCCCTGTTGGCGGGCGATCCATGCCATGCGCAGCACCTGGCCCTGCTCCCGAATCCACGTGTCCAGCGCTGCAAGGGTGGCGAGGCGGCTGTCGTCGCCCTGTGCTCGCAACGCGGCCAGCACATCCGTAGCCGCTCGAACAATCGAGTCGGGGCTGCCGAAGCCTGACACCGGCGTCGCTTGCTCCGCGGCCACGTGCAAAGCCGCCAACCGCTGCGCGAAGCCGTCGAGCAACGCGGGCTGCAGCCGGTCTTCCACCAGCAGATTGCGCAGCAGCGACGAATCCGGGAAACGCAGCATGCGCACCACGTGGTCGATCACCGTGCCGGCGCCGCCGATGCGCGGCGACTCACGCGTGCCGCAGACCGGTGCCACGTCGATGTAGAGCGAAGGAGCAAAGCGTCGGTTGAGGCGCAGCTCCTCCTCGCAGAAGTGCTTTCGGGCCTCGACGCTGCCGAAGTCCAGGAACGGCAGGCGTACCGGCTTCTTGAGCTTGAAGGCCTGCTTCTGCGTCAGCAGCACCCAGGAGATGTGCGTCTCGACCAAGGCCACGGGTTGCCCGGTCTCCCGCTGGAGTTGCTCTCGCAGTGCGTTGACCAGTGTGGTGTCCATGTGGCGGATTTGCGATTCAACGACGTCAAAGAATAGCGAAAAGGCGCCAAGGCGCCCTGCCGCCTCAGTGCGCCATCAAGACCGGCACCGTCATCTGCGCAAGGATCTGCCGCGTCACGCCGCCAAGGATCCGCTCGCGCAGGCGCGAATGGCTGTAGCCGCCCATCACCAGCAGGTCGGCGCTCAGGTCCGAAACCCGTGACAGCAACGCGTCCGCGATGTCGATTTCGGTCACCTCGGACTCGGCGCGCGCCTGCACGCCGTGCCTCAGCAGGAACTGGATCATGTCCGATACCAGCAGCTGCTGCGTGTTGTCTTCGTCGCGCGGGTGGCGCAGCGACAGGAGCGTGACGCGTGCCCCGCGCCGCAGCGCCGGCAATGCCGCCTGAAGGGCCATGGCGGCTTCACGCGAGCCGTCCCAGGCCGCGACGATGTTCTTCGGGATCCCCTCGAACATACCGGCCGAAGGCACGACCAGCACCGGTCGCCCCACTTCCATCAGCACCTGCTCGGCGAGCCCGCGCACCGTGGTGTCTTTCCTGTTCGAGTCGTCGTCCTGTCCGAGCACCACGAGATCGCTCGCGCGCCCGTACCGCACAACGGCGTCCACCGCGGCGCCATCGACCAGTCGCACCTCGTACGACAAGGGCCCTGATCCGGCGATGCCTTCCCTGAACTCGCGCGCGATGGCTTCGGCTCGCCGATGCAGGTAGTCGGCGGACTCGGCGATGTAGTCGGTCATGCCGGTGGCGATGGCGTCGGCGGGAATCACGCCGTCGTAGAGGCCCGTGGGCACCAGCCCGACCAGGTGGCTCTCGTGCGCCCGAGACCATTGGGCCGCCATGGCGGCGCGCACGGGGCTGCGGACCGAGTGGTCCAGGTGAACGAATATGGTCTTGAAGTTCATGGATGCTCCCGCAAGGTGGTGCGCCGCGTCCTGGCGCAGGAAATGGACCGGAAAATCCACTGCCTACGCTTCGATGATCACCTTGAGCGCATGCGTCTCGGCGGCGCGCCCGAAGGTGTCGTAGGCATCCAGCACCTGGTCCAGCGTGAAGCGGTGCGTGATCAGCAGGGCCGGGTCCACTTTGTGGGACTGCACCGTCTTCAGCAGCATCGGCGTGGACACGGTGTCGACCAGCCGCGTGGTGATCGCGATGTTCTGCGACCACAGCCGCTCCAGGTGAAGCTCGGCCGGGTGCCCGTGAACGCCGATGTTCGCGATGGTGCCGCCGGGCGCCACGATGTCCTGGCACAGCACGAAGGTGGCCGGTATGCCGACCGCCTCGATCGACACGTCGACGCCGCGCCCGCCTGTCAGCGCGAGCACCGCCTCGGCCGCCTTGCCGTCGGTGCTGTTGATCGTGTGCGTCGCGCCGAAGCGGCGCGCAACCTCGAGCCGGCCGTCGTCCAGGTCGATCAGGATGATCTGCGACGGCGAATAGAACTGGGCCGTGAGCAGCGTGGCCAGGCCGATCGGCCCGGCGCCCACGATGGCCACCGTGCTGCCGGGCGCGACCTTGCCGTTGAGCACGCCGCATTCGAAGCCGGTCGGCAGGATGTCGCTGAGCATCACCAGCGCCTCTTCGTCCGCGCCGGGCGGAACGGGATACAGGCTGGTGTCCGCATGCGGAATGCGCACGTACTCGGCCTGCGTGCCGTCGATGGTGTTGCCGAGAATCCAGCCGCCGGTGGCGCAGTGCGAATACATGCCGCGGCGGCAGTTCTCGCACTTGCCGCACGACGAGATGCACGAGATCAGCACATGGTCACCCGGGCGGAAAGCCGTGACGCCGGCGCCGACGCTCTCGATCACGCCCACACCCTCGTGCCCGAGGATGCGGCCCGGCGTGCAGGTCGGCACATCGCCCTTGAGGATGTGCAGGTCGGTGCCGCAGATGGTCGTCTTGAGTATCTTGACGATGGCGTCGCCCGGCGCCTGGATCTCCGGCTTGGGATGGTCTTCGAGCGATTTGAGGCCGGGGCCCCGGTATACGAGTGCTTTCATGCCGCAACGTTATGCGTCCCTGCCCGCCCTCCCCTTGCGATAGCGCAAGGAATCCTCGCGTCTGCAACGTCGTCTGGCGCGCTAACTCCAGGACGCCTCGGCGAAAGCCTCGACAAAGCGCGACAAGTCACCACGCGGCAGCCGGTCGATGCCCGCCGCGCGCGAGCGGCCGGCGCCGCCGAAGCGGCTGCACAGCGCATGGGCGCCGCGCGGAAGTGCCAGCGGCGCGCGCACGCTGACGACATAGCCGTCGCCCTGCACCTTCAGCACCGCATGCGCACAGCCGGGCTCGCCGTTTGCCAGCTCGTTGGCAAGACAGCCCTGCACGCGCCGGCTCCACTGCGCATCGGGCAGCACGCGCACGCTGCCCTGAGGCCCCTGCCAGAGTACGGCGGCGTCCGCACCCAGCCGCAGGTCGCTGTGGCGCATTGCATCGATCTCGTCGACGACGCTCTCGTGCGCCAGCATGTCGCGCGGGTCCGGGTAGCGCGCCATCAGCGGAAAGAGCAGGCGGGGTGCGATGCGCACGTCGTGCTCGAACTCGCCGTAGGCGTTGTAGTTGATCAGCACGCCCAGCCGGCGCAGCCCGGCGCAGTCGCCGGGCTCGAAGCCGCCTTCGAGCGCCAGCCGATCGGCCACTGCGCCCAGGTTGTCGCCATAGATGCCGACCAGCGCCCAGGCGCGATGCGCTCCGCCCAGGTGGCGGTCGACCAGCAGGCTGGTGCAGACATCGCTCGCCTCGTCGATGTGTGCCTCCAGGTTCGGGTGCACCGGCACCTTGCCGGCGGCGTGATGGTCGAAGTAGCGCACGCGCAGGCCGTCGTCGAGCAGGCGCTGCAGTTCGCCGCGGTTGCGCTGCATCGAGATGTCGAACACGTTGACTTCGTCGCCGGCTTGTCCCTGGACGCGGCCGAGCAGCGCGATGTCGCGCTTGAGCCCCGTCACGAGCTCTGCCGGCCTGGGCTCGTGCAGCCGCCACTGCACGACGGCGCAGAGGCCGTCGGCATCGCCGTTGCAGACATCGAATCGCCAAACCATTACGCAAGCCTCAATCGCATCCTCTCGGCGCAGGGCCGTTCAGGCGTAGGAACGCAGGCGGCGGGAAAAGTCCGCCAGCGGTGCGATGCCGCTCGCCTCGGCGCGCTGGCACCAGTCCTGCAACTGCCTGGCAAGCTGCTCGCCAGTGACGGTGGAACGGCTCCACAAGGCAGTCAACTCCCCGCGCATGGAATACATAGTAGTCAGTGCCTGCGATGCATTCAACGCCTGTATCACCTGCTGGTACCGCGACGGGCCGAGCAGGCCCTGGTCCTTGCCCAGCAATGGCTTCACGGCCTTGAGGGCGCGCGCGGCTTCAGGCGACATGCGGCGCAGGCGACCGAGCTCCACTGCGCAGGCCTTCTTCAGCGAGCGCGAGTAGTTCGACAGCACGTCGTAGTGGCAGCGGATGACTGCCTGCACCGTGGCGAGATCGACATTCGCCTTGGGCGCGACGAGGCGCGGCGTGGGCGCCATGTGCTTCACCGTCGCCAGGCCCAGGGCCTGCAGCGTGCGGATGTAGAGCCAGCCGATGTCGAACTCGAACCACTTGCTCGAAAGCTTGGCCGAGCTGGGAAAGGCATGGTGGTTGTTGTGCAGCTCTTCCCCGCCGATCAGGATGCCGATCGGCGAGATGTTCGTGCTGGCGTCACGGGCGGGCCAGTTGCGGTAGCCCCAGTAGTGGCCGATGCCGTTGACCACGCCGGCCGCCCAGAACGGGATCCACGCGATCTGCGTGAGCAGGACCAGGCCGCCCGGCACCACGCCGAAGAGTGTCATGTCCACGATGCCCATCAGCACGATGCCGAAGATCTTGTGCTTCGAATAGAGATTGCGCTCCAGCCAGTCGTCAGGCGTGCCGTGGCCGTAGCGCTCGAGGGTTTCCGCATGCCCCGCTTCGCGCACGTAGAGGAACACGCCGCCCCACAGCACCCTGTTGAGCCCGTACACCTGCGGGCTGTGCGGGTCTTCGGGTGTTTCGCACTTGGCGTGGTGCTTGCGGTGCACCGCGGCCCACTCCTTCGTCACCATGCCGGTGGTCAGCCACAGCCAGAAGCGGAAGAAATGGCTCGCCGACGGGTGCAGTTCGAGAGCGCGATGCGCCTGGTGGCGGTGCAGGAAGATGGTGACCGAAGCGATGGTGACATGCGTGAGCGCCAGCGCGGACAGCACCGCGCCCCACCATGGAAGATCGAGAAGACCGGAATAAAGAAGGGATTGCATTCGTACCTCGTGAACAGTGCGGGCGATTCTGCGGACCGCACCTCCCACGGCCTTTGATGCACGTCAACACCGTGCCGGCATTCCAGCCGTAGCGAAAGCGGCGCTTGTCGTCCGCTTGCTTGATACAGCGCAACAGCGACATGCGCCTGTTTGCCTAGAGTGAAACTTCCCCAACCCACTTCGGGGTCGCGTCTGGCAGCGAGCCTTCCGCGCGTACCGCCCCCGGGACTCCGAAGGAACTCGCATGCTCAGCGCCTACATCACCCATCCCGACTGCGCGCACCACGACATGGGCGCGGGCCACCCGGAATGCCCCGAGCGGTCTTCCTCCATTCATGACCGGCTGCTGATCGCGGGCCTGCTCGACTACATGGCTCCGTACGATGCGCCCCTTGCCACGCGCACCCAGCTGGCGCGCGCACACACGATGTCGTACGTGCGCGAACTCATTGCCGCCGCTCCCACCGAAGGCCACCGGTTCGTCGACCCCGACACCCTCATGAACCCGCACACCGTGCAGGCCGCGCTGCGCGCCGCCGGTGCCGCGGTGCTGGCAACCGACCTGGTGCTGGCGGGCAAGGCGTCCACGGCTTTCTGCAACGTGCGTCCGCCCGGGCACCATGCGGTGCGCGAAGCGGCCATGGGGTTTTGCTTCTTCAACAATGTGGCAGTGGGCATCCGGCATGCGCTGGACGTGCACGGCCTGCAGCGCGTGGCCCTGATCGACTTCGACGTGCACCACGGCAACGGCAGCGCCGACATCTTCCGCTGCGACGATCGCGTGCTCATGTGCTCCATCTTCGAGAAGGGCATCTACCCCTTCTCGGGCGAAGACGACAACGGCTCGCACATGGTGAATATTGGCTTGCCCGCGCGTTCGGGCAGCGATGCGTTCCGCGCGGCTGTCACCGGGTGCTGGCTGCCCGCGCTCGATGCCTTCGCGCCGCAGCTTGTCTACATCTCGGCGGGCTTCGACGGGCATCGGGAGGACGACATGGGCAACCTCGGCCTGGTGGAGCGCGACTACGCCTGGGTCACACGGCAGATCATGGATGTGGCGCAGCGCCATTGCCATGGGCGCGTCATCTCTTGCCTGGAAGGCGGCTATGCGCTCAGCGCCCTCGCCCGCAGCGCCGCAGCGCATGTCAAGGTGCTGATAGGCGCTGACTGACCACGGCGCCGGGCCGTGGCCAGCGTGCAGGCTCGTTCAGTGCCCGCTCGCGCCGTGTGCGCCGATGCCGGTCTCGGAACGCACCTGCTGGGCGAGGAAGCCGCCGCGGTCCACCTGGGAGCGCGCGCTGCGGTCCAGCACCGAGAACAGCCAGATGCCCGCGAACGCGATGCTCATCGAGAACAGGCACGGCGAGGTGTACGGGAACGGCGCCGACCCCGCCGGGTAGCCGAAGGTGGCCTCCCAGACCGAAGGCGACACCACCGTCAGCGCCACCGAAGAGACCAGCCCGAGGAAGCCGCCGATCACCGCGCCGCGCGTGGTGCAGCCCTTCCAGAGCACCGACATGAAGAGCACCGGGAAGTTGGCCGAGGCCGCGATGGCGAAGGCCAGCGACACCATGAAGGCAATGTTCTGCTTCTCGAACACGATGCCCAGCAGCACCGCCAGCGCACCGAGCGCCAGCGTGGTGATCTTGGACACGCGCAGCTCGGCCGCGCTGCCGGCGTCGCCCTTCTTGATGACGGTGGCATACAGGTCGTGCGACACCGCCGACGCGCCCGACAGCGTGAGGCCCGCCACCACCGCGAGGATGGTCGCGAAGGCCACCGCCGAGATGAAGCCCAGGAACACGTTGCCGCCCACCGCATTGGCCAGGTGGATCGCCGCCATGTTGCCGCCGCCCTTGAGCACGCCCTTGGCGTCGAGGAAGTCGGGGTTGGTCAGCACGAAGGTGATGGCACCGAAGCCGATGATGAAGGTCAGCAGGTAGAAGTAGCCGATCCAGCCCGTGGCCCACATGACCGACTTGCGCGCCTCCTTGGCGCTGGGCACGGTGAAGAAGCGCATCAGGATGTGCGGCAGGCCTGCCGTGCCGAACATGAGCGCCATGCCGAAGGAGATGGCCGAGATCGGGTCCTTCACGAAGTTGCCCGGGCCCATGATCGACTGCCCGATGCTCGCTGCCACCTGGGCGGTCTTGCCGTCCTTGAGCGCCAGGTCGGTCTTGACCTTCACCGCACCGGCGAACATCGCCTCGGGGCTGAAGCCGAAGTGCCACAGCACAGACACCGCCATGAAGCTCGCGCCGCCCAGCAGCAGGCCGGCCTTGATGATCTGCACCCAGGTGGTGGCCGTCATGCCGCCGAAGAGCACGTACACCATCATGAGCGAGCCCACGATGACCACCGCGATCCAGTACTCCAGGCCGAACAGCAGCTTGATGAGCTGCCCTGCCCCCACCATCTGCGCGATCAGGTAGAACGCCACCACCACCAGCGTGCCCGAGGCCGCGAAGATGCGCACCGGGGTCTGCTTGAAGCGGAAGGCCGCCACGTCGGCGAAGGTGAACTTGCCGAGGTTGCGCAGCCGCTCGGCCATCAGGAAGGTGATGACCGGCCAGCCCACCAGGAAGCCGATGGAATAGATCAACCCGTCATAGCCGGTGGCCATCACCGCGGCCGAAATGCCGAGGAACGACGCCGCCGACATGTAGTCGCCCGCAATGGCAAGCCCGTTCTGGAAGCCCGTGATGCCGCCGCCGGCTGTGTAGAAGTCGGATGCCGATCGGGTGCGCGCCGCGGCCCACTTGGTGATGAAGAGCGTTCCCACCACGAACAGCGCGAACATGCCGATGGCGGTCCAGTTGGTGGGCTGCCGCTGGAGCTGGCCCAGATCGGCGCCAGCCGCAAGAGCGCCCGCCGAGACGGCGCCCAGCGCAAGAAGGACGGCGGCGGACCGCATGCGCAGGAGATGTGCGTTCATGGCTTGGCCACCTTCTGCACGGCCTTGACCACGGCGTCGGACAGGGTGTCGAACTCCGCGTTCGCACGGCGCACGTAGTAGCCGGTGATGGCCACGGTGAAGACGATCACGCCGAAGCCGATCGGCATGCCAAGGGTCATGACGCCTTCGCCCATGCGTCGCGCCAGGAACTCCTTGTCGAAGGCCACCAGCAGCACGAAGCCGTAGTAGGCGGCGAGCATCAGCACCGCCAGCGTCCAGCCGAAGCGGTCGCGCCGACGCTTGAGTTGCTTGTACTGCGGATTCGCGGCAATGCGCGCGACCAGATCGTCTTCCATGGAGTCTCCTTGTGTGCGATGGCCCGATTAGGAGTGCACGCGCCGCATCGAAGCTTGCGCTGGCGCAAGGTTTTCTCCTTCACCGTCGGCAAGATCGCGCCACCACCCCCACGAAAGACACGAGACATGAACGCTCCCGATCTCCCGTCCCGTCTTCCGGTCTATGCGCCCCCGGAAGCACTCTCCCGCACCGCGCATATCGCCGGTGTCGCCGCTTACGACGCCCTAGTGGCCGAAGCCGAGGCCGACCACGAGGGCTACTGGGCTCGCCTTGCGCGCGAATTCATCGGCTGGAAAACGCCGTTCACCAAGACGCTCGACAGCAGCGATGCGCCCTACTACCGCTGGTTCGAGGACGGCACCCTCAACGTCTCGTGGAACTGCCTCGACCGCCAGGTGGAGGCCGGCAAGGGCAACAAGGTGGCGATCATCTTCGAGTCGGACGACGGCAAGGTCACTCGCACAACCTATTCGCAACTGCTCGCGCAGACCTGCCGCATGGCCAACGCGCTGAAAGCGCGCGGCGTGAAGAAAGGCGACCGTGTCGTCATCTACATGCCGATGTCGGTCGAAGGCGTGGTCGCGATGCAGGCCTGCGCGCGGCTGGGCGCGGTGCACTCGGTGGTGTTCGGCGGCTTCTCGGCGCACGCGCTGCGCGACCGCATCGCGGACACCGGCGCCGCCGTGGTCATCACGGCGGACCAGCAGGTGCGCGCGGGCAAGCAACTGCCGCTCAAGGCAATGGTCGACGAGGCGCTCGCACTGGGCGGTTGCGAGGCGGTGGAGTCGGTCATCGTCTACCGCCGCACCGGCGGGCCCATTGCATGGACGCCGCGCGATCTGTGGATGCATGAGATCACTGAAGTGCAGGGCGACAGCTGCGAACCCGAATGGGTAGGCGCCGAGCATCCGCTGTTCCTGCTCTACACATCGGGCTCCACCGGCAAGCCGAAGGGCGTGCAGCACTGCAGCGGCGGCTACCTGCTGCATGCGGCACTCACCACGAAGTGGACCTTCGACATGCACGACGAAGACGTGTTCTGGTGCACGGCCGACATCGGCTGGGTCACCGGCCACACCTACATCGCGTACGGCCCCCTGGCCATCGGCGCGACGGAGGTGGTGTTCGAGGGCGTGCCCACCTTCCCCGACGCGGGGCGCTTCTGGCAGATGATCGAACGGCACGGCGTCACGGTCTTCTACACGGCACCCACCGCCATCCGCTCGCTCATCAAGGCAGCCGAAGGCAACTCCGCCGTTCACCCCGACCGCTACGACCTGCGCAGCCTGCGCGTGCTGGGCTCGGTCGGCGAGCCGATCAACCCGGCCGCGTGGGAGTGGTATCGCAAGCACGTGGGCGGCGGCCGCTGCCCGGTGCTCGACACCTGGTGGCAGACCGAGACCGGCGGCCACATGATCACGCCGCTGCCGGGTGCCACCGACCTCGTGCCGGGCTCCTGCACCCTGCCCTTTCCGGGCATCGCCGCGGCCATCGTCGACGAGATGGGCAACGACGTGCCCAACGGCGAGAGCGGCCTGCTGGTCATCAAGAAGCCCTGGCCGAGCATGATCCGCGCGGTGTGGGGCGACGACGCGCGCTACCGTTCGAGCTACTACCCGCCGGAGCTGCGCGGCTACTACCTGGCGGGCGACGGCGCCGCGCGCGATGCGCTCACGGGCTACTTCACCATCGGCGGGCGCATCGACGACGTGCTGAACGTCAGCGGCCACCGCATGGGCACCATGGAAATCGAATCGGCGCTCGTGGCCTGCACGGCGCTGGTGGCCGAGGCCGCGGTGGTCGGCCGGCCAGACGACACCACCGGCGAGGCGATCTGCGCGTTCGTGGTGCTCAAGCAGCCCCGCCCCGAGGGCAAGGAAGCCGACCGCCTGGCGGCCGAACTGCGCGCCTGGATCGGCAAGGAGATCGGCCCCATCGCCAAGCCCAAGGAGATCCGCTTCGCCGACAACCTGCCCAAGACGCGCAGCGGAAAGATCATGCGCCGCCTGCTGCGCTCGGTGGCCAAGGGCGAGGCGATCACGCAGGATGTGTCGACGCTGGAGAACCCGGCGATCCTCGATCAGCTGACCGAGGCGCACTGAACCCGCCCTGCCCGGCTAGCTCCGGGCCGGGGAGCGGTGCACCGGGAGCGCATTCAACGGAATGCGCAGGTACGCAACGCCGTTGTCGTCGGCCGGAGGAAGCCGCCCCGCCCGCACGTTCACCTGGATCGACGGGAGGATGAGCGTCGGCACGTCCAGCGTCGCGTCGCGGGCCGTGCGCATCGCGACGAACTCGTCGGCGCCGATGCCGTCGCGCACATGGATGTTGTGTGCGCGCTGTTCCGCCACGGTGCTCTGCCAGCGGGCCTGCCGCGACGCCGGCGGGTAGTCGTGGCAGACGTACACGGCGGTGTCGGGCGGCAGATCCAGCAGCCTGCGCATCGACCCGTAGAGCTGGCGCGCATCGCCGCCGGGAAAGTCGGCGCGTGCGCTGCCGAGGTCGGGCATGAAGAGCGTGTCGCCGACGAAGACGGCGCCGTCCACCAGGTAGGCCATGTCTGCGGGGGTGTGGCCCGGCACCAGCAAGGCGGTGGCTTCGATGTCGCCGATCCTGAAGACTTCGCCATCCTTGAACAGATGATCGAACTGGCTTCCGTCCGGCAGGAAACCGCGTTCGAGATTGAAGAGCTTCTTGAAGGTCGACTGGACGACGCGGATGTTCTCGCCGATGGCGATCTTTCCGCCGACCTGCTCCTGGACGTGGCGGGCGCCGGACAGATGATCGGCGTGCGCATGGGTCTCCAGGATCCAGTCGACGCTCAGGCCGTGGTCGCGGACATAGGCAAGCAGCTTGTCTGCCGACGCGGTGCCGGTGTGCCCTGACTTGAAGTCGTAGTCCAGCACGGGGTCGATGACTGCGGCATGCCTGGTGGCGTGCTCCCACACGACGTAGGAAATCGTCCATGTCGCGGGATCGAAAAAGCCTTGGGTCGTCGTGCGTGCTGTCATGAGTGCTCCATCCATGGATGTTCCGTTGCCCGTCATAACAATATATATTTGAATATAATATGTCAATCGAAAGCGAAGCCCGGAACTCATGAAGCACTCATCCCTGGCCATTGACCCTGAACTCCTGCGCGGAGCCGCCGGCAAGGCGGTCGTGGCGCTCAAGCTCCTGGCCAACGAAGACCGCCTCCTCCTCCTGTGCCAACTGTCGCAAGGCGAGATGTGCGTGAGCGATCTGGAGCAGAAGCTGGGCATTCACCAGCCCACGTTGTCGCAGCAACTGGGCGTGCTGCGCAACGAGGGCGTGGTCAACACCCGTCGCGACGGCAAGAACATCTTCTACAGCGTGGCCGACCCGGCGATGCTGGAAATCCTCGCGGTTCTCTACCGCCTTTACTGCCCGAAAGAGGAATGATGGCCATCGACTGGAACCACTTCACCCCGTTCGCAGCGCTGGCCGGCGGCGTGCTCGTCGGCATCGCCACGGCGATGTTCGTGCTACTCAACGGGCGCATCGCAGGCATCAGCGGCGTACTCGGCGGGCTCCTCAGGCCGATCAGGGGCGACATAGCCTGGCGCGCCGCCTTCACGCTCGGGCTTGTCGGCGCACCGCTGGTCTATCTGCTCTTCGCGGCGCTGCCCAGGCCGCAGATCGACGCGAACTACGGCACGCTGATCCTGGCGGGGTTGCTCGTCGGCCTGGGCACTCGCTACGGGTCTGGTTGCACCAGCGGCCACGGGGTCTGCGGCCTTTCCCGCCTGTCGCCGCGCTCGCTCGTGGCCACGGCCGCATTCATGGGCGCCGGCTTTGCCACGGTGTTCGTGACACGTCATCTGCTCGGTGCCTGAGGGGATTTCATGCTCGTTCTCGCTTCGCTGCTCGCCGGCCTGGTCTTCGGGCTCGGCCTCATCGTCTCCGGCATGGCCAATCCGGCCAAGGTGCTCGGCTTCCTCGACCTCTCCGGCGCCTGGGACCCGTCCCTGGCCTTCGTCATGGCCGGTGCCATTGCCGTCGGCATGGTCGCATTCAAGCTGGCAAGGCGTCGCACGGTATCCATCCTCGGGGCCGAGATGCGCCTGCCCTCGGCGCGCCACATCGACCGTCGCCTGATCGCGGGCAGCCTGCTCTTCGGCATCGGCTGGGGCATCGCAGGCTTCTGCCCCGGCCCGGGCCTGGTCGCCCTCGGAATGGGCGAAGTCAAGGCCCTTGTCTTCGTGGCCGCGATGCTGGCAGGCATGGGCATCTTCGAATTCTTCGAGCGGCTCGGTCGCTGACAGAGTCCGGGGCGGTCAAAGACCGCCTCGTGCGCCGCACAAGCAGCCCGGGCAAGGGGCGGAACTTGATCCAGCGCAACGTCTGCCGTGAATGCACGTCCTAGTCTTGGGCATCGCCCTTACTCCGGGAAGCGTCATGAAGACCCAATTGATCGTCATCGCCAATGCCGCATCGGCACGCATCTTTCGCCGAGACACCGCCAAGTCGCCGCTCGTGCCAGTCGAAACCCTCGCACACGATGCAAGCCGGCTGCACGCCAGGGAACTCGAGTCGGACCGTCCCGGCAGCCAGGCCGCCGACAACAGCCGGGGCCTCAACCATTTCGAGCCGCACAGCGACGCACGGCGCAAGGAGCACCAGCGCTTCGCGAAGGAAATCGCCCAGCGGCTGGAGGCGGGCCTGAAGGTCGGCGAGTACGCCTCCCTCACGCTTTTCGCCTCGAACCCTTTCATGGGCGAATTGAAGGCGCAGCTGAGCGAAGCGGTCACCCAGCGGCTCAAGGCCACGCTGAACAACGACTTGTGCCACGTGGGCATCGCGGAACTCGAAAGCCGCATCTCGGGCTCGTGGTCCGCAGTGCTCTGACGCCATGGACTCCTTCAGCCTGAACTGAACTTCAGCAACAGCATGGAGCCATCCTTGGATGCAGTCCCACCCGAGCCGTCACCGCTGACGCGTGGCGCCCCGCACTGGCTCGCGAAGATCGAAAGCGCCCCTGCGCAAGAGACGAATCGGGTACCGGCGAATTCATGGCCGGGCTTCCTGACCGGCCAGCCCGGGAAGCCGGTGCGGGTGCTGGTGATCGACGAAGACGCCGATGCGCGGCGTGCAATCGCCCGCGAACTGGCGATGGATGCGCGCGTGCGTATCGTCGGCGAAGCGGGCAGCCTGCAGGAAGGCAAGCGCCTTCTGACACAGCATGAATTCGACGTGCTCATCATCGATGTCCGGCTCGGCGGCGGCAAGGGATTCGAACTTATCGAGAGCGCCCGACGCCATTGCAGTTCGGTCGAAGTCATCGTGCACTCGGCACTGGAAGACGAGGTTCATGTGCGCCGGGCGTTCACCGCGGGTGCGTGGGGCTATCTCGTCAAGAACTCCTGGTTCCAGGATTTCGCGCAAGCGGTGCTGCAGGTCGTCAATGGCGGCGCGGCGGTGTCGCCGAGCGTGATCCGGCACCTGCTGATGCGACTTGGAAATGCTCCCCTTGCACTGCGGGAAGCCGAAGGTGGCCCCCGCGGAGTTCTCTCGGCGCGGGAACGCGAGGTGCTCCGGCTCGTTGCCGAAGGCCACGTCACAGGGGACATCGCCCGCCATCTTTCGATCAGCGGGCGGACGGTCTGCGCCCACATGAAAAATATCTGCCTCAAGCTGCAGGTGCGCACGCGTGCGCATGCGGTGATCGCGGCCGCCAACCAGGGGCTGCTGTAGCCGTGCGCGTCAGTGCTCCACGAGCATATCGGCCCATCGGCCGCTTCTTCCGCGCAAGCAGGTGGCGGCGCCGGGTTGCATCAGCCTGGCGATCCGCACCGCCAGGCGGGTGCGGACCTCGCACCGCTCGGTGTGGTCGAGGTGCACGGAGATGGTCGAGAGCGTCACGCTTTCCTTCGCGTCGCGGCTGCCTTGCGACCAGCATGCTGCCGGCGTGCGGGCGGTGCCGCGGCCAATGCCCCGTGCAGGGTGCGCAAGGCGTCGTTCACCACGGCCCGCCGGGATGGTGTGGCCTCGATGGCTACCGGTGGCGTGTGGGAAACATCGTTCGTGTCCGAGCGCCGGAACGCATGCATCGGCGCCATGGCCAACGCCCGCCAGTCCTCGGCCCGCGTGACGGCATCCGTCTCGGCGCGGGTCAGTGCGATGCCGTCCTGCAGGATGCGCGATCCGATCGTCTCGAACATTTCGAGCGAGTGCAGCCAGATGCCGTACTGCGCCTTGCACAGCTCCAGCGGAAAAGTGAAGTCGGAGTTCATGTGTGTCCTCTTGCCCCGATGGGGCGTTCACACGAATGCTGACGCCGCACCGCCCTGCCCGGCTTGCGCGGGATCAAAGGCCGCACAAGATCGCACATCCTTTATCGCTGGACGCTACGGCCGACGGCACGGCTGCAAAGAGAGCCGCAAACAAGGCTTGCGTGCTACGCTCCCCTTCGATTCAGGATGTTTACAACATTCGTGCTCTATTTCCTTGCCCTTGTATGAAACCTGCCTCCCACATCGCGGTGCTCGACGACGAGGTTGACATCACGCTGCTGCTGGCCAACTACCTGCAGGGCCACGGTTTCCGTGTCACCCAGGTCCACAACGGCCGGGCCCTCATGGCGCTGATGGACACCGATCCCGCAGACCTCGTACTGCTCGATCTCGGCCTGCCCGGCGAAGACGGCTTCACCATTGCGCGCCACGTGCGCGAGAGCTGGCGCTGCGGCCTCGTCATCGTCACCGGCCGGGGCGATGCTGTGGACAAGGTCGTGGGCCTTGAGGTTGGGGCCGACGACTACGTGACCAAGCCCTTCGACCTGCGCGAGCTGGTGGCGCGCGTGAAGGCGGTGCTGCGCCGGCTCACGCCCGAGACACCCGCGTCCCCGGCGCCCGTTGCAGCCTCTCCCGACAAGCTGAGCTTCGCCGGCTGGCAGCTCGACACCGCCGCGCGCAGCCTCAGGAACCCGCAAGGCGAGCAAGTGCCGCTGACCGGCGGCGAGTTCGACCTGCTGCAAGCCTTTGCCCGCCATCCCGGCCGCGTGCTGTCGCGCGACTTCCTGCTCGAGCAGACACGCGGACGAGAAGCCGCCCCCTTCGACCGCACGATCGACGTGCAGGTCGGCCGGCTGCGCAAGAAGATCGAGGCGGATGCGGACGACCCGCAGCTCATCAAGTCGGTGCGAGGCGCAGGCTACATCCTGGTGCCGCCGGTTTCCCATGGCTGACGCTGCACGCAACCCGCCTTTCCTGCTCGACGTGCCCATCCAGGGCTTGCCGTCGGGCATCGAGGAAGGCAGCGTGTTCCGCTCGCTCTTCATCGCCTACCCCGATTCGCTGCTGCTGGTGGACCAGTCCGGCAGCATCATGCTGGCCAACCCCTCGGCAGCGGCGCTGCTGGGCTATGCGGTGGAAGAACTGGTGGGCCTGAACGTCGACGTGCTGGTGCCCGACAGCATCCGCCCGCGCCATGCCTCCTACCGCGAGGCCTATGGCCGCGCGCCCCGCCCGCGCCCCATGGGCACGCAGATGGAGCTGGTGGCCAAGCGAAAGGATGGCAGCGAGGTCATGGTCGAGATCGCGCTCAGCCCGCTGCAGAACCATGGCCTGCCCTTCGTCGTGGCCGCCATCCGCGACATCGGCGCCTACCCGCGCGTGAAGCAGGCGCTGCAACGCGCCCGCTACAGCGAGCACCTGGCCCAATTGGGACGCCTGGCAGTCGACACGCGCGATCTGCAGGTGGTGCTCGAGCATGTGCCGGAAATCATCACAACGGCCTTGCAAGTCGAGGTCGCGATGGTGTGGCTGCTCGACAGCAACGGCCTCGAGTTTCGCGTAGTCAGCGGCATCGGCCTGATCGCCGGTGAAGAGATAGGTTCGCGCATTGCCAACCGCCCCGACACCCCGCCGGGTTTCGTGCTCTCCCAAGGCCGGCCGGTCGTGGTGCCGGACTATGGCAAGGAACATCGCTTCGCCGTGCCCCAGGCTTACCTCGACGCCGGACTGGTCAGCGCACTCGCGGTGCCGCTGTCCGACCGGGGGCGGGTAATCGGCATGCTGTCGGTGCGCTCGAAGGAGTCCAAGCGCTTCGGCGACGAAGAAGTGCGCTTTCTCGAGTCGCTGTCCAGCCTGCTTGCCACCAGCCTGCAGCGCGTGCAGACCGAGGAGGCGCTCAACCATGCGCAGCGGCTCGAAAGCGTCGGCCAGCTCACGGGCGGCATCGCGCACGATTTCAACAACCTGCTGACCGTCATCCAGGGCAACCTCCAGGTTCTGGAAGAACTGCCCGCACTTGCGCAGGACAGTTACGCCCAGCAGTTGCTGGGTGCCGCCACACGCGCCACGCGACGGGGCGCCGAACTCACCGGCAAGCTGCTGGCGTTTTCCCGCCGGCAGATGCTGCAGCCGATCGCCGTCGACACGCATGCGCTGCTGCACTCCCTGGCCGACATGCTGCGGCGCACGCTGGACCAGCGCATTCGCATCGAAATCGACACCGCGCCTGGTTGTCCGCCTGTGGTGGCAGACGCGGGGCAGCTGGAATCGGCGCTGCTCAACATTGCGATCAATGCGCGTGACGCCATGCCCGAAGGCGGCACGCTGCGGTTTCGCACCGAGCTGTGCGGTGCGTTGCCGGAGGCACTGCGCAGCGAACGCAACGACCCGAACAGCAACGCCGCTGCGCGCTTCGTCGCAATCTCCATCGCTGACAGCGGCACGGGCATGTCCGAGGAAGTGAAGGAGCGCGCCTTCGAGCCCTTCTTCACCACCAAGGACGCCGGCCGCGGCACCGGGCTGGGCCTGAGCACGGTGCACGGCTTCGTCAACCAGTCCCGGGGCGCGGTCGCGATCGACAGCAAGGCGGGCCGGGGCACTACCGTGACGCTCTACCTGCCGCAACAGGAAGAAGCCGGACCGCCAGCCACCGAGGACGAACGTGCCGACGAAACGATTCCGCCCGGACTGCGCGTGATGCTGGTCGAGGACGACGCGGAGGTGCGCAAGGTGGTGCACACCTTCCTTGCCACGCTGGGCTGCGATGTCGTCACGGCCGCCACGGCCGAGCAGGCGTTGTCGGCGCTGGACGCAGGCGCCGGGCCTTTCGACCTGCTGCTGAGCGACATCGCCCTGGGCGCCGGCATGCGAGGCACGCGGCTGGCCATCGAGGTGCAGCAGCGCTTTCCCCGGCTGGCGGTGTTGCTGATGTCGGGCTTCTCGTCCGAGTTGCTGGATGCCGACCGAGAAGTGCCGCAGAGCTGGGAACTGCTGCGCAAACCCTACTCGCGCTCCGAACTTGCGCGGGCTATGGCAAAGGTGCTGGCCGGCCACGCCTGAACGCGCGGCTGCGACCTTTACTGGAGCATTGCGGGTGCAGGTGCCAGGCAGCGCTGCACGAAGGCCGACAGTGCGCCGACGTCGGGAATCTGCACATCGCGGCGCCCCTTGGTGGCAAACCCGATGACGTTGTCGCGCGCCAGCCGCGACAGCGCGCGGCTCACGCTCTCGAGCGTCATGCCCAGGTAGTTGCCGATCTCGGCGCGCGTCATGCGCAGCGTGATCTCGTCGGTGCGCATGCCGCGCTCGGCCAGCGTCTCCGCCCAGTAGCGCAGGAAGTCGGCCACGCGGGCGTCGGCCGGCAGTGTGCAGACGGACATCAACGAGTCCCGGTCGTGCGAGATCTCCCGGCTCATGGCGGTGTGCAGAACTTGCAGCAAGCCGGGATGCGTGACGCAGGCGGCCAGCAGGGCCTCGTACGACACAACCCAGATCTCGCCGGTATCCATGGCCACCGCATCGCATGAGTAGCGGCTGCCCGCGATGCCGTCGAAGCCGAGCCAGTCACCGCGGAACTTGAGACCCACCACCTGCTCGCGCCCATCGGCCGAGAGATTCACGATCTTGAAGAAGCCCGAGTTCAGGATGTAGAGATTGCCGAAGCGCTCGCCCGCCTGGTAGATCGTGTCACCCGTGTGCACCACACGGCGCTGCGGCTTGAGTTGCTCGGCAAGCAGCTTCAGCGTATCGCCGGTGCTCCGGTCCGCGCACTCCCGGCCGATGGTCGGCAGGACCGGTGTGGTCTTCGAGGAAGTGGCGGTATTGAGCATCTGGACTCCTTGGTGATCTGTCGCGTGTCGATGGATGGATGCTAGGAAGCCCTCGGCAACGCAATGACAACGGTCGGAATCGGTGGGTAACGCTCGGTGAATGAAGTGTGTCCGGCGTGTATCAACGGCATTCGGCGTGCTGCAAGTCGCACGAGGCCCGCTCCGTGCTTTGACCTGCATCAAGTCCGGGACCGTTGGCGTCCCTAACCTTGGCGAGTCACACATTGACCATTGCCATGCCCCTTTCCAACAACGCCCGCAGTCCCGAGGCCGAGCCGCAGCTCTCTCCACTGAACGTGGCGAGCCTGCTGTGCCACGCGCGCATCCTCCAGCGCGCCTCGCTGGACGGGACCACCCGCCAGCTGCTGCGCGGCAAGAACCTGGGGCTGCTGTGCGAAACGCAGCCCGACGAGGCTCAGGCGCTGTTCCGTCGCGCCGCGGAGGCATTGGGCGCCCACGTAGCCGTCATGCGCTCGAGCCTGTCGTCCGCGAGTACGCCGCAGGAAGTGCAGCACACCGCCCGCATGCTCGGCCGCCTCTACGAGGCAGTGGAGTGCCAGGGCCTGGAGCCCGTGCTCGTTCAACAGATCGGCCAGCATGCCGGGATTCCGGTCTTCGATGGCGCTGCCATGCGAGGCCATCCGGCCGAGCAACTGGCCGGGCTTCTCGGAGACAAGACCCCGCTGGCCGACAACCGGTGCTTCGTGCTCCAGGCCCTGCTGCTGGACGCCCTCGCCTGAGCTGCCGGGCCCGAGGCAACTGCCCTTCCATTCATTCACCGCAAGGAATCCTCATGAAGACCGATACCCAATTGCGCAACGACATCCAGGCCGAGCTGACCTGGGCGCCCGAGGTCAAGACCTCCGACGTCGGCGTGATCGTCAAGGACGGCGTGGTCACCCTCACAGGCCACCTCGCCAGCCACGCCGAGAAGTACGCTGTCGAGCGTGCCGTGCAACGCGTGCATGGCGTCAAGGCGCTGGCCGTCGAATTGACCGTGAAGCTGCCCTTCGACAACCAGCGCACCGACGCCGACATAGCCATGGCGGTCGAATGCGCACTCGACTGGAATGCGCTCGTTCCCGACGACAAGATCCAGCCCCTGGTGGAAAACGGCTGGATCACGCTGGCTGGCGAAGTCGAGTGGGGATATCAGCGCAGCGCCGCCGAAAGCGCAGTGCGCGACCTGATGGGGGTGACCGGCGTGTCGAACCTCGTGAAAGTCAAGCCGAAGGTGAGCCCCGCCGACGTCGAGAAGAAGATTCACGACGCGCTTTCGCGCCAGGCCGACCGCGAAGCCCGCAAGCTTGCCATCACGGTCAACGGCTCGCAGGTCACGCTGCGCGGCACGGTCCATTCCTGGACCGACCGCGATGCGGTGCAGGGCGCCGCATGGGCCACGCCAGGCGTCACAGTGGTGGTGAACGACCTGCTGGTGGACGCCTGAGGCGGCAACGCCCGGGCTGTTTTTTGAGCGAGTCCTGCCGTGAATGCCGCACTGCCGCCACTCGTACTGGAGCAACGCAATATCCCCGGGCCCGGCTCCGGGGGAACAGGGTATCGCGCGGGGGCGCAATTCGCGGTAGCTGCGGGCGGTCAAGCGCATCGCAGCCTCCTCTTCGCACTGACGCCCCAGTGGCCTCAGTGCGACATCAGCACGGGCAGAGTCATCCACTGGAGCATGGACAGCGTGGCGCCGCCCATCACCCATTCGCGCGCCCGGCTGTGGCCGTAGCAGCCCATCACCAGCAGGTCCGAACCCAGGTCGGCAGCGAAGGACAGCAGCTTGTTGCCGATATCGTCCTCCTTGTTGCCGCCGGGATGCAGCGTGATGTTCTGGACGTCCTGCATCCGCAGGTAGTTCTGCAGGCGCTGCAGCGACGCCTCTGCGTCCTCGCCGTAGGCCACGACATGCACCCGGGCCGCCTTTCGCAGCCATGGCAGCGCGGCGGTCACGGCGCGCGCGGACTCGGGGGTTTCCTTCCACGCCACCAGCACGTTGCGGCCGACGGAACCGACCGGCCCCGCATACGGCAGCACCAGCGCCGGCCGACCGCTCTGCACCAGCACGCTGGGCAGGAAATCGCCGGGGAGCTCGCCGTCCATCGGGTCGTTCCGGTCGCGTTGGCCGAGGACCATCAAGTCGGTGTAGAGCGCACGCCGCGCGAATCCCCACGGACCGTCGCTCTCCGGCTCGGCCCAGTGCAGGCGCTGGGAGCCTGCGCTGTGCTCCATGAAGGTGGCGTGCATCGCGCCGCGCGCGTCCTTGTCGATCTCCTGCATGATCGCGACCGCCTCCGCGGCAGCCTCGATGGCGAACGGATAGCGCATGAGCGCGGACAGGGTGCACGGCTGGCCGGTCACCTCGGCATCGAAAGTCTCCGCGAGCTGGCGCGCCAGCTTGATGCGCTCCACCGTACGGGCCGAGCCGTCGAGGTGAAGCAGGATGGATTTGGGGGTCTGCATGAGGGCTCCTTGGACTGACGGGCTTTGGACGGGGCGACCTTAGGCCTGCTCGAATCGCACAGCCTTGCGCTGAATCAATCGCCCGCGAACTTCCACGCGACAGCGCCGATGCTTGATCGAGCGCAAGGCCGGGCCGGGCGCGCAGGCCTAGCCTCGGACCTCGTCTTCGCATCACGGCACCACTCCATGAACTCTTTCCAACAGGCCTGCATCGTCGGCAGCGGCATCGGCGCGCTTTCCGCGGCCGTGCTGCTGATCCGCGACGCCGGCATGCCCGGATCGCACATCCGCATCCTCGAGGAGGGTCCGACACCCGGTGGCGCTCTCGATGGCAGCGGCAATGCCATCCAGGGATACGTGACGCGCGGCGGGCGCATGTTCACTGACGAAACCTATACCTGCCTGTGGAACGTGCTGCAGAGCATTCCCTCGCCCGGCGCGCCGAACCGCACGGTGCGCGACGAGATTCAGGCCTTCAATGCGCTGTGGCGCTCCGATGCGCACGCCCGGCTGATCGACCGCCATCGCCGCGTCCTGAACGCCAGCGACCTGGGTTTCAACTTCCAGGACCGCGTGGAGCTGATGCGCCTGCTGGCCACGCCCGAGCGGGTGCTGGGCAGGCAGCGCATCGAGGAATGCTTTTCCACCCACTTTCTCGACACTCATTTCTGGGCCATGTGGCGCACAACCTTCGCATTCCAGAACTGGCACAGCGCCGTCGAGCTGAAGCGCTACATGCTGCGCTTCCTGCAGGAGCTGCCGCGCATCCACACGCTGGGCGGCGTGCGACGCACCGAGTTCAACCAGTACGACACCATCGTGCGCCCCATGGTGAGGTGGCTGCTGGATCGCGGGGTCCGGTTCGACTACGGCATGCGCGTGGTCGACGCGGACTTTGCCGCCGGTGCAGACGGCCTGCGGCTCGAGACGCTGCATTGCGTCAGGGAAGGCCGGCCTCTGGCATACCGCCTCGGCGCAGAGGAATGTGCCTTCATCACCATCGGTTCCATGACCGCCGACTCGCGCAACGGCAACGACCACCAGGCGCCGGAACTGGTGCGTGACCAGAGCGACGGGGCCTGGACCCTGTGGCGCAACATGGCTCGCAAGGCACCGGGCCTCGGCAGGCCGGAAAACTTCTGCGGCAACGTGGACGAGAGCAAGTGGGAGTCGTTCACGCTCACGATGCGCAGCCCCTTGCTGATCCAGCGCATCCAGGCACTCTCAGGCAATCCGCCCGGCACCGGCGGGCTCATGACCTTCAAGGATTCGAGCTGGCTGATGTCGATCGTGGTGCCGCACGCGCCGCACTTCGAGGGCCAGCCCGAGGGGGTCTACACGCTGTGGGGCTACGGGCTGCTTATCGACACCCAGGGCAACCACGTCGACAAGACGATGGCACAGGCTGGTGGCCAGGAAATTCTCACGGAACTGATGCATCACCTGGGCTTCGAGGACATCCTCGAGGAAGTGCGGCGCACCACGACCGTGGTGCCGGTGATGATGCCCTACATCACCAGCGAGTTCGCATGCCGCAGCGCATCGGACCGCCCGCCCGTTATACCGGCCGGCGCGAAGAACTTCGCCCTGCTGGGCCAGTACGTGGAGATTCCGGAGGATGTGGTCTTCACGGTCGAGTACTCGGTGCGCGGCGCGATGCACGGGGTGTACGGACTCACGGGCCTGGGCCTCGAGGTGCCGCCCATCTACCACGGCATCGCCGATCCGAAGGTGGCGCTCGCGAGCCTGCGCACATTGATGGGTTGACGCGCGAAGCTTGATCCATCTCAACACCCATCGCTGGTCGGGCGCGCAAGATTCCTCTTCAGCCACCCAAGGAGACAGTCGCGTGCCTTTCCTGTCGAAGAATGTCGGAATCCTCGACCGGGCGCTGAGCTACGGACATGACTGCATGGAGGCGCTGCGATGTGCATGACCCTGCTCAGGAAACTCGCCGCAGCGAAGCTGCCTTGCACCGAGGCCGCCCTGGCGACGATCGACAGGCTGCGCGTGCTCGAAGCCGCCGGGCACGTCAAGGTGCGGATTCCTCCTGCCCACGTGGACTGCGACGACTGCCTGCGCCAGGACGCGGCCACGGTATTCGAGATCACGCTCCGGGGATGGAAGACCCTTGCCGCCGATGCGCCCGAAGAGGAAGCACCGTTGCGTCGCGGGTAGATGAAGCTATCGGATGCTGGAGGCGAACCATCGAAAGATGTTCTGCCGGCTCTCCGAGCTACCTCCAGTCCGCACGAAGAGGAAGCCGGTTTTCGCGTTGCCCAGCCAGTCGACTGGAATGCCTGCGGTTCGCAGAGCCTCGATTTCATCGCGCGCGTTCATGCCGAGCGGCAGTTTCAAGGTGATGGTCGCGCTGTGGATGGTCCGCCTTTTCGTCATTCGCTTCCCTTGCGTATTCCTGGAGATCCGGCCAAGCCATTCCCCTACGCAGGACCGGCAGCCAGGAGCCTTGCGCGCACCATGCCTTCGCGCAAGGCACGGGCAACATCGGCGGACATGCCGTTCCTTGAATCGAAGGTGGTTGCCTCGCCTGCGCCCGATCTCGCGACGACGGCTGCCTGCGCGCTACCCGGCGTCTCCACCACTTGCTGCAGGTACAGATCGAAGCGCCCATGAAAGCCGAGAGGGAGCAATTCACCATGCTCCTGCCGGACGGCTTGCCGATAACGCGGCCCGGGGAAGAAAGCGGACTTCCAGCGAATGCTCGCACCCGTGTCATCGATGGAGGTCACGCGAGCTCCAACGAAGACCGCACCATCGGCGAACATGCTGAATTTTCCGAGCGCCTCGAAGTACTGGAACTGACGGTCGATACGCTCCTGAACCCGGCCGATCGTGTACTCGATCGGTTTCGGCGCAAACGGCGCCTGGCAGGCGGCCCTTATACGCGCACCGAGCGTTGTGCCCACAGCGACTTCACTGGGCGGAGTCACACGCAGATCGTGGAACATTGCCGTCATGGCCTGCGCGCAGCGGCAGCCGATGGCGGGCCGATCTTCGCAAGCACGTATGAAGCACTGGCCGATGCAGCGGAAAGAGCGGCGTGCAAGTGGATGTGCGTTGGCTTGCTCTCGCAGGAAGGGAATGCAGCAGCCATTCGACGGCCGTTCTCCGTGATCTGGAACATCGTCGCCATGATCACTTTGCCCCCGGTGGAAGGCGTCGAGTCCACACGCAGATCCGCGCGCACGAGACCACCAAGAACCAGAACCTTGATCTCCTCGATTTCATCGAGCGAGAAGGTTCTCGCTGGCAATGCCCCTTCGACCAGGCGATGCAGCAACAGCATGGGCATGGGACTCCCCCCAAAACCGCCAGCGATGGACTGATTGTTACGCGGGCTGACAGTTAGATCATCCTAAGACTGCGAAAGCTTTAAAACCACGATAGAAATTTCGTCGAACAGGTACAAAACTATCAAGTGGCCGGAATGCCCTCTGGCTTGACGATGGAAGAGCTATCATCGATTTTCTTTCTATCTGAAACAGCGCCTACCCTAGGGCTGTGAATAGCCGTCAACTAATTCGCGAAGGACGCAAGCGCCTCCAGATGAGCGAGCAGCAATTTGCTGATGCGCTGGGGGTGAGCCGTGGCGCAGTACAGCAATGGGAAAAACAAGGCGGCACAGCTCCCAAGCGCGCCAACCAGGCGCGTGTGGCCAAGCTGCTTGGAATTTCCGTTGCGGAACTTGTCTCGGGTGTGTCGGCGGGTGCGCGGGGAGCCGACGTGCGCGCTGAGGTTCCCCTGGTGTCCGAGGTCGAGGCAGGCAACTACACCGTCATCGACAACTTCAAGCCGACGACGCAATTCGACACCATCCCGGTGAGCGTGCCGGTCAAGAAGCACACCTACGCACTGCGGGTGCATGGCGACAGCATGGTCAGCGAGGCCGGCGACTCGTTTCCCGCCGGGTCCATCCTGATCGTGGAGCCGGAGATGGAGGCGGTGCCCGGCGACTATGTCATCGCGCTGAACGAGGCCAGCGAGACCACGTTCAAGCAACTCGTGAAAGACGGCGGGGACCTGTATCTCAAGCCGTTGAACAGCCGTTACCCCATCAAGCCACTGGGCGATGCCCAGGTCATCGGCGTGGTGCGCGAGTTCACCAAGCGTTTTCGATAGCCGTCGCGAAAAACGCACGATGGCGTAGATAGATTTTCTACGCAGAGATACATTTTTCATCCTGACGCAGCAAAGGCCTGAATTGCCCGAACAAGGCACGGGGCTGCGGCGAAAGGATTGAAAACATGGGTCCGCCGCAGTACCGGGATCGGTTTGAATTCGTGTTCCATGTCGAGCAAAGCACCGATGGCCAGACAGTCGTGTGCAGAGCGGAAATCTTCGAGTACTCGGTCCTGAAGGCTGTGTTGCAGATCGTGGACACGCAGCTCACGCGCCTGGAAGTCGTCGATGTGGTCCTGGGTCGCTGCATCCGGTGGGCGGACCTCCGGATTGCCAGCGGGAATGCTTTCTGATCTGCATCCAGATCGCAGCGTTGCCTCAGCGGCACCAGGCGTCGATCTGGCGGATGAGGTCCGACCACAGGGCCTGTACCGCCACGGCCGCCAGCAGCAGGCCGGCCACTCGCGCACCCCAGGTCTGGCGTGCCCCGCCGCCGCCCCACCGCAAGCGCTGCCAGAGCCACGGCCCGATCAGTAGCGAAAGACTGCTCCCGAGCGCAAACAGCGCCATCAGTCCGGCGCCCTGCAATGGGCCGTTGCCCAGGCTGGCCAGCATCAGGGCTGAATAGAGCAGCCCGCAAGGCAGCGCGACCCAAAGCAGCCCGGTCGCAAGCACGCCCAGCCACGTGCCGCCGACATGGGGGCGAAGACGCGACTCGAGCGAGCGGCCGACGCGCTGCGCCCACAGCGGCTGCCGCCCCGTGGCGGCCAGCATCGCGCCCCAGGCGAACACGAAGACGTGCAGCAGCACCCACAGCGGCCGCAGCGTGGCAACCTGCGTGCTGGCCTGCGCCAGGCTGTCGACGCTGGCCGCTGCAATGGCGCCTGCCGTCGCGTAGCTCGCGATTCGGCCGAGATGGAAGGCGGCCGGCGCCGCTCGCGCCGACGCGGCGCCCTGCCCCGCCGGCACGAGCGGCACGATCCGTATCACCGCCGATGAAGCGGCGCCGCACATCGCCACGCAATGCGGCCCACCGGCCAGGCCCATGAGAAACGCGGCACTGGCGAGCGCGAGTTGCATGGTCAGACCACGCGGGAAAAGCGCGTGCGGGTCGCGCGGCAGTACCGGTCGAACACCATGGCGACCGCGCGCACCAGGAACCAGCCCTGCTCGGTGACCACCAGATCGTGGTCGCTCAGCCGCACCAGGCCGTGAGCGACCATCGGCCCGAGCGCCGCGAACTCGGTGGCGAAGTAGCGCTGGAAGTCGACTGCAAACGCGTCCCCCATGACGTTGAAGTCGACCCGACCGCGGCACATCAGCGCCATGATCACGTCCCGCCGCAACAGATCGTCGCGCGACAGCGCAAGGCCGCGAACCACGGGCAGGCGCCCTTGGTCGAGGAGGTCGTAGTACTCGTCGAGGCTCTTTGCGTTCTGGCTGTAAGTGGCGCCCACGCGGCCGATGCCGGAGACGCCGAGTGCGATCAGGTCGCCCTCGGGCCTGGTGCCATAGCCCTGGAAGTCGCGCTGCAAGCGCCCTTGCCTCCTGGCAACCGCGAGAGGATCGTCGGGCAGCGCGAAGTGGTCCATGCCGATGTAGACGTAGCCCGCTTCGGTCAGCCGTTTGATCGCGCTTGCGAGCATGCGAACCCGCGTGGCGGCATCAGGCAATTCTTCGGCAGCAATGCGCCGCTGCGGCTTGAAGCGCTCGGGCAGATGCGCATAGGCGTAAAGCGCAATGCGGTCGGGCCGCAGCTCGTTGATCTGCGCGAGCGTGCGCTCGAAGGAGGCGTCGTTCTGCCGCGGCAGGCCGTAGATCAGGTCGACGTTGATCGATTCGAAACCCAGCGTGCGCGCCGCATCCATCAGCGAGAAGACCTGCGATGCCGGCTGGATGCGATGCACGGCTTGCTGCACCTCGGGGTCGAAGTCCTGCACGCCGAAGCTCAGGCGATTGAAGCCCAGCGCGGCCAGGTTCGCCAGCCGCTGCGCATCGACCGTGCGCGGATCGATCTCGATGGAGCGCTCGCCTCCGGGCACGAAGGCGAAAGAACGGTGCAGCAGCGCCATGAGCTCGCCCAACTCCGAGTCGTCGAGGAAGGTCGGCGAGCCGCCGCCCAGGTGCAGTTGGCCTGCGATGGCGCTGCGGCCCAGTTGCGCGACTTGCAGCTCCACCTCGCGCGCGAGGTAGGCCAGGTACTGCCGGCCCCGCTCGCGGTGGCGAGTGACGACCTTGTTGCAGGCGCAGTAGTAGCACAGCGACTCGCAGAACGGAATATGGACGTACAGCGACAGCGGCGGCGCCTCAGCGCTCGCCGCGCGCCGACGGCTCAGCGCCCTGGCGTAGTCGTCGGCACCGAAGGCCTCGACGAAACGGTCGGCTGTGGGATAGGAGGTGTAGCGCGGCCCGGGAACGTCGAACTCCCTCAGCAGATCGATGGGTAGCGGTGCCTGTACGGGCACAGGAGCAACGGCGGCAGGAATCATTGCGAGGGTGTCCGCAGAGGTGCTCCAGAAGGTTCCGAAGCCGATGGCCTGGCGAGCAATGCCGTGCATGCGCTCGACGACGCCGCCATCAGCCAGAAGACGAAGAAGGCGGCCGTGTAGATACCCTGGCGCGACATCCGCAACGCGTCGGCGCCGCAGAACGCGTTGACGGGGTCGACGAGTGCGAACACCAGCACCTCCATGCCGCAGGCCACCAGGAAGGACGGCCACAGGATGCCCGCGAGCTGGCGCACTCCGTTCATGGCGCGATCTTCCGGGCCGGCGGCGGCATGTCGCTCGCGGGCGTGGTCGCGTGGTTGCGACCGGTCAGCGCGGGCAGCAGCTTCTTCGCGGCCAGGGTCTTGTTGATCTCGACGCCTTCGCGGTAGTAGTCCTCGGACACCAGCGCATCGGGGCTGCGCCAGGCCAGCCAGAAGGTCACGAAGCTCGCGACCACCACGACCGCCGGACCGCCGATCACCATCCAGAGCAGCGGATAGCGCCACCAGGCCTGGGCCGCTGGTTCGTTCGTTGTCGCCATTGTTGTTGCGCTCATCTCGACCTTTCAGCGCGGCACAAGGAAGGCCGCTTTTTCCGAAACCTGGGCGCCGCCGCCCTCCTCGCGGATGCCGAAGTGCACCGTGTGCGATCCGGCAGGCACGGCCCCATAAGGCACCTGCAGACGCACCGCGACCCAGCGTGACTGGGCGGCGTCGACCGTCACCGGCTCGTCGGGCGAGACGCTGAGGCCTTCCAGTCCGTCGGCGACGATGCGGTACTGCTGCGGTTTTTCGGTGGCGTTCATGATCTGGAGCCGATAGACGTTCTCCAGCCGCCCGCCCTCGGCAATGCGGGCCAGCGAGGCGCGGTCGCGCACCACATCGACCTTGAACGGCGTGCGCACGATCAGGCTGGCCAGCAGTCCGGTCACCAGCAGCGCCAGGATCGTCGTGTAGAGCAGCACGCGCGGCCGCAGCACGCGCCGCAGCAGTTCGCGGCGCGACCAGCCGGCTTCCATGCTGTTTTGCGTGTCGTAGCGGATCAGCCGCGGCGGGTAGGCCATCTTCTGCATGACGGTGTCGCAGGCATCCACGCAAAGGCCGCAGCCGATGCACTCGTACTGCAGGCCCTGGCGGATGTCGATGCCCGTCGGGCACACCTGCACGCACAGGCCGCAGTCGATGCAGTCGCCCAGCGCAAGCGTGCGTGGGTCGGGGCCCTTGCGGCGCGGCGCGCGAGGTTCGCCGCGCTGCGGGTCGTAGGTGACGATGAGCGTGTCGCGGTCGAACATGGCGCTCTGGAAGCGCGCATAGGGGCACATGTACTTGCAGACCTGCTCGCGCATGAAGCCGGCATTGCCGTAGGTGGCAAAGCCGTAGAAGAAAACCCAGAACACCTCCCACGAGCCCATCTGCGTCTGCAGGAAGGCCATGCCCAGTTCGCGGACGGGCGTGAAGTAGCCCACGAAGGTGAAGCCGGTCCACAGCGCGATGCCGATCCAGACGATGTGCTTGAACCATTTCTTGACCAGCTTCTCGAGCGACATCGGCTCGGCGTCCAGCCGCATGCGCGCGGTGCGGTTGCCTTCGATCTTGTGCTCCACCCACATGAAGATCTCGGTGTAGACCGTCTGCGGGCAGGCGTAGCCGCACCACAGCCGCCCCGCCACCGCTGTGAAGAGAAAGAGCGACAGCGCACTGATGACCAGCAGGCCCGAGAGATAGATCAGGTCCTGCGGATACAGCACCAGCCCGAAGATGTAGAAGCGGCGCGCGGCCAGGTCGAACAGCACCATCTGCCGCTCGCCCCACTCCACCCACGGCAGGCCGTAGAACACCAGCTGCGTAAGAAAGACCATGGCCCAGCGCCAGCGCGCGAACATGCCGCGCACCGTGCGGGGATAGATCTTCTTCGTGGCTTCGTAAAGGCCGACCTCCTCGCTGCCCGCGCTGACGATGGGAATGATCTTCCGGGTCATGGCGTTGCGCCGATCTCGGGTTTCACGGCGTGGCCGCGGCCGTGTTGGTATTGTTGGAGAACCCCCAGACATACGACGCGAGCATCCGGATCTGCGCCTCGGTAAGACGGCCTTCCTGCGCGGGCATCTCGTTGTGCTTGCCCGCGTTGATCATCTGGACGATGGCGGCCTCGCCGTAGCCGTGGAGCCAGATCCTGTCGCTCAGGTTGGGCGCACCGATGGCCTGGTTGCCCACGCCGCCGATGCCGTGGCAGGCCGCGCAGACCGTGAACTTCGACTTTCCGAGTCCGGCACGCAACGAGTCGTGCGGCTCGCCCGCCAGGCTCAGCACGTAGTTGGCAACGTTCTTCACTTCGTCCGGTGTGCCGACGGCGGCCGCCATGGGCGGCATCACGCCGACTCGGCCCTTGGTGATGCTCTCGACGATCTTCTCGGGCGTGCCGCCGTGCAGCCAGTCCTTGTCGGTCAGGTTGGGAAAGCCCTTGCTGCCGCGCGCGTCGGAACCATGGCACTGGGCGCAGTTGTTCATGAAGAGACGCTCCCCGATGGCCCTGGCCTGCGGGTCCCTTGCAACCTCCTCGACCGGCATGGCGGCGTATTTCGCGTAGACGGGTGCCAGCTCTTGCGTGGCCTTGGCGACGTCCGCCTCGTATTCGCCGCGCGAGCTCCAGTCGGACTGGCCGCGAAAACTCCCCAGGCCCGGAAAGATCGCCAGGTAGCCCAGCCCGAAGACGATGGTCAGCACGAACAGGCCGATCCACCACATGGGCAACGGGTTGTTGGCTTCGCGCAGGTCCTCGTCCCAGACGTGGCCCGTGGTGTTGTCGGCGTTCGGCGCAACCCGCTTGCGGGCTGTGAACCACAGCAGCAGCACGCAGCCGAGGATGCTCAGCAGCGAGGCCGCGGCCACGTAGTTCGACCAGAAATGGCTGATGAAATCGCTCATCGTGGTTCTCCCTTCAGTCCTGCTCGAACGGCAAGCGGGCCGCTTCCTGGAAGTCGCGCGCGTTGCGACGCGAATACGCCCAGATCACGATGCCGATGAATAGCGCGAAGCACACGACGGTGGCTGCAACGCGCAAGGTGGTGACGTCGATCATGGTTTCGGTCCTTTGCCGCTGTGCTTACTTGAGAGCCAGGCCCAGCGATTGCAGATAGGCCACCGTGGCCTCCATCTCGGTCTTGCCCGTGACCTCTTCCGTGGCCTTGCCGATTTCCTCGTCGGTGTAGGGCACGCCGACACGGCGCAGCGCGCGCATGTGGGTTGGCAAGGCTTCGGCGTCGACGAGGGCCTTTTCCAGCCATGAATAGGCCGGCATGTTCGATTCGGGAACAAGGTCGCGCGGATTGTTCAGGTGGATGCGGTGCCACTCGTCGCTGTACTTGCCGCCCACGCGATGCAGGTCGGGGCCGGTGCGCTTGCTGCCCCACTGGAACGGGTGGTCGTAGACGAACTCACCAGCCACCGAGTAATGGCCGTAGCGCAGCGTCTCCGAGCGGAAGGGCCGGATCATCTGCGAGTGGCAGTTGTAGCAACCCTCGCGCAGGTAGACGTCGCGGCCGGCGAGCTGCAGCGGCGTGAGCGGCTTGACGCCCTGCACCGCCTCGGTGGTCGACTTCTGGAAGAAGAGCGGCACGATCTCGACAAGGCCGCCGACGGCCACGACCACGAGGATCAGCACGATCATCAGCAGGTTGTTGGTCTCGATCTTCTCGTGGGTAAAGCCGCTGGACTTGGGAGTGTTCGGGTTCATCGTGCGTCCTCAGGCGTGGGCCATGACGGGGGGCGGGATCTCGACGCGCACCGAGCGGCCCGAGATGACGGTCATCCAGACGTTCCAGGCCATCACCAGCATCCCCGACAGATAGAGCAGTCCGCCGATCAGGCGCACCACGTAGAACGGGAAAGTGGCCTTCACGCTCTCCACGAAGGTGTAGGTGAGCGTGCCGTCGGGGTTGATGGCGCGCCACATCAGCCCTTGCATCACGCCGGCGATCCACATGGCGGCGATGTACAGGACGATGCCGATGGTGGCGATCCAGAAGTGCGCCTCGATGGCCTTCACGCTGTACATGGTGGTGCGGCCATACATGCGCGGAATCAGGTAGTAGAGCGAGCCCATGGTGATGAACCCCACCCAGCCGAGCGCGCCGGAGTGCACGTGGCCGATGGTCCAGTCGGTGTAGTGGCTCAGGGCGTTGACGGTCTTGATGGACATCATCGGACCCTCGAAGGTCGACATGCCGTAGAACGACAGTGCGACGATCAGGAAGCGCAGGATCGGGTCGGTGCGCAGCTTGTGCCAGGCGCCCGAGAGCGTCATCACGCCGTTGATCATGCCGCCCCAGCTCGGCGCCAGCAGGATCAGCGAGAACACCATGCCCAGCGATTGCGTCCAGTCCGGCAGCGCCGTGTAGTGCAGGTGGTGCGGGCCGGCCCACATGTAGGTGAAGATCAGCGCCCAGAAGTGGACGATGGACAGCCGGTACGAATACACCGGCCGGCCAGCCTGCTTGGGGATGTAGTAATACATCATCCCGAGGAAGCCCGCGGTGAGGAAGAAGCCCACGGCGTTGTGGCCGTACCACCACTGCACCATCGCGTCCTGCACGCCGGCATAGGCCGAGTAGCTTTTCATCCAGCCCGCCGGAACCTCTGCGCTGTTGACGATGTGCAGCAGCGCCACCGCGATGATGAAGGCTCCGAAGAACCAGTTCGCCACGTAGATGTGGCGCACGCGGCGCATGCCGATGGTGCCGAAGAACACGATGGCGTAGGCCACCCAGACCACCGCGATCAGCAGGTCGATGGGCCATTCCAGCTCGGCGTATTCCTTGCCGCTGGTGTAGCCCATCGGCAGGCTGATGGCGGCCGCGACGATCACGGCCTGCCACCCCCAGAACACGAAGGACGCGAGCTTCGGCGCGAAAAGGCCCACCTGGCAGGTGCGCTGAACCACGTGGAAGCTCGTGGCCATCAGCGCGCAGCCGCCGAACGCGAAGATGACCGCGTTGGTGTGCAGCGGCCGCAGTCGCCCGTAGCTGAGCCATGGAATGCCGAGGTTGAGCTCGGGCCAGGTCAGCTGGGAGGCGATGATCACGCCGACCAGCATGCCGACCACGCCCCAGACCACGGACATGAGCGCGAACTGCCGCACGACGGTGTCGTCGTATACCGCGGCGGGTGGGTTCGGTTGTTGCATCGTCGTGCCCTTGAATGAGTTGTGGGCAGTTTCCGTGGGCGTCTGCCTCGCGGGCTTGATGCAAATCAATCGCCGTGCAGGATGCGGTCGCCTTCGGTTTCGACGTCGTCGAACTGGCCGCGCTCGATCGCCCACCAGAGCCCGCCGAGGATCGCGAGAACCAGCACCACGGACAGCGGGATGAGCAGGAAGAGGATGTCCATCAGCGGCTTGCCTTGCCGGCGGCCGCGAGCCGTGCCGCATTGAGGACCACCACGAGGGAGCTCGCGGCCATGCCCAGGCCCGCGAGCCATGCCGGCAACCAGCCCGCCACGGCGAGCGGCACGCACAGCGCGTTGTAGCCCGCGGCCCACCAGAGGTTCTGGCGCACCACGTGCAGCGTCTTGCGGGCTTGTGCGATGGCATCTGGAATGGAGGCAAGCCTGTCGCCCAGCACGACGAAATCGGCGTGCGCGCGCGACAGCGGCACGCTGCGGCCGAAGGCGAACGAGGCGTTCGCACGCGCCAGCGAGGGACCGTCGTTCAGGCCGTCGCCCACCATCGCAATCTGCCGTCCCTCGGCCTGCAGCCGCCAGAGCACGTCGAGCTTGTCCTCCGGCGTGCAGCCACCCTGCGCGAAGTCGATGCCGCAGCGCGCGGCGATCTCCTTCGCGGCGCTGTCGCGATCGCCCGAGAGCAGCCGCACCGTCAGGCCCTGCGCGCGCAGCGCAGCCACCGCAACGGCGGCATCGGCGCGAAGCTCTTCGGCCAGCACGAAGCTGGCGACCCACCCCTGCTCGTCGGCCAGGTGGACCTGCGCAGCGTCAACCTCCAGCGCATTCACGCTGCAGAAGGTCGACGAGCCAAGACGCGCACGCTGGCCTGTTCCGGTGCGCGCACGCGTCCGGCGCAGCAGGCCTTCGAGCCCGAGCCCTGCCGCTTCGGTGGCCTGTTCCACGGTCCAGCCCGGTGGCGAGCGGAACTGAGCATTCCACGCATTCACCAGCGCCTGCGCAACGGGATGCAGCGACTGCGCAGCGAGCGCCGCCGCCATTTCAAGTGCGTCGCCGGGCCGCAGGCCCTGCCGGCAATAGATGCGCTCCAGCCGCGGGATGTCGCCAGTCAACGTGCCCGTCTTGTCGAACACGACCGTATCGACTGATGCCAGTGCCTCCAGCGCCTGCAGGTTGGAAGTCAGCACGCCGCCGCGCGCCAGGGCGCCGGCGCTCGCGAGCATGGCAGCCGGTGTCGCGAGCGAGAGTGCACAGGGGCAAGTCACGATGAGCACCGCGACCGCCACCATCAGCGCCTTGCCCGGGTCCGTGTGCCACCAGAACACCGCCGCCACCGCCGCCGATGCGAGCACCGCGACGAGGAAAGGCCGCGCCACCCGGTCCGCCAGCAGCGCCAGGCGCGGCTTGCGCGAGGCGGCGCTTTCCATCAGCCGCACGATCTGGGCGAAGCGCGTGCCCTCGCCCAATGATTCGATCCGCACACTGACCACCGCCGAGAGGTTGTGGCTACCGGCCAGCACGCGGTCGCCGCGGGGGCGCGGCACGGGGCGGGATTCGCCTGTCAGCAGGGCCTCGTCGGCGCTGGTGTCGCCTTCGATCACCACGCCGTCGGCCGGAAACGCCTCGCCGGGGCGCACGCGCACCACGTCTGCGGCTGCGAGCCTGCGCACGGCCACGCGGGTCCAGCTGCCATCGGGAGCGAGTCGATCGATGCTGTCGGGCAGGCGGTTCATCAGGGCCTCGAGCGAGCCGGCGGTACGGTCTCGCAGGCGTGCCTCGAGCCAGCGGCCGGTCAGCAGGAAGAAGACGAACATCGTCAGCGAGTCGAAGTAGACCTCGTGGCCCAGCGGCCCGCTGGCGTCGAAGGTGGCGGCGCTGCTGACCGCGAAGGTCGCGAGCACGCCGAACGCCACCGGAAGATCCATGCCGATACGGCCCGCGCGCAGGTCGCGCCAGGCACTGCTGAAGAAGGGACCGCAGGAGAACAGCACGACGGGCAGCGTGAGCACCCAGGAGGCCCAGCGCAGCAACTGCGCGGCGTCGTCCGTCATGTCGCCCGGCCTGGCGATGTAAGCCGGGTAGGCATACATCATCACCTGCATCATGCAGAAGCCCGAGACCAGCCAGCGCCACAGCGCCATGCGCAGTTCGCGCGCGCGCCCCGCGCTTGCCAACTGGCTGCCGGCGGGAACCAGCGGGTATCCGGCCGCGGCCGAAGCCTCGAACCAGCGTGAAGGCCGGGTGACCGCGGCCGACCACACAACGCGCGCCCGCCGGCTGGCCCCATTGACCTGTGCCTCGCGCACTCCGGGCATCTTCAGCAGCGCAGCCTCGACGGTGAAAGCGCAAGCGGTGCAGTGCATGCCTTCGACCGCGACCTGCGATGCCCACTGGCCGGTGGCTGCATCGCCCTCCTCCAGCTGGCCGAACGCCGGCCATTCGGCCGGGTCGTCGAGCACCTGCCAGGTGTCGGCGGTGGCCGCAGCGGCCGACGGATGCGTAGAGAACGGGGCGAGCGCAGCTTGCATCGGAGCGAGGCTAAGGGCGGGCCTCGCAGTGCCCTTTGATCTGCATCAACGTCCGAAGCCGTGGCCTGCCTAAGCTCGCGGCATACCTTTCCCTGGAGACCCCACATGTTCAAGCGCATCCTCGTCGCCACCGACGGCTCCACACTCTCGAAGAAGGCTGTCGCGAGCGCGATCGCTCTCGCCGCACAGAACGATGCCGACCTGGTGGCGATCAACGTGGTTCCGCGCTACCCCCGAAGCTACTTCGAGGGCTCCATGACCTTTTCGCCAGAGGACATCGGCCGCGTCGAGAAGCAATGGGCCGAGAAGGCACAGGCAATGCTCGACACCGTGAGCGCACGCGCAAAGGAAAGCGGCGTACGTGTCAAGACGGCGACGGCCAACTCGGACCTGGTGGCGGAGTCGATCATCGCCGCGGCGAAAAAGCACAAGAGCGACCTGATCGTGATGGCCTCGCACGGCCGCAAGGGCATCAAGCGGCTGCTGCTTGGCAGCGAGACGCAGCACGTGCTGGCGCATTCGGCGCTGCCTGTGCTGGTGCTTCGGTAGCCGGGCTCATTGCGATATCTCGCAAACACAATTCCCCTAGTCCTCTTCATGCACCCGGTACTGGTCCGTCAGCGTCTGCTGGACGGCCGGCGGCACGGCTTCGTAATGTGACAACGCGATGGTGTAGCGGCCCTGGCCGCTGGTCATTGCATTGAGCCGCGACTGGTAGTTGGCCAGTTCGGCCATGGGCACTTGCCCGCCGACGGCCACAACACCGCCCCCCAGGGCCGACGTTCCGGTGACCAGGCCGCGCCGCGACGACAGGTCGCTCGTGACATCTCCGACGGAATGCTCCGGCACGTCGATCTCGATCTGGACGATCGGCTCGAGCACGACCGGCCGGGCCTCGCGGATGGCGGCCATGAAGGCCTTGCGGCCGGCAGTCGCGAAGGCGATGTCCTTGCTGTCGACGCTGTGGTGCTTGCCATCGTGCACAACAACGCGCACATCGACCACCGGGTAGCCGGCGATCGCGCCGCACACCAGCACCTCGCGCACGCCCTTCTCGACTGCGGGGATGAACTGGCCCGGAATCGCCCCGCCCCTGACCTCATCGGCGAACTGGAAGCCCGCACCGCGCGCCAGCGGCTCGATGCGCAGGAAGACTTCGCCGAACTGGCCAGCGCCGCCGGTCTGTTTCTTGTGCCGGTGGTGGCCCTCGGCGGGCACGGTCACGCTCTCGCGGTAGGCAATGCGGGGCGGTCGCGTCTGGACCTCGAAGCGATACACCTCGCGCAGGCGTTCGAGCACGATGCGCAGGTGCAGTTCGCCGAGCCCGTAGAGGACTGTCTCGTTGGTCGCGGCCACATGCTCGATGCGCAGGCACGGGTCCTCGGCCGTGAGCTTGCCGAGGATTTCCCAGGCGCGCTGCTCGTCGCCATGGCGCTTGGGCTCCACGGCCAGGCCGTACACCGGCACCGGGAACGCCAGAGGTGCGAGATGCACGTGGCTGTCTTCGGCCACATCGTGCAGCACGGCGTCGAAATGGATCTCCTCGACCTTGGCCACCGCCACGATGTCGCCAGGCACCGCGTGCGACACCTCGACATGGTCCTTGCCCTGGAGCATGAACAGGTGCCCCACCTTGAAGGGCTTGCGGCCGTCGCCGATGTAGAGCTGGCTGTCGCGCGTGAGCGTGCCCTGGTGCACACGGAAGATGCCCATCTTGCCGACATAGGGGTCGATCGTGACCTTGAACACGTGCGCCAGCACGTGCAGCGACGGGTCGGGCCTGGCCTCCATGGGCTTGGCCTGCGCGCCCTCGCCGACGATGAAGTCCGGCGGGTTGGCCTCGGTCGGGTCTGGCAGGAGCTTGACGATCACGTCCAACAGCTCGGCCACGCCGGCGCCGCTGCGCGACGAGACGAAGCACACCGGGATCAGGTGGCCCTCGCGCAACGCCTGCTCGAGCGGCGCATGCAGCTCGGCCGGATCCACGTCGCCTTCCTCGAGGTAGCGGTCGACGAAGGCCGCGTCGACCTCGACCACCTGCTCCACCAGCGCGCGGTGCGCCGCTTCTACAGGGCCGAAATCGGACCGCCCGAAGCGGTTGAAAAAACAGTCCACCACCTGCCTGCCGACCCCGTCGGGCAGGTTCAGCGGCAGGCATTCGCGGCCGAAGGTGGCCTGGATGTCGGCCAGCAGGCCCGCGAGCGAGACGCCCTGCGAGTCGATCTTGGTGACGATGATCATGCGGGCGAGGTGGCGCGAGGCCGCGTACTCCATCATGCGCACCGCCATCGGCTCGATGCCGGTGGCGGCATTGATGACCACCGCCGCCGTTTCGACCGCCTCCAGAGCCGGCAGGCTCTGGCCAAGGAAGTCGGGGCCGCCGGGCGTGTCGATGAAGTGGATGCGCGTGCCGGCGTGCGTGAGGTGCATCACCGATGCATTGAGCGAGTGCTGCATGCGGCGCTCGAGCGGGTCGTGGTCGCTGACGGTGCTGCCGCGTTCGATGCTGCCGCAGGCCCCGATAGCACCCGCCTTGTACAACAAAGCCTCGGCAAGAGAGGTCTTGCCGGCGGCCGCGGCGCCGACGAGCGCCAGCGTTCGCACTGCTTCCACTTCGGCCGCGAGGCCGTTCGATCGGCTTGGCATGGCATGGACTCCTTGGCGTCCGCAAAGCTGGCCCGGCGGCCCGCAAGGGCTCGGGCGGTGCGCAAAGACGCCGGGTCAGCGTACGGGATTGACCGTGCCAACGCAAGCCGGGTGCGCGCGGCGCGCATATCGCAGGCTCACTTGGCCTTCCTTCCTTCGGGCGCATAGCCTCCGAGAAAGGTCTGCAGAGCCCGTCGCGTCGCTTCCCGCAAATCCTTTCGGGACAACGGTCCATCGATACCGATAAGAGCCGGCATGACGGTCTCCGAATCCAGCAATGCCGTCAGGTGGCGTGCCGCTACCTGCGGATCGGCCTTGCGCAGCCGGCCCTTTTGCATCTGCAGTTCCAGGAACCCCGCCAGCTCGGTCAGCCCCTTCTTGGGCCCACCTTCGTAGAACAACCGCCCGATGTCGCTGCGGCCCGACTCCGCGATCACGGCCCTGTGCGCCTGGATGACCTCCTGCGAACACACCACTGCCAGGATTTTTTCGCCGAAGCGTTGCAGCACCTGTTCGAGGTCGTCGTCGCTCTCCTGCCCGAGCGCCTCAAAAATTGGCGCGAAATGCACCTTGGCCGTGCCGTGGGTCACGGCAACGAACAACTCCTCCTTGGAGCTGAAGTAGCCATACAGCGTGGCCCTCGAGCCGCCCACGCGCGCAGCGATCTCCACCATGGAGGCCCCTTCGAACCCCAGCTCCCGGAAGACCTCGGCGGCCACCTGAACGATGGCGTCGCGCTTGGCCTCTGTTTTGACTCGCATCTAAATGTCTCCTCATTTCTGGACAACAGTGTCCATTATTAATTGACAGCCCCTGGAAGTCAAAATACATTACTAGACACTACTGTCTGTTTAACAGCAGGCCGACCCCATCACCGATCCGTCGCTCTTCAGGAGATTCGCCATGCGTCCACCTTTCACCTATGGCCTGACCTTCACGGCAGCCCTCGCGTCCACCTTCATGCTTGTCGCCTGCGGCAAGCCACCGGGCGGACCGCCCGCCGCGCAGGGCATGCCCGAGGTGGGGGTGGTGTCTGTGCAGCCGCAGCGCGTGGCCATCACGGCCGAGCTGCCCGGGCGCACGACGCCCTTTCTCATCGCCGACGTACGGCCCCAGGTAGGCGGCATCGTGAAGGCCCGCCAGTTCCGCGAAGGCAGCGACGTGAAGGCTGGCGAAACGCTCTACCAGATCGATCCCGCCACCTACAAGGCGACTTACGACAGCAACGTCGCCGCGCTCGCCAAGGCTCAGGCCAGCCTCACGACCACGCGGCTGAAGGCCGAGCGCTACAAGGAGTTGGTCGCCATCAAGGCCGTGAGCCAGCAGGACTACGATGACGCCGCCGCCTCGCTGGGCCAAGGCGAGGCCGACGTCGCCTCGGCACGGGCCAATGTTGAGACGAGCCGCATCAACCTTGCCTATGCACGCATCGACGCACCGATCTCCGGCCGCATCGGCAAGTCGACGGTCACGCCCGGCGCACTGGTCACGGCGAGCCAGTCGACCGCGCTGGCCACCATCCAGCAGCTCGATCCGATCTATGTCGACGTGACGCAATCCAGCGCCGCGATGCTTCAGTTGAAGCAGGCCATGGCCCGCGGCGATCTGCAAAAGAGCGGCGCCAACGCCGCGAAGGTGCGGCTGCTGCTCGAAGACGGGAGCGCCTATCCGCTCGAAGGCAAGCTCGAGTTCTCTGACGTCACCGTAGACCAGAACACCGGCGCCATCACGCTGCGCGCGGTGTTCCCCAACCCCAAGGCGGACCTGCTGCCCGGCATGTACGTGCGTGCCGTGCTGCAGGAAGGCGTGAAGGAACAGGCGCTCATGGTGCCGCAGCAGGCCGTGTCGCGCGACAGCACCGGCAAGCCGACGGCCTACGTGGTGGATGCCCAGCACAAGCTGCAGCGGCGCGTGCTCGAAACGGAACGCGCCATCGGCGACCAATGGCTGGTGCGCAGCGGCCTGCAGGCCGGCGACCAGCTCGTGGTGGACGGCCTGCAGCGCGCGGCGCCGGGCGTCGAGGTGAAGACGGTGCAGTGGAACCCCAAGTCCAAGTCCAAGCCCGGCACCGAAACCACGCCCAAGGCGGCCCTCCCCTCGCCCGGCACCACGGCGGACTGATCCAGGAAGACCACCATGGCACGCTTCTTCATCGACCGCCCCATCTTCGCGTGGGTCCTCGCCATCATCGTGATGCTGGGCGGCGTCATGTCCATCGCCACCCTGCCGATCGCGCAGTACCCGAGCATCGCGCCGCCCGCCGTCGCAATCACCGCCAACTACCCCGGCGCTTCCGCCAAGACGCTCGAAGACACCGTCACCCAGGTCATCGAGCAGAAGATGAAGGGACTGGACCGGCTGAGCTACATGGCCTCGACCAGCGAGTCGTCGGGCTCGGTCACCATCACGCTCACCTTCGAGAACGGAACCGACCCCGACACCGCTCAGGTGCAGGTGCAGAACAAGCTCTCGCTCGCCACGCCGCTGCTGCCGCAAGAGGTGCAGCAACAGGGTGTCACCGTCACGAAGTCGGCCACCAACTTTCTGAACGTGTTGGCCTTCACCTCCGAAGACGGCAGCATGAACGGGTCAGACCTGTCCGACTACGTCGCGGCCAACGTCCAGGACGCAATCAGCCGCGTCGAGGGCGTGGGCGACACCACGCTCTTCGGCTCGCAGTACGCCATGCGCGTATGGCTCGACCCGAACAAGCTCTCCAGCTTCAGCCTCACGCCGCTGGATGTGAAGAACGCGATCACGGCGCAGAACGCGCAGGTTTCGGCCGGCCAGCTCGGCGGCATGCCTGCGGCAAGCAACCAGCAGCTCAACGCCACCATCACCTCGCAGACACGCCTGAAGACAGCGCAGGAGTTCGAGGACATCCTGCTGCGCACGCAGACCGACGGCTCGCAGGTCCGCCTGCGCGACGTAGCCCGCATCGAGCTCGGCAGCGAGTCGTACAACACGGTCGGTCGCTACAACGGCAAGCCGGCCGCGGGCCTGGCCATCAAGCTGGCCACCGGCGCCAATGCGCTCGACACGGTCAAGGCCGTCGATGCGCGCGTCGCCGAGCTCGAGAAGTTCTTTCCGCAGGGCATGAAGGTGCAGAAGCCCTACGACACCACGCCCTTCGTGCGGATCTCCATCGAGGAGGTCATCAAGACGCTCGTCGAGGCCGTGGTGCTGGTGTTCCTGGTGATGTATCTCTTTCTGCAGAATTTCCGCGCCACGCTGATCCCGACCATTGCGGTTCCCGTGGTGCTGCTGGGCACCTTCGGCGTGCTCGCGGCCTTCGGCTTCACCATCAACACACTGACGATGTTCGCGATGGTGCTCGCCATCGGGCTGCTGGTGGACGATGCAATCGTGGTCGTCGAGAACGTCGAGCGTGTGATGGCCGATGAAGGCCTCCCGCCCAAGGAGGCCACGCGCAAGTCCATGGGCCAGATCACCGGCGCGCTGGTCGGCGTGGCCCTGGTGCTGGCGGCGGTGTTCGTGCCGATGGCTTTCTTCGGCGGCTCCACGGGCGTGATCTACCGGCAGTTCTCCATCACCATCGTCTCGGCCATGACGCTGTCGGTGCTCGTGGCGCTGGTGCTCACGCCGGCCCTTTGCGCGACGCTGCTCAAGCCGGTCGACAAGGATCATGCAATGGCCACCACCGGCTTCTTCGGCTGGTTCAACCGCAGCTTCGATCGCGGCAACCACCGCTATCAGGGCATCGTGCGGCACATGGTGGGCAAGGGCTGGCGCTACATGGCCCTGTACGCGGTCTTGTTTGCCGTGGTGGTGTTCGGATTCATGAAGCTGCCCATCGGGTTTCTGCCCGACGAAGACCAGGGCACGATGTTTGCGCTGGTGCAGCTGCCGCCAGGCGCGACGAACACGCGCACGGAAGAAGTCATCCGCCAGGTGGAGCATCACTTCCTGGTCGATCAGAAAGACGCTGTCTCGGGCATCTTCACGGTGGCGGGTTTCAGCTTCGCGGGCAGCGGGCAGAACACGGGCTTTGCCTTCATCAAGCTCAAGCCCTGGAATGAACGCGAGGGCGAAGCACTGAGCGTGACGGGAGTGGCCGCAAAGGCCGGCGCCTTCTTCAACACAATCAGGGACGCAAAGGTGTTCGCCTTCGCACCGCCCGCCGTGGCAGAGCTCGGCAACGCGACCGGCTTCGACCTGATGCTGCAGGACCGCGCCAACCTCGGGCACGAGGCCCTGATGCAGGCGCGCAACCAACTGCTCGGCACGCTGGCCAAGGACAAGCGCCTGGTGGCCGTGCGCCCCAACGGGATGGAAGACACGCCCGAATTCAGGCTCGAGATCGATCCGCACAAGGCACAGGCCCAGGGCCTTTCGATGTCCGACATCAACGACACCTTCTCCACCGCCTGGGGCAGCAGCTACGTCAACGACTTCATCGACAAGGGGCGCGTGAAGAAGGTGATGCTGCAGGCCGATGCACAGTACCGGATGCTGCCGGAGGACATCGACCGCTGGTACGTGCGCAACAGCGCCGGAACGATGGTGCCCTTCACCTCATTCGCCAAGGCGGGCTGGAGTTCCGGCTCGCCCCGCCTGGAGCGCTACAACGGGGTGCCCTCGGTGGAAATCCTGGGCATGGCGATGCCGGGAGCCGCATCGAGCGGTGACGCACTCGCCATCGTCGAAGCCGCAGTCGCCAAACTGCCGCCGGGCATCGGCTACGAATGGACCGGCCTGTCGCGCCAGGAGAAGGCATCGAGCGGCCAGACCGGCCTGCTCTATGGGTTGTCGATCCTGATCGTGTTCCTGTGCCTTGCGGCGCTGTACGAAAGCTGGGCGATTCCGTTCTCGGTGATCCTGGTGGTGCCGCTCGGCGTGCTGGGCGCGCTTGTCGGCGCGATCCTGACGTGGAAGATGAACGACGTGTACTTCCAGGTCGGCCTGCTCACGACCATCGGGCTGGCGTCGAAGAACGCCATCCTGATCGTCGAGTTCGCGAAGGACCTGCATGCGCACGGCAAGAGCCTGGTCGAGTCGGCGATGGAGGCTGCTCGCATGCGGCTGCGGCCCATCCTCATGACCTCGCTGGCCTTCGTGCTCGGCGTGTTGCCGATGGTGCTGGGCACCGGTGCGGGGGCCGGCGCGCAGCATGCGCTGGGCACAGCGGTGATCGGCGGCATGTTGTCGGGCACGCTGCTCGCGATCTTCTTCGTGCCTCTTTTCTTCGTGCTGGTGCGCGGCCTCTTCAAGGGACGGTCGCCCTCGCCTGCTTTGCCCGCCTTGCCGGACTCGCATGCACAACCGGCTGCGGCCGCTTCCTGAGGTGTCTGCCATGAAACCGTTCCGCCTTGCTCCGCTCGCGCTCGCCGCCCTGATGGCCGGCTGCAGCCTGATTCCCACCTACCAGCAACCCGCGGCGCCCGTGGCCGGCAAATTCGCCGGCGACACAGGCAACGCCCCGGCCTCCACGCCGGTCGCCGATCTCGGCTGGCGCGATGTCTTCACCGATCCGTCGCTGCAGCGCGTGATCGAGATGAGCCTCGCCAACAACCGCGACTTGCGCGTCGCGGTGCTGAACATCGAGAAGGCCCGCGCCCAGTACCGGGTGCAGGACGCAGCGCTCTTCCCCACCGTCAACGCCAGTGCCGGCGGCAGCGGCAGCCGCACGCCGGCCGACCTGTCGTCGACCGGCGAAGCCCTCACGGCGCGGCAGTACAGCGCTTCGGTCGGGTTCAGCTCCTACGAAATCGACCTGTTCGGTCGCGTGCGAAGCCTGAGCGCGCAGGCGCTGGAGCAGTTCTTCTCCACGGCCGAGGCACGCCGCAGCACGCAGATCACGCTGGTGGCCGAGGTGGCGACGAGCTACCTCACGTTGGCGGCCGACCAGGACCAGCTGAAGCTCGCGCGCGACACCCTGCGCAGCCAGAGCGACTCCTACAGCCTCAACCAGCGCAGCTTTGAACTGGGCGCGGCGTCGGCGCTCACGCTGAGCCAGGCGCAGACCAGCGTCGACACCGCGCGCGTCGACGTCGAGCGCTACACCTCCCAGGTAGCGCAAGACCGCAATGCGCTGGTGCTGCTCGTGGGCGCAGACGTGCCGGACGAACTGCTGCCGCAGTCGCTGCCCGATGGCACGGCAGCCGCAGCGAGCCCGCTGGCCACCATTCCGCCCGGGCTGCCCTCGGAGCTGCTGCAACGGCGACCCGACATCCTGCAGGCCGAGCGCGACCTGAAAGCCGCCAATGCCTACATCGGCGCGGCGCGTGCGGCTTTCTATCCGAGCATCAGCCTCACCGCGTCGGCCGGCACGTCGAGCAGCCAGCTCTCGGGCCTGTTCAAGGGCGGCTCGGGCAGCTGGAGCTTCGCACCGCAGATCACGCTGCCGATCTTCGACGGCGGCGCCAACCGCGCCAACCTCAAGATCGCGACCGTGAGCCGCGACATCTCGGTGGCGCAGTACGAGAAGGCAATCCAGACGGCGTTCCGCGAGGTTTCGGATGCGCTGGCGCAACGCAACACGCTGGGCCGCCAGCTCGATGCACAACAATCGCTGGTGAACGCGACGGCGGAGAGCTACCGCCTTTCGGACGCGCGATTCCGCCGCGGTGTCGACAGCTACCTCAGCGTGCTCGATTCGCAGCGCTCGCTTTACACGGCGCAGCAGAACCTCATCACCACGCGCCTGTCGCGCCTGACGAACCTCGTGACCTTCTACAAGACGCTGGGCGGTGGATGGACGGAGAACACTGGCACGCCGATCTGAGCGCCGTTGGCAATCAGGCTCCTCGCTAAGATGCGCACGGTAACGCCCGGCATTGCCGCCGCGGCGCAATCGCCACGAGGGAGCACCTTTGACCATCGACCTGCAGACGCTGAAGTGCGGTGAATGCGGCAGCAGCGTGCTTCAACGCGCCGGCCTCAACCAGTACACCTGCGCGCATTGCGGGTCGATGTCGGTCGTCGAGGACGACGTCTCCGACCGGCTGGAGCGGGTGCTCGAGCAGGTCAAGAACGAAGCCGGCCGACGGTTGGCGATCGAGCAATCGGCACGCAGCAAGAGCATGGCCCGGATGATCGCCCTGGGCGCGGCGGCGGTGGTGGTGCTGGTCACGGGCTTCTTCGGTGTCATGGCCTACGTCATCGACCGCAACCAGCCGCCAGGAACGTACAGGCCCGGTGGGGCCCCGACGGCGCAGCGCACCATTCCGAGCGAAGGCCTCAAGCTCGAGGCGCGCCAGGTGCTGGTGGGTAACGGCAGCTCGGCCAAACCCCAACTGCTGGTGATTGCGCGCAACGAAACCGGCACGGCCCTCGAGCGGCCGAACGTCAAGGCAATCTTCTTCGACCGCGACAGCCGCATCGGCGAGAACAGCGAATCGGTCCCCATCGGCACGCTGATGCCCGGCGAAATGGTGCCGGTACTGGTCAAGCTGCCGGGCGACGGAACCCTCACGCGGCAGGAACTGCAGGTGGATGCGCTATCGGCGCCGTACTGGAAGATCGAGGGTCCGCCGCTGCAGTTCACGCGCGTGAGACTGGTGCAGCAAGATGGCGAGACATGGCTGTTCGGCCGCCTCGTCAATGCGCGCAAAGACGAAATGGCACTGGTCGGCATCGAGGTGCTGGTCACGCTGTACGACAGTGCCGGAACGGTCATCGGCTTCGGGCGGGGCTTCTCGCAGGCCAGCGAGATCAGGTCGGGCGAGCGCAGCGCGGCGGAAGTGCGCATCGAGCGCCTTGGCGACCGCAAGGTGCCGGTCGCGGCATGGGACTACCGCATCGACTACAACCTCACGGCAGGGGCGCAGCAGGTCCGCAACCGGGTATTGAGCAGCAACCGCGTGATCCGCACGACCGGCGCGCCGGAGGCCCTTCCTCCGTCGCCGCAAATGAGCAGCCAGGCGTTGCTGGCCGACGTTGCCGGGCGCTAGGTTCGGTCTTCAGGCCACGGCTTCGGCAACGCCTTCGCCGAAATAGAAAGACTGAATGTCAGCACGCTGGCGCAGGGCCTGCGCATCGCCGCCAAGTACCGCGACTCCCGCATCGAGCACCGTTGCGCGGTCGGCGTACTGAAGCGCAACGGTGGAGTTCTGCTCGGCAACGAGGATCGACAGGCCCTGCTCGCGGTTGAGCCGCCGCAGTTGCTCGAAGATGTCGCGCACCACCAACGGCGCCAGCCCCATCGACGGCTCGTCGAGCACCAGCAGCCGGGGCCGCGACATCAGCGCGCGGCCGATGGCCGTCATCTGCTGTTCGCCGCCGGAGCTCAGGCCGGCGAGCGTGCGTCGCCTTTCCTTCAGCTTGGGAAAGATCGCGTAGACCCGCGCGAGGTCTTCGGCGACTTCCGAGCGCCGCGCGCTGCGGCCGAGCCCGCCGGTCAGCAGGTTTTCTTCCACAGTCAGCGTGCGAAAGCAGTGGCGGCCCTCCAGCACCTGCACCAGGCCGAGCCTGACGAGATCTGCCGGGCTGGTGCGGCCCGTGTCGTGCCCGTCGAAGACGATGTGCCCGGCCGTCACCTGCCCGCGCTCGGCCGGCAGCAGGTTCGACACCGCCTTGAGCGTGGTCGACTTGCCTGCACCGTTGGCGCCGAGCAGCGCGTGGATTTCGCCGGCGCGCACGTCCAGGCTCACACCGTGCAGCGCGACGATGGAGCGCTGGTACGCGGCCTCGATGGCTTCGATGCGCAACAAGGGGGCCGTCACCTCAGCTCCATGCATGGAATGGCGGCTTCACGCCATTGAGGAAATAGTTGCCCACGATGGCGTACTTCCAGCGCACCGGGTCATGCAGCGTGTGCGTGCGTGCATTGCGCCAATGGCGGTCGAGGTTGTACTGCCCCAGCGTCGAGCGCGTGCCCGCCAGTTCGAACAGCTTGTTGGTCGCAAGAATCGCGATCTCGGTAGACAGCACCTTGGCCTCCGCCGTCGCGATCTGCGCCGCAGCCACGCTGTCGGCATCTGGCGCGGCCACCGCGCGGTCGATCGCACGGCCCGCACGCTCCAGCAGGGCCTCGCTCGCATGCAGCCGGATCTGCAGGTCGCCCACCGCCTGGATCGAGTACGGGTCTTCCCATGCATGGTCGCGCTGGCTGTCGATCCACGGGCGCGTCTTGGTGCGGATGAAATCGACCGTCTCCGCGATGGTGCCGCGCGCAATGCCCACGTCGACCGCCGCCTGGATGAGCTGGAAGATGGCGCCGTCGGCCGAGGGCGTGTCGTAGCCCTTATAGGCCGGGATCAGGTGCGTCTTCGGTACCTTCACGTGGTCGATGACCACCGTGCCGCTGAGCGTGGTGCGCTGGCCGAAGGCCGACCAGTCGTCGATCACCGTGAGGCCCGGCGCATTGCGCTCGGCCACCACGTACCAGGTGTTGCCCTGCTCGTCGTTGGCCACGATGGGCACGTAGTGCGCGAGCAGCGCGCCGGTCGAATAGAACTTCTTGCCGGTCACCACCACGTGGTCGCCCGCATCGGAGAAGCGCGTCTCGAAATCGGCCGCGCGCTTGGAGCCCGATTCCGAGAACGCATTGCCCCAGCGCACGCCGCGCAGGAAGTCGGCGAAGAACAGCTTCTGCTGCGCCGCGTCGGACACCGTGCGCACCGCGGCGACGAAGCCCAGGTGGTTCTGCGTGATCTGCCCGAGCGAGGGATCGGCCGCCGAGATGATCGCGATCACCTCGGCCAGCGTGGCATACGACACCTCCGCACCGCCGAAGGCCTTGGGCACGTTGATGGCCCAGAGGCCGCTCTGTGAATAGGCGTCGATCTCTTCGACAGGCCAGCGGCGCAGGCGGTCGCGCTCGGAGGCGCCGACGATCAGCTTCGCGGCCAGGGCATGCGCCACGGCGATGGCCTCGGCGTCGTCGCGGATCACGTGCGCCGACGTGTCAGGCAGCGGCAGGCCGGGCACTGCATCGTTGGCTGCGGCCGGTGCGGATGCGGAGGGTTGGAGAACAGCGGACATCTGATGGCCTTTCGACTTGCGAGTGATTTCGAATGAGGACGTGCGTGGGGTTCAGTCGTCGATGCTCTTGCGCACCTTGACGTTCTTTTCCTTGGCATAGGCCAGCGAAGATTTTTCGATGATCGGCCGCAGCAGCTTCCAGTCGGGCGCGATCCAGTCGGACACCACGTTCCACTTGCTGCCGTCCCACTGCTGGAAGGCCACGCGGCCATCGCCTTCGTGGTTGTCCCAGGTCACGTTGATCGAATGGAACAGGCCCTTGGCGCCGAGCGCCGCGGCGCGTGCCTCGTCGATCTTCAGGTTCTCCAGACCCCAGCGGATCTCGTCGCCGGTGAGCGTGCGCTTGCCGAACTTCGCCTGCGCGATGCGGATGGCCTCCACGTTCAGGATGCCGTTGAGCACGCCGAGGTTGTGATAGACGCTGCCGATGCGCTTGGGGTCCTGCAGGTTGCCCTTGCCCGCGCCGTAGACGGTCTTGGTGATCTCCTGCAGCACCGGGTACTGCGCGCCCGCGGCCACGGTGGTGATGGCCACGTAGCCCTTGGCCGCATCGCCGGCAGGGATCACGTCTTCCTCGGAGTTGGACCAGACGTTGCCCACGATGTGGTCGACCGGAAAGCCCGTCTTCTGCGCTGTCTTGAGCGCCACCGGATTCATCACGCCCCAGCCGCGCAGCACCACGTAGTCGGGCTTCACGCGGCGGATGGTGAGCCACTGCGATTGCTGTTCGTTGCCCGGGTGCGGTACCTCGATCTGCTGCAGCGTGAAGCCGTACTTCTTCGCGAGCAGTTCATAGATCGGGATGGTCTCCTTGCCGTAGGGCGAGCCGTGGTACAGCACCACGATCTTCTTGCCCTTGAGCTTGTCGGTGCCGCCCTCCTTGCCCGCGATGTAGTTCACGATGCCGGAGGTTTCGCTGTACGGGTTGAGCAACAGCGGAAAGATGTACTTGAACACGCGGCCGTCGGTGGTGTCGGTGCGGCCGTGGTTGATGGTGAGCAGCGGCACCTTGTCGGCCGTCACGCGGTCGATCAGCGCATAGGCGATGCCGACCGACAGCGGGTTCCAGGTCGCGATGCCGGGGCGCTGCTTGAGGCGCTCGTACACCTCCACGCCGCGCTCCACTTCGTACTGCGTCTCGCCCTCCTCCCAGGTCAGCTTGACGCCGCCCACGCCGCCGTCGCGCGTGTTCACCAGGTTGAGGTAGTCGATGAAGCCGCCGAAGAAGCCCGTGCCGCCAGCCGCATAAGGACCGACGCGATAGCTCTGCAGCGGGAAGAACTGTTCGTTGCCGTCGGCATGCGCGAGCTGCAGGCCGCTCGCGGCCAGGGTGACGGCCACGGCCGCGGTTTTCAGGTGCTTGATGAAGGACATGGTGATGAAGGCATCCTGGGATGCGAAGAAAAAAACCAGAGAAATCTGCACTCAGGCCGGTGAGAGCCGCTTGCGCGCGCGATCCCAGAGGGCGACCAACCCTCGTGGCTCCACGGCAAGAAAGAAAATGATCAGCGCGCCCAGCACGATGCGCTGGCTCATGTCGAGCACGCCCGAATCGAACCAGCCGCCGAAGAAGAAGCTGCCCACGCGCGACAGCAGCAGCGGAAACACCACGATGAGCGCCGCGCCGAAGAAGGCTCCGCGGATCGTCGCGAGCCCGCCGATGATCACGATGAACAGGATCTGGAACGAGCGGTCGAGGTTGAAGCCCGCCGGCTCCACGGTGCGCAGGTACACGAAACCCCACAGCACGCCCGCCACGCCGACGATGAACGACGACACCGCGAACGCCAGCAGCTTGGTGCGCAGCACCGGCACGCCGATGACGCGCGCCGCCAGTTCGTTGTCGCGCACGGCGATGAAGTGGTGGCCCGTCTGCGTGCGCACGAGGCGCCATGCCAGCAGCGTCAACACCGTGACGACGGTCAGCGAGAAGATGTAGCGCCCCACCGGCGTGTCGAACACGATGCCCGCCACTTCGAGCGCCGGCGCGTCGATCACGCCCGAGGCGTTGTCGTTGCTGAACCAGCCGAACTTGGTCAGCGCCCATTGCACGAAGAACTGCGCAGCCAGCGTCGACACCGCAAGGTAGAAGCCGCGCAGCCGCAGGCTCGGCAGCCCGAACACCAGGCCGACGGCCGTGGCGGCAAGGCCAGCGAGGCCGATGCTCACGAGCAGCGGCAGTCCTTCCACGCGCAGGTTGAAGTTGTAGGCCGCGAAGGCGCCGACCGCCATGAAGGCCGCGGTACCCAGCGACAGCTGGCCTGCGTAGCCGGTCAGCAGGTTCAGCCCGACAGCCGCGAGCGACAGCGCAAGGAACGGGATCAGCAGCGCGTCGAACACATAGCCGGACGCGACGAAAGGCACGACGCCGAAGGCGACGGCCAGCACGGCCAGCGGCCAGGTCAATGGATGCACAGAAGTGGTACGCATGGCTCAGGCGCGCTCCACCAGTTTCTGTCCGAACAGCCCGCTTGGCCGGATCAGCAGGAAGGCCAGCGCTGCGACGTAAGCGAACCAGCTCTCGATGCCACCGCCTACGAAAGGCCCGATGTACACCTCGGCCAGCTTCTCCAGTGCGCCGATCACCAACCCGCCGACGATCGCGCCAGGAATGGAGTCGAACCCACCTAGCACCAGCACAGGCAGTGCCTTCAGCACCACGAGCGAGAGCGAGAACTGCACACCTAGCCGCGCGCCCCACAACAGCCCGGCCACCAGCGCGATGACGCCGGCCGCCGCCCACACCGTGGCCCAGATGCGCGGCAGGCGCAGGCCCACCGCGATCGCCGCATAGGTGTCGTCCGCCACCGCGCGGAACGCCAGGCCCACGCGGGTGTAGCGGAAGAAGGCCGAAAGCGCCGCCACCATCACGCCGGCCGTCGCGGCGGCGAACAGGTCGAAGGTCGAGACCATGATGCCGAAGAACTGCAGCGGCTCGTCCGCGATGCCAAGCTCCAGCGCATGCACCTGCGTGCCCCACACCAGTTGGGCCACGCCCTCGATCACGTACGACAGGCCCAGCGTTGCCATGAACAGCGTGATCGGCGGCTGGTTCACCAGCGGGCGAAGCACGGTGCGCTCGATGGTCAGGCCCAGCAGCACCATGAGGGCGAAAGTCAGCACGAGCGCAAGCGCAAAGGGCACGCCGCGCTCGACCAGGCTCACGAAGGTGAGCGCAGCAAACAGCAGCTGCGCGCCCTGCGCGAAGTTGAGCACGCCTGAAGTCTTGTAGATCAGCACGAAGCCGATGGCCACCAGTGAATACATCACGCCCGAAAGCAGGCCGCCGATGAGCACCTCGGCGAAGAAGCTGAAGTCAGCGCCGTCCATCAGGCCTGCCCCTCTGCGTCGTCATGCGCCACGCCCAGGTAGGCATCGATCACGGCCGGGTCGCTGCGCACCTCGGCCGGCGTGCCGTCCGCGATCTTGCGGCCGTAGTCGAGCACGGCCACGCGATCCGACAGGCCCAGCACCACGCCGATGTCGTGCTCGATCAGCAGGATGGTGGTGCCGAATTCGTCGCGCGCGGCGCGCACGAAATGCGCCATCTCGCTTTTCTCGGTGACGGTCATGCCGGCCATCGGCTCGTCAAGCAGCAACAGTCGAGGCGATGCGACCAGCGCACGCGCCAGCTCCACGCGCTTCTGCAGGCCATAGGCCAGCGTGCCGGCCAGCCGCTCGCTCACGGTGCGCAGCCCGAGAAAGCCGATGATCGCTTCGGCCCGTGCGCGCGCATCCTCGCGCTCACGACGTGCGCGGCCCAGCCCGACCAGTTGTTCGATGAAAGTGGAGCGCGCCGCATCGACGCGGCCGAGCACGATGTTGTCGCGCACGCTCAGGCCCTTGAACAGCGCGAGATTCTGGAACGTGCGCGCAACGCCCAGCCGTGCCAGCCGCGCCGTCGGCACATGGCCGAAGCTGCGTCCGCCGATCCACACGCGCCCGCGATCGGGCCGGTACAGCCCGCTGATGACGTTGACCAGCGAACTCTTGCCGGCGCCGTTGGGGCCGATGACGGCGCGGATCTCCCCCTTCGCGATGGACAGGTCCACGCCCGACAGCGCGGTGACGCCGCCGAAGGACAGGTCGATGCCCTCCAGCCGCAGCACGGCCGAGGTCGTGGCGTCGTCCCCTGCCGCAGCCGCACGCCCCGCCGGCACGAAGGCCACCGGATCGACGCCCAGCGAGACGGGCCCCGCCTCGAAGAAAAGATCGGGCATCACGAGGCTCACGCCACGGCTTCCAGTGCCGCCTTGCTCGGCTTTTCTCCGCGAGCGGCCTGCTCCGCTTCGAGCTTGCGCACCAGCGGCAGCACCTTCTCGCCGAAGTACTCCACCTCCTCGATGAAGTGCAGGAAGCCCGTCAGGACGAGGTCGACGCCGATGGCCTTGAGCGCCACGATGCGTTCGGCAATCTGCTGCGGCGTGCCGATGAGGTTGGTGCGGAAACCGTCGTTGTATTGCACGAGGTCTTCGAAGGTGGACTTGGCCCAGTTGCCCTCACCTTCGGGCGAAGACTTGCCAGCCTGCTTGGCCGCATCGCCGAAGGCGTGCACCGCCTCGACGTGTGCGTGCTTGATGATGTCGGCCAGCACGGCCTTGGCTTCCTCTTCGGTGTCGCGGGCGATGACGAACGCGTTCACGCCGATGCGCACCGTGTGGCCGTTCTGCGCGGCCTTGGCCTGGATGTCGTCGATCTGCGCCTTCAGGCCCTCGGGCGTGTTGCCGTTGGTGAAGTACCAGTCCGACACGCTGGCCGCGTTGTCGCGCGCTGCACGCGAGCTGCCACCCTGGAAGATTTCGGGGTGGGGCTTTTGCACCGGCTTCGGGCTCAGCGTGTAGTCGCTGAAGCGATAGAAGTCGCCCTTGAAGGTGAAGTTGTCCTGCGTCCAGATGCCCTTGAGCGCGCGAATGAATTCGTTGGAGCGGCGATAGCGCTCGTCATGCTCCAGCCACGGCTCGCCAATGGCCTGGAACTCACCCTTGAACCAGCCGCTCACCACGTTGATGGCGATGCGGCCATTGGAGATGTGGTCGATGGTGGCGATCTGCTTGGCCACCACGGCCGGGTTCCACGGCCCTGGCAGGATCGCAGCCAACACCTTGAGCTTGGTGGTCGCATGCAGCAGCGCCTGGCTGAAGGACACCGACTCGTGCTGGTACTCGGCACCGTAGCCAGCGGTGAAGCGAATCTGGCTCAGCGCGTATTCGAAGCCGGCCTTCTCGGCCGCGAGTGCGAGGCGCTGGTTGTATTCGAGGCTCCAGTCGGTGCGCTGCTCGATGGTGCTGACCACGAGGCCGCCGCTGACGTTGGGCACCCAGTAGGCGAACTTGACGGGGGCGGCGGTGGAAGACGGTTGACTCATGGCAGGTTTCTCTCTGTGAACGGTCGGTGGGAGGGCTTCAGGCGGCCAGCGCAACGGGCGCGGGCTTGCGGATGGCGGGCGTGGCGGACGTGGTGGCCGGCGAGGCATCGCGCAGTTGTGGCACGGCGCGCGCCACGGCCAGCGCGATGCGTTCGCGCAGCGCGGGGTTGGCGATCTCGTAGCCCTCGAAGTCCTTCTCGACCGCGTAGACGCCGATGGGCAGCGTGCGGGCCTGGAAGAAGCTGAAGAGCGGGCGCAACTGGTGGTCGATGACCAGTGCGTGGCGGTCGCTTCCACCGGTGGCCGCGAGCAGCACGGGCTTGTCGGTCAGTGCCTCGTGGTGAACGAAGTCGAACAGGTGCTTGAAGAGGCCGGTGTACGAGCCGCGATAGACCGGGCTCGCCACCAGCAGCAGGTCGGCGGACTCGATGGCGGCAATGCTCTCTTCGACGGCGGCAGGCAACTGGTTGCGGTAGAGCACGCCGGCAAACTGCGGGCCGATCTCGCCGAGCGAGAGCACGTGCGCATCGATAGCGATCTCGTTGCCGAGCGCGGCCAGCAGTTGATCGACCAGCACCAGGGTGCGTGAGGGACGTTGCAGGCTGCCGGAGACGGCAACGACTTTCAGTTTTCGACTCATGTTGATATGACCTCTGTTTGGAAGCTGCGATCGATTCGCGGCGCACTCGATATAAGCGAATGGCGTGCCACTTCCTTTTTCCTTATGAATCAACGAGTTAGGGCGAAATGGCTATCTGCGCTCATGCTGGATCGGCAGCAGGCTGCGGGTAGGTTGCTGATGGGTCAGCAGTTCCGCAGCGATAGTTGTTTGGGGTAGATCGGTATGCGGCCGTCGCATGAACGCCAGGCAGCAATCCGATGAAGAAGCTGCTTCCCCTGCAGCAGGGTGATGTGCGCGTTGGAAAGCACAACGGGCCTGCGACGCGAAGCCGCAGGCCCGTTGCAAGGCAATGCCGAAGTTCAGGAATAGAAGCTGGGTTGCGGCACGAGCGCATTGAGCGCCCAGTCGCCGAGTTCGCGCAGCTTGTAGTCGACCGGATCGTGCAGCGTGTGCACGCGCAGGTTGCGCCAGTAGCGGTCCAGGCGCAGCGCGGCGGTGGTGGCGCGCGCGCCCGTCACCTCGAACATGCGGTGCGCCACCTCGAGGCTCGCGCGTGTGCTCGCGACCTTGGCTGCGGCAACAGCAACAGCCACCTGCCCGCGCTCGTGCTCATCGAGCGAAGTGCCACGCAGCCACGCCTGATCGAAGGCCGCGGCCGCATGGTCCAGCAGCATGCGGGCGCCTTGCAGCGCGAGCCAGAAATCGCCGTAGTGCGTGAGCACGTAAGGATCTTCGTTTGCCGCCGAAGCCGTCGAGAACAGCCAGGGCCGGCCTTGCTGCAGCGTGAACGACCTCGCCTCTTCGAGCGCGCCCTCCCCCAGGCCGAGGTAGATGTTCGCGAGGATCAGTTGCGCCAGCAGCGGGCGCAGGCAGGCGAACGGCGTCGAGAGCGGGCCGGGGTCGAGCAGCAGTTCATTCGTCTCGACGCGCACGCCATCGAACACCACGCTGCCGCTGTCGGTCTGGCGCTGGCCCATGTTGTCCCAATCGCCCTGCACCGCAATGCCGGCGCGCCCCGTGGGCACGACGCCAATCAGCAGGCGATCGTTCGCGTCGAGGGCCGAGGCGAGCAGCATGTCGGAGTCGCTGGCACCGGAGCAGAAGCTCTTGCGGCCCGAGAACACATAGCCCCCGTCGACGGCTTGCGCGCGCGTGGACTTGTCGAGCGGGTTCAACGCATTGCCCCAGAACCAGCGCTGCGCGCGGGTCTGTTCGATCCACGGCTGCCACTGCCCGCGTTGCGCAAAGAGCTGCGTGGTCGCGAGCAGCAGATGATGAAAGGCGAACAGGTGCGCCACCGAGCTGTCGACACGCGCAAAGCCGCGCACCACGTCGAGCGTCTGCTGCCAACTCGCGCCCAGGCCGCCGAGTTCGGTCGGCACGCTGAGCATCAGCAGGCCGCTGCCCCGCAGCAGGTCGCGTTCGGCCTTGGGCGTGCCGCCGCGCTGGTCGCGCTCGACGGCGGTCTGCGCCAATGTCTGCGCGACGCGCTGCGCGGTCGCATGCCACGGCACCACTTCGTCGCCGGCCTCCGCGGAGAAATGCTTCATGCGGCGGCCTTCTCGGGCACGGGCACAGACAGGGGCACCTGCAGAGCCTGCGAAGGCGGCGGCACGATGTCGTTGGCAATGACCTCACCGAAAGGGCCGGTGATGTTGGCTTGCCCCGCCGGGCGCACATGGTCGAGCGGCAGCAGCGGAAACAGCAGCTCGGCCACGCGATAGGCCTCCTCAAGATGCGGATAGCCCGAGAAGATGAAAGTCTCCACGCCGAGTGCCGCGTATTCCTTGATGCGCGCCGCCACCTCTTCGGGGCTGCCCACCAGCGCCGTGCCCGCGCCGCCGCGCACCAGGCCCACGCCGGCCCACAGGTTGGGCGACACCTCCAGCCTGTCGCGTCGCCCGCCGTGCAATGCGGCCATGCGCTGCTGGCCCACCGAGTCGAAGCGCGAGAAAGCCTTCTGCGCGGCCGCGATGGTGTCGTCGGTCACGTAGGAAATGAGTTCGTCTGCAGCGCGCCAGGCCGCCTCGCTGGTCTCGCGCACGATCACATGCAGCCGGATGCCGAAGCGCAGCGTGCGTCCGTGCTCTGCCGCCGCGGCGCGGGCCTTCGCGATCTTGTCGGCCACATCGGCCGGCGGCTCGCCCCAGGTGAGGTACACGTCGACCTGCTCGCCCGCGAGTGCGATTGCTGCGTCCGACGAGCCGCCGAACCACAGGGGCGGATAGGGCTTCTGCACTGGCGGATAGAGCGTCTTGGCGTTCTCCACGCGCAGGTGCTTGCCCGAGAAGTTGATGGTCTCGCCAGCCGCAACGCCGCGCCAGATGCGCAGGAATTCATCGGTGACCTCGTAGCGCTCGGCATGCGTCAGGAAGCTGCCGTCGCCATGTTGTTCATCGGGGTCGCCGCCGGTCACCACGTTGATGAGCAGGCGGCCATCGGAAAAGCGGTCGAGCGTCGCGGCCTGGCGCGCGGAAACGGTCGGCGAAATGATGCCGGGGCGTATCGCCACCAGGAACTTGAGCCGCTCGGTCTGAGCCGCGAGCGACGAGGCGACCACCCACGAGTCTTCGCAGGAACGCCCCGTGGGAATCAGCACGCCTTCGTAGCCCAGTTCGTCGGCGGCCTGTGCCACTTGCCGCAGGTATCGATGGCTCACGGTGCGTGCCCCGCGGGAGGTGCCGAGGTAGCGGCTGTCGCCGTGCGTGGGAAGAAACCAGAAAAGTTGCATGAGGCGGTTCAGCAGTTAGCGTGCCAGTCGAGCTGCCTGTGGGAACGCGCCGAAACGCGCAATTTGTGCTGCTCCAGCAGCAGCGAAACACCACATCTGCTGCGCGCGGCACATTGCCCGCCCGCACTGCTGCCATGGAAGCAAAACAAGGATCGATATACGCATCGCATCGTTGGCCGGGCGCTTGCGCGCCGCCAACATGCTGCTGGCGCAGCAACCGTGCTGCCTGCACATACCGAGGCCTTGTGTGAGTTCAGTGAGTTCCGTTCTTTCCATTCCTGCTTCCGAATCCCCTCGCGACATCGCCCGCGAGCTGATGCAGCGCTTCGCGGCCACCGCGGTGGAGCGCGACGAGCGCGGTGGCACGCCGAAGGCCGAGCGCGATGCCCTGCGTGAAAGCGGCCTGCTCGCCTTGAGCATCCCGTCCGAATTCGGCGGCGGTGGCGCGGACTGGCGCGAGACGCTCGACGTCGTGCGCCTGCTCGCGCAGGCCGATAGTTCGCTCGCGCATGTGTTCGGCTTTCATCATCTGATGCTCGCCACGGTGCGCCTCTTCGCGCGGCCCGTGCAATGGCAGCCATGGTTCGAGCAGACCGCGCGCCGCCGGTGGTTCTGGGGCAACGCCCTCAACCCGCTGGACGACCGCACGGTGTCCAGCGCGCACGAGGGCTGGCGCGAGTTCACCGGGCAGAAGAGCTTCTGCTCGGGCGCGCTCGATTCCGAAATGCTGATCGCCTCGGCGCGCGAGGAAGGCAGTGGCGCCTTCATCGTCGCGGCGGTACCCACCGGCCGCTCGGGCATCTTCGTCGCGCCCGACTGGAACAACATCGGCCAGCGCCAGACCGACAGCGGCAGCGTGACCTTCGAGAAGGTGCGCGTCGAGCAGCACGAAGTGCTGGCCGATCCGGGCCCGCTCTCGACGCCCTTCGCCTGCCTGCGGCCGCTGGTGTCGCAACTCGTGCTGGCCAACATCTACCTCGGCATTGCGGAGGCGGCCTTCAACGATGCAAGGCATTACACGCTGCACGAGTCGCGCCCGTGGCATACGGCCCATGTGTCGCAGATGCACGAAGACCCCTATGTGCTCGGCCACTACGGCGACTTCTGGGTCGGCCTGGAGAGCGTGCGCGTGCTGGCCGACCGCGCGGCCGACCGGCTCGACGCGGCATGGCGGCTCGGCCCCGCGTTGACCGAGGCCGAGCGCGGCGACGTCGCGGTGGCCGTGGCCACCGCGAAGGTCGCGGCGACAAACACGGGGCTGGACATCTGTACGCGCATGTTCGATGTGGCCGGCGCGCGTGCCACGCATGGCGGCCTGCGCCTTGACCGCCACTGGCGCAACCTGCGCACCCAGACCTTGCATGACCCCGTGGCCTACAAACTGCGCGAGCTCGGCGAATGGGCCCTCAAGCAGCAATACCCCGTACCGACCTTCTACTCATGACCGCCTTCACCCGCCCTCTCGCTGTGCTGCCGCCGGCCGACGCCTCCCCCGCATCGGACGAGGACTGGGATGCCCCCACCCTGCTGACGCTGCCCAACCCGCGCAAGCTCACCACCTCGATCCGCGCCACGGCCCAGGTGTTCCAGGATCCGCGCTCGGCTGCGCTGCTCGAACGTGTGCGCATGGTGGCGCCCAGCGATGCCAACGTGCTCATCATCGGAGAGACCGGCACCGGCAAGGAGCTGATCGCGCGCCACGTACACGACCTGAGCCGCCGCAGCAGCCGGCCTTTCGTGGCTGTGAACTGCGGTGCCTTCTCCGAGAGCCTGGTCGAGAGCGAGCTCTTCGGCCACGAGAAAGGCGCCTTCACCGGCGCGTTCTCGGCCAAGTCGGGCTGGTTCGAGGCGGCCAACGGCGGCACGCTGTTCCTCGACGAGATCGGCGACCTGCCACTGTCGATCCAGGTCAAGCTGCTGCGCGTGCTGCAGGAGCGCGAGGTGGTGCGGCTGGGCTCGCGCAAGAGCGTGCCCATCGACGTGCGCGTGGTGGCCGCGACCAATGTGCGGCTGCAGGACGCGGTGGCGGCCGGCAACTTCCGCGAAGACCTGTTCTACCGGCTGCACGTGGTGCACCTTGCGCTGCCGACGCTGCGCGAGCGGCCCGGCGACATTCTTCCGCTGGCGCGGCATTTCATCGAGGAGTACCGCCAGCGGCTGGGCTACGGCGCGGTGCGGCTCGATGCGAGCGCCGAACAGAAGCTCTCCGAGCACACCTGGCCCGGCAACATCCGCGAGCTGGAGAACGTGATTCACCACGCGCTGCTGATCTGCCAGCACGGCGTGCTGGGCGCGGAGCATCTGCATCTGTCCTCGTTGAACATCCAGAGGCGTCCAGCCGAGAGCGAGGTCTCCGCGCACGCCACGCCGCGGCAAGCGCTGGAGACGGTGCTGCGCGAGCTGTTCAACGAGCCTCACGAACAGATGTTCGAACTGATCGAGGACACGGTGATGCGCACCGCCTTCGAGTTCTGCCACCGCAATCAAGTGCAGGCGGCCAGGCTGCTTGGGATCAGCCGCAACATCCTGCGCTCCAGGCTCATCAAGAGTCGGGAGATTTCCGCGTTGAAGTAGTCCCCGGACCGGTTCGGTCTTTCGCAGCATTGCGGTCATCGCGTTGCCGTTGTCGATGCTCAGGACCGTGCATTGAAGGCGGTCGCCAGCGCAGCAGCCTGGAGGTGAAGGACCGTGGAGACAATGCGACCAGTGCGTCCAGATGGTTCAATGACCCGCCGTCTGCGGCACTTCGCGCGCCAGCACCCGCCCCGGCCGCGCTCCCGTCGACCCGCCATCGCGCCACACGATCGCACCATTGACGATCACCGCCTCGATGCCATGGGCCGGTGCAATGGGCGCTTCGTACGTGGCGGCTTCGCCCACGGTGTCCGCGTCGAACAGGGCCAGGTCGGCATATGCGCCCTCCTTCAGCACACCGCGGTCCTTCAGGCCGAAGTTCTTTGCGGTCAGTCCGGTCATCTTGTAGATCGCGGTTTCCAGCGGGAACAGCCCGAGCAGGCGCCCGTAGTGACCCAGCACGCGCGGAAAGCTGCCCCACAGCCGCGGATGCGGCGCGGCATCGTGCGGCAGGCCGTCGGAGCCGATCATGGTCTGGTCGAACTTCAGGATGCGCTGCACGTCGGCCTCGTCCAGCCTGAAGTAGATACCGCCGGCGGGACTGAGGAGTCGGATTGCCTCTTCTTCGGCAACGCCCATTTCCTTTGCGATGACGTCCAGGTCGCGGCCGGCATGTTCGGGCAGCGATTTCGACCAGCTCACGATCACGCGCGAAGAGCTTGCCGCCCGGTCTGCCGACAGGATGGTGGAGCCTGCCGTGTAGGGGTAGCAGTCCAGGCAGATCGGCTGCTTGGCCATGTTCTTCTCGATGAAGGACAGCGCCTCTTCCGACCGGCCATGGTTCGCCGGCCCCACCACCTTCATGTGCGAGATCACCACCGGCACCCCGACTTCGCGGCCGACGCGAAAGGTTTCTTCGAGCGAGTCGATCACCTGGTCAGCCTCGTTGCGCATGTGGGTGCAATACACGCCGTTGAATTCCTTCAGCGGACGGCAGGTTTCGATCACCTCCTCGGTGGGCGCGGCAATCGACGGTTCGTAGAACAGGCCGGTGGACACGCCGATGGCGCCGGCCTGCAGCGCCTCCTGCACCAGTTCGCGCATGCGGGCGATCTGTTCTGGCGTCGCCGGCAGTCCGAGGTCGTCCAACGTCGCAACCCGCAAGGTGGTGTGCCCCACCAGCAAGGCGCAGTTGGTCGCGGCTGGCTTGGCGCGCAGTTCCTCGATGTACGAGGCGAAGGTCGGAAAGGAGAACCAGTCGCCCTGCTCGTCGAGCAAGTTCAGCGGTGGCGTGACCGGTTGCGTGATGCCGCCCGGCATCGGCGCCAGCGAAATGCCGCAGTTGCCCGCGATCACCGTTGTGATGCCCTGGCTGACCTTGGGCGCCATGTCGGGGTTGGACAGCATGAGGCGGTCGTCGTGGGTGTGCGCGTCGATGAAGCCGGGCGCCGCGACGCGCCCTGCCCGGTCGATCTCCACCTCGCCGTGCGCTGCGGACAGATCGCCGATGCGTGCGATGCGGTCGCCGCGAATGCCGATGTCGCCCGTGAAGCGGGGCGCGCCGGTGCCGTCGACGATGCTTGCGTTGCGGATCAGAAGGTCGAATTTTTCCTGCATCGATTGCCTTGGATTGAAAGGAGTTAAAGCAGCGCGCCGCGAGCGGCGATAGGCCACAGGGCTTCCACCCGCTCGCCGCGCACGCAGATCAGGTCGTCGTAGAGATTGACGGTCGGGTCGCAATGGCCGGGCACCAGCATCAGCTGGTCACCCAGAGAAAGCGCGGCGGCATCGGGCGTGGCCAGCGCACCGTGCTCGTCGGCGGCTTTCACGTAGCGCAGGTCGGGCCGCTGCCACACGGTGGGCATGCCCGAGTCCACGCTGGAGGCCTTCAGGCCTGCGTCGACGATGGCACGCTCGGGCGTGGCGCGGCTCATGACGGTGGTGCGCACGAACAGGGCGTGCTCGAACGCGATGTCGTGCTCGCCACGCTGGTTGTCGCCGTAGTCGCGATCCATGAAGACGTAGGAGCCGGCCTGGATCTCGTTGAAGACGCCGGAGTCGCGCTCGTGCAGGAAGCTGCCGGTGCCCGCCCCCGTTACGCGCTCGACGGCGATGCCGCAGGCCTCGATGGCGGCGCGGGTCATGCGCGCGGCCTCCGCGGCGGCGGCAATGGCCGCGGCGCGATCCTGCGGCGCTCGCAAGTGCTGGGCCGGCCCGTGATAGCAGTGCAGGCCCATGAAGCGCAGCGGTGCACTGGCCGCGATCTGCTGCGCAAGCCGCACCGCCTCTTCGCCGGGGGCAACGCCACATCGGTTGGCCCCGACGTTGACCTCGACATACACATCCAGCGTCACGTCCTCAGCCTGCGCTACGGCAACCAGCGCCTGCACCTGTTGCGGGTGATCGACCAGCACGCCCATGCGCGCTCGGCGGGTCAGTGCGGCCAGGCGGCGCAGCTTGGTTTCGCCCATCACCTGGTTGGTGACCAGCACGTCGGCGATGCCGGCTTCGACGAACACGGCCGCCTCGCTAACCTTCTGGCAGCAGATGCCGGCCGCGCCCAGGGCGATCTGGCGCAGGGCGATTTCCGGCGTCTTGTGGCACTTGGCATGGGCGCGCAGGCGCACGCCGCTGCCGCGCAGTGCCTCGGCCATGCGCGCGAGGTTGCGCTCGAAGGCATCGAGGTCGAGCACGAGCGCGGGTGTGTCGATGGCGTCGAGGCGATCGCCGGGCCTTGCGGCTTTCCAGGGAGTCATGGTGAGTTGGCCTTCAGTCGATCTTCGCGCCCGAGTCCTTGATGATCTTGGCCCACTTGAGCGTCTCGCGGCGCGAGAGGTCGAGGAACTGCTCCGACGTGGCGAAATCGGTCTCGGCGCCCAGCAGCCTGAAGCGCTCGCGCAATGCCGGGTTGGCCAGCGCGGTGCGGATCTCGGCATTGAGGCGCGCCACCACGTCCTTGGGCATGCGGGCCGGCCCGATGATGCCGCCCCAGGCCTCCACCTCGAAGCCCGGCACGCCGGCCTCGGCGATGGTGGGAATGTTCGGATAGGTGGGCGAGCGCTGGCGCGACGAGATGCCCAGCGCCCTCACCTTGCCCGCCTGGGCCTGCGGGCCGGAGACCGGCGTGTTGACCATCATGAGCTGCACGCCTCCGCCGATCAGGTCGGTAATGGCCGCCGTTGCGGCCTTGTAGGGCACGTGCAGCATGTCGGTGCCGGTCATGGCCTTGAAGAGCTCGACGCCCAGGTGCGCGGTGGTACCGTTGCCGTCGGACGCGAAGGCCAGCTTGCCGGGGTTCTTCTTCGCGTAGGCAACGAGCTCGGGCACGGTCTTGACCGGCAGGTCGTTGTTGACGATCAGCAGGTTGGACAGGCGCAGCGTGTTGGCAACCAGCGTCAGGTCTTTCTCGACGTCATATGGCACGTTGGGCAGCAGCGACCGGTTGGTGGCCAGCGAGACGATGTTGCCGTAGGCCAGCGTGTAGCCGTCGGGCGCGGAATGCACCAGGTCCATGGTGCCGATCGTGTAGGAGCCGCCGGGCTTGTTGTCGACCACGATAGGCACGCCCATCTGCTGCGACAACTGAGCGCCCAGCGCGCGCATCAACGCGTCGGGTGCGCCGCCCGGGGCCGAGGGCACGATCAGGCGGATCGGCTTGTCGGGATAGGCCGCGAGGCCCGGCATCGAAACTGCCGACAGCGCGGCGAGGACGAGAGTACACAGCAAGGCACGCAGACGCATGGCAGAGAACTCCGGCAATGAAGGATCGGTGAGCGGATGATCTGCCCGCGAACCGGGTTGGACAAGCCATGTTTCCTGGGTTTAGCATGAGCTTTTCTCATGCACGAGGCCGGTGCGTATAGGCAGCTCCATCGGTTGCATGCACCAGACTTGCTCTTTTCTCATGAACCATCACGTTCGCGCTCCCTCGACGATGTCCCTGATGTGCCTGGAGGCCAGCGCGCGGCTGCGCTCCTTCACTGCCGCCGCGCAGGAGCTTCGCCTCACGCAAGGTGCGGTGAGCCGGCAGGTGCAGACACTGGAAGACCGGCTAGCCGTAAAGCTCTTCACGCGCCGGCGCGAGGCCCTGGCCCTGACGGACGCGGGCCGCTACTACCTGGGCGAAGTCGGGCCGCTGCTGCAGCGGCTGGAGCGCGCCACCGCCAATGTGATGGCGCTCAAGGGCCGGGGTGGCGAGCTTTCGCTGTCGGTTGGCGCTTCGGTCGGCAGCTACTGGCTGATTCCGCGCCTGCCCGGGTTCACGCGCGACCATGGCGAGATCACGCTCAACCTGGGCACGCGCGTGGGGCCGGTGGACTTCAGCGCCACGCCGGTCGATGCGTCGCTGGAATTCGGCGACGGCCAGCGGCCGGGCCTGCGCAGCGAGTTCGTGCTGCCGCTGGACCTCTCGCCCTACGCGGCGCCGGCCTGGATCGCCGAGCACGGCAAGGCGGTCGATGCGAACACGCCGCGCTCGGCGCTGATCCACCACCAGACCCTGCCCGGCGCATGGGACGAATGGTTCGCACGCGAAGGCATCGTGGGCGAGGCAGGACGCGAAGGGCCGCGCTACGACATCATGTCGATGGCTCTCAACGCCTCGCTGGCCGGTATGGGCGTGGCGCTGCTGCCGCCCTACATGAGCGACGAGTCGGTGGCGTCGGGGCGCCTGCGGCGGCTGTCGCGCCGCAAATGGCGCTATGCCAAGGGCTACTACCTCGTGTATCCGGAAGAATCGGCGCAGATGCAATCGCTGCAGGTCTTCAGGCAATGGCTGCTGGCGCAGGTGAACGACTCCTAGCGTCCTGCCGCCGGTCTTGACCCAGGTCAAGCGCCAGGCCCTACCTCGTGGCTAGCATCGAAGGCGACACGAGGAGACACCGTGGAACTCGAGATACCGGAGATGCTGGCCGCTGCGCTGCAGGGTCAGGTCGGCGCGCAAACGCCGCTTGGCCTTCAACTGGGTGGGCTTGGCGCCGGCAGCGGTGTGCGCGTCGTGTCCAGTTGCCATTTCGACGGCCACTCGCTCAACCTGCTCTTCCAGCTGGGCCTGGCTGCCGGCTCACGCGACCTGGTGTTCCAGCTGCTCGCGCTGGACAACCTCAACGGCGAACCGCCCGCTAAGCCCATCTCCAGCCTGGAGTCGATGGTCCCGGCGTTGACCGAGTGGCTCTCGCGTGACCTGATCGATGGCTGGCTCTACCAGCGCGGCAAGGACGGCGTACTGCTGCCCTGGCTGGTCCATGCAGTGCGCTTTGTGCAACCGGCGGACAACGAGGCTTACGTGCTGGTGGGCCTGCTGGCCAACACGCTGCAGGCCGCCGGCCGCGAGCCGCCCTCCGAACCACGCTTGCGTTTCGCGGGCATGACCTGGGGCCTGAGCTTCTACGCGGAAGACCTGCCCGGCCGCACGCTGGCCGGCCTCTTTGCCGACCACGGCTTCCACAAGGAGTGCGCCGAGTTCAGGCGCGAGTACGACAAGCAGGTGGCGTGCTTCACGAAGCTGCAGCCGCAGTTCGGTGCCCAGTTCACCATCGACGGCAGCGCCTGGACGGCCGGCGAAGGCCCTCGGGCAGGCATGGCGTGCCACCGGCTGCCCGAAGGCGCGGTGGCGCGCTGCGTGAACGACGAGGAACTGCTGCAGCGCCGCTTCGACCTGGCCGCCGATCCGCACTACTGGCGCGAGAGTGGTGTCGACAGCGGCTTCGACCGCATTCCCCAGCATTGCTACTTGCACCTGTTCCACCTCGACTGGCACCGCAACATCTGGGTCCATGCGCAGCACGTGCAGGAATACAAGTACCAGCCCGGCCTGCGCGAGCGGCTGGTGCTGCCGCAGGCGCACCGCGACCTGATCGACATCCTGACGGCCGACCGCTGCTTTCTCGTGGAAGACGTGGTGCCGGGCAAGTCGGGCGGCACCACCATCCTGTGCAAGGGTGCGCCGGGCCTGGGCAAGACCCTTACCGCCGAGGTCTATGCGGAAGTGGTCGGCAAGCCGCTGTACCGCGTGCATTCGGGCCAGCTCGGCGTGACTGCCGACTCGGTGGAGGCCAGCCTGACGAAGATCCTTCAGCGCGCCGCGCGCTGGGACTGCGTGCTGCTGCTGGACGAGGCCGACGTGTACATCCGACGACGCGACAACGACCTGCAGCACAACGCCATCGTGGCGGAGTTCCTGCGTACGCTGGAGTACTTCAGCGGCCTGCTGTTCATGACCACCAACCGGGTCGGCGACATCGACGAGGCCATCCTGTCGCGCTGCATCGCGGTGATCGACTACCAGCCGCCGGGCCCCGACGACGCGCGCCGGCTCTGGTCCACGCTGTCGATCCAGCTGGGCGTGGAGCTTTCGGGCGCGGTGATCGACAGGCTGGTGGTCGAATATGCCGGCGCCAGCGGCCGCGACATCAAGGAACTGCTCAAGCTCACCAGCAAGTACTGCCGCCGCAAGGAGCTACCGCTGTCGGCGCAGTCTTTCGCGCAGTGCGCGGTGTTTCGCGGCATTGCCTGCGCCTCGTCGCAGATGTCGTCGCAGGTGGGAGCGATCGAATGATCGACGCCAGCCTGCTGGGCGACGCGCTGACCGGCCGCATGAGCTTCCGCCCGGGCGCTGCGCCCGTAGCCGCCCCGCTGCCACCCGGACGCCACGGCCTCTCGTTCGCCGAAGGGCGCGAAGCGGTGCTGGTGGTGCCCGAGGGGCTGCCCACCAATGCACCGTTGCCGCTGCTGGTGATGTTCCACGGCGCGGGCGGCGAGGCCAACCGGGTGCTGCCGCATCTCGTGTCCCATGCGCGTGCGCGGCGCTTTCTTCTGCTGGCCCCGCAGTCGATGTACCCGACGTGGGACATCGTGGTCGGCGGGCATGGCCCCGATCTGGAACGGCTCGATGGCACGTTGTCGACGGTTGCCACGCATTTCCGCATCGACCCCGAGCGCCTGGCGTTCGCCGGTTTTTCCGATGGCGGTAGCTACGCCTTGTCTCTCGGCCTGACCAATGGCGACGTGGCCAGCCACGTGATCGGGCTGTCGGCGGGCTTCATGAACACGTTCACGCAGACGGGGAAGCCGCGCGTGTTCCTGGCGCACGGGCGCTCGGACAGCCAGTTGCCGATCGAGACCAGCGCCCACCCGCATGCACGACGGCTGCTGGAGAGCGGGCACGACCTGACGCTGCAGCCCTTCGACGGCGATCACGTCATCGTGCCGTGGGTGGTCGCGCGGGCGGTCGAGTTCTTCCTCGGGCCTCAGGTGGCGACACCAGCCTGAACTAGAGATGCGTCAATGCCTGGCGGCTTCAGCAGAACGGATCCAGATCTGTGTCGGCTCCGCAAGAAGGGCACGTGACTACCAGATTCCGGCCCGGCCGGACTCGCATCCGCTGCTGGCAGCAGTGGCACCGGATCACGATCTTCTCCATGGGCGCTGAATTTGCGGGCTTCAGCGAGTAGACGGAGTACGTGATCTGGTCATCCACGATGAACTCATTGCTGGAAAGGAAGCCGGCAATGAACCCGTTCACGGGGAAAAGAACGCTCGAGCCGGGGACTTCCGGCCAGAAGAAGCGAGTCGCGGTTTCCGCGGGCGCACGTACCAGGCGCGCCGCGCCTTTCAGCTGAGTCGGCTCGAATTCCAGATACGCGTCGCATGTCTTCCTGACCGTTCGACAGATTCCGGCCAATGGGTCCGGGATCAGCACGCCTGTTCCGTGCCGTTGAGTGCACAACTTGGTCAAGGTTGCGCCTGGGCCGATGTCCGCTCTGAGGACATGCAGGCCGGCACGCAAGCTTTCGAAATTTCTGGTCGGGTTCGGGTCCATTGCTTCAGTTTGCGCACCTCGCGCGGGAACTGAAAGGGGCATTTGTCCTGTTCTTGGCAGGCCATCCGGCCTGCTCCGGCCTCGACAAAACGCCCCCTCTGACCACCTGCTGCGACGCGTTGCGTCCATGCCGCGAAAGCTAGAAAAAGGTCCGCGGCCAGCCTCAATGTGATAAATTCACATTTATAACAATGTGAAACACTTCTGACGGATCACGGATGAACGAGCCCTCGCACAAGCGCAAAACCGGTGGCTTCACGCTGATCGAACTGATGATCACGGTGGCCATCGTGGCCATCCTGGCGGCTGTCGCGTTACCCAGCTACCAGCAGTACGTCATCCGATCCAAACGGTCGGCGGCGCAGGCGCAGATGATGGACATTGCCAACCGGCAGCAGCAGTTCCTCCTTGCAAACCGCAGCTACGCCGATAAGACCGCGCTGACGGCCAGCGGCTATGCGCTGCCGGCCGAAGTCAACAGCAACTACAGCTACGACATCGTCCTGACGACGACCGGCGTCCCCGGTTACACGCTGACCCTGACCCCGATCGGCGGCCAGACCGGCGACGGCGCGCTCACCCTCAACAGCGACGGCGTGAAGACGCCGGCGGAGAAATGGTGAGAAGCGCGGTGAGAAGCGCCCAGCGCGGCGTCAGCCTGCTGGAAGTGCTCGTCACCCTGGTTGTGGTGGCCTTCGGGCTGTTCGGCCTGGTGGGCCTGCAGGCGCGCTTGCAGGCGTCGGAGATGGAGTCGTACCAGCGGTCGCAGGCGCTGATCATGCTGAACGACATGGCCAGCCGTATCGCGATCAATCGCCGGATGGCCTCGAGCTACGTCACCAGCGCCCCGCTGGGCAGCGGCAACACGTGTCCCACTGCCACCGGCACCCGCCAGCAGGTGGACAGCGCCGAGTGGTGCAACGCGCTGCAGGGCGCCGCAGAAACCTCGGGCAGCAGCAGGCTCGGCACAGTGATCGGCGGGCGCGGCTGCGTGCAGGACATGGGCAACAACGAATACCTCGTCACCATCGCCTGGCAGGGCCTGGTGCCGATCAGCGCTCCACCCGCCGGCGTGGCCTGCGGCAAGGACCTGTATGACACCGCTGGCACGCGCTGCGTGAGCGACATGTGCCGCCGAGCGGTCACCACGCTCGTGCGCATCGGAGCCCTTTCATGAGCCCGTCGCGCAACCGGCAGCGCGGGCTGACGCTGATCGAGCTGATGGTGGCGGTCACCATCATGCTCATCGTGGTGGCGGCCCTGCTCGCGCTGTTCCTGAACGTGAGCAACACCCAGCGCGAAATGGAACGCGTGAACCGCCAGATCGAAAGTGGGCGCCTCAGTGTCTTCGTGCTGGAGAACGAGCTCACCCACGCCGGGTTCTGGGAAAACTACATGCCCCAGTTCGACGACCTGACGGTCAACGGTGTGCCGGAGCACGTGCCAACCGGCACGCCGCCCGACCCCTGCCTGTCCTACTCCCTGGTCAACTGGACCGACGACTACAAGCGCGAGCTGCTCGACTTGCCGGTGCAGAGCTACGAGACCGTGCCCGCCAGCTGCACCGACCTGCTAAAGAACAAGAAGGCCAACACCGACGTCCTCGTGGTGCGGCACGCCGAGACCTGCCTGCCCGGCGCACCCAACTGCGAGGCGGACATCGCCGGCAACCTGTACTTCCAGTCTTCGTTGTGCGGCACGCAGAAGCCTTCGTCTTTCGACCTGTCCACCGCCGGATTCGGCAACATGCTGAAGAAGGACTGCACGACGCCTTCGCCCAAGCGCAAGCTCGTTGCCGACATCTACTACGTGCGCGACTACGCCGACACCGTGGGTGACGGCGTCCCCACGCTGGCGCGCTCGCGCTTCGACTTCGTGGGCGGCGCCCTGGCGCAGCAGCCCCCGGTACCGCTGATCGAGGGCGTCGAGGGGTTCAGGGTCGAGTTCGGGCTGGACACGATCGGCAAGACCAGCGCCGCCGTGAACTACGCCGCGGCCATCGACTGGGCCGATCCGGCGGTCAGGCTGACTCCCGCCAACCGCGGCGACGGCAGCCCCGACGGCAGCTTCGTGCACTGCAGCGTCGCCGCGCCCTGCACTGCCGACCAGCTGGTGAACGTGGTGGCGGTCAAGCTCCACGTGCTCGCGCGCAGCACCGAGGTTTCGCCAGGCCATACCGACACGCGCACCTACAACCTGGGCTCCGCCACCCTGGGCCCGTTCAACGATCACTACAAGCGCCACGCGTTTTCCACCACCGTGCGCCTGACCAACGTGACCGGGCGGAGGGAGACGCCATGACTCATACACCGGCCATGCGCCGCCAGCAGGGTGCTGCGCTGCTCATCGGGATGATCATGCTGCTGCTGATCACCCTCACGGTCACCGCGGCGTTCAATCTCAGCAGCTCCAATCTCAAATCGGTAGGCAACCTGCAGACTCGCAACGAAGCCGTTGCCGCGGCCAACCGCGCCATCGAGGAAGTTGCCAGCAGCCTGCTGGCGCCGGATTCCGACGGCACCCCGTCGCTGACGCCGCCCCAGGCCACCGTGAGCCTGGTCGACATCAACAACGACGGCACCACCGACTACACGGTCGTGGTCGCTGCGCCGGTGTGCGTGCGTGCAACCAAGGCCGTCGACACGGGCGGTGGCACCGTGACCGGACCGAGCGGCATCACCGGCGGGGCCTCCAGCAGCGGCTCGGGGCTGTCCACTCTGCCCGATCAATACAACTCGGTCTGGGACATCAGCACCACCGTGACCGATGCCACCAGCGGCACCACCACCGCCGTGCGCCAGGGGGTGCGAGCGCTGCTCAACAAGGCGCAGTTCGAAGCGCTGTGCAATACGACCGGGCCGACACCATGATGACAAAGAAACTCTTCGCGCCGCTGTGCGCCGCCGCCCTGCTGGCCTTGCCGTTGAGCCCGGCGCACGCCGAGGACATCGACCTTTTCGTGGGCTACAACCAGGCCGCCACCCAGGCGCCCAATGTGCTGTTCGTGCTGGACAACACGGCCAACTGGAACCAGCCGTTCACGGCCGAGATCACCGCGCTGGCGAAAGCCTTCGAAAGCCTGCCGTCCAACAAATTCAAGGTCGGCCTGATGATGTTCACCGAGACCGGTGGCGGCAACTCCAACTCCGATGGAGGCTATGTGCGCGCTGCGGTGCGCACGCTGGACGACGGCACCAAGGTCAAGTACGGCGCGCTCATCCGCAGCCTGAACAAGCTCGACGACAAGTCCAATGGCGGCAAGGCCGGCAAGACCATGGCCGAGGTCTACCGCTACCTGGCCAGCGGCACCCCGATCGCCGGCAACAACAAGCTGAAGGCCGACTACAGCGGCAGCGTCTACGGCACCGCCGCGTCGAAGGCCGTGTACGCGCTGCCGCGCAACGCGCTGAACGCGGTGAACAGCACCACCTACGTGGGCCCCAGCACCGAAAACTGCATTGGCACGTACGTCATCTACATCAGCAACGGCGCCGCGCAGGACAACACCAGCGACAGCAAGACCTCCGCGGACGCCCTGCTCGCCGCAGGCGGCAGCACCACTTCTATCGTGCTGAGCCCCAGCGGCTCGCAGGACAACACAGCCGACGAATGGGCGCGGTTCCTGCAGACCAGCATGGGCGTCAAGGTCTACACGGTCGAGGCTGCCAAGGCCACCGGCGGCCAGGGCCCAGGCTGGAGCGCACTACTCAAGAGCATGGCCACCCAGAGCAAGGGGGAGTACTACGACATTTCGTCCGATCCCGACCTGGGCGCTTCGCTGGGTGCGGCGCTCGATGACATCTTCAGCAAGATCCAGTCGGTCAACAGCGTGTTTTCCTCGGTGAGCCTGCCGGTGAGCGTGAATACGCAGGGCACCTACCTGAACCAGGTGTTCGTCGGAATGTTCCGCCCCGACCAGGACGCACTGCCGCGCTGGAACGGCAACCTCAAGCAATACAAGCTGGGCCTGGACAGCAGCAGCCAGCTCGTCCTGCAGGACGCTGCCGGCGCCAACGCGGTGAACAACCAGACCGGCTTCGTTGCGCCCTGCGCGCGCAGCTACTGGACGCCGCTGCCGAGCGACACCGACGCCTACTGGAGCTTCCGCCCCTCCGGCGACTGCCTCGGCAAGGAGGCGGCCGACAGCCCGGACGGCAACGTGGTCGAGAAAGGCGCGCAGGGCTACATGCTGCGCCGCCTCGCGGTGGCCAGCCGCAACATGAAGACCTGTGCACCCGGCGCCTGCTCTGCGCTCACCAGCTTCGCCGACGGCAACGGCAGCATCACGCAGGCGGCTTTGGGTGTGGCGAGCGCCACCGACCGCACCAACCTGATCAACTGGGTCCGCGGCGCCGACAACAAGGGCGACGAACGCACCGACGCCAGCGGCAACCCCCTTACCTCCACCAGCATGCGCCCCTCGGTGCACGGCGACGTGGTGCACTCGCGCCCCGTGGCCATCAACTACGGCACCGATGCCGTGCCCCAGGTGGTGGTTTTCTACGGCGGCAACGACGGCGTGCTGCGCGCCGTCAACGGCAACCGCAGCACGGCCATCGGCTCGGCTGCGGCGGGCGATGAGCTATGGTCTTTCGTGCCGCCCGAGTTCTACGGCAGCCTCAAGCGGCTGTACGACAACAGCACGCGCATCAATTTCCCCGGCCTGCTGGTTACCACCGGCAGCGTGGCGCCCAAGCCTTACGGCATGGACGGCGCGGTAGCTGCCTACCGGCAGGGCACCACCACCGCCTGGCTGTTCGCGAGCATGCGCCGCGGCGGCCGGTTGATCTACGCCTTCGACGTGTCCGATCCCGCGGCGCCCACTCTCAAGTGGCGCAAGGGCTGCCCAAACCAGGACAACGACACCGGCTGCGACACCGGCATGGACGGCATCGGACAGACCTGGTCGGCGCCCAAGGTTGTCAAGTCGACCGGCTATGGCGCCGGCAACAGTCCGATGCTGGTGTTCGGCGGCGGCTACGACAAGTGCGAGGACGTCGACACCAACTCGGCCGCCCAGGCTTGCGGCACGGGCACCAAGGGCAACCGCATCTACGTGCTCGATGCGGCCACCGGCGCGCAGCTCAACAGCTTCGTCACCGACCGCGCCGTGGCGGGCGAAGTCACCATCGTCAACGACAGCCTCGGCCTGGCGCGGATCGCCTACGCGGCCGACCTGGGCGGCAACGTCTACCGGATCACCATCGGCGACGCAACGCCGGTCAGCTGGAGCATGACGAAGATCGCCTCGCTCGGCTGCGATACGGTGAGCACCTGCACGCCCAACCGCAAGTTCATGTTCGGGCCGGACGTGGTCCAGGACAACGGCGTGTACGTGATCCTGCTGGGCTCCGGCGATCGCGAGAAGCCGTTGCGCTACTACAACTCCGCGCTCAGCGTGGCCAACCGCTTCTACATGCTGGTGGACAAGCCCACCGACACCGCCTGGCTGAGCTCCGAATCGGACCATTGCAACAGCACCCCCGTGCTGTGCCACGCCTCCCTGCAGGCCATCACCACCACTGCGACCCCCACGGCCACCGACCTTGCGAGCAAGAAGGGCTGGTATCTGGCCCTGGCCCCGGGCGAGCAGGTTGTGACCGCTTCGGTGACGGCCTACGGCATCACCACCTTCAACACGCACACGCCCACCAACCCAAGCGTGCAGCAGTCGTGCCGCGCCGACCTGGGCACCGCCAACGTCTACAACGTGTCGTATGCCAACGCTGCGCCCCAGGACAGCAACGGGCGGTTCCAGAACGTGGTGGGCGGCGGCCTGGCACCCTCGCCCGTGGTGGGCCGGGTCCAGCTGGACGACGGCAGCATTCGCGACGTGGTGATCGGCGCCAGACCCGACTCCTTCCTGAGCCCCAAGGGCGCCACCCCAAAGTCGGCGTTCAAGCAGCCCAAGGGGCGGGTCTACTGGTTCATCCAGAAATAGGCAGGCCCGTGAATCGAAAAAGCAAGAGCATCCGAGGCCGTCATGGCGGCTTCACGCTGATCGAGCTGATGGTCACGTTGAGCGTGCTGGTGGTGCTGATCGCCATTGCCGTGCCCTCGTTCGACGGCGTACGCCTGTCGACACGGCTGAATTCCTACGCCACGGCACTGGTTGCGGGCGGCCAGCTTGCGCGCAGCGAGGCCATCAAGCGCAATGCTCCTGTCACCCTGTGCGTTTCGGCCGACGGTGCCAGTTGCAGCACTTCGGGCCAATGGGAAACCGGCTGGATCGTGGTGAGCGGCACAAAAGTGCTGCTGCAGCAGCCGGCCGCGGCCGGCGGTTACCAGTTGCGCGACACAGGAGGGGCGAGCGCCCTCACCTTCCAGGCCACCGGCGTCGGCGCCAGCCCGGCCAGCATCACGATCTGCCGGGCCTCGCCCAGCGCCGGCCAGACCCGCCTGGTCAACATCAGCGCCACGGGCCGGACCAGCGTCAAGCGTGTGGCCGATGGAACCTGCGCCGGGTAAAGGCGAACTGCAAACAGTGGTCCAAAGCTTTCACATGTGACTATTGCACATGACAATAGCGGGCAATGATCGGCGGCTGCTGCCGCTGATTCTCTTTTGAACCGCACCTTCAGGAATAACGCTCGCCTCCATGGAACACCGGCTGGACTGGGCCCTCGCTGCCTGCGCTCGCATTCTTCGACCGGTGGTAAGGCTCGCCCTCGCGATGGGGGTCAAGCACCCCCACCTCGAGGAATTGCTGCGTGACCTGCTGCTCGAAGAGGCCCAGCGAAGCTGGCGCAACCAGGGCGTGCCCAAGCCCAACCTGAGCCAGTTGTCCATCACGACCGGCCTGAACCGCAAGGCGGTGACCGCCAAGGTCCGCTCCACCGTCGACCCCCTGCCCCACACCGAGCTGTCGGCAGCAGCCAAGACTTTCACGTTGTGGTTGCAGATGCTTACTCAGGATGACACTTTCAGGCGCCTGCCCATCACGGCAGGCAATGCCGCGCCTTCTTTCGAGGCCGTGGCGCGAATGAGCAGCCGAGGCGACGTGCACCATCGCACCATCCTCGACGAGCTGGTGCGCCTGCAAATGGTGACCGAGAGCGAAGGCGTGGTCGAACTCACGGCCGACGGCTTCGTGCCGGTGCAGGATCTCCAGTCCATGCTCGCCTTCCTGGGCGACAACGGCCGCGACCATTTGCTGGCTGCCGTCTCCAACACCCTGGGCGAGGAGCCCAGAATGCTCGAGCGGGCGGTGTACGCGCGCGGGCTCACGTTGCAGGAATGCGAGCAGATCCAGCGCCTCGTCCGGGAACGCTGGGCAGCCCTGCACCACGAGCTGACGCAGGAAATGACACAGGCAGTCGACCGCGCTCCTGCCGGAGCAAAGGGGCGCATCAGGGTCGGCATCTATACCTATTACGAAGACGAGAGCGCGCCTGTGCCGCCCCGCCCCTCTGAAAGCGAGCCCAAGCCATGAACACGATGAAGACACCCCGCCGGCTCATGCTCGGCCTTTTGTCCGTCGGCCTCATGGCCCTGCTGCTGTCCTGCGGCGGGGGGGGAGGTAGCGGCAGTGGCTCAGTGGGCGGCCTGGGCGTCGGCACGGGTGGCGCCACGCAGACAGGCACGGGAGGGGATACCTCTACAGGAGCGGGGACAGGAACTGGAACTGGCACAGGTTCCACGGGCTCGGGCGGTGCGGGCGGCGATACGACCGCCGGCAACAGCAACACCGACGGCTCCGGCGTAGGTTCGGGCGGCACCGGCGTGACCGCCGACGCCGCCGGCATCGGTGCTGCGGACGGCCTGGGCAGCATCATCCTCAATGGGCTGCGCTACGACACCGACACCGCCACCTTCACCATTGAAGACGCCACCGAGCTGCAGATCGGCATGAGTGCGCGCGTCGCCGGCAAGGTCGACGCCAACTTCACCAGCGGCGTCGCCACCCAGGTCCAGTCGGCTGCCGAACTGCGCGGCGCGGCCTCGGGCATCGACACCTCGGCCGGCAGCTTCGTCGTGATGGGCACCGTCGTGAGCATCGACTCGGCCACCGTCTGGGCCGACGCTAACGGACTGGCGGACATCAACCTGAACAGCATCGTCCAGGTGTGGGGCCTGCCAAGCGCACCGGGCGCCCTGCGCGCCACGCGCATCCAGATCGCCCCCACACTGACCGATCCGCTGGTCACAGGGACCGTGCAGAACCTGGACCCCGTGGGCAAGACATTCACGCTCGGCCAGCTGACGATCAACTTCAGCTCGGCTGCCTTCACGGGCATGAACGCATCGTCGCTTGCCAACGGCATCATCGTCCGCGCCCGAGGCACTGTCGCGCCGATCGCGGGCGTGCTCACGGCCACGACAGTGCAGGGCTGGTATGCCATCCCCGTGAGCGACGGCATCGCTGTGCAGCTGGCGGGCGTCATCACCGACTTCGCCTCGCGCAGTTCGTTCAAGGTGCTGGGCACGCCGGTCGACGCGACCAATGGGCAGATCACCGGCGGCCCTGTGGGATCGCTCGGCAATGGCGTGAAAGTCGAGGTCGACGGCTTCATGTCCGGCGGTGTGCTGGTGGTGAAGAAGCTGCGCATCCGCAACGTTCCGGGCACGGGCGGCCCGGCATCGTTCACGCTGATCGGCGCGATCGGCGCGTATCAGTCGCCTGCCAGTTTCAGGGTCCGCGGCCAGCCCGTGGACGCCGGCGGCAGCGGCGTCATCTTCGAGAACGGCACCGCAGCGAACCTGGGCAACGGCCAGCGCGTGACCGTTGTCGGAGACCGGGTGGTCGACGGTGTGCTGATCGCGCAGCGGGTGACATTCACCACGCCTTGAGGCTGCCACGGGGCGCCCGCATTGCCTGGGCGCCCTCTTCTTTCGCAATCCACAGCAGATTTCATCCACGGCCTCATGGTCGTGGAGTGCCTCCTATCGACAAGGCCGGGCGGTTGATGTAAAACAAAATAACTAAAGTGAAAAAATCACATTTAAACCCGAACGACCCTCGGACCTCGTGACGAACCGCTCGATACGCACGGAAGGTCCAGATAGGAGCATGTATGCCGCTTACCCTCCTCCTTCGACTTCTGCACGAGAAGTTTCCGGCGACGCTCACGGCTGACCCGGACATCAGGAACGCATCGGTCCTGCTAGCGACCGGACTCATCGAGGCCGAATTTCATCTCGATCACTTCGGCTATCAACAGTACGAGAGCGCCGTGGTGTTCGCCATCACGGACGCGGGACACGCGGAGATCGCCAGCCTGCAGACCGGCAATGTTGCAACGACTGCCGAGGGCCAGGAATGGCCTGTCATGCCACTCGACTACCTGCGCAAGATCGGCAATTCGATCTTCCCCCTGCGCATCGACGATCCAGCAGGGATCAACTCGGTGGCCGTGTTGAATGCGGCGGGCATGGTGGAAGCCACGCTTCCCCCGACCTGCCGCGCCCGGCAGAACCAGCAGAAGTTCAAGCAGGCGGTAGTCCTGCGGGTCACTCCCCTGGGGCGCACGGCCCTGGTTGCACGGCGGATGTGAACTTGGAGGGGCGGCGGGTGGCTCGCCGCAACGCATCGAACGGGTACCTGTAAATAACGTACTTCTCGCCATCGAGGGGGCCGTTCCCCTCGACAGGCATTCGAAAAAGCCTGTGATCTGGATGAATGTTTCTTAATGCAACAGGCGTCACAAATCAGCCGGGCTCATCGACCCCCAATTGTCTTCGACTACGAAAGTAGTAATGTGAAACCTTCACATACATCGCTTTCAGGTGCGAAGAATGAATTCCAAAATGACACCACCGAGCTTTGCCACCCACTCCGGAATGGCCTGCCTGGCGTGATGCGCCTGGTGCCAAGGATCCTTCGCCATGCTGGCTCGCACCACTGCTGCTCCCGACGTCGACGCAAGCGTCGCCGCGGATGCCCTCATGGTGGCCCGCATGCGGATGGTGCTGTCGGTCTCCGCGCTGCTGGCTGTCGCGGTCGATGCCGGTGACAACCGGCTGCAGGTTCCCGTCTGGCTGGCTTTCTCCGGATACATCCTGCACAGCCTGCTGGTGTATGCGTGCACGCGAATGGGCCGCCCGTATTTCCAGGGCAAGGCCATCCACTGGTCCGACGTGCTGTGGTTCACGCTGATCATCTTCGTGACCGACGGCGTCCAGAGTCTTTTCTTCCTCTTCTACTTCTTCGCGATCCTCACCTCCTCGTTCCGCTGGGGTTTCGAGGAAGGCGCCCGCGTGACGGTCGCATCGGTCGCGTCGTTCGCCGCCTGCGGCCTGGCCACCAGCACGGGCGGCGACTCGCCGCAGCTGCTGATGCGCACCACTTTCCTGCTGGCGCTGGGGCACATGATCGTGCACTGGGGCGGCTCGAAGCTGGGCCTGCAGCGGCGCCTCGCGCTCCTGGGCGATGTCTGCCAGCTTTCGAACCCCCGCTTCGGGGCCGGCCGCACCGTCGCCCGCACGATGGAAAAGACACTGGCCTTCTTCAGGGCAAGCCACTGCATCCTCCTGACGCGGGACACTTCCACCGGCAACTGGATCCTGCGCACGCTGCGCAAGAACGACGCCTGCGAACACATCAGCGTCGAGACGATCGGCCGCATCGCCGAATCGCCTCTCATGGCGCTGGCGCCGGACCACACCGTGCTCTGCAACCGCCTGCCCTGGCCCATGAACTGGCTGTGCGCGCAAAGCCATGTCTTCGAAGCCGGCGCAAGCGGCTGGCGCATAGAGGACGACGAAGGCGCGCAGCGCTGCGCCGCAGTGATCGCCATGCTGGAGGCCCGCGCCTTCATCAGCGCCCCGCTGCCGATGCGGCTGGGCGAGGGCCGGGTCTTCGTGTCGTCCCGTGACGGACTGTTCAACAAGTCCGACGCGCTGTTCCTGGCGCACCTGATGGAACAGATCTTCCCGGTCATCGAGACCATCGAGGTGCTCGACCGGATGGCCTCAGAGGCCGCCGCTACAGAGCGCCTGAAATTCGCGCTGGACCTGCACGACACGGCCGTGCAGCCGTACATCGGCCTGCGGATGGGCCTGTGCGCGCTGCGCAAGAAGGCGGCCGCCGACAACCCGCTGCGCGAAGACCTCGACAAGCTCGCGAGCGTGGCCGACGGCGTGATCGCCGACCTGCGCAGCTACGCCGGTGCGGTCAAGCACAGCGCGAACAGCCCCTGCGGGCTTGTACTGCCCCATCTGCATCGCCAGGCCGAGCGGATCAAGGGGCTCTACGGCATCGAGATCGCCATCACCGTCGACGGCCAGGTCCAACTGGACGACCGGATGACCGCGGAAGTCCTGCAGCTGGTGGGCGAGGGATTGAACAACATCTGCAAACACACCCAGGCGCGTCACGGCAGCATCCGCCTCGGCTGCAAGAACGGGCAGTTACAGCTGCGCATCGAGAACGAAGCCTGCGAAGAGAGCTTCACGAAGTTCCTCCCACGCTCCATCACCGAGCGCGCTGCGGCCCTCGGCGGGCGGGCGCAGGTGCGCCAGTGCGCGAGTGGCGGCACCGCGGTGCTGGTGGAAATTCCCATCTAAAAAAGACAAGCCAAGGAAGGAATCAGTCATGCAACCAGTTGCCCATTCCATCGGTGTCCTGCTCGTGGACGACCACCAGACCATGCTGTGGGGCCTGTCAAGGCTGATCGACGGCGAGCAGCCGCGCATGCGGGTCGTCGGCACGGCCAGCTGTTGCGAAGACGCAGTGGCAACCTCGGACGACCTCGCTCCCGACGTCATCGTGCTCGACCTCGACCTCGACGGCCGGTGCGCCATCGACATCCTGCCCAGGCTTTTGTCGAACGAGGTGTCGCGCGTCGTCGTGCTCACAGCAGAGCGTGAGCAGCGCACCCTCGACCTCGCCGTGCTGCACGGCGCGCGCGGCGTGATGCGCAAGGACGCCCCGGCCCAGCAGGTACTCGAGGCCATCGAGCGCGTCTACAAAGGCGAGCTTTGCGTCGATGCGCAAACCATGGGCCGCGTCTTCTCTCAGCTGACTTCGGTGAAGAAGCCCCCGAAGGCCGACCCCGAAGCCACCAGGCTGGCGAGCCTGACGCAGAAAGAACGGGAGATCGTCCGCATCGTCGTGGCCGGCAGCGGTGCCTCGAACAAGGCACTGGCCGAGAAGCTCTTCGTCACCGAGCACACGCTGCGCAACCACCTCACGTCGATCTACCAGAAGCTCGGCGTGACAAACCGCCTCGAGCTGTACATCTACGCGGTGAAGCACCAGCTCGATACGGCGCCGGCGCACTGAAGCAGCGCGCCGCACCAGGTTGCCCTGAGAGCGGCGGCACTCAATTCAAGTCCCACTCAGCATCGGCATGATCATCCGGACGACCCGGATCGCCGCCGGCGTGAGTATCACCATCGAGATGCACGGAAAGATGCACAGCACCAGCGGCAGCAGCATCTTGGTCGGCACCTTGGCCGCCAGTTCTTCCGCACGAACCTGCCTCTTGTGGCGCAGATCGTCGGAGAACACACGCAGCGATTCGCCGATGCTGGTGCCGAACCGGTCCGATTGGGTCAGCATGGTCGCGAAGGTGCCTATCTCTTCCACGCCCGTGCGCAGCGCCAGGTTGCGCAGCGACTTCTCGCGCGTAGCACCGGCACGCATTTCCAGGTTGGTCCAGTGCAGTTCCTGCGCCAGCGCCACGCTCTTGACCTGGATTTCGTCGGTGACCTTGGCCAGACCGGCGTCCATTCCCAGGCCCGCTTCGACGCACACGAGCATCAGGTCGGCTGCATCGGGGAAGTTCTCGAATATCTCGCGGCGACGCGCGCGAATGAGCAGGCGCAGCACCAGGTTGGGCAGGTAGCAGCCGGCCAGAGCGGCCACCGCGAGGTACAGCAGCATCTCCGTGCCGTCCGCTGCTCCCGTCGTCCGCATCGCCAGGAACGCGAGCGCGGCAAAGCCCAGCGGCAGCAGCGTCTTCATGCCGAAGTAGACAAGGTAGGCGTCCGGGTAGCGGATGCCGGCGTTCAGGAACCGCACCCGCAGCGGCGACAGAGCCGCCTCGCCGGTAGGCGACGACAACTGCGCGAAAGGACCGACGATCCTGACGGCAGTCTCGGTCCAGGCCGACTTGCCTGCCGATGGCGTTACCGCCTGCAGACGCTGCTCGGTACGCGTCGGAGACATCCAGACCGCCAGGCCGGCAATCGCCAGCGACACGGCCAGGAAAACGAGGATGGGAAACAGTATGGTCATGGCTCTTCTCCTTCAGACGCGAATCTTCGCGATCTTTCGCAAGAGCACGATGCCCACGAGCATCAGCCCCAGCATGTACTTGAGCACTATCTGCCCGATCGGGTCCGTCCATAGCGGCGCCATGAATTCGGGGTTGAAGATGTTCATCAGCGCCGCCAGGGCGAACGGCATGAGCCCCAGGATCCAGGCCGACAGCCGCCCTTCTGACGACAGCACCCGCACCCGCGCGAGCAGCTTGAGCCGGTCGCGAATGAGCTTGCTCAGGTTGCCCAGCACCTCCGTCAGGTTGCCGCCGGAGTCGCGCTGGATCAGCACCGCCACCACGAAGTAGCGCAGGTCGGTGAGCGGCACGCGCTCGCTGAGGTTGGTCAGGGCCTGCTGCAGCGAGACGCCGAAATTCACCTCGTCGGCAACCATGCGGAACTCGGTGGCGATCGGGTCGGCCATTTCCTCGCCGATCATCTGTACGCCACTCGCGAACGAGTGCCCTGCGCGCAGGGCGCGCGTCACCAGGTCCAGCGCATCCGGAAGCTGCCTCTCCATGCGGGCCAGCCGGCGGCTGCGCTGGCGCTGCAGGTAGAGCACCGGGAGCATCGCCCCGCCGATCCCTGCGGCGAGCGCCAGCAGCAGCGGCTGGCGTGCCATCGACGCCGTCACGAAGAACGCGAGCACGCCGAGCGCCCCGCACACCAGCAGGAAGCTGGAAACCGTCCAGTCCAGCCCCGCCTGCAGGATGAAGCGGTCCAGCCGGTGCGCCCGCGGCAGCGTCAGCAGCATGCGCTGCATCCACGGCACCTCGCTGAGCATGCGCTCCTTGACAAGGTGGGCCTGCGGCGTCCGGTCGACCGCGGCGGAAAAAGCTTGCAGCCGCTTCGCGATCTTGCGCGCCTCGGGCCCCTTGTAGGAGCGCCACAGCAGATACAGACCCTCGATCATCAGCAGCACGGTCACGAAGACCAGCACCGTGACGGTGATGAGCGTATTGCCTCCAAGATTGCTGAACATGGCGGTCTCCTATTCGTAGTGCTTCGTCGGCTCGAACATGGTGTCGGGCAGATCCACGCCGTAGGCATGCAGCCGATCCGCAAATTTCGGCCTGACACCCGTCGCGTGGAAATGGCCGCGCACCAGGCCGTCGGGCCCCATGCCAGTCTGGTGAAAAGTGAAGATCTCCTGCATGGTGACCACCTCGCCTTCCATGCCGGTGATCTCCTGGATGCTGGTGACCTTGCGCCGCCCGTCGACCAGCCGCAGCACCTGCACGACCACCGTGATGGCCGACGCAATCTGCTGGCGCACGGTGCGGTGCGGCAGGTTCAGGTTCGCCATGCCGATCATGTTTTCCAGCCGTGCCAGCGCATCGCGCGGCGTGTTGGCATGGATGGTGGTGAGAGAGCCCTCATGGCCAGTGTTCATCGCCTGCAGCATGTCGACCGCCTCGGCGCCGCGCACCTCGCCGATGACGATGCGGTCGGGCCGCATGCGCAGCGCGTTGCGCACCAGCGCGCGCTGCGTGATCTCTCCCTTGCCCTCGATGTTCATCGGCCGCGTCTCCATGCGCGCCACGTGCGGCTGCTGCAGCTGGAGTTCCGCCGCATCCTCGATCGTGATGATGCGTTCGGTCGGCGGAATGAAGCCCGACAGGATGTTCAGCAGCGTGGTCTTGCCGGCGCCCGTGCCGCCGGAGATGAGCATGTTGACCTTCGCCTGGGCCAGCCCCTCGAGCATCTGCGCCATCGGCGGCGTCAGTGTCTTGAGCTCGTTCACGAGGTTCTCCATGCGCAGCGGGATCTTCGCGAAACGGCGGATCGACATCATCGGCCCGTCCAGCGCCACCGGCGCGATGACCGCATTGACGCGCGAGCCGTCGGGCAGCCGCGCATCAACCATGGGGCTGGACTCGTCGATGCGCCGCCCCACCAGCGAGACGATCTTGTCGATGATGCGCAGCAGGTGCTTCTCGTCGGTGAAGCTGACGTTGGTCAGCTCCAGCCGGCCCCGGCGCTCGACGTAGATCTTCTCGTGCGAATTGATCAGGATGTCCGAGACGGACGGGTCCGCCATCAACAGCTCGATCGGCCCGAAGCCGAGCATCTCGTGCTGGATGTCGCGAATCAGCGTGCGCCGCTCGATGTCGTTGAGCGCCTCGGGTTCCTCCTGCAGCAGCCGCGTGACCATGGTCGAGATTTCCTGGCGCAGCACTTCGGGCTTCAGGGTTTCCAGCGCCGCCAGGTCGAAGCGCTCCAGCAGCTTCAGGTGCATGCGCTCCTTCAGCAACTTGTAGGCATCCGACGCAAAGGGCGGTGTGGTCAGATCGGCCGCGTGCCCCTCCGACCGCGAGGCGGGATCGGCTTCGATCGCGTTGAGCTGTTCTCTGAATGACATGGGAACCTGCCTTGCTGTTGAGGAATGATCCGGTGGTACTTATGCGCGGCGGAAGAGCCGCCCGATGAAGCCGGGTGCCGCCTCCTGCTGCGGACTGAGCGTGTGCGCGATCTCGGCGAGCCGCTTGACGAGCGCGCTGCCGCGCGACATCTCCGCCAGCGGCACGCCCCGGTTGATGGACGCATCCACGTCCTTGCCGCCGTCCGGCACGATCGTGAGCGTCGCGCCGACCAGCGAGCGGCGCATGTCCGACAACCCGATCTCCCCGCCGCCGGCGCTGCGGTTCACCAGCAGCTCGACCTTGCCCGGTGCGTAGCCCAGCGACTTGAACACCTGCATCAGCCGCGTCACGTTGCGGATGTGCGGCAGGCTCGGCTGCAGCACGGGGAAGATGCGGTCGGCGCGGTCCAGCACCTTGATCGAGAGCGTGTCGATGCGCGTGCCGAGGTCGAACAGCACGAAGTCGTACATCGGCAGCGCAACCTGCAGGATCGCGTCGATGTGTTCGGCCTTCACCTCCAGCGCGCGCGAAAGATCGTCGGGTGCGGGCAGGATGCTGAAGCCCGGCGCCACGCGCACCACGCTGGCCGCGAGCAGCGACGCGTCGAGGCGGCCGATGTCGCGCGCAACGTCCGCCATCGTGGAGGTCGGCCGCATATCGCTGACATACGACAGCGCATCGCCGAACTGCAGGTTCAGGTCGATCAGGAGCACCGAGCGCTCCCGCGAGAGCTGGTGAGCGATGTTGGTCGCGAGAAAGGTCGCTCCGCTGCCGCCCTTGCAGGGCATGAACGCCACGACCTGGCCAGGGCCGCGCGCCTGGGTGCCGGCCATCTTGAGCCCGATGCGCTCGACGGCGGCCTCGAGCGCAGCGGTGTCAGAGGGCGACGGCAGCACCTCGCGTACACCCGCACGCATCGCGTGGATCAGGAACTCCGGCGTCTGCATGGCACACAGCAGCACCACCGCGATTGCCGGGTGCTGCATCGTGAGCTTCTCCACCAGCACGAGCTCCTGGAGATCGCAGCACATGCCGTCGACCAGCAGAAGCTCCGGAGCCGCCTTCTCGACGACCCACTGCATCCGGCTCTTGCCGCCCTCGAAAAGCGACACATGGTGGGAGCGCGCCTCGAGGACCTTGCGCATGTCCTGGAGATGGTTCGGATTGGGGGAAATGATGGCGATCTTCATGGTCGTGTCCGGTGCGTTGCTAGGAACAGATGGCCGCGCTGTTCGGGTCCTTGCGCATCACCTCGCGCGGCAGGTAAGTGGAAAAGCCCGGCATCGGGATCAGCGGCGCGACACCACCCGCAATGGGCGAAATCCACTGGTAGTTGAGGCCGGTGATGCTGACGGTGACGCCCTGGCAGGTCGCGGCCGTGCAGCCCGAAGGCTCCCACGCCACCGACACAGTGCTGATCTGCGGCAGCAGCGCCTTCATGCGGGCAAGCACCAGCGCTTGCTGGCCGGTGTCGTCGCACACCACCGCATACCTGGCACCCGCGCGTGTTGCCTCCTGGGCCGCATTCCACGTGAACAGCATGCGCGAGAAGTCGACGATGCCCAGCACGAACATGAGAAAGATGATCAGGCCCAAAGCGAACTCGACCGTGGTCGCACCGGTAATGCGTTTTCTCATGATGGCGCCCTCATGGTGGCTGCGATTTCGCTGAAGACGATGTTGCCGTTCGCATCGGCGAGGACGACGCCGATCACCGAGGGAAACAGCGAATGGAATGTGTAGCTGCTAACGCGCACCGTCACCGTGGTGATGATCGGATTCGCCCCTACCGACTGCCAGGTGCAACAGCTGCCAGCCGGCACATTCGAAAGACTCAGCCCGCGCGCCAGCGGCGCCCCGGTGCCGGCCGTGTTGCCGTACACGATCAGGTTGCGCGCCTCGGTGACGTGCGTGCCGGGCGTCTGCACGGACAGGTAGCGCACCGCGTCGCGCGTCGACTTGACGACCGCGTTGTACTCATACATCGCGCGGCCGAACTCGGTGGTGATGAAGGTCATCAGCAGGAGCAGCGGAATGATCAGTGCCAGCTCGATCAGTGCCGCGCCACGCTGTGTGCGATGGGATCTTTTCATGGCGTTCACCTCACCAGCACCGGAACCAGCGGGCCCGCCGATCCGCCAGCCAGCCCGCTGGTGGTGCAGGGGCTGCCCACGGCGCCCGCGTTGCCGCGGAATTCCAGCTGCGTGTCGGTCATCGGAATGCTCAGCGGCTGCAGCATCAGCATGCAGGCGTAGTCGATCACGTGGTTGCTGCCGTCAATGACCGGCACCGTGACGATGCGGCGGTCGAAGCCGTACTGCATGTGGCCTCCGGCAACGTTGCCCGGGTTGGCCAGCTTCTGGAAGCTGTTGAGCGACAGCCCCGTGATCGATTCGCAGCTGTTCGCGCCCTTCACTTTGGTGCCGGTGTCGGCGCAGGACGCAAAGGCGGCCCGCTTGGTCACGAAGTTCTGGGCGGTCGCATCGGCTCCTGCACCCGGCGCGCCGTTGTAGGCATTGAACTGCGTGGGCCAGTTGGATGATGTGTAGGCATAGCCGGTGTAGTCGGGCCGTCCCACGCTCGGATCGCCGGTGTTCTTGTAGATGCCGAAGCGCTGGTTCCAGACGTCGGCCACCGAGGTCTGCACGCCGGGCGTGCCGAGCGTGTCGCCCACCCTGGTACCGCAACGGCCGTTGAGCTCTGCTTCGGTTTCCGAAGCACTATTGCTGCCATCGAGATTGGCCCAGCCGATCTGGCCACCCGTAGCCGCGTTCTGCGCCTGGATGAGAGGTACCCATTCGCCGACGGCGAAGCCGTAGTTCGGTGCCGTGCCGCCTGGCTTCGGCTTCATTGCGACCGGGATGGGGCATGTGGTCTGTGCGCTGGCACGTGTGGCGACCGCGCTCGCCGCGACGCTGCGTGTAGCGGGATTGCCGGTGGTATCGCCAGAAAAGGCGCCCATGGCCTTCATGAGCCAGATGTTGACGTTGGCCTGCGTGTGCGTGCACTGCGCATAGCGAGCTACAGCGGGCGTGGTCGTGAGGGCGTAGGCCGAGTCGCGGAACGTGATGTCGGCCGTGACGATCTTGCCCTGCCCGCTCCAGGTACTTGATTGCATGTTCACACGGTTCGCGTTGCCTGCAGTCTGGCCCGCGCTCACGGCCCGCGTGAGAGCCGTGCTCTGCCCGTCGAGCTCGCGCGCAGCGGACAGAGCGCAGCTGTCGACCGCCGTCTGCAGCTCGGTCTTGACTACGAACAGGTGCCCGAAGTCGAGCGCGATGCCCATGAATCCGAGGAGAAACAACAGAACCAATGCTGCAGTGATGATCATCGCGCCGCGCTGGCGGTGGCCGGGAGTGTGGACTTGCATGATCGGCTTCCTGTGCAGTAGTGGCAGTTTGACAAAGCCTGCGCTTCAGGCGCAGTCGACGCCGCCGAAGCAAGTGAAGACGCGATCAACAAGATCGCTGAGACCGGTGTCGGCTACCAGTGGTCGCAGCGCGATGATCAGCAGGATAGAGATCAAGGCGATGACCAGCGCGTACTCCACCACCTGAGCACCGCCCTCTTCTTTCAAAAAGGACTTGAACATGGGACTACTCCTTTTTCATTGAAAAGATGCGGACTCGATAAGTGAGGCGGCGAGCTTGGAGCGTGCTCCGGCTCGCCCCACCAACTACTTACACGCAACCGCCAGTCGTGGAAGTCAGGCAAGTTTTCACGCGATCGATGAAGAGCGAGAAGCTGCCACCGTTGTCGGTAAGCGCCTTCAACGCAACAACGAGCGCGATCGAGACGACCGCGATGATCAGCGCGTACTCCACCACTTGAGCGCCGTTCTCGTCCTGCAAGAATGACTTGAACATGGGACTACTCCTTTTTCATTGAGAAGAATGCGGATCCGATAAGTGGGGCGGCGAGCTTGGAGCGTGCTCCAGCTCGCCCCACCAAATACTTACACGCAACCGCCGGTTGTCGAAGTCAGGCAAGTCTTCACGCGATCGATGAAGAGCGAGAAGCCGCCGCCGTTTGCGGTGAGCGCCTTCAGCGCGACGACCAGTGCGATCGAGACGACGGCGATGATCAGTGCGTACTCGACGACCTGGGCGCCCTCTTCCTCGAGCATGAAACCGCGAGTCGATTGGCCGATGGCCTGGAGAAAGTTCTTCATGGTTCTTTCCTTTCAAGGTTTGAACAGTTGGAAATCAGGTTTGAAAACTATGGTGTGGTGAGGGAAAAAAGTTCGTTGCAGTTCGTGGCGCTCTCCTTTCCAGGTAAAGACTTCGAGGATCGAATTCGAGAGAAAAACGCAGCCCGTTACTTGCCCGAGCCACCGCCCTGGCCACCGATGCTGCCGCCGATGTTGATGACGTTGACCGCCGGCGGCGGCGACTTGTAGGACTCGTGGTACTGATTCATCGACTCGCGCGCCGAGCGGCCGTCCATGCCAGCGACCGGGTCACCGTTCTTGCCGGCGTTCGGGTTCAGCGTCATCTTTTTCTTTGCGTCGCGCACCGCGTCGCCGAAGCGCGCGTCGTAGTTGGGCGTGACGTGCGAGCAGCCGGTGGCAAAAAGGCATGCGAGCGCAATGGCGGTCGATCTGATGAACATGGCAGTGCTCCTCACGGGGTTTCGCTGGCCGGGGCGGCCGGTGCCGGGGTGGCGCTTTCAAGGGCGCCGTTGAAATAAACCTCGGCGCGGCTGGGAACGACGTGGTTGTCCGTCGGTACCCGCGGCGACTCGGCCAGCGGACGAACCAGGCGCGGCGTGATGACAAACATCAGCTCGGTCTGCTCGTTCTGGAACTCGGTGCTGCGGAACAGCGCACCCATCACCGGAACTTCGCCCAGGCCCGGATAGCGCTTGATGGTCTCGTTCACATTGCTCTTGATGAGCCCGGCGATGACAAAACTCTGCCCGTCGTTGAGCTGCACGGTGGTGTCGGCGCGCCGCACCGTCAGCGAGGGCAGCACCGCGGTAACGCCTCCGACCGTGGTGAAGGGCGAACCGGTCTGCGTCAGGTCTGACACCTCGGACACCATCTTGAGGTTGATCCGGTCGCCGTTGAGCACCGTGGGGGTGAACTTGACCCCGATGCCGAACTCCTTCTCTTCCAGCGTGATGTTCGTCCCGCTGCCGCCGGCGGAGCTTTGCGCCACCGGAATGAAGATCTTGCCGCCCGAAAGGAAGCTGGCCTGCTGGCCACTGATGGCCATGATGTTGGGCTCCGCAAGAATGCGAACCAGCCCGTCGTCCTTCTGGCCGTCGATGGTCAGCGAGGTGCGGCCGATGCGTAGCGCCTGGACCAGGCCCGCGCCCGTGCTCAGGAAATTCGAGATCAGTGAGTAGTTGTTCAGCCCGCCGTTGCCCGAACGCGCAATCCCGACGCGCGCGCCCAGCCGGTCGAGCAGGGTCTTGCTGACCTCGGCGATCTTCACTTCGAGCATCACCTGCTGCGGTGTCGCGATGCGCAGCAGGTTCACCACCTTCTTGCCGTCCGCGCCGTAGGCCGATGCCAGGCTCATCACGTCGTCGAGCTTGAGCGCGTCGCTGATCTCGCCGGTGAGTACGATGGATTTTTCTGCACTGCGCACACGGATGCGGCGCTCTTCGGGCATCAGCTCCGCCAGCTTGGCCTGCAGCGCCATCGGATCGATGGTGACGATCACGTCCTTGATGTAGCAGGTGCCGTCGGCGCTCTGCAGCACGACGTTCATCGAGCCTGCCTGGCGGCCGCGGAAGAACAGGTCGGTCGGGCTCAGCAACGTCACATCGACATCGGCAACGCCATCGCCGGTGTTCGCATTGGCGGTCATGGCCGGCGCGGGCTGCATGCCTGCCGGCACGGCGGCGGCAGCGGCAGCGGGTGCCCTTGCCGACGGCTGGCCGCTGACCACGATGCGCACCACACGCGCCTTCAGCGGAATGACCACCGACTTGCCCAGCACGGCCTGGGTTGGCTGGTCGTCCGGAATGATGGCGGTGCAGCGTCGGGCGTTGGCGGCGTTGCCCGCCGCCGCCGGAGGCGTTGCAAGTGCTGCGGCGGGCATGGCGGCCGTGGCCGAGGCGGTTGCCGCGACCTCCGCGCCCATGGCGGGAGCCGCCACTGTCGCGAGGGTCGCCAGCAGACTGGCGAGTGTTGTTGAGAGATGGCGCACTTGGTGTTCCTCCTGGTGACCGGATCAGAAACAGGTCAGCGAGCTGCCCGCGTGCTGGATGACTTCCACGCACTGGGAAGCCGGCTGAGCGGCGGGGCCTGCACGATGAATACGCGGGCGGGCCGGGGCCGGCGCAGCAGCGGTGGAGACTTGCACGATGGCCTTCTCGCCGAACAACTGGCCCTTGGTGATGCCGCCGGTGGCGACCGTGGTCTTGTCCATCTGGTTGCGAAGCACCAGGGACAGCGTTCCCACGCTGCGTGCCAGGTCGAGCTTTTCGGAATCCTCGAGCGAGAGTTCGAGCGTCACGGCGCTCACGACCTTGGGCTTGGTGTCGTCGCGGTTGGCCTCCTGTGCCACCGCCAGCACCAGCACTTTCTCGAGTACGGTCTTGCTGATCTGCGACGCCTCCTCGCCACGGCCCTTGTCCTGCTGGGCGTTGACCATCACGTCGACGTAGTTGCCCGGCAGCGCGAAGCCGGCGACGCCGACCACGTCGTTTACGCGCACCGTCATGGCTCGCTTGCCACTGGCGATCACCGCCGACAACCCGCCCTGGGTGCCCACCGGCGCCAGCTTGCCTTCCATGATGGCTTCGCCGCGCAGCACGCCGACCTTCACCACGCGGTCCTCCAGCGCCTTGATGTCGCTGAACGAGCCGTGCGGCGTGGAGCCGCTGGGCCAGTCGACCGTGGACAGCATCTGCGCGTTGACGCGGCTGCCCAGTTCGATGTCGACGGCAGCCACCACGACCTTGTTGGACGCGATGCCGCTTTGCCTGGAGATCCACCCGGCCGCGTAGACCGCGGCCGCCAGCCCCGTCAGAAGGGCCAGAAGGATCAGCCCGATTGCCTTGATGTTCTTCATACGAACCTCCGTCGCAGGTAAAAGATGGGAGGGCTAGACATAGCCCAGTTGATGCGCGAGCACTTCGACCACCGTGCCCGCCGCGATGCAGATGCCGTAGGGCAGCTTTCCCACGGACTGGCTCATGTGAACGTGCCCCGTAGGGCGGATGCCCGCCATGCTCGAGATCGCCATGCCTTGCGCCGCCGTCTTGACGTTGGCCAGCATGTGCGCCAAGCGACGGCGGTGGATGGCGAACACCAGTGCCGCCACGCCTCCGGCAATGAAGGTGAAGAGCACCGCCATCAGCGTCTGCTGCGGACCGATGAAGGCTCCTGTCATGGCCATGAGCTTCACGTCGCCCGCTCCCATCAATCCCAGCACATAGAAGGGCAGCATCGCAGCGAAGCCCACGCCCAGGCCACCGAAAGCGCTCATTGCGCCTGCAGTCGGCGTGCGGGCGGCAAGCGTCCCGTAGATGAGCGCGAAGAGCGCCCCGCCGAAGGTCAGCCAGTTGGGGATGCGGTAGGAGCGCCAGTCGCTGACGGCAGCCACCCCGAGCAGCGCGAAAAGCGCGAGCATTCGAACGTCTGTAGCCAGCATTGCCAGCAGTTCGAGAACGGCGTCGAGGTCTTGCATGGTTGGCTCCGTGGGTCAGGCGCTGCGCCGGATGGCGAGCAGCAGGAGCAGGCACACGACCATCACCAGAGCGCCGATCAGCGCGACCTCCATGAACGACATGCCTGCGTCTTCCCGCAGCAGGTTCATGAAGGTTCTTGGCAGTGGTGCGAGCAGTTCCATGCGTGTTCCCCGTTTGTCGTGACCGGCCTGAGTTGCCTGTCTGCCCGGCATGGGCAGAAGCGTTCGGCCTGGGGATGACTTTAGGAATCGCGCTGTCTTCGCACATGAGCGAAGCGCCCCTTTGCGGGGGAGTCAAGCGCCCTGCCCGCTTGGGCTCGGGACCATGACAAACCGCCTACCCGGAGCGTTTCCGGGCGGCAGGAGACACCGCTACATCTGCGCGAAGGCGGCTGGTGCCGCGTGCCTTGCCTCTTCCTGTTGCGTCAGGAAAGGCCGCCCGCCGCCCTGCAGGTACTTCCAGTACGCGACATAGCCCGACAGGTAGTGCTCCACATCGTCGATGCGCACGCGGTAGCTGTGATGGCGGATGAAGAAGCTGCCCACGATGCGCCCCGGGTTCTTGAAGAACATGGCGATCTCGGGCCAGAAGTGGCCCGTCAGCAGGTAGCGGGCACGCTGCTCCAGGGCCCGGTAGAACTTGTCGATGTCGAAGCCGCGCAGCAGGTGCTCGTGCTGTGGGTCGGCCTGCATGCGCGCGATCATCTTCTGCGCCGCCATCATCAGCTCCAGCAGCGTCGGAAAGGTGGTGATGCGCTCGAGCACGAAGTCGAGATGGTCGCGCACGTTGTCCAGGCCGAAGCGGTAGTAGCGCTCGTCCGATCTGTAGAGCGTGAGTTCGTTGACGCAGTAGCTCAGCCAATGGTCGTGGGCCTGCCAGTGTCTGGCTTCGATGAAATGCCCGAATGCTTTCTCCACGGTCTGCAGCCAGCGTGGATCATTGGTCAGCCCGTACAGGCGCATGAGGCCGAAGGCGGCCTCGCCGTCGTAGTAGATGATCCGGTTCTCTTCTTTCACGCTGAGGTCGGGGTGGTTCAGCACATGCACGAAACGGCCCGAACCCGGGTCCTGCATGTGCACGATGCCCAGGGCCAGCTGCTCCATCAGCGGCAGGTATTGCCGGTCGCCGGTGAGTTCGGTGTACTTGACCATCGCCAGCAGGCACACGGCGTTGCCGCCCAGCTTGATTTCGTTGTCGTTGTCGACATCCACCAGGAAAGCGCCCTGCTCTCCGCCGGGCAGCGTGGCGCGCTGGATCAGCGTCTGCGTGAGGTAGGCCAGCGCCCGGTCGATGGCGGCCTTGTGCTCGGGGCGCTGGGTCAGCTCCCAGCCTTCGAGCAGCGCGTAGGTGGAGCTGGCGTGCCGCAGCGCGTTGTAGGTGGGAATGGGACGGTCGAAGCAGGGAAACCAGCCGTAGTGGTACTGGCCGGTCGGCTTGACCTGCCGTGCGAGGTATGCGGTGCTGGTTGCGACGATGTCGTGCACCTGGCTCGCATCCCAGTTCGGCATGACGCGATGGCCCTTGCCCCGCCCCTGATGCTCGATGGTGTGAAGCTGCTTGCCGTCGGTGAACACTGCCCGCGTGTCGAAGACCCAGATCGGCTGCTGCGCCTGGGTCGGCCACTCCAGCTCCAGCCCATAGCGGTACTTGCCGTAGAGCTTGAGATTGGCCGCATTGGGTGTCGCCTCTTCGAGTGCGCCGTCGTACAGCACGGCGTGCGCACCAATCTCAGGCTCAAGAATGGCCACGGAAAAATCGGGCTTGAACGCGATGCCATGGCGAAAGTAGTTGCGCTTGGTCGTCGAAAGGCCCTGCTTCAGTTCCTGCCAGGACATGGCGTGCACGGTGTGCACCACGTCCACCCGCAGCCAGATTGGCGCGGCGCCCTTCTGCTTGCGCAGCCAGGCATTCAGCAACTGCGCCCCCCTGACCCATGCCTGCTCGAAATTCTTTCCGCGGATGGTGACGACATGGGCCCGCTCCTTCCCGTTGCAGACCGACATGAAGAGCACGCCCGCGGCCTCTGCGTCGATGCCGGCGCTGGCGCTCGTGCATTCATCCCACAAGGTTGCAATCGCGGGCCGGGCCGACGCCAGCAGTTCACCCAGACTCATGGCACATCCTTTTTCACAAGCGCCTCCAGCGCAAGAAATTCTTCCAGTTCGGCCGATCTACGGGCCTTCGAGCGCGCCGCTTCACTCCGCGTCGCCTGGAGCACGCCTTTGAATATCTCAGTGTCGTACGCGGAAGAGCGCTGATCCTCCTCCTTCCAGCCAAATACCGGCCAGCCATTTCGCTCCGCGACCTGCCGGTCGAGCGGGCCTAGCGCCTCCAGCAGCGCCTTGATGAAGGCCGCGCCGTGCAATTGATCGTCCTGGATGACCAGGCTGCCATCGACATAAGTGGTCTGCGCCAGGCCGGACGGCAGCCTGAGCCGGCCGTCGGGGTCGAGCATGCTTGCCAGACGGTTCCACATGCCGCTCGCCCCGTAGGTCTGCGAGAACACCTGCTCGCGCAGTGCCGGCAGTGTGGCCGGCAATGGCTGCTGCGGCCCGCTTCCAGGGCGCAGCGCGTATTCCGACCAGCGCGCGGTGCCTTCCAGGAACCAGCGCGCCTTGAACATGGTGTAGCCGTACTGGTACTGGTGAAAAAGCTCGTGGATCGGTGTCACGTTCTGGTTCGCGTGGCGGTTGAGCAGATCGATGCGAAGAGCACAGCCGCCGGCCGCTTCGTCGGAGCCCAGGCGGTAGTTCATCACCTCGTCGTAGGACATCCCGTTGCCCTTCTCCATCTTCAGCAGGAACACGTCGATCGAGGTGGCGCGCGCATAGCGTGGCTGGCGCATGGGGTGCGTCAGCCCCATCACATCGGTGAACAGCCTGCGCCCCACGACCAGTTGCGTTGCCACGTCCTGCACCTTGTCGGGTATGCCGTTGCGGTCGAGGTCGCGAATGTCCGGCAGCGCGTGGGCACCCTCCAGCGTGTAGCGGATGCGGAACTCGTCACGCACATAGACGCGGTCGAACTGGGAGAGCGTTGCGTTGCGCTCCACCCGGCAACGGCCGGCCTCGACTTCCTGCGCAGCGACGGGCAGCACGGCTGCCACCAGGCACACCAGCCATCGGGCATTCTTCATGCGAGCTCAAGCCACCAACTGCTGCTGGAGCACAGGCAACCAGGGCTCGGTCAGCATCTCGAAGGATGGATTGGCATCCAGTCCCATCAGCAGATGAACCCGGTTGGACGGCTGATGGCTTCGATTGACGGCCCTGTGGTTCACATCCACCCGCACCAGCCAGGCCGAGCCGTCGGCGGGCAGGTGAACGCTCTCGATGCTGCCGTCGGCGCGCTGCCATTCGAAGAAGCAATTGGGGTTGGTGATGATGGGGATGTGCAGGCGCCAGGTTTCCTTGGCCGCATCGTTGTGCAGCGGCATCTCCTCGCCCTCGCTTTCGAGCTGCATGATCCGGGCCCTGAAGGGCGTCAGGCCATGGCTGCGCAGCGCATTCATCACCCGGGCCAGGTAGCCGCTGCAGGCGTCTGTCGGCGTGACGCCGCGCGCATTCTTTGCGGGAATCCGCCGGATGCCGTCTTCCAGCGTGCCGTCGCGGCTTGTGACTGCCCAACCGATGTAGTCCACGCGGTTGTCGCGATATGGCGTCGACGGCAGCGGCTTCACGTGTGCCAGGAAATGCTGCCTCAGCAATTCGGCGTCGATCCTGAAATCGGCCAGCCTGGCAAACATCACGTCACTCGATTGCTCCATGGCTTTTCTCCTCTTCTTCGTCCTCTTGATGGCGATGTGCATCGGACGGCCGTCAATGCCGACGGCGCGAGCACACGCAATGAGCAGGGCCCGTAGCCCCAGGTCGAAACTGGACGACCTATGCGAAGAAGGAGAGGAGTTGTGGCGGCCGCATGGGCCGTTCGAGAGGCGCGGACGGCAAGACCGTCACGGCAAATTCCAAAGGGGCTTCCGGTCTAAGGACCGGCAGTGAAATCTCGCGCCTTCCGGCGGCAAGGTCCACCTCGTCGGAGTCGATGCCGTCATCCAGGACCGAAGCGCCGGCGTGGCCCTGATGAGGCTCGCAGGCGCTTGCCTGATGCACCTGCGCGACGTTGGCTTGGTACTGCCCGAAGCCCGCCATGTTCTGGGCAAGCACGGCCAACCCGTGACAGCACAGAAAGGCGATAACTGCGGACGTACAAAGCCAGCGACGCATGACGGCGCAGTTTAGCGACCGGCCGGATATTCTGGATAGTGTGATTGCCGATGAGCGTCGCGGCCCCAAGACGTCACGGAATGCTTCGCGCCACGACCCCGAGATCGCGCCAGGCCTCCGGATGGCAACTGAAGATCAATATCTGGTGCCGCGTTGCCGCGTCGTACAGCACCCGCTTCATCTGCCGCAGGCGCTCTTCGTCGGTGTTCACCAGCGCGTCGTCGAGGATGAGCAAGGTCGGCTTGCGCGCTTCCTTCAACAGGTCCGCATAGGCCAGTCGGGCGACGACGCCCATCTGCTCCCGCGCGCCCACGCTGAGCTCTTCGAACGCGCCGCTCTGGGCGCCTCGCAGTCCTTGCCGCGTGATGCGGCCCGGCGAAAGATCGTCGCCGACTTCGACCTGCGCACCGGGGAAAAGAATCTGCAGGTAGTGGTCGAGGTGCTTCTGCAGCGGTGCGCGCAGGCGTCGTGCCAGGGTCGAGCGCTTTTCGCGCAGCAGCTTGAGCAGGTGGTCGAGCGCCTTCGCCCGGCGTTCGAGTTCGGCGCAACGGCGTGTTGCGTGCTCGAGTTCGCGCTGTTTTTCCGACGCAGCTTCTTCCTGGCCCAACGCGCCCCTGGCTTCGAGTTCGGCTTCCAGCCGGGTGATCTCGTTGGCCCGCTGGCTGTGCGTGGCCTCGGCCTGCTTGACGCTTTGCTCCAGCCGTTCCACGTCCTGTGCGAGCACCGGCAGGTTCGCGGATTGCAACTGCTGCGCCAACTCAGCGACCTTGTCTTGCAGGGCCGACTGCTGTGCCAGCGCATCCGTCAATGCGGCGCCGGCTTCCGTCTTGCGGCTGGCGCGCATCGGGTCGTTCAGCGTGGCCTTGACCGCCGCGAGTTCGTCTTCGGCGGCCTTGACCTGCTCGCGCGCATTGCCGGCGGCGACCTTGGCGTCGTTGAGCGCCGCGGACGCCGTCTCCAGCGCCGCGCGCGCGGCGCCCTCCTCCGATTCGGCCTGCGCGCTCGATGGCATCGCCGCGTCGGCCGGCGGCATGCCCTGCAGGACCTGCCTTGCTTCAGCCAGCCGTGCCTCGCGCATGGCGATGTCCGCGGCAAGCGCGCTCAGCCCCTTCGGTGCCAGCGCAGCCAGCACGGCCACCGCCGCACCGGCTTCGCCCTTGCGCAACGCCTGCAGCCGCATGCGCTCTTCGACGGCGGCCACGCTCTCCGCGCGCAGGGCCTGCAACAGCCCGGCGAGTTCGTCGCGCGCGCGGTCGCGTTCGATGGCAAGGCTTTCCAGGTCGGCTCCGCCCGGCAGCACCGTGATGCGGCCTACGCCTTCGATCTCGATGTCGGTCCGCGCGATGACGGTCTGGCGCTTCGAGCCGGAAAGCTCGGCTCCGGCAACCCGGACCTTCGCAGCAGGCTGCAGCTCGAACTCCAGGGCCGTCGCCACCGCATCGAGCCGGGCTTGCGCCGTGCGATGCGCGTCGGCGCAGCGCTGAAGCCGCTTGAGCTCGCCTTCCGGCACCACGAGAGCCTGTGCCTCGGCCTGCAGGCGAGTGACCTTGTCCTGCTCGCCCCTTGCCTTCTCGTGGCTCTGTGCGAGTGCCTCAAGCTGCTCGGCCAGGCTTTCGACGGTTTTCTCCTGCGCGATGCGGGAGGCCGCCTGCCGCGCGAGGCGGAGGTTGTCGCGCGCGCCGGCATCGGCCTTCGCCGCAGCCGCGTGGCGGGGTTCCCACGCCTGCAGTTCGCCTAGCGCCTTGGCCAAGCCTTCTTTTGCCGCCTGCAGATTCTTCTCGCGCAGGACGACCGTGGTTTCCTCGCGCTCCATCGCCTGGAGCTGAGTGCGCCAGGAATTCACCTGCGCGGTGACCTGCCTGAGCGCGGCGTCCTGCGCGGTCTTCCTCTCGTTCAACCCCTTGGCTTCGTCCAGCCGCTGCCGTGCGATAGCAAGCTGCTCCCGCAACGCCGTCCAGGGCCGCGCGGCTTCGTCTCGTTGGTGATCGCGGCGCAGGCCTGAGAGGCGGTCCACGCCCGACTGATAGGACTCGATGTCGGCACGCAGCCGTTCGATGTCGGCTTCGAGTTCCGTGCGCAGCCTGATGGCATCCGCGAAGGCGCCGCGCGGTGTTCCGGCGGCGGGCGTGAGCAGTTCGTTGCGCTCGCTCTCCACCGCCTTCAGCACCGCATCGCCGTTGCTGGAGGCCAGCTCGCCCAGCGATTCGCCCAGTGCGTTGCGCAGGTGATCGCTGGCAAAGCCCACGGCGCTGGCAATGTCGTGCGAGGCGCCCTGTTTGATCCACAGCAGGCCCGGAATGCCCATGTGCTCCGGCGTGCTGGCGCCCTTGCCCGGAAAGCGAAAGCCCAGCAGCGCCGCCAGATGGTCTTCGGCCACCGCACCGTCCATGGACTTGCCGTCGATGACCAGCTCGCAGCGCTTCTTGCCGAGGAAGGCCTTGGTGAGCCGGCATGGCTTGCCGTCGAGTTCGAAGTCGACCTCGACGGTGGGCGTCGCCGAGCTTTCTCCCCATGGCCGCAGGTGCTCGACCGCGCTGGAGCGATGCCGCTCGAAGAAGGCCGCGCGAATGGCCTCGGCGACGGTGGACTTGCCCGATTCGTTGGGCGCCGCGAAGAGATTCAGTCCGTCGGTGAAGCCGTCTATTTCGAGCGGTGCGCGGAACAGCTTGAAGTTCTCGATGCGAAGACGCTGCAACTTCATGCGGCGGCTCCCTGCGCGTCGAGGATGCGGGCGAGCGTGAGCAGCGCGTCGCGGGCGAGTTCAGCATCGGCATCGCCCTGCTGCGCGCGCAACTCCTGAAGCGCCTCGCCGACAAAGCCGTCGGCGTGCAGCGCCTGGATGTCGTCTTCCGTGGGCTCCAGCCGCAGCGCTTCGCCGTCCCACACCAGCGCACGAGCGCGAGCGCGGGCGGCGTCGAGCGCGGTGCTCAGCCTGTTGTGGCCGTTGAGGTCGCAGGTGCCCTGCGCGCGAAGTTGCAGCACGTCGCTGCTGCTCACCTGCTCCAGCTTTTCGACCAGTTCGTCGATGTCGGAGGGCACCGTGAGCCGCGGCTCCCATTGCTGCCAGTCGAATTGGCCGGTGCGGACCACCTCGACCGTCGGCTCCGCCCCGGCACCTGAGACGCCGACCAGCAGCGCCTGCCCCGAATCGTTGGCTCTGAAACGATCGGTCTCGGGCGTGCCCGCGTACCAGGTGCGGTCGTCGATCTGCCGCGTGCCGTGCCAGTCGCCCAACGCGAGGTAGTCGAGCCGAGCCTGCGCCGCACGCCCGGTCGCGATGGGATTGGCCGAGTCGATGTCTTCGGACAGGATGCCCTGCACGCAGCCGTGCGCCAGTCCGATGCGGGGCAGCCCCTCTTCGCTTGGCGCTGTGGCAAACCAGTCGGTGAGGTCGCCGTAGGTATGGCGCTGCGTGAGCGGTGCGGGCAGCAGCGTGAACTTGCCCGCCACCGTGTGGGGCTTCGGCTCCAGGCAGCAGGTGATGTTCGGTGCAATGGCGCCCAGCCGCTGCGCACGGCTCCAGACCGATTCGCTCAGCGCCGAGTCGTGATTGCCCGGAATCAGCAGCCAGGGGCCCGTAAAGCCCTGCATGGCGTTGAACATGCGCCGGATGGTCTTGTCCGACACGGTCTGCAGGTCGAACACGTCGCCTGCGACCAGTACGGCATCGACCTTGCGTTCGGCCGCAATGGCGGCCAGCCGCTCGACCACCTTGAAACGCGCCTCGAACAGTGCCGCGGCGTCGTCGGGTTCGAACTGCGAGAACACGCGGCCTATCTGCCAGTCCGCGGTGTGGAGCAAAGAAATCATGCGTGGCCCTCCCTTTGCCTCTCGCGTCTTCACGTCATCCAGAAAGAGCGAGCATCTTAGAGGGCCTGGGGCTGCAGGCGGGCCGAACCGGCCGGGAGGCTAGGCCTTGGCGTCGATTCCTGAAGCGCACTCTTCGAGCAGCGCGGCCGATTGCGTGACCTGTTCAGTAATCTGGTCGCGCAACGGCTTCCACTCGAGGCTGAACGGTGCAAGAAGGCACCACTGCGTGGTGAGCGCCAACGCGATGCCAAAAATGATGAACAGCCAATGCACGAGTTCCATTACCGCCCCTTTTTTTCAGACTAAGGGCGAGAGTCTGCGCATTTCACGGGCACCGCGATATCGCCAATTTGGGGGATGCCTTTCGCCAGAGGCCCCCCGCCCGGTCACCTCGCCGGCAGGTACTGGCGCGGATCGACCGCATTGCCGCGGTAGCGGATCTCGAAGTGGAGGCTGGCGCGCCCACCGTCCGCGCCGCCGATCTCGGCGATCTTCTGGCCCTGCTTCACCTGCTGGCCCTGTTTCACCAGCACCGTACGCACATTGGTGTAGACCGACATATAAGAGCCGCCGTGGTCGACCATCAGCACGCTGCCGTAGCCGCGCAGCGTTTCCGTCACGGCCACCTTGCCGGCGCCGATGGACATCACCGGCTCACCGACGCTGCCGCCGATGTCGACGCCCTTGTTGCTGGTGCCGTTGAAGCCCGCGATGACCTGGCCCTGCGCGGGCCAGGCCCAGTCGCTGCGCCGCGAGGCCGGCGGTGCGACGGGCTCGGGCGCCGCGGCCCGGGGCGGCCTCGAACGCTCGGGGCGTTCCGGACGCTCGGCACCTGCGCTCCTGGGAGGAGGCGGCTCGGACGATGCGCCGCCACCGGGCGGCACCACGCGCAGCACCTGTCCTGCTTCGAGCTTGTCGGGGTCCTGCAGATTGCTCCATCGGGCAATGTCGCCCGGCGAACGCCCGGTCTTCGACGCGATGCGATAGAGCGTGTCGCCCGGCTGGACGACGTACTCGCCCGGCCCTGCCACTGGCGCCTTGGGGGAGGTGGAGCACGCTGCCACCATCAATGCCGCGGTCAGCGCAATGCCCGCGCGCCAGTTCCTTCCTGTCACAACCACTACCGGATTCCTTCCTGGATAACTGAATCTCGCGCTCCCGGATGCCCGGGGCCGCGCTCGAAGAATCCGGGAAGGCTACCAGCAGTCGCCTGGCGTTCAGTTGGCCTGCAGTTTTTCTGCGGTCTTGCGCCTTGCAACGCACATCAGCGACAGCGCGCTCGCGGGTGCCTTCGGGTCACGGCCCGAGAGCACATTGCCCATGCGGTATTTCCATTGCGCCGGCCCAACGTCGCCGGCCAGCGCCTGCGCTCCTATCTGGTGGTTGTGCGGGTGCACGCGAACCTCGAAGCCCAGCGGCTCCAGCGTGGATTCGAAGAGCTCCTTCGTCACGCCGTCGCCGGGCCGGTGATGCACTTCGGTTCTCAGCCCCCACAACTGCTGACTGTCCGTCTTGTGAAAACCGTGCCCCGTCGCGCGGTAGACCCACAGCCGCGCATCCCACATCAGCCTGGCCAGGCCCTTGTAGTCCCAAGCTGTGAGTTGCGGATCGTGGTCGGTAATAAGTAAGCCATTGGGCTTAACGAGGCGAGCGCCTTCCTGCAGCACCGCTTTCATGTCGTCGCAGTGGTGCAGCGATGCATTGATTGCCACGATGTCCGCCACATGCGAGCGGAACGGCGTGTGCGCCGCATCCGCCAGCACTGCCGTGTAGCCCAGGCCAGCCGCCAGCTCCAGCGAGCCTCCGGCCACGTCGACGCCGATCAGCAATCTGGGCCTGCCGCCCAGCGTGGCGAAGAGGTTACCCGGCCCGCAGCCCAGGTCGATGACGACCTTGTCCGTCCAGTCGCCCCCGGCGGCGAGCCAGCGGCTGCGGAAATGCGCGTCGCGGTGGCAGTAGTCCAGATATTCCTTGGCCCACGTCGCATTGCCGAAGTATGTAGCGTTGGCTGTCAATGCATCTGAATTGTTCGGAAGAATCGATTCCAAATAGTAATCACAGCGCGTGAGAACTACATCGGGTAATAGGATGTCGCGGAGCATTTTTTACCCTCGGAAGATTTGAAGCCGATAACTCTTTCAGTCTTTGCGATTTTCAGGTTTTGTACAGTTATTTTTTATACGGTTACAGACTAATCCAATTCATAACAGTCGCGCCCGGAAGGATGTTTCACTTTTCGACAGTGATGCCAGTGCGTTTTCCGCATGACTCCCCGGCGTAGCGCGCGATCCGAGGTGGTCGTGCCCACAAAGCGGTCGACAGCGAATTTCCCCCTGTGCGCCGCCTGTTTCTCCCCAGGAGTACCCCGCTTCAGCAGGCCCTTTCGGGCGCTTGGAAGGCCCGCGCGGCGGGCTTTTTCCTCCAAATCACGCATCAGTTACCTCGAACGGGACGATTCGGGTAGTACGTTTTCGAAATAACCTTATCCAGTTGTAACCGAGGCCTAAAGTGCACACATTGGCCAAGAGAAACCTCCTAGGATGAAGACACGAAAAGAACGCAAGTCAGCTTCCTCCTCCTTAATTGGGTGAATGGAATTTCCATTCACCCAATTGCTTCCATTGTATTTCTTTTGGGATATTTACATGGAAATTCAAACTGTTTCGCAAGCACTCGGTGCTCCGGACCTCGCTCTGGAAGACCTGTTCGTGCCGCGATCCAATTCGGAGGGATCGGCCGGCCGTCGCAGCGCTGCGGTGGCACTCGAACTCCGCTTCGCCCAGCGTTGGACCCAGTGGTTCGCCACCACCGGCCAGCTGCCGGACACCCTCTTCGCGGGCGCGTGGCTGCTGCTGCAGTCGCGCTGGCTCGGAGGCCTCTGGCCCGTGCTGCATGAGGCAGGCGCCGCGCCGATGCGCTGCTCGACCACCGTCGCCTTCGACGCCACCAAGGCCGCTGGCGCCTGGCTGGCCGAGCTGGACCTCGGTCGCCGTTCGGCATCGCAAGCAACGGCACAGCCCACCTCCCTCTGGCTGCGCGAAGAAGTTGCCGCCGATGCTCCGCTGCGGCTGCGCTTCGACGCTGCTTCGGCGTCCCTCTATATAGATGCAGCCGCAAGCCTGATGGATGCCGCCGCGATCGATCAGCTGCTTGCAGCCCTCGTCGACACCGCCGAAGACCTGCTGCAGCACCCCGATGCGGCCCTGAACGACATCCACACGCTGCCGCGCGCCGACCAGGCCGCTCAGCTCGCCGAATGGAACACCGCCCTCGCCCCGGTGAACCCTGCCCTCACGGTGCCCGCCATGTTCGCGCGCCAGGCGATGGCCGCCCCCGACGCCATTGCCCTCGCGCAGGGCGACGCGCAGATGAGCTACGGCGAACTCGACCAGCGCTCCGATGAACTCGCGAAGCGCCTTCAGGGCCTGGGCGTTCGCAGCGGCGACGGCGTCGGCCTGCTGCTCGACCGCTCGATGGCGGCCATCGTCGCCCAACTCGGCATCCTCAAGGCCGGCGGCGCCTATGTGCCGGTGCCTACGGATTTCCCGCCCGAGCGCGTCGCCTACATGCTCGGCGAGGCCGGCGCGCACCACGTGCTCACGACACAGGCGCACCAGTACCTCATCCCCCCCCATCACGGCGTTTTGTTGCTCGACGAATACGAAGACAACATAAATCGCACTGCATGGAATCCTCCGGCCCTCGATGCCGAATCGGTGGCCTATGTCATGTACACCTCGGGCTCGACGGGCACGCCGAAGGGCATAGAGATCTGCCATCGCTCGATCCTGCGGCTCGTGGTGGGTGTGGACTACGTCGAGCTCGCTCCCGGCCTCGCCATGCTGCATGCGGCGCCGCTCGGCTTCGACGCGGCCACGCTCGAAATCTGGGGCCCGCTGCTCAATGGCGGCTGCTGCGTCATCCATGAAGAGCGCGTGCCGACCGGCACCGGCCTGGCGCACACCATCGCGCGCCACCACGTGCACACGGCATGGCTCACCGCCGCGCTCTTCAACGCCGTGGTCGACGACGACCCCGCCCACCTCTCGGGCCTGCGCCATCTCTTCACCGGCGGCGAAGCGCTGTCGGTGCCGCATGTGCGGCGTGCGCTGGCCGCCCTGCCTGGCCTCACGCTGAGCAACGGCTACGGCCCGACCGAGTGCACGACCTTCGCGGCCACGCATCGCATCGAGTCACCGTTGCCCGAAGACCTGCGTTCCGTCCCCCTCGGTCGCCCCATCAAGGACACCGTGCTGCGCGTGCTGAGCCCCTCGATGGCACTGCTGCCGACCGGCTTCGTGGGCGAGCTCTGCATCGGCGGCCACGGGCTGGCCCGCGGCTATCTGCGGCAGCCCGCGCTCAGCGCCGAGCGCTTCGTGCCCGATCCCTTCGGCGGCCCCGATGACCGGCTCTACCGCACCGGCGACCTCGCACGCTGGCTGCCCGACGGCACCGTCGAATTCATCGGCCGCCGCGACGGGCAGGTGAAGATCCACGGCCACCGCATCGAGACCGGCGAGGTCGAGGCCGCCATCCTCGCGCACCCTGCCGTGCAGTCCTGCGCAGTGGTCGCGCGGCCCGACGAAAGCGGGCAGCTGCGCCTGGTGGCCTATCTGGTCGCACGCTCGGAAAAGATCTCGTGGGATGCCCTGCGCGCCCACCTCGGTGCCCGCCTGCCCGCTGCGCTGATTCCTACCGCGCAGGTGTGGCTCGCACAACTCCCCGTCACGCCCAACGGCAAGCTCGACCGCAAGGCACTGCCCGAGCCGGCCGGCGAGCGCCCCGAGCTCGCGCAGCCCTTCGAAGAAGCGCGCGACACCATCGAACAGCGGGTGTGCGACGCCTTCGCCCGCGCGCTGCGCATTTCGAAGGTCGGGCGCAACGACAACTTCTTCGACCTCGGCGGCGATTCGCTGCTGGTACTGCAGGTGCTGGCCGACCTGCAGCGCGGCACCGAACTGCCGCTGTCGACCAATCTTTTCTTCCGCAATCCCACGCCAAAAGCAATGGGCGAGCGGATGCAGCCGGCGGGCGATCAGCCCGCCACGGCCGCTGTGGCCGGTTCCAAGGATCGACCGACCACAGCGGCCACCTTTTCGGCACGGCCGGGCAGCGGCATCGATGACGCCGTTGCCCTGGTCGGCACCGCAGGCCGCTTCCCCGGCGCAGCCGACGTGGAGCAGTTCTGGGACAACCTCGTCGCAGGCCGCGACACCATCAGCTTCTTCGACGACGCCACGCTCGACGCCGGGGTCAGCCAAGCCCTGCGCAGCGACCCGGCCTACGTGCGCGCACGCGGCGTGATCGATGGCATCGAAGACTTCGACGCCGCCTTCTTCGGCATCGGCCCGAAAGAAGCGCAGCTCATGGACCCGCAGCAACGCGTGTTCCTCGAGATCTGCTGGGAATGCCTGGAACGCGCCGGCTACGTGCCCGACGAAGCGCCGGGCCCGGTCGGCGTGTACGCCGGCATGTACAACGCCACCTACTTCCAGCGCCACGTGAGCACCCGGCCCGACCTGGTGGAGCCGGTCGGCGAGTTCCAGGTGATGCTGGCCAACGAGAAGGACTACATCACCACGCGGGTGGCGAACCGGCTCAACCTCACCGGCCCGGCCGTCAGCGTGCACACCGCCTGCTCGACCTCGCTGGTGGCCGTGGCCCAGGCCTTCCATGCGCTGCGTACGGGCCAGTGCTACATGGCGCTCGCGGGCGGCGCCTCGGTCACCTGCCCGCCGCGCAGCGGCTATCTCTACAACGAGGGCTCGATGCTCTCGCCCGACGGCCGTACGCGCAGCTTCGATGCAAAGGCCCAGGGCACCGTCTTCAGCGACGGCGCGGCCGTGGTGCTGCTCAAGCGGCTGGCCGATGCACAAGCCGACGGCGACACCATCTACGCCGTGCTGCGCAGCGCCTGCGTGAACAACGACGGCGGCTCCAAGGCCAGCTTCACGGCGCCCAGCGTCGACGGCCAGGCCGCGGTGATCCGCGCCGCGCTGGCGGCGGCCGATGTCGATGCGGGCAGCATCTCGTACGTCGAGGCGCACGGCACCGCCACGCCGATGGGCGACCCGATCGAAGTCGAGGCGCTGGCCGTGGCCTACGCCGAGCACACCGATGCGCTCGGCTACTGCACGCTCGGCTCGCTCAAGAGCAACGTGGGCCACATGGTCACGGCGGCGGGCGCGGCCGGTCTCATCAAGACGGCACTGGCACTGCACCACGAACAGATTCCGCCGACCGCGCATTTCAGCGCGCCGAACCCGTCGATCGACTTCGCGCGCACGCCCTTCCACGTTACCGCCAGCCTGCAGCCGTGGCCCCGCGCCGACCTGCCGCGCCGTGCGGGCGTCAGCTCCTTCGGCGTCGGCGGCACCAATGCGCACGTCATCGTCGAAGAGGCACCGCCGCGGCCGGCCTCGCCGTTCGCAATGGGTGACCAGCTCCTGTCGCTGTCGGCACGCTCCGAGGCCGCGCTCGCGCTGGCCTCCGAGCAGCTCGCGGCGCATCTCGAAGCCCACGCCGAACTGCCGCTGGCCGACGTGGCCCACACCCTCGCGGTCGGCCGCAAGGCCCACGCCTTCCGCCGCGCTGTCGTGGCCGGCAACACCGCCGAGGCCATCGCCGCCCTGCGCAATGCCGACTCGCCCCGCCGCGTCAGCGGGCGCATCGCCTCGCGCGCACCGCAACTCGTGCTGATGTTCCCCGGGCAAGGCGCGCAGTACGCCGGCATGGGCAAGAACCTCCGTGCGAACGACCCGGTGTTCGCGGCAGCGTTCGACGACTGCATGGCCGCCTTCGAAGGCGCGACCGATTTCGACCTGCGCGAGCGCATGTTCTCGGAGGACCCGCAATCGCTGGCGCCCACGGCCGCCACGCAGCCCGCGATCTTCACGCTCGAATACGCCCTCGCGCGGCGGCTGCTGGCGCTCGGCGCGCGGCCGCATGCACTGATCGGCCACAGCGTCGGCGAATTCGTCGCGGCCGTGCTCGCAGGCGTGATGCGACTCGAAGACGCCGCCAAGCTCGTCGCCCGCCGTGGCGCTCTCATGCAGGCCCAGCCGGCCGGCGCGATGCTGTCGGTGCGCATGGGTGCGGCCGAGTTGCTCGACAGGCTCGGCCCGCAGATTTCGCTCGCCGCCGAGAACGGCCCCACGGCCTGCGTCGCCGCCGGCCCCTTCGACGCCATTGCGGCCCTGCAGGCGGCGCTGGAAGCAGACGGCATTCCGAGCCGCCCGCTGCAGACCTCGCACGCTTTCCATTCCGCCATGATGGACGCGGCCGTCGCGCCCTTCGAGGCGCTGGTCGGCAAGGTGACGCTGCGCGCACCGCAGACGCCGATCTACTCGACGCTGACCGGCCAGCCGCTAGAAGACGCCGAAGCCACCAGCCCTGCCTACTGGGCCCGGCATCTGCGCGGCACCGTGCGCTTCTCGCCGGCCGTGCGCTGCGCGATGGAGCAGGTGACCAACCCGCTGTTCGTCGAATCAGGCCCGCGAAACATGCTCGCCACGCTGGTGCGCCAGCACGGCGCGAGCGGCGTCGTGTCGCTGCTGCAGGGCGAGCCGGCCGACGAGGCCCGCACCCTGCACCTGGCGCTGGGCCGCCTCTGGACCTGCGGCGCCGATGTCGAGCTGTCGCGCCTCGTCTCACGCATCGGCGCGCAACGCGTGCGCCTGCCCACCACGCCATTCGAGCGCAAGCGCTTCTGGGTCGACATCGCCGCCGTCCCGCCCATCGCCACCGTGGCCGCGCCCGCCGCCGCCCCGACCCCTTCCTTCGTCCCTCTTGTTTCACCTACCGCTCTGGAGTCGATCGTGACAGCAGCAACGCCCTCGCCTCTTCATCCTCCCGCTTCGAACGTGGATGCGCGCCTGCGCAGCCTGTTCGAGGACATCTCCGGCCTAGACATGGCGCAGGCGGAGGGGCACGCGCCCTTCGGCGAACTGGGCCTGGACTCGCTCACGCTGACCCAGGCCGCCACGCAGATCAAGAAGCACTTCAAGGTCAACCTCAGCTTCCGCCAGCTGATGGAAAGCTACCGCAGCTTCGACGCGCTCTCGACCTTCCTGCGCGAAAGCCTGCCGCCCGAGGCAGCGCCTGCATCGGTACCTGCACCTGCCGTTGTGGCCGCGCCAGTCGAAAACGCAGTCTCCGTACCGCAGGCCGCGCCGCGCCAGCAGATGCCGGTGTACATGCCGATGCAAGGCAGCAATGCGGGCGACGCCCAGCTGTCGCAGCTGATTTCGCAGCAAATGGAATTGATGCGCCAGCAGCTTGCACTGCTGTCGGGCGCCGTTCCGTCAGCACCAATCGTCACGCTTCAGGCCATGCCGGCCCAGGCCGCCCCCGCGCCTGCCACACCTGCGGCCGCGGCCCCCGCTGAAGACCCCGCGCAACCCGTGCGCTACGACGTGAACAAGGCCTTCGGCGCCATCGCCCGCATCCATACGCAGCGCAACGCCGAGCCAAGCGGCCGGCAGAAGGCCCGGCTCGCCGCCTTCATCCGGCGCTATGTGGAACGCACGCAGAAGAGCAAGCAGTTCACCGAAGCCAACCGCGCCCACATGGCCGACCCACGCGTGGTCAACGGCTTCCGGCCGGTCACCAAAGAGATCACCTACCAGATCGTCATCGAGCGCTCCAAGGGTTCGAAGATGTGGGACCTCGACGGCAACGAGTACGTCGATGCGCTCAACGGCTTCGGCATGAACATGTTCGGCTGGCAGCCCGACTTCGTGCAGGACGCCGTGCGCAAGCAGCTCGACGACGGCTACGAGATCGGCCCGCAGCACCCGCTGGCAGCCGAAGTCACGGCGCTGATCTGCGAGCTCACCGGCAGCGACCGCGCGGGCCTGTGCAACACCGGCTCCGAAGCCGTGATGGCCGCGCTGCGCATCGCGCGCACCGTCACCGGCCGCAGCACGGTGGTGGTGTTCACCGGCTCCTACCACGGCACCTTCGACGAAGTGCTGGTGCGCGCCGGCAAGGGCGGCAAGGGCCTGTCGGCTGCGCCGGGCGTGATGAGCGGCATGTTCGGCGACATCCGCGTGCTCGACTACGGCACGCCCGAGGCGCTGGACTTCATCCGCGAGAACGCAGACGACCTGGCCGCCGTGCTGGCCGAGCCGGTGCAAAGCCGCCGCCCCGACTTCCAGCCGCGCGAGTTCTTGCACGAGGTGCGCGACATCACCGCCAAGAGCGGCTGCTGCCTGATCTTCGACGAGGTCATCACCGGCTTTCGTACAGCGCTGGGCGGCGCGCAGGAGCTGTTCGGCGTGCGCGCCGACCTCGCCACCTACGGCAAGGTGATCGGCGGCGGCTTTCCGGTCGGCGTGATCGCGGGCAAGCGCGAATTCATGGACGCGCTCGACGGCGGCCCCTGGCAGTACGGCGACGACTCGATCCCCGGCGTGGGCGTGACCTACTTCGCGGGCACCTTCGTGCGCCATCCGCTGGCGCTGGCCGCAGCCAAGGCCTCGCTCACGCATCTGAAGGAGGCAGGGCCCGCGCTGCAGGCCGGGCTCACGGGCAACACCGCCGCCATGGCAGCCGAGCTCTCGGGCTGGTGCAAGGAAGTCGGCGCACCCATCGAGATCCGCCATTTCGCTTCGCTGTGGCGCGTGAGCTGGCTCGAAGACCACCCGCTGCAGGACCTGCTGTTCGCAATGATGCGCAGCCGCGGCGTGCACATCCTGGACAACTTCCCGTGCTTCCTCACGAGCGCGCACAGCGCCGAGGACATCGCCTTCATCCAGCGCGCCTTCAAGGACTCGGTCGCCGAGATGCAGGAGTCCGGCTTCCTGCCGCGCCGCGCTCCCGCCCCCACCCGCTTCGACGTGCGCAAGCCCGTCGAGGACGGCTGCGTCCTGGCCCGCGACATCGACGGCCAGCCCTTCTGGTACGTGCCCGAGGACGCCGCCTCCCATCAACACCTCATCAATGGAAAGGCCGCAGCATGAACGCCGTCCTCAAGCCCACCGCCAGCGGTGGTGTCATCGAATGCATCATTCCGACGACGGAATCGCAGCGCGAAGTCTGGCTCGGCGCAGCCTTGAGCACAGAAGCCTCGATGGCCTACAACGAGTCGGTCGTGCTGCGCCTGCGCGGCGCGCTGGACTGCCCGGCCCTGGCGCGTGCCATGGCCCGGCTGCTCGAGCGCCACCAGGCGCTGCGCGCCACCATCTCGCCCGACGGCACCTACATGCTGGTCAGCCCTCCCGGCGAGAACCTGCTGCTGGAGCAGGACCTGGGCAGTCTCGAGCCGGAAGCCCGCGCGCAGGCACTGCGCGACGCCCACGACGATGCGGTGTGCACGCCCTTCTCGCTGGAGCATGGCCCGCTGTTCCGGGCCGCGTTGTACCGCCTGGACGACGCCGAGCACGAACTCGTGATGTCGGCGCACCACGTGGTGTGCGACGGCTGGTCGTGGGCTGTTATCACCGAGCAGCTGGGCCACCTCTATGCCGAGGAAACGGGCATTGGCCTGAAGCTCAAGCCCGCGCCGCTCTTCGCCGACTTTGCCGCCGAGGAAGCCGCCGCCGCCGCGAGTGCCGACATGCAGCCGCACATCGACTACTGGCTGGGCCGCTTCTCCGGCAGCACGCTGCCGGTGCTCGACCTGCCGCTGGACCGCCCGCGTCCGGCTGTCCGCACCTTCAATTCGCGCCGCGCCGAGCGCCTGCTCGACAAGCGCCTGGTCAGTGCCGTGCGCACGGCGAGCACCAGGGCCGGCGTCAGCCTTTTCACGGGCCTGCTCAGCGGCTTCGTTGCCACGCTGCACCGCCTCACCAGTCATGAAGACATCGTCGTCGGCATTCCGGCGTCGGGCCAGCTCGCGCACGACATGCCCGGCCTGGTCGGCCACTGCGTGAACCTGCTGCCACTGCGTATCGCCACTCATTCGGGCATGCGCTTCGACGCGCTGATGGACGAATGCAGCACCGCCGTGCTCGACGCCTTCGACCACCAGGCGCTGACTTACGGCGCGCTGCTGGGCCAGCTGTCGCTGGAGCGCGACCCGAGCCGGCTGCCGCTGGTGAGCGTGGCCTTCAACGTCGACCCCGACGTGGCGAGCAGCGCACAGGCATTCACGACCCTCGACGTCGTGCAGGACACGATCGCCCGCCAGTACGAGAACTTCGAACTGTTCGTCAACCTGCGCCCGCTCGATGGCGGTCTGCAAGTGGAGGTTCAGTACAACACCGACCTGTTCGACGAGGTCAGCGTGCAGCGCTGGCTCGGCATGTTCGAGTGCGTGCTGCAGTCGGCCTCGCATAAGCCCGACGAAACGGTCGGCCGGCTCGAAGTGCTGTCCAGCACCGCCGCGCGTTCGCTGCTGGCGCTGCAGCCCGCGCGCGTTCCGCTGGTCGGCGAACCGCTGGCGCACGCCGGCTTTCTTGCACGCGTGCCGCGGCAACCCAACCACCCGGCTGTGCGCGACGGCGCGCGAAGCTGCAGCTACGGCGAGCTCGACGCGCAGTCCAACCGCCTGGCGCGTGCACTGCGCATGCGCGGCGTGGGCCGCGGCCAGCGCGTGGGGCTGTGCCTGGAGCGCAGCCTGGAGATGGTCGTCGCGATGCTCGGCATTCTCAAGGCGGGTGCGTCCTATGTGCCGCTCGACACCGCGTTTCCGCAGGCGCGGCTGGACCACTACGCGACCGACGCCAGCCTCAGCCAGATGCTGACCACGTCGGACATCGCGGCGGCGCCGCGCGGCTGGCGTGCCGACGCGGCCCTGCGGGTCTTCGAGATCGACCGCGACACCGCCTGGCTCAAGCTGTCCGGCGATGCGCTGCCGCCGAGCACCGACGACCCGGGGCCCGAAGACGCCGCCTATGTGATCTACACCTCCGGCTCGACCGGTTTGCCCAAGGGCGTCATCGCCCATCACCGGGGCGTGGCGCACCTGCTGCAGTGGATGCAGCGCGAATCGGGCATCGGCCCGGCTGACCGCATCGCCGCCGTCACGACCCTGTCGTTCGACATGGCCGTGCCCGACCTGCTGCTGCCGTTGGCGGCGGGCGCCGAACTCGTGATGGTGAAGCGCGAAGTCGCCATGGACGGCAATCGCCTCTCAAAAGCGCTCGACGAAGAACAGATCACGCTCCTGCAAGCCACCCCCGGCATGTGGCAGCTGCTGCTCGATGCCCAGTGGGCTGGCGGCGCGCCCGGCTTTCGCGGATGGACCGGCGGCGAAGCGCTGCGCCCGAGCATGGCGCTGGCGCTGTGCGAGCGCATGGAAGGCCTGTGGAATGGCTACGGCCCGACCGAAACAACGGTGTACTCCACGGCCTGGCACGTTCGCCCCGAAGAGATCGCGTCGCGCGGCGTGTCGATCGGCAAGCCCGTCGACAACACCGAGATCTGGATCCTCGACGCCAACCTGCAGCCCTGCCCCATCGGTGTGCCGGGCGAAATCTGCATCGCGGGCGAAGGCGTGTCGCTGGGCTACCTCGACCGCCCCGAACTGACCGCCGAGCGCTTCGTCACGGTGCGCATCTTCGGCACCGCGAAGAAGGTGTACCGCTCGGGCGACCGCGGCCGCTGGCGCAACGACGGGCTGCTCGACCACCTCGGCCGGCTCGACTTTCAGGTGAAGGTGCGCGGCTATCGCATCGAGCCCGGCGAGATCGAGGTGCGCTGCTGCGAGGTGGCCGGCGTCTCGCGCAGCGTGGTCGTGGCCCGCGAAGACAACCCCGGCGACGTGCGCCTGGTGGCCTACCTTGCGCTCGCCCAGGGCGCCGGCTTCGACCTCGATGCGCTGATGGTGCATCTGCGCAAGCACCTGCCAGCTTTCATGCTGCCGCAGCACGTGGTGACGCTCGACGCACTGCCGACCCTGCCGAACGGAAAGATCGACCGCGTCTCGCTGCCGCCGCCGCAAGCGGTTGCGCGCAACGAGGTACGGCGCGGCGCCGCCCCGCGCAACGAGCACGAACGCAAGGTGCTCGCGGTCATGGAAAAGGTGCTGAGCCTGCCGGGCCTCGACATGCACGACAACTTCTTCACCATGGGCGGCCACTCGCTGCTGGCTGCGCGGCTCACCACGCTGCTGAGCCGCGAGTTCCAGGTCACGCTGCCGCTGCGCACCCTGTTCGAGGCGCCCACGGCCGAGAAGCTGGCCGCGGCCATCCAGGGCCTGCAGGGCGCAGGCGTCGGCCTGGAGGCGCCGATTGCCTGCCGCAGCGAGCGCCGCAGCGCGCCGCTCACGCTTGCGCAGGAACGCATCCGCTTCATGGAGCAGCTGCACCCGGGCCGCTCGGTCTACAACGCGCCCTCGGCACAGCGCCTGACCGGGCAGCTCGACGCGGCGCGCTTCGAAGGCGCGCTGCGCGAAATGATCCGCCGCCAGCCCTCGCTGCGCACTTCCATCGGCATCGATGCGCAAAGCGGCAAGCCGATGCAAATGATCGCGGAGTCTGTGGAATTCGCCCTGCCGCTGGTCGACCTGCGCGGCCTGCCCGCTGACCAGCGCGAGGCCGAGCTGGCCGAACGCATGCAAGAGCTGTCGGACCGGCCGATCGACATCCATCGCGCGCCGATGATGAACACGACGCTGTTCCAGCTCGACGACAACGAGCACGTCTTCCTGTTCGTGCCGCATCACCTGATCTGGGACGGCTGGTCTTTCGACCTGATGCAGCGCGAGCTGGGCGCGCTCTACGACGCCGCCGAACGCGGCCGTCCGCACAACCTGCCGGCGCTGGCCACCACCCACGGCGACTATGCCGAGTGGCTGGAAAAGTGGCTGACGGAGCCTGCCTGCGAAGAGCAGCTCGCGTTCTGGCGCGGCCGGCTCGAAGGCGCAAAGGCCGTGCGCCCGCCAAAGACCGACATGCCCCGCCGCGCGGGCAAGAGCGGCCAGGGCGGCGCGCACTGGATCCATGTCGACCTGCAGAGCACGCAGCATCTGCGCGAGATCGCACGCGACATGGACGTGACGCTCAGCATGCTGACCTTCGGCATCTACGCGCTGACCATGGCGCAGGTAACGGGCAACGACACCATCGTCATCGCCAACCCGGTGCGCGGACGCCAGCAGGCCGAGACGGAAGATGTCATGGGCTTCTTCAACAACGTGCTGCCGGTCTCGCTCGCGGTCGACCAGTCGCTGCCGCTGCCTGTCTTCATGCGCTACGTGAAGCAGGAGCTGCTGTCGATGATGAACAACCAGCAGGTGCCGTTCGAGCGCCTGATGGCCGAGCCGGGCTACGCGGGGCAGATCAAGACTTCCGGCCCCTACCAGGCGATGTTCTCGTTCCAGGATGCACGCGAACGCGCCCGCAGCGTCGGCAGCCTGCAGACCCGCCAGATGCACGTGATGCAGCACGGCGCCACCGACGACATCGGCGTGTGGCTGATGGACAAGCCGCACGGCCTTGAAGGCGCACTGATCTACAACGCCGACGTGTACCTGCGCGAGACCGGCGCCCAGCTGCGCGAGCGCTATCTCGAAGTGCTGCGCCGCGTTGCCGACGATCCCGCCGCCACGCTTGCGCAGATCGCCAGCACCGAAGGCTCGACCAGTGCGGCCTACCTGCGCAAGCTGGCAGCCGCGGATGCGGACAAGAGCGCACCGGCCGATGCCATCAATGGCAACGGGCACAAGGCGCCACAGAGCCTGCTCAACCCCGAGCAGGCGCAGCTCGCCCAGATCTGGGCCGGCGTGATCGGCATCGACGTCAGCGACATCCGCGCCAGCGACAACTTCTTCGACCTCGGCGGCGACTCGCTGCTGGTGCTGCGCGCGGTGCAGCAGGCCGCGCAGATGCTGGGGCACCGCGTGGAGCCGCGCCGCTATCTATTCGAGAACCTCGGGCAGATCGCCTCTTCGGCCCACGCCGCGCCGCAGGGCGTGCCGTCGGACCTCGCGGAACTGGCCGCCGGCACGGCCGCGCAAGCACAGCGCGGCGGGCTGTTCGGCGCCCTCGGCCACTGGCTGCGCAAGGGGTGAAGAGCATGAACAGCTCCGCCTACGCACTTTCCATCGACGCGCCGGTCTGCCGGTACGTCGATCTGGACAGCTTCACCGACCTGCTGCCCGCCCAGGTGCTCTCCGAAGAAGAATGCGCGCGCGCCGAGAACCTGCGCTCTCCCATCGACCGCCAGCGCTTCGTGGCTGCGCACATCGCGCTGCGGCAGGCGCTCAGCGAGTACACGGGCCTGCACAACGCCGCGCTGCAACTGTCCACCGGCTCCTTCGGCAGGCCCTCGCTGTCGGGTCACACGCGCACCCAGTTCTCGCTGAGCCACAGCCAGGGCCTGGCATTGATCGCCATCGGCGGGCGCGGCCCGCTGGGCGCCGACGTCGAACTGCTGCGCCCGGTGCCGGATGCGGCGGTGCTCGCGGCGGAATACTTCACCCATCGCGAACAGGAAGCGCTGGCCGCCCTGCCCGCGCATGAACGTGACCGTGCCTTCCTGACCTGCTGGAGCCGCAAGGAAGCCTGCCTGAAGGCCATCGGCGTGGGCCTGCTGGTGTCGTCGCAGACCTTCGAGGTGGGCCTGGCGCCGGAGCGCCGCAGCGTCGAGCTCTCGGTGGCCGGCCGCATCCTGTGGCTGGTGGTGGGGCCGGCGCCCGAGCGGCTCGACTGCGTGGGCTCGCTCGCCGAATGGCGCCAGACCGAAGCCCGCGCCCAGTCGTTCGGGTCGGATGACGGCGGCACACACATGAGCCGGTCGACCGCTCCCAAGACGAGCACTGCAGCGCGCTACGCAGGGGCCACGCAATGACCCGCTTCACGCCGCTCATGTTCGGGCCGGCCTCGCGCCAGGTCTTCGGCGTGTTCCATGCAGCCGACGAAGACCGGGCGGAGAACACCGCGGTGCTCCTGTGCCCGCCCTTCGGGCAGGAGGGCCTGCGCACCCATCGCTTCTTCAAGGTGCTGGCCGAACGCCTCTCGCGCGCCGGCATCGCCACGCTGCGCTTCGATTTCTACGGATCGGGCGACTCGCCCGGCGACGAGAGCGAAGGCGAGCTCGACGGCTGGCGTCGCGACCTGTGCTCGGCGCACGAAGAACTGCGCCGGCGCGCGCCGGGCGCCTCCATCGTGTGGATCGGCGCACGGCTCGGCGCCACGCTGGCCGTGCTGGCCGCGCGCGGCGGACGCTGCGACCCCGTACGGCTGGTGCTGTGGGAGCCGGTGATCGACGGACGCCGCTACGCGCGGCTGCTGCGCGAACAACACGTGGCCGCCATCGACACGACCTTCTGCATTCCCGACCTGGCCTGGCGCCGCGGCCTCGTGCAGGAGCCCGACGCGCTGCCCGAGGAGGCCCTGGGCACCGCGCTCTCGCCCGCGCTGCGCGCACAGCTCGCGGCGCTGGTTCCGGAGTCGCTGCCGCTCACCGCCCTGCACGACACGCTGGTGCTGGCCGAGCCCGACGACGAGCGCACCGCGCAATGGGCCGCCGACCAGCAGTCGCGCCACATGCCGGTTCGCCTCGCGTACTTCAAGCACCAGCTCGACTGGGCCTCCGACCCGTATCCCAACAGCGCGATGGTCCCGGCCGATGCGCTCAACCGCCTCCAGGGGGCTCTTCATGAATGACATGACGACAGCAAGAGCAACGCAGACGCCGATGCGCTTCGGCCCCGGCGAGGCGCTGGTGGGCATGCTCACGGCACCCGCGCAGCAGGCGCCGGGCGGCATTGCCTGCCTCATGTTCAACATGGGCGCCAACCACCGCGTGGGTCCGCGCCGCATCAACGTGAAGCTGGCGCACGTGCTGGCCGCGCGCGGCGTGAGCAGCCTGCGCTTCGACCTGGGCGGCGTGGGCGACAGCGACGCGCTCGACACCTCGCCCGACCTGCAGGCGCGTGCCGTGCACAGCCTGCAGGCGGCCATGGACATCGCCGAACGCATGCTGGGGGCCCGGCAGTTCGTGATCGTCGCCATGTGCTCGGGAGTGGAACATGCCATGTCGGCGGCCCTGGCCGATGCGCGCGTGGTGGCGGTGTCGCTGTTCGACGGCTTCGCCTTCCCCGAGCGACGCGCCCGCTGGGAGCGCAACCTGCGCCGCGCGCTGGCTGCACCCGCGCACCCGTCTTTTCCCGGCAAGGCAAGGCGCTGGCTGCAGCGCCACTTTTCGCGCAGCCACTCGACGACGGCGCTGCCTGGTTTCTTCGCGGAGAAGCGCGCGCCCGAAGTCAATGCGGCCTGGTTCGGCACTGCGCTGCAGAGCCTGGTCGAACGCAAGGTGGCGGTGCAGCTTCTGTATTCGGGCTCGCTGCATGTATGCGACCGCGGCCGCGACCAGCTCGGCGCTTTCGCCCGCCTGCCCTACACGCAGGCAGTGCAGTACGAGTTCATGGGCGAGGTCGATCACACCGTCTGCACGGAGAAGGGGCAGCGGCTGTTCCTCCAGTGTGTTGGCGATTGGGTCACCGACCGCTGCTTCGGCGCCAGCACCGAACGACGCAGCCAGAGCCGCCCGCTCGCGGGCGCCGAACACGCCATGCCCACCACCTGGGCCGCGCCCTGAGGCGCGCCTTTTCACCCTTTCATTCACCCCGAGCACCCACCTTCAACCGGCCGTCAAGGAGATCACCATGCAACGCAAAGATCCAGCGACGCAGTCATGCGGAACGCGCCCTCTCGCAGTCCGTGCCCAGGCACAGGTGGAGTCTCGCCTGCGATGGCTTGGCCTGGCCCTGCTGTTGTCCCTCGGGCTGGTCGCGCTTTCGGGCTGCGCGCCGGGCTTCGGCTCGGTGGGGCCACTGGGCCTCGACAGCTCCACCGGTGACAGCACGGCCTCCGCCGGCAGCGGCAAGGTCATTGCGATCACGCCCGACCTGATCCGCGCGCAGATCGCGCAGAAGCCCAAGAGCGTGCCCGACAGCATCAAGCGCCTGTTCGCCGCGCCGCCGACCTACACCATCGGGCCGGGAGACGTGGTCGGCATCATCGTGTACGACCACCCCGAGCTGCTGCCGAACGCCGGCGCGGTGATCGCGCAGCAGTCCGACCCGACCGGCGTGACCGTCGCGCCCGGCTTCATCGTCGATGCCAAGGGCGAGATCTTCTTCCCCTACATCGGGCGTGCCAAGCTGCAGGGCCTGACGGAGAGCGGCGCGTCGGAGCTGGTCGCGAAGCGCATCAAGGCCTTCGTGAAAGACCCGCAGGTTTCGGTGCGCATCCAGTCGTTCCGCAGCCAGCGCGCCTACGTGCAAGGCGAGGTGCGCACGCCCGGCCTGCAGATCTTCACCGACGTGCCGATGACGCTGTCGGAGGCCATCAGCCGCGCCGGCAGCTTCACGCAGGCCGGTGACCGTTCGCGCATCACGCTGACGCGCGGCGGTGTCTCGACGGAGATCAACCTGCCGGCGCTCCAGGCCCTGGGCGCCGACGGCAACAACATCCCGCTGCGCAACGGCGACGTGGTGAACGTCGGCACCCGCGAGGACAGCCGTGTCTACGTGATGGGCGAAGTCAAGGCCCCGTCGGCGCTGCAGATGCGCAACAACGGCCGGCTGAGCCTGAACGAGGCGCTGGGCGACGCGGGCGGACCTGACCTGGCCACCTCCGACCCCGGCCAGATCTACGTGGTGCGCAATTCGCCCGACAACCTCGACGTGCAGCAGGTCTACAACCTCAACGCGAAAAACCCGGTGGCGCTCGCACTGGCCGACCGCTTCGAGCTGCAGCCGCGCGACGTGGTGTACGTCGACCGCGTGCCGCTGGTCAGCCTGAGCCGCGTGTTCGGCCTGATTCTGCCGGCCGCCCAGGTCATCAATCTTGCCCGCGACACCGCACGCCGGTAAGCGCCTAGCACCCCGCAACAGGAAAAGGTGAATCCCATGAACGCGCGTTGGCAACCTACGCTTCCCGCACCCGCGGCAGCCCCCGTGACGGTGCTCGAGACCACCGCCTGGACCCGGGAATCCCGGTTCCATGAATACCTCGACATCCTGATCGACAGCCGCTGGCTGATTGCCATCATCGCGGCGCTGGCCCTGCTGGTGGGCGTGGGCTATGCGCTGTTCGGCCAGCGCATGTACGAGGCCAACATCCTCATCCAGGTCGAGGATCCCGATCGCTCGGGCGGCAACTTCCCTGGCGACGCCAACGGCGGCGGGGGCATCAGCGTGAAGACGTCGACCGCCGGCGAGACCGAGATCCTGCGCTCGCGCATGGTGCTCGGCCAGGCCATGGAGAACACCAAGCTCTTCATCAGCGCCAAGCCGCTCTACACGCCGCTGGTGGGCGAGTTCCTCGCGCGGCATTCGAGCCATCTCTCCACGCCCGGCATCTTCGGCATGGGCAACTATGTCTCGGGCACCGAGCAGATCGCCGTGGCGCAGATGGACGTGCCGAGCGCGTTCGAGGGCAAGAAGTTCACGCTGATCGCGGGCGAAGGCGGCAACTACACGCTGACCAACCCGGACCTGGAAACGCCGCTGACTGGCAAGGCCGGCGTGCCGCTCGACGCCACCGTGCCCGGCGGCGCACTGCATCTGCTAGTGGGCTCGTTCGAGGCCCAGCCCGGCGGCGCCTTCGAGCTGGTGCGCCATTCGAAGCAGCTCACCCTGCTTGGGCTGCAGAAAGACCTGCGCGTGGTCGAGAAAGGCAAGCAGTCCGGCGTGATGGACGTCAGCCTGCAGGCCGACAACCGCGGCCAGCTGGCCAACGTGCTCAACGAGATTTCGCGCCTGTACGTGCGCCAGAACATCGACCAGAAGACGGTGCAAGCCGAGCGCGCGCTGTCCTTCCTGGGCACCGAACTGCCCAAGTTCAAGCAGCAGCTGGAACAGTCGGAAGACGCCTACAACCAATACCGCAACCAGAACGGCACCATCAACCTGGACGACGAGGCCCGCAATGCCCTGGCGCAGAACGTGGACCTGCAGGCCAAGCTGCTCGATGCAAAGCAGAAGCGGCTGGACCTGGTGGGCCGCTTCACTTCCGCGCACCCGATGGTGCAGACGCTGGATTCGCAGATCGCTTCGCTGAAGAAAGAGCTCGGCGCGGTCGACGGCCGCATCCGCCGCATGCCCATGCTGCAGCAGAACTCGCTGCGCATGCAGCGCGACATCAAGGTCAACACAGACCTCTACGCGACGCTTCTGAACAGCTCGCTGCAGATGCGGCTGGCCAAGGAAGGCAAGGTTGCCAACGTGCGCGTGCTCGACCAGGCCCTGCTGGCCGAGAAGCCCGTGCGGCCGAAGCCGCTGATCGTCATCGCTCTGGCGCTGGCGGGCGGCCTGTTCCTCGGCGGCGCCGCAGCGCTGGCGCGCAAGAACCTGAAGCGCTCCATCGGCAGCCCCGAGGACATCGAGGCCATCACCGGCCTGAGCGTGTACAGCACGATTCCGCTGAGCACCCAGCAGCGCGTGCTCGACCGCGCCATCCGCACCGGCAAGCCCGGCGTCAAGGTGCTGGCGGCGCTGCACGTGGAAGACCCGGCGCTGGAAGGCCTGCGCCGCCTGCGCACCACGCTGCAGTACGCGATGCTGGGCGCGCCCAACAACCGGGTGCTCATCTCCAGCGCCACGGCCGGCGCGGGCAAGACATTCGTGTCGTCGAACTTCGCCACGCTGCTCGCATCCTCGGGCAAGCGCGTGCTGCTGATCGACGGCGACCTGCGCCGCGGCAGCCTGAGCGAGGAGTTCGGCCTGCAGCGCAAGAACGGCCTGTCCGACGTGCTTGCCGGCGGCGTGCCGCTCGAGCAGGGCATCCACCACCGCGTGCTGCTGAACCTGGACGTGATGAGCGCGGGCACGCTGCATCCCGACCCCGCCGGGCTGATGGCCAGCGACGCCTTCGAGCACACGCTGGCAACGCTGTCCGCACGCTACGACGTGGTGATCGTCGACGCGCCCCCCACCCTGCTGGCATCGGAGACCGCCGCGATGGCACCGAACATGGGCACGCTGCTGCTGGTGGCCCGGGCCGACAGCAGCGAGATGGGCGAGCTGGTGGAAAGCGCCAAGCGCCTGGCCCACGTGGGCGCGGCCTTCCACGGCGTGGTGTTCAACGCGGTGGACACCTCGCGGCGCCAGCACCGCAGCTACGGCTACGGCTACTACGGCTATGCCCCGGCCACGACAACACGCAGCGAACCCCATTACGCGCTGGACACGGCCGACACCGTCATGCCCAAACGCATCGAACCGGAGCACGCAACATCATGAGCACGCTTCGATCGACCAGCTCCGCAGGGCGAGGAACAGGCAGCGCGGCGGCCAACACTGCCGCGTACGGGCCGCTCGGCGGCTCGCCCTGGCTGCGCCATGCCAAGCGCGCGGCCGACATCCTGATGGCCGGCTCGTTCTTCGTTTTCTTCGGCTGGGCCTACGCGCTCATCTGGCTCGGCGTGCTCTACACCTCGGGCGGCCCGGCCATCTACATGCAGCCGCGCTACGGCAAGGACGGCCGCGTCTTCAAGTTCTACAAGTTCCGCTCGATGGTGGCCGACGCAGACGCAGTGCTGGCGCGCCACCTGCGCGAGAACGAGGCCGCGCGGCGCGAATGGGCGATCTACCAGAAGCTGGTGCATGACCCGCGCATCACCCGCTTCGGCGCCTTCCTGCGCAAGTACAGCATCGACGAATTCCCGCAGTTCTGGAACGTGCTCAAGGGCGACATGAGCATGGTCGGCCCGCGCCCCTGCATGTTCACGCAGAAGGACCTGTACGGCGACTACTGGGACCACTACTGCGCCGTGCGCCCGGGCATCACGGGCCTGTGGCAGATCAGCGGGCGCAACGAGATCAGCTACCGCCGCCGCGCCGCGATGGACGCGGAGTACGTGGCCCACCTGTCGCTGTGGCGCGACTTCGCGATCCTGCTGAAGACCTTCGGCGTGGTGACCGGTGCGCGCGGGTCGCGCTAGCCGCGGCCGTCACCGCTTCCTTCGATTCCTTTCGACTTCGTCTCCCTCGAACTTCATCAACCTCTTCACGAAAGCTCATATGCGTATCTTTGTTGCAGGTCATCGCGGCATGGTGGGTCAGGCGACGTCAAGGCGCCTGCGCGAACTGGGCCACGACGTGGTGACGCGAACCCACAGCGAACTCGACCTCCTCGACCAGGCGGCCGTGGCCCGTTTCTTCGCGACGGAGCAGATCGACCAGGTCTACCTGGCGGCGGCGAAGGTCGGCGGCATTCACGCCAACATGACCTACCCCGCGCAGTTCATCTACGAGAACCTGGCGATCGCCACCAACGTGACGCACCAGGCATTCGTTTCGGGCGTCAAGCGGCTGCTGTTCCTCGGCTCCAGCTGCATCTACCCGCGCATGGCAGAGCAGCCGATCCGCGAGGAGTACCTGCTGGGCGGCAAGCTCGAACCCACCAACGAGCCCTATGCGATCGCCAAGATCGCAGGCCTCAAGCTGTGCGAGAGCTACAACCGCCAGTACGGCGCCACGCACGGCATCGACTACCGCAGCGTGATGCCGACCAACCTGTACGGCCCCGGCGACAACTACCACCTTGAAAACAGCCACGTAGTGCCGGCGCTGATCCAGCGCTTTCACCTGGCAAAAATCAGCAATGCGCCCAGCGTGCTGATCTGGGGCAGCGGCCGCGCGCGGCGCGAGTTCCTGTACGTCGACGACATGGTCGAGGGCTGCATCGAGGTGATGAACCTGTCGCGCGCCGAATACGACCGGCAGACCGACGCGATGCGCGGGCACATCAACCTCGGCACCGGCGAAGACGTGTCGATCGCCGAGCTCACCGAGCTGATCCGCGACGTGGTGGGCTACACAGGCGCCATCCGCTACGACCTCGCCCAGCCCGACGGCGCTCCGAGAAAGCTGCTCGACGTGTCGCGCGCCAGCAGCCTCGGCTGGCACGCGACGGTGTCGCTGGCCGAAGGCCTTCGCCGCACCTACGCCGACTACCAGACGGCGATCCGCCCGGTCGAGGAAATCGACCCGATCCAGACGGCGCAGGTCGCCGCCTGAGCCACCCCGGCAGCCACACCACAGCAGGCCCACCATGCGCATCCTCTCCTTCTGGTCCGGCATCGTCTGCGCCATGCTGTGCGGCCTGGTCGACCCCGTGTGGGGCTATGCGGCGGTGTGCGCGCTGTCGCTGATCCAGCTCTCGCTGCTGGGGTCCTCGGGCTCCAGCGTGTTCCTGCTGATCCACTACGCGACGATCCTCACGTACTTCTCGATCGCGCCGGCGATGCAGATCTCGCACGACGTGGAGTTCTGGGAGGCAGGCGTGATGAGCACGGCGGCGCACACGCAGGCACTGATGCTCCTGCTGCTGTACATGGCCGGCGTGGAGGCCGCGCGGCTGGGCGTGCCCGACGTACCCGCGCACCTGCCCGGGGGGCACGACCGGCGGCTGGTCGGCGTGGCCCACCCTCTTCTTCTGCTGCTGAGCTGCTCGCTCGCGGCCTTCGCCACGCTGTTCATCAAGCCCGAGCTCAACTTCGTGGCGCGCGGTCTCACTGGCACCAGCGGCGGCGAAGAGAACGTGCCGATCGACTTCATCTTCTATTCCACGCTGCCCAAGCTGGTGGTGCTGATGTGCTTCGTGGCCCTGGCCATCCACGCCGTGCGCCGTCGCACGCTGTGGTCCTGGTGCGCGGCGGGCCTGGCGTTCGGCCTGGCGCTGGCTGCGGCCAACCCGGTGAACACGGCGCGGCAGGTCTTGCTGATCGGGCTGCTGCCTCTGCTCATCCACGCCCTGGGGCGCAGCCGGCGCTGGCTGCTCGGCAGCGTGATCTTCGGCTCCATCGCAGGCCTGGGCCCGGTGCTGAACCTGATCTCGCGCGGCAGCTTCTGGGGCGAGGAGCTCACGACCTTTCCGTTCAGCCAGGACTTCGACGCCATGTTCGTGGTCGCGGGCATCCTGGAGCGCGCACCCATTCCCGATCTCGGCTGGGGCCGCTACCTGCTCTCGGCGTTCTCGTTCTTCCTGCCTCGCGACCTGAAGATGTTCCCGGACTTCGACCCACTCGGCTGGTCGGCCATCCTGGGCAACTTCTCGCAGAGCAACCTGTCGCTGCCGCCCTTCACCACGGCGTATTTCGACTTCGGACTGGCGGGGCCGGCGCTGTTCGGCTATGCGATCTCGGCGGGCTTTCGCGTTGTCGACCGCGCCATCGATCCGAACCGGCCGCTGTCGGGCTCCTACCTGTCGGCGCTGGTGCTGCTCGCCGCCTACGTGCCGTTCATGCGCGGCCCGATCCTGGGCTGGGGACCGTTCGCGGTCTCGGGCCTGATCGCCGCCGTCATTGCCGGCGCCCTGAGCTCCCGCGCCCGCCGGCCGCTGCCGCGCGCGGTGCGGCACGGCCTTCCGAGTGCGTGAGGACGTCGCACATGGCCACCTACCTCTACTACGACACCGTGCGCCTGAACAAAGCTGCCGGCGGCGTGCTCAACGTGTCCGAGGTGCTGCTGCGCCACATGCGGATGTCGCAGGACGACCGCGTCGAGCCGGTCAGCGAGCGGCATCCGCGCATCTACGCGCTGGCGCAGCGCCTGAAGATCAGCCGCTTCGTGCTCGACACGCTGCTCTACAACTTCCATTACCTGCGCACGCTGCTCACGGGCGAGCAGCTGTTCTCGGTGTTTCCCAACTACTTCCTGCCGGTGACGCCGTTCGGGCGGCATCGCGATTCGATCGTCATCGTCCATGACCTGCAGTACAAGGCCTACCCGCAGTACTTCAGGCGCAGCAAGCGGCTTTTCCTGGACTGGAGCCTCTGGCGCGCGGCGCACAGCGCGGCGGATGTGGTCTTCATCAGCCGCAGCAGCCAGCTGGACTTCGAGCGCCATTTCGGCCACTGCGAGCATTCGGCCGTGATCTTCAACCCGGTGGACGCGCCCCGGGTCGCGGCAGCACCCACTACACCGGGTGCGGCAACGAATGCGGCGCCGGGCGAGCGCTACCTCATCGCGGCCTACCACTACTACCCGCACAAGAACTTCGGCGGCATCCTCGCCCTCTTCGAGCGCATGAAGCGCGCTGGCCTGGTCGACTACCTCGACATCACCGGCAACGGCGCCGCCGATGTCGAGCGCATGGTGGCCGCGCTCGCGCCCGAGGTGCGTGGCTCGGTGCGGCACCGGGGGCTGGTGTCGCGCGACGAGCTGCTGCGGCTGTACCAGGGCGCCACCGCGTTCATCTCGCTGTCTACCTTCGAGGGCTTCAACCTCTCGGCGGCCGAGGCGGCAACGCTGGGCGTGCCGCTGCTGCTGTCGGACATTCCGGTGCACCGCGAGCTTTTCACGGACTACGCCTTCTTCGTGGGCAGCGCTGCCAGCGATCCGTACAGGCTGGCCAAGCACCTCGCGTGCCACGAGCGCACGCATCCGGTGTGGGTCCATGCCACTGCCTGCGCGCCAGCCGCGGTCGCGGGACGCTATCTCATGCTCAAGCGCGGCGCGCTGTCGCTCGCCCGGGCCATGCCATGACGAAATGGCCGTTCCCCGCGATGCGTTTTCTTGCAGCGCTGCTGTTGCTGGCAGTGATGCCGCTGGCCGGCCGCGCACAACCCGCGGGCACATCGGCGGGCGCCCCGATGCCGGGCTTCGGCGTGATGGTGCATTACCTGCCCGACAAGCAGTCGATCAACGAAATCAAGCGTTTCGACGTGGAAGCCTTCGCGTCGACGCTGGCGGACATGCGCGCTTCGCATCTGATCCTGACGCTGGGCCAGAACAACGGCCAATACATCGCGCCCAATGCCGCGCTCGAAGTGCTCTGCCCGGGCAGCGCCGCGAACCGCTCGCCGCGCGACCTGCCGATGGAGATCGGCCAGGCGCTGCGCAAGCGCGGCATCTCGCTGATCCTCTACCTGCCGTTTCGTGCGCCGCAGGCAGACCCCGCGCTGATGGATTGCCTGGGGGACGTGTCCGAGCAGGAGCCGCCGCCCGCGCGCTTCATCGCCGCATGGTCGAGCGTGATCCGTGACTGGTCGGAACGCTACGGCTCGCTCGTGAGCGGCTGGTGGTTCGACGGTACCTACAACACGAAGGGCATCACGCCCGCCGGCTGGGAAATGCTGTGCAGCGCGGCCCGCACGGGCGCCGCCAACCGCTGGCTGGCCTTCAACGCGGGCGAAGGCGCGGAGCGCTTCAGCATCAAGTCGGCGCCCTGCCAGAACCTGATGGCGGGCGAATACATGCAGCCGCCCGCGCATCTCACCGCCCCGCCGTCGGAGCTGGCGCTGCACGTGCTGACGCCGCTGAGCGCCTCGTGGGGCCGCGAGGCGCCGGCGCGCTTCACGGCGGCGCAGCTGCGCAGCTGGATTTCGGAAGCGGCCGCCGTGCGCGGCCTTTTCACGCTGGACATGCCCATCGACGCCGCCGGCCGCTTTCTTCCCGCGCACGTCGCGCTGATGAAGAGCGTCACGGCGCGCAAGCCCTGAGCACAACGAACGCTGTCACATCCCGTCAACCCTCAACCAAGCGCCATGAACCCAACCCTGCCCTTCATCGTCGTGGAAGACCGCCAGAACAAGACCCTCGCGCTGTGCCGCGAATCGGCGGCACTGGCCGGAGAGCCGCTTTTCGTGCTGTCGGACACCGACGCGGGCCCGGCCTACGAACGCTTCTGCCGGTCCTACGTGCATCTGTCGAGCAACCCGCCGGAGTTCGAGAAGATCTGCTTCCGGCGCTACTTTCTCCTAGCGCAGTTTCTGGAATCCCACCCCGAAGTGCGCGAATTCGTGCTGATCGACAGCGATGTGCTGCTTTTTCAGGGTGCGGCGCCGCATATCGCGCGGCTTGCGGGCAAGTCCGACTTCTCGGGTTCCTGCATGCAGTCCGCGGACGGCTGGAACCCCTGCCAGATCTCGCCCCATGTCAGCTACTGGACCGCGAACGGCCTGCGCCGCTTCGTGGCCTACGTGCTCGACAGCTATGCCACCCCCTCGGGCCGCAGGAAGCTGCGCGACATCGCGGGGCGTTTTGCCGCGCGGGGCGTGCGCGGCGGCGTGTCCGACATGACCCTGCTCTATCTCTGGGCTCACGCCACGGGCAACGACGCCCCCATCAACCGGGTGCTCGACGGCACGGTCATCGACCACAACATCAACGGCATGCACAACCTCGTGCGGCGGGAGTTCAAGGTGCTCGGCGGCGCCAAGCGCATTGCGTACCGCGATGGCAAAGCCTGGCTGACGAGCACCGCCGGCGAACTGACGCGCGTGGTGGCACTGCACTTCCAGGGCAGCGCCAAGATGGCCATGCCCTTCGCGCTGCGCGGCCATATGCACACCGTGGCGGCCGTGACCTACGCGCTGCAGATGGCCCGCCGCGCGAAGAACAACGCGTTCCGGGCCGGTGCATTCGTGCGCCGGCTGTTCGACACCGGCCGCGTATCCCGCGCCCCGGTCGGCAAGTAAGCGTGAAGCCAGCCGACGCCATGAAGCACTTCAGCCTGTCACTTGCTCCGCCCGGCGCGCGCATGGCCTGGCTGTCGGGCCTGGGCGCGCTTGCTTCGCGGCTGTATGTGTACCTGTCGGGCTTCCTGGCGATCTTCCTGATGGCGGCGAGCATTTCGCCGGCGCGCTTCGGCGAGTACTCCATCTACCAGTCGGTCATGGAAGTGGCGCTGGTGATGGGCACGCTGGGCAGTTCGCTGCTGTTCTCGCGCAATGCGGCGAGCGTGCCGCCGGGCGTGACGCGCGGCGACGTCGTGCGCACGCTGGCCATCGGCCTGCCGCTGGCCACGGTGCTGGTGACGGTGATCCTCACGGTGCAGCACATGCCCGTGGGCGACGCGCCCTTCCTTCTGCTGGTGGCCACGCTGGCGGTCTTCTCGTTCAACAGCCTGCGCCTTTCGTTCAGCCGCGGCCTGGGCCACGCGGGGCTGCTCAACCTGGAGGCCGGCATCCGCGCGACCATCCTGGTCGTGGGCATAGGCCTGTGCGTGGCGGTGCGCTTCGACCTGGGCGTGGCGCACCTGCTGCTCATCAACCTGTTCGCCGTCGTGGTGGTGTGCGTGGCCGTCGGCCTGCCGGGCAATGGCGCGGCGCCACCGGCCGGGCGGGCCGCGCTCGGGCTGGCATCGCAGGCCGGTGCGACGGTGTATTCGCTGCTCATGTTCCTGCTGCGCAAGTCGGACCTGCTCATCGTGGCGTACTTCATGCCGCTGAGCTACGTGGGGGCCTTCAAGCTCGCGTTCCTGCTGGCCGAAGCGCCGTCGCAGTTCGTGCAGGCCTTCCTGGTCACGAAGACGCCCGCGATGCTGGAAACGGACGCAGGCAATTTCACTGCGGCCAAGCTGCGCCTGGCGAAGCATTCCTTCCTGCTGGGCTGCGGGCTCTTCGTCGGGCTGGCTGCCCTCATCTCGGTGGCCGCGCCGCTGCTCAAGCTGGGCAACGAGGCGCGCACCATCTTCATGTGCATTGCGCCGTACTTCCTGCTGCGCACCTACACGATCCACCACGAGATGGTGCTGTCGCTGAAGACCTCGATGGGCTCGCTCGGCGCCTGGGCGCTGGTGGAGGTTGCGCTGCGGCTGGCGTCATACGGCGCGGTGGTGATGGTCTTTCCGGACAGGCCGCACTACGTGTTCTTCATTGCCTGCGTGACCGACTTCGTGCTGTACGAGACGCGCATGCGCCTGCAATTCGGCTTCTTCCCGATCGTGCGCCTGCTGACGCGGAGGCAGGCATCGTGAAGATCCTCGTCTACTCGATGAACTTCGCTCCCGAACTGGCCGGCATCGGCAAGTACTCGGGCGAGATGGCCGAGTGGCTGCACGCCCGCGGGCATGAGGTGCGGGTGATTGCGTCGCCGCCCTTCTTTCCGCAGTGGTCGGTGCTCGAGGGCTACTCGGCATGGGCCTACCGCAAGACCGACTGGAACGGCGTGACGGTCTGCCGCGCGCCCACCTGGGTGCCTTCAAAGCCTCGTGCGCTGGGGCGCATCGGGCACCTGCTGTCGTTCACGCTGTCGAGCATTCCGCTGCTGCTGGCGCAATTGCGCTGGAAGCCTGACGTGGTGTTCGTGGTGGAGCCGCCCATCTCCTGCGCGCCGGCCGCGCTGTGCTTCGCGAAGCTGCTCGGCATCCGCTCCTGGCTGCACGTGCAGGACTACGAAGTGGACGCTGCATTCGGCCTCGGCTGGTTGCGTGGCGAACGCGTGCGGCGCTTCGCCCTGGCCGCCGAGCGCTGGCTGATGCGCAAGTTCGACCGGGTGTCGTCCATCTCTTCCACGATGTGCACCAAGGCCCTGGAGAAAGGCGTGGACGAATCGCGGCTGGTGCTGTTTCCGAACTGGGTCGACGTGGAAGCCATCCAGCCCGTTGCGCGCCCGCCTGTGGCCGAAGGCGTGCCGGCGCAGGGCTTTCGGGCGGAGCTGAACATTCCCGCCGGCGCGGTGGTCGTGCTCTACGCGGGCAGCCTCGGCAGCAAGCAGGGCATCGAGCTGCTGGCCGAAGCGGCGCGCTTGCTGGTGTGCTCCCACAACATCCACTTCGTGTTCTGCGGCAACGGCCCGAGCCGGGCCTCGCTGATGGACGCCTGCATCCGGCTGGGCAACACGCATTTTCTTGATCTGCAGCCTGCCGAAAGGCTCAACGAGCTGCTGGGCATGGCCGACATCCACGTACTGCCACAGCGCGCCGATGCCGCCGACCTCGTCATGCCGTCGAAGCTGGGCGGCATGCTCGCAAGCGGCCGTGCCGTGATCGTGACCGCGCATGCCGGCACCGCGCTCAGCGAGGCCGTGTGGGGCCGCGGCGTGGTGGTCGAGCCGGGCGATGCGGCGGCGCTGGCCGATGCCATCGAACAGCTCTCCATGTCGCCCGAAACGCGCGAACTGCTGGGCTCGGCCGGCCGCCGCTTCGCCGAGGCCGAACTTGACCGCAACGCAATCCTGCAGCGCCTCGAAGAGGAACTGCAGCGCTGCATCGCCGGCTGACGCGGCACCCCACACGAGGACCACGACCATGCCCAAGTCCACATCCGCACCCAGGGTCCTCGTGACCGGCGGCGCCGGCTTCATCGGCAGCCACACCTGCGTGGCGCTGATCGCCGCGGGCTACCTGCCGGTGGTGCTCGACTCGCTCGTCAACAGCGATGCGCGCTCGCTGCACCGGGTGGCGTGCATCACGGGCGTCGAACCCGTTCTCGTGCGCGGCGACGTACGCGACGCGGCAACGCTCGACCGCGTGTTCGCGGCACACGGGATCGAGGCGGTCGTGCATCTCGCGGGGCTGAAGGCGGTCGGCGAATCGGTGGCCGACCCGGTGAGCTACTACGACGTCAACCTGGCTGGAACCCTGGCGCTGGTGCAGGCCATGGGCCGTGCGGGCGTGCGCACGCTGGTGTTCTCCTCATCGGCCACTGTGTACGGCGACTCGCAGCCCTCGCCCATTGCGGAGAGCGCACCTTACGGCGCGGTCAACCCCTACGGCCGCACCAAGGCCATGGTCGAGACCGTGCTGGCCGACCTGGCGCAGGCCGATGCGCGCTGGGGCATTGCCTGCCTGCGCTACTTCAACCCCGTCGGCGCGCACGAAAGTGGCCTGCTCGGCGAGCGCCCGCACGGGCCGCCCAACAACCTGATGCCCTACATCTCGCAGGTCGCGGCCGGCGAGCGTGAATGCCTGGTGGTGCACGGCGACGATTACGAAACGATCGACGGCACCGGCGTGCGCGACTACGTGCACGTGATGGACGTGGCCGAAGGCCATGTGGCGGCACTGCGCCATGCAGTGCGCCACAGCGGCATTCTCATGACCAACCTCGGCACCGGCCGTGGCGCCTCGGTGCTCGAAGTGGTGTCGGCCTTCGAGCGCGCAAGCGGCCGCCGCATTGCCCTGCGCATCGGGCCGCGCCGCCCCGGGGACGCACCTGCCTACTGGGCCGACGCGCGCAGCGCCTTCCTCGCCTTCGGCTGGCGCGCGCGCCGCGACCTCGACCAGATGTGCGCGGACAGCTGGCGCTGGCAGGCCGCGAACCCACACGGCTTCGACGATCCGGCGCCGGCCTTTACCGCGGACCTCCCGCGCTTTCAGAGCAACGGCACCAGCACCCACATCAACTCCAACCTGGGACACACCCATGTCTGACAACCCATCCCCCTTTCTTGGCGAGCAGGCCGATGGCCGCTCGGGGTTTCCACCGGGCATCGTTCCGCCTGTTGCGCCGCTGTGGCCCGGCTTCCTGACGGGGCAGGAGGATGCACCCGTGCGCGTCCTGCTCGTGGATGACGACGAATTCATGCGCCGGGTGATAGCGCAGGAGCTGCTGTCGGACCTGCGCATCCAGCTCGAAGGCCAGGCAGGCAGCCTGCGCGACGGCCGCCGTCTGCTGGCCACGCACGAGTTCGACGTGCTGATGGTCGACCTGCGGCTTGGCGACGGCACCGGCTTCGACCTGATCCAGGAAGCCCGCGAGCAACATCGCACGGGAGAAATCATCGTGATCTCCGCGCTCGAGGACGAGTCGCACGTGCTGCATGCCTTCGAGCTGGGCGCCACCGGTTACCTGCTGAAGGACGCGTGGCTCCAGAGCTTCGCGCAGGCCGTGCTGCAGGTGGTCAACGGCGGCGCGGCCATCACGCCGCGGCTCGCGCGCCGACTGCTCTCGCGGCTGAGCCACCGGCCCGACAGCCGCACGCCGCCGTCGGTGGAGCCGCCCCCGCGCGAAGCGACGCTGACGGCGCGCGAGTGCGAAATCCTGCGCTTCGTGGCGCGCGGCCATGTCACCGAGGAGATCGGCGTCAAGCTGGGCATCTCGGGGCAGACCGTCAACGCCCACATCAAGAACATCTACAAGAAATTGCACGTGCATTCGCGTGCCCAGGCCGTGAGCTATGCGGCGTACTCCGGCCTGATCTGAACCCCGCCCCACCACAACGCAAACGATCATGAACACCCCCCTCATCCATCCCGTGGTCCTGTGCGGCGGCAGCGGCACGCGGCTGTGGCCTTTGTCGCGCAAGGCGCTGCCCAAGCAGTTCGCGCCGCTGGTCGGCGGCAAGAGCCTGCTGCACCTCACGCTCGAACGGCTGTCGGTGCTGAATGCCGACATCACCTGCGTCACGTCGGAAGACCATCGCTTCCTGGTGAAGGAAGCGGTGGAAAACGCGCACGCCACGGGCCGGCAGATCCTCGAGCCGGTGGCGCGCAACACCGCTGCCGCCATGGCCTCGGCCGCCCTGCTGGCCGAGCCCGACGACCTGCTGCTGTTCGCGCCCTCCGACCACCACATTCCCGACGCCGCGCTGTTCGCCCGCACCGTGCGCACCGGCGTCGAGGCCGCATTGGCCGGCAAGATCGTCACCTTCGGCGTGGTGCCGAGTTTTCCGAGCACCGCCTACGGCTACATCGAAGCCGGCGAACCCTCGGCCGACGGGTGCAGCCAGGCCGTGGTGCGCTTTGTCGAAAAGCCGACGGCAGCGGTGGCTGAACAGCTGATCCTGCATGGCGGCTACAGCTGGAACGCGGGCATCTTCCTCGTGCAGGCGCGCACGCTGATCGCAGCGCTGCGCGGGCATGCACCCGACATCCTGCTGTCCTGCGAGCGCGCCACTGCCGCCGTTGCAACCGACGGCAGCTTCCTGCGGCTGGACCGCGCAGCCTTCGAGGATTGCCGAGCCGACAGCATCGACTACGCCGTGCTCGAAAAGCACAAGGACATCGCTGTCGTGAAGTTCGAAGGCCTGTGGAGCGACGTCGGCAGCTGGAACGCGGTTGCCAGCCTGCACCCGGCGGACGACGCGGGCAACCGGCTGAGCGGCAAGGCCAGCGCGCTGAACTCGCGCAACACCTTCATCCACGCGCCGCACCGGCCGGTGGTGGCGCTGGGTACCGAAAACCTGATCATCGTGGACACGCCCGACGCCGTGCTGGTGGCCGGCGCGGGCTGCGCGGAGCAGGTGGCCGACGTTGTGCGCAAGCTCTCGCTGGAAGGCTGCGCCGAGGCCACCGAGCACCGCCGCGTGGTGCGGCCCTGGGGCGCGTACGACAGCATCGACCTGGGCGAGCGCTTCCAGGTCAAGCGCCTGACCGTGAAGCCCGGTGGCAAACTGTCGCTGCAGATGCACCACCACCGCGCCGAGCACTGGATCGTGGTGAAGGGCACGGCGCGCGCCACCTGCAACGGCGAAGTCACGCTGGTGCGCGAGAACGAATCGATCTACCTGCCCTCGGGCGCCATCCACCGGCTGGAGAACCCGGGCAAGACCGTGCTCGAAGTGATCGAGGTGCAGACCGGCGGATACCTGGGCGAAGACGACATCGTGCGCTTCGACGACACCTACGGGCGCTGCGGCCCGGTCAGGACACTGGCCGATGCGTCGCCGACGCAGGCTTCGGCCGGGTCGGGGGCGAATGCGGTGCTGCATGCGCCCATAAGGCGCTGAGCTGTCGATTCAGCCCGCGCAAGAGGTCATTGCGGCAGGTACGGCGTGATGTTCCCGAGTGCGTTGGCCACGTAGGCTTCCTTCTCGCCAACCGGGGCGACGTAGTGAAGCGCTGCGGCGGCAGCCTCCAGCCCTTCGGTGCGGGCGATGATCCAGCCGGCCAGGTAGGGCGCAGCAAAGCAGCCACCCGCAGTTGCGACATTGCCACGCGCATAGAAGGGCTGGTTCAAGACCTCCACGCCGGCCTCCTGCACCCAGGGCTTGGTGGTCAGGTCGGTGCAGGCCGGTATGCCGCCCACGAGGCCGAGCTTGGCCAGGATCAAAGTACCGGAGCATTGCGCTGCGATCAGCTGGCGGGCCGGATCGAGCGCCAGGCGCCCCATCAGCTCGGGGCTGGCGACGACCTCCCGCGTCTTCACCCCGCTGCCGACGACGACGGCATCAGCAAGGCGCGCATCCTCCAGCAACGACTGGGCGCGTACGGTCACGCCGTTCATGGACGTGACTTCCGGGGTCGGGCAACACAAAGTCACGCGCCACCCCGGCTTCTTGATACGGTTGAGCACGCCCAGCGCGATGAGCGAGTCCAGTTCGTTGAAGCCGTCGAAGGTGAGGATCGCGATGTGCATAGGATTCGTGCGTGAGGGCTGAGATGCGCTCATCGTAGGCCGGGCGATCAATACAATCAAAAAATTGTCATGGATACATCGCACGATGGCCGAAGCCCGCTACAAGCAACTGGTCGATGAACTCGCCGCCGAGATCCGCGCGGGACGCCTTCAGCCGGGCACCCGCCTGCCTACGCACCGGCGGCTGGCCGAGCGCCACGGCCTGGCGCTGGTTACTGCTTCGCGCGTCTATGCGGAGCTGGAGGCGATGGGGCTGGTCAGCGGCGAGGTCGGCCGCGGCACCTTCGTGCGCGAAGCGGCGATGCACGGCGGTGTTGGCGTCGATCAGCGGACCATGGCACCGGACCTGGTGGACCTGAACTTCAACTACCCATCGCTGCCCGGACAGGCCGAGCTGCTGCGCGCCGCACTGCGGCAGCTCGCCGCCGGTGGTGAACTGGACGCCATGCTGCGCTATGCACCCCATGGCGGCCGAATGCATGAACGCGCCTGCGTCGCCCGGCATCTCGCGTCGCGAGGACTGGCGGCCGAGCCGTCGAGCGTGCTGCTCGTCGACGGCGCACAGCACGGACTGGCAGTAACGGTGATGGCGCTGCTCCAACCGGGCGACGTGGTCGCCGTCGACGCCCTCACCTACCCCGGCTTCAAGGTGCTCGCCGAGGCACACCGGCTGGAACTGGCGCCCATACCGGCATCCGGAGAGGGGCCGGACCTGGACGCGCTGGAACGCCTGTGCGCGCGCCGCCGCGTGAAGGCCATCTACGCGATGCCGACCCTGCACAACCCGCTGGGCTGGGTGATGAGCGCAAGCCGGCGCCGCCGGCTGGCCGCCATCGCAAGACGGCATGGCCTGCTCATCATCGAAGACGCCGCCTACGCCTTTCTGGCGGACGACGCGCCGTCGCCGCTGGCAACGCTGGCACCGGAGACGACGGTGTATGTCTCGGGTCTTTCCAAGAGCGTGGCGACCGGGCTGCGCGTGGGCTTCGTCGCCGCGCCCGATGTGTTGGTGCCCAAGCTCGAACGCGCAATCCGGGCCACGACTTGGTGCACGCCGGGCGTGACCACGGCCATCGCCTGCGCGTGGCTGGAAGACGGCACGGTCAACCGCCTCGAGGCGGAGAAACGGCAGGACGCGGCGGCGCGGCAAGCCATCGCCAGCGAGGAGCTTGCCGGACTGCGGTGCGTGCGACACCCTTCGTCGTACTTCGTCTGGTTGTCCATGCCGGACGAAACCCGCGCCGACTTGGTTGCGGCGGCGCTGATGCGCGATAGCGTCTCGGTGTCCACTGCCGAGCCCTTCGCGACGTCACAGCACGTGCCGCATGCGCTGCGCCTCGCACTGGGGTCGGTCGGGCTGGACGAGCTGCGCAGTGCGCTACGGACGGTGCGACGGGTGATCGAGGAGCGGTCGTTCTGAGATGACGTGGCGGGACCCCGTCGACATTTGAGCCACTCTTCCCATGTCAAGGCGCGCTGCGGCGCAGGAACATATGCGTGGCGCGCTCGCCTGCCACCTGTCGTTCGCAGCTGTAGCCCATCGCCGGCAGGTCCAGGCCTGCGAACAGCGCCTCGCCTTTGCCCAGCAGCACCGGACGCACGGCCAGGTGCAGTTCGTCGATCAGCCTGGCCTTCAAGTATTCGCGTACGGTGGCCACGCCGCCGCCCACGCGCACGTTGCGCGCACCCGCGGCGACCTGTGCCTGTGCCAGCGCTTCGCGGATGCCGCCGGTGACGAAGTAGAAAGTAGTGCCACCCTGCATCGTCAGCAGCGCGCGGGCATGGTGGGTCAACACGAAGACCGGCACGTGGTACGGGGGCTCATCGCCCCACCAGCCTTTCCAGCTCTCGTCCGGCCAGGGACCGCGCACCGGCCCGAACATGTTGCGTCCGAGAATCCAGGCACCTATTTCGGCGAAGCCTTGTTCGGCGATCTCGTTGTCGATGCCGGTCTCGCCGTTGGCCTCGCCCGTCTTGTGCATCTGCTGCCAGACGCGCGTGGGAAAGAACCAGTCCATGAGTTCAGGACCACGAACGCCCAGCGGGTGCTCCAGGCTCTGGTCTGGGCCAGCGGCGAAGCCGTCGAGCGAAACGCTGAAGCTGCGCACCAGTACTCGGGTCATGGGGCTGTCTCCTGAAAAAAGAGAGGCCACATCCTAGCGCGGTCGGCTTCCTCTGGGGCGACAAGGCTGGTGGCAAGATTCAGGAACCCTCCACGCGCACCCTGCTGCGGCGGCTCGACTTGGCTGACCGACACGAGGCCGCTCTCGCTCAAGCGCCGACGCTGTGCACTCACCAGCCGTGGAACCGCCCCCAGGTTTCCAGCGAGCCATCTTCAGACAGCGCCTGATATTCGGGAAACTGCGCGCCAGTCGCACAAGCGTGGTTCGGCAATATGCGCAGCCGCGTCCCGATGGGAAAACGCGCCGCAATGCCCGTGTCCGGCGCGCCTTCGCGCGAGAGGATGCCGTGCTCCTGGTTGGCACCGCTGAGCACGTAGCCGTCGAGTACGGTCCCATCCATGGAGCAGACCTGCCCATAGCCGAAGTCACGCTTCTGCTTCTGCGTGCCACGGTCGCGGCTCATCGCCATCCAGCCTGAGTCGACAATGGCCCAGCCCTTGTCGGCCTGGTGGCCGATCACCGTGGTGAGCACGCTCAGGGCGATGTCGTCCTCGATGCATACGCCGATGTTGCGCATCACGAGGTCGAAGAACACGTAGACGCCGGCCCGCACCTCGGTAACGCCCTCGAGCGCCTCGGCCATCAGCGCCGTAGGCGTCGAGCCCACGCTGACCACCGGGCACGGCAGGCCCGCGTCGCGCAGCCGCTGGGCAGCGCGCACGCTGCCCGAGCGCTCCTGTTCGGCCATGGCTCGCAGGGCTTCGGGCGTGTCGAGCTCGTAGCTGGAGCCGGCATGCGTCATCACGCCGCCGAGGCGCATGCCACCGTCGTGCAACACATGCGCCACTTCGAGCAGCGCGTCTTCTTCGGGCCGGATGCCGGAGCGATGGCCGTCGGTATCGACCTCGATCAGCACGTCGAACACCTCGCCGTTCGCGCGGCCGAACTCCACGATCGCGCGCGCCGACTCGACACCATCCGTGAGGATGCCCAGCGCGCAGCCTCTACGGCGCAGGTCCATCGCATGCTGCAGCCGGTGCGGCGCCATGCCGACGGCATAGAGGATGTCGGTGAAGCCCTCGGCAAAGAACTGCTCGGCCTCCTTCAGCGTGGAGACGGTGATGCCCTGCGCGCCCCCATCACGCTGTGCCTTGGCAACGGCGATGCACTTGCTGGTCTTCACGTGCGGGCGAAAGCGCACGCCGAGTTCGTTCATGCGCTGCTGCATGCGCGCAATGTTGCGCTGCATGCGCGAGCGCTCGATGAGGGCGGCGGGTGTGTCGATGGTGGCGAGGGTGTTGTTCATGAGCAAGCTCGTCATTTGCTGAAGGATTGCAGCCAGGGCAGCGTGGGTGCCAGCGTTGCCGCCTGCAGTTCGGGCGTCGGAGCACCCTGCGGCAGCGCCAGCCCGACGCGGTTATGCCAGTAGGTGCGCAGCCCGACCGCCGATGTGCCGAACATGTCGTAGCCCGAACCGGCAACGAAAGCCGCTTCTTCAGCCTTCACACCCAGCCGGTCGAGCGCCAAGCGATACGGACGTGGATCGGGCTTGTAGAAGCCGGCCTCCTCCGAAGTGACGACCACGTCCCAGTCGATGCCCAGCCGCGCCGCCGCGCGATGGCCGAGCCGCTTCGAGCAGTTGGTGACTACGGCGAGCTTGCAGTGCGGCTTCAGCGCCAGCAACAGTTCGCGTGCGCCGTCCCACACGGGCAGGGTGTCCCATTGGGCTTCGAGTGCGTCGGGCGCGGAGTCGGCCATGCCGGTGTGGCGCGCAGCGTCTTTCACCAGCTGCTCGTAGGGCACGTAGGCGCCGCAGCCGTAAGTGAGCCGCAGGTACTCGGCGCGCCAGGCGCGGCCTTTTTCTTCGGAACCTGCAGCGGTGTTCCAGGCGGTCCAGGAATCGAGCAGCGCCGTGAGCAGGTCGAAAAGCACGGCGCGTGGATAGGCGTTGTGGGCTTGCATGGGCACCGACTGTACGTTTCAAGGCCATGCTTGTGCTTCAATGCATGGTCATCAATCGTTAAGCACAAGTTAATGATCCAGATCGAAGACATGCAGCTTGCGGCCGCTCTGCTGCGCGAACCTTCGCTGAGCGCCGCGGCGCGCGCGCTCGACGTCACACCGCCCGCGCTGTCGATGCGGCTGCGCAAGCTCGAAGCCACGCTGGGCCTGTCGCTCGCCACCCGCACCGCGCGGCGGCTGAGCCTCACGCCCGAGGGCGAACGCTTCGCGCGCGAGGCGGCTACGCTGCTCGGCCAGATCGAGGGGCTGCGCGAGTCGATGCAGCGCGACGATCAGCGGCTCACCGGCACGCTGCGCATCGCCGCGCCCTTCGGCTACGGCCGGCAGTACATAGCGCCCATGCTCGCGCGCTTCGCCCGGCTGCACCCGGGGCTGAGCGTGCAGCTCGACCTGCGCGAAACCCCATGGCCCGACCGGCACGACGCCGACGCGGTGATCCACATCGGCACCGTGCGCGACTCGTCGTGGGTGGCGCGCACGCTGAGCGCCAACGAGCGCTGGCTGTGCGCGAGCCCGGAATACCTGCGCCTGCACGGCGTGCCCCGCGTGCCACGCGACGTGATGGCGCACGGCTGCATCAGCATCCGCGAGAACGATGAAGACGTGACGCTATGGCACGTGCGCCCGGCCAGCCGCGCAGCCGCCAGGGCCAAACCCCAGACCCTGCGCATCTCGCCCGCCTACGTTACCAACGACGGCGGCGTGGCCCGCCAGTGGGCCGAACAGGGCATGGGCTTGGTGCTGCGCTCCGAATGGGACGCGGCCGACGCCGTGGCACGCGGCACGCTGGTGCGCGTGCTGGCCGACTGGCAGTTCGACAGCGCGCCGGTCACGCTGCTGGTGCCCAGCCGCAAGGGGCGCACGGCGCGAGTGCAGGCCATCGTCGAATTCCTGGCGGAGAGCTTCGGCGCCAGGGAAAAGTAGTTGCGCGCATATCCATAGCCGCATTCATTCGTTGGCCGCGCGGGCCTCGCGCGCCAACACTCGCTGCTTCCAATTTTTCGGTGGAGAAGCTTGCGATGACCGTTCCTCTCGATCACTTACCGCCTTCGCGCCGCAGCGTGCTGCAGGCCGGGGCGGCGGCAGCCATCGTGGGCTCCGGTGCCCTGCTCGCCACCGTGGCACGCTCGCAGCCGCGCAAGCTCACCTTCGCCTGGAGCCAGGCCGGCTTCTGCCTGGCCCCAGTGCCAGTGGCACTGGAGCGGGGTTTCTTCGAGAAGAACGGGCTCGACGTCGAGCTGCTCAACTGGGCGGGCTCGTCCGACCAGATGCTGGAGGCACTGGCGACCGCCAAGGCCGACGTGGGCGTGGGCCTGATCCACCGCTGGGTGAAGCCGCTGGAGGCGGGCTTCGACGTCAAGGTGGTGGGCAGCGTGCACGGCGGCTGCCTGCGGCTGGTGGGGGCCAGGGCCTCGGGGGTGACGACCGACCTTGCCAGCCTCAAGGGCAAGACCATCGGCGTATCGGACCAGAACAGCCCGGCCAGGCAGTTCTATGCCATTCATCTCGCGAAGAAAGGCATCGACATCGAGAAGGACGTCGACTGGCGCGTCTACCCCGCAGACCTGCTCGACGTGGCCGTGAAAAAGGGCGAGATCCACGCGATTGCCGACGGCGACCCGAACGTGTTTCTCATCGAGAAGCGCAACCCCGGCGTCTTCACCGAGATCGCCAACAGCGCCAAGGGCGAATACGCCGAGCGTCTGTGCTGCATCGTCGGCGCCCGCGGCGAGCTGGCGCGCAACGACAAGCCACGCGCCGCCGCAGTGGTGCGCGCGCTCGCGCAGGCCTCCGACTACGTGTCGGAAAACCCGAACGAAGCCGCCAGGATCTATTCGAAGTACGCGCCCAAGGTGCCGCTCGAAGACCTGCAGAAGCTGCTGGCCGAGCTCACCTACAAGCACCACCCGGCCGGCAAGGCGCTGCGCAACGAAGTGGAGGCTTTCGCCGCCGACTTCCGCAACGCCGGCATCTTGAAGAAAAGCACTGACGTGACGCGCTTCGCCAATCACGTGTCGCTGGACGTTCTCGCATGACCACCGCTGAACAGGTTCTGGACTCGCCGCTCGGGTTGCAGGGCAATGCGCCCGCTCATCACGCACCGCGGCAGAAAACCCCGCAGACGGTTGCGCTGCGCCCTCCCGCCCCCACCGGCATCTGGCCCACCGGCCTGCTCGCCGCAGCCGCCTGGGTCGCGCTGGGCCTTCTCACGCTGCTGTGGCCGAACAAGGAGGTCGGCTTCAACGACTGGGCCTTCACGCGCGAGTTCGGCATTGCCACGCTGGTGGTCGCCGCCCTGCTCTTCGCCATTTCGCTGCTGGGCCACCGCGCGGGCAAGCTGGCGCGAACGCTGCGGCCGGCCGGGCAATGGCTGGTCGCGCTGGCCGTAGTGCTTGCGCTGTGGGAGATCGGCACCGCCAAGCTCGGCGTGCTGCCTTCGCCTTTCTTCGCTCCGCCGCAGAGCCTGATCGACGTGGTTCATGAGGACTGGCAACGCCTGGGCCTGTCGACCGCGTATTCGCTGCGCCTGCTGGCCAATGGTTTCGTGCTGGGCGCGCTGATCGGCTTTGTCACGGGCGTGTCGATCGGCTGGTCGCGCATCGCGGGGTATTGGGTGCATCCGCTGCTGCGCTTCCTGGGGCCGGTGCCGGCGTCGGCACTGCTGCCGCTGGCCTTCTTCTTTGCGCCGTCGAGCTATTCGGCCGCCGTGTTCCTCGTGGGGCTGGCCACCTTCTTCCCGGTGGCGGTGCTCACCTGGTCGGGCGTGGCCTCGGTGCACAAGAGTTACTACGACGTGGCGCGCACGCTGGGTGCGTCGGAACGCTTCCTGGTGCTGCGGGTGGCGATTCCAGCCGCCCTGCCGCAGGTGTTCGTCGGCCTGTTCATGGGCCTTGGCGCCTCGTTCTCGGTGCTGATCACGGCCGAGATGATGGGCGTGAAGGCCGGGCTCGGCTGGTATCTGCAGTGGGCCCAGGGCTGGGCAGCGTACGCCAACATGTACGCGGCGCTGTTCGTCATGGCCGCGCTGTGCTCGGGCCTCATCACGCTGCTCTTCAAGGTGCGCGACCGCGTGCTGTCCTGGCAGAAAGGAACCGTCAAATGGTGAATGCAGTGCTTCCTCGCGCGCCCGCGCCGACCCAGACCACCGGCGGCGCCCACATCGACATCCGCGGCGTCAGCCACTGGTTCGAGGTGTCCGGCGGCGTGCTGCAGGTGCTCGACGGCGTCGACCTGCAGGTGCGCCCCGGCGAGTTCGTCGCGCTGCTGGGGCCCAGCGGTTGCGGCAAGTCGACCCTGCTGCGGCTGGTGGCCGGGCTCGAACCCGCAACCGCCGGCGCCATCACGCAGAACGGCGAAGCCATCACGCGGCCCGACCCGTCGCGCATCGTCGTGTTCCAGGACCCGACGCTCTACCCATGGCGCAGCGTGTGGGACAACGTGGCGCTGGGCCTGCAGGCGCGCGGCGTGCTGAAGGAACAGCGCGCCCGCGTCGACGAAGCGCTCAAGCTCGTGGGCCTCACCGAATTCGCGAAAGCCTTTCCGCATCACCTCTCCGGCGGCATGGCGCAGCGCGTGGCGCTGGCGCGTGCGCTGGTCAACGACCCTCAGCTGCTGGTGCTCGACGAGCCTCTGGGCAAGCTCGATTCGCTCACGCGCATCGCGATGCAGAGCGAGCTGGTCAACCTGTGGCAACGCGCCGGTTTCTCGGCGCTGCTGGTCACGCACGACGTGGAAGAGGCGCTGTTCCTGGCCAACCGCGTGATCGTGCTGAGCGACCGGCCGGCGCGCATTGCGGCGGAACTGGTGGTCGATCTGCCTTACCCGCGCCATCGTGGCGACCCGCGGCTGGCCGAATTGCGGCACGAGGCGCTCAAGCACCTGGGACTCGACGCCACGTGGTGACATGAGCGTTTTGCCCGAGGCCGGTTGGCTCAACCTGCTGATCGGCCTGCTGCAGGGCGCGCAACTGCAGCTGTTGCGCCTGCTCGATGCGCTGGGGCTGGTCTCGCACGCGCACGGCCAGCCGGCATGGCCGTGGGCGCTGCGGTTGTCGGGCGAGAACCTGCTGATCGATCCTGGCCAGGCGCGACGGCTCGGGCTCACGGTGGTCGTGCTTGCGGTGGCGGTGCTGACGCTGCTGCTCGCCGCGCTCTGGCGTCGTCGCCGCGTGTGGCTCGTTGCAGCGGCTGCGTTGCTGGTCGCGCTGGCGCCCTGGCCCGAAGCCAACGTGGTGCTGGTACCCGCGTACCCGACCAGCTTCCAGACATCGCCCACCGGTTTCACCGCAGACAGCATCGAGCGCGGGCGCGTGCTGTATGCGGCGCAGTGCGTGGCCTGCCATGGCACCGATGGGCGCGGACAGGGGCCGCTGGCCGCTTCACAACCCGTGTGGCCGCCCAATCTTGGCGGGCCGCTGCTGTGGCGGCGCGCCGACGGCGATGTGCTCTGGCATGTGATGAATGGCATGCGCGACCGGCGCGGCGCCCCGACGATGCCCGGCTTCGGCGGTGTACTGCGTGACGCGGACGCCTGGGCACTGATCGACTTCATGAAAGCGCAGGGCGCGGGTGAAAGCCTGCGTGCGGCCGGGCTGTGGACGCAGCCGATCGCACCGCCCGATGTGGCTGTGCAATGCAAGGGCAAGCCGCCACGCAGTCTGAGCAGTTGGCGCGGGCAGCGCTTGCGGATCGTGGCTGCGGGTGCGAGCGTGCCGCCGCTGCTCGACGACCCGCGCCTCGTCACCGTGTTCCTTGCGCCGGATGCCAAGGCCGCCGCATCGCAGGCCGACGATTGCATCGCCGCCTCGCCCGCCGCATGGGCCGCCTTCTCGCTGGTCGCCGCGACATCGCAGCTCGCGGGCACGCAACTGATCGTGGACCGAGACGGCTGGCTTCGCGCGCGCGGCGAACCCGGCAAAGGCGCGTGGAGCGACGACGACCTGCTGTGCCGCACCGAGCAGCCTGCATCGGCTGGCACGCGGCCGTTGGCGCCGGACGGCCTGGGCGCACTCATCGCGCGCATGGATGCCGAACCCGTGCGCTTCGTCAAGGGCGGATTCGTCCACTGACGCCCGCAACAGGACTACGATGTTTTCCGGGCCCATCGCCCATCAACCCAGAAGGAGACAGACCCCATGTCCAACCACGTCTACAAATCGCTGGAGCTGACGGGCTCCTCCTCGACCGGCATCGAAGACGCCGTGCAAACCGCCATCGCCAAGGCGCACGAAACGCTGCGCAACATCCAGTGGTTCACCGTCACCGAGACGCGCGGGCACGTGGTGGACGGCAAGGTCGCGCACTGGCAGGTGACGCTGAAGATCGGCTTCACGCTGGAGTGAGCCGAACGCGGGGGCGTTCGAGCCAGGGCCTCTGCTAACGCATGTATCCCAGGTCCCGCACATCGGAGCGAACGGCCGAGCGGTCCGCCCCCTGCATCGGCAGGCTCACCAGCAGTTCGAGCCGGCGGCGCAGCGAGAACAGCATCTGGACGGCGTCGTGCGCGGTCTTCTCCAGGTCGTTGCCGTCGGCGATGTCGGGGTAGGCCCACAGCGCCGCGTCGGGCTGGCCGGGCCATGACGGCTGGCGGGATGCGCTGGCCGCGTCCAGCGTGATGACGAAGTCCGCCGGGGAGGCATTCGCGCGCACCAGTTCGTCCCAGCTGCGCGGCGGCCGTTCGGGAGGGGGAATGCTGGCGCTCGTCAATGCGGCAACGGCCGCGGGATGGAACTCACGGGCAATGTGCCCGGGTTGACCGCAGGAAGATACCGAGAACCGCTTCGGGTCCAGGTGCGCGAGGCACGCTTCGGCAAGGATGCTGCGCAATGAATTTCGTCGCGAGACGAAGATCACGCCAATACGTTTTTGCATGGAGCCTTGAATATAGCCAAGCGCGCTGACCACGTCATGACTTAGGTCAAGACCCTGTGCAACTGCCCCCGAACGGTGCGGAACGGTGCAGACTTGGGGGCATGGACAAGCATTTCCTGACCCCGCTTTTCGCACCCGCCTCCATCGTGGCCTTCGTCGGCCACGCCGACGACCCGGGCGACCAGACCCCTGCGGGCCGCACGCTGCGCGAGGCCTTCCGTGCCGACCGTTTCGACGGCACATTGCGCTTTCTGGACGTGCGCACCAAGGGCACGCTCGAAGAACTGGCCCAGACCCATGCCGATCTCGCGCTGATCGCGCTGGCGCCGCGCGACGTGGCGGCCGCGCTTGAAATCGCGGGGCGCATCGGCTGCAAGGCGGCGGTGGTTCTTTCGAGTGGCATCGGCGCCGACGAGGCAGCGCAGTGGCGCAAGATCGCGCGCCGCGAAGGCGTGCACCTGCTGGGGCCGAATTCGCTGGGCTTCCAGCGGCCGCTGCTGCACCTGAATGCCGGCGTGGCCGGGCCACTGGCCAAGCCGGGGCCGCTCGCGCTGGTGGCGCAGTCCGGCGCACTCACGGCCTCGATGCTCGACTGGGCGCGCCAGAACGGCGTCGGCTTTTCGAGCGTGGTGTCGCTGGGCCCACACACCTCGGTCGACATTCCGCAGGTGCTCGACTTCCTGGCCAACGACCAGGCCACGCACAGCATCATCGTGTACCTCGAAGGCATTGCCGATGCGCGCCGCTTCATGAGCGCGCTGCGCTCGGCCTCGCATGCCAAACCGGTGGTGGTGCTCAAGGCCGGGCGCAAGCCGGCGGGCAACGAGGCCGCGCAGACGCACAGCGCCGCCATCGTGGGCAGCGACGACGTGTTCGATGCCGCGCTGCGCCGCGCGGGCGCGGTGCGGGTTCGCTCCTTCGTCGAGCTGTTCTCGGCCGCCAAGTGCCTGGCCTCGCGCTACCGGCCGGTGGGCAAGCGCCTGGCCGTGGTCACCAACGGCGGCGGTCCTGGCGTGCTGGCGGCCGACTGGATCAACGAGATCGGCCTCCACCTGGGCAAGCTTTCCGCGCCCGCGCAGAAGCTGCTGCAGCCCACCCTGCCCCCGCTCGCATCGTTGAACGACCTGATCGATCTTTCCGAAGAGGCCCTGCCCGCGCACTACCGCGCCGCCATCGATGCCGCCTCGGCCGACAGCCAGGTCGACGGCGTGCTCGCCATCTTCTCTCCCAAGGCCGGCGCCGACGCAGCTGCCACCGCGAAAGCGCTGGCCGACATCCCCCGGCCGATGAACAAGCCGCTGCTGGCCTGCTGGATGGGCGACTCGTCCGTGGGCAAGGCGCGCTCGGTACTGGCCGACGCCACCATTCCGAGCTTTCGCACGCCGGAGGCCGCGGTAGGCGCCTTCGGCAACATCGCGGCCTTCTATCAGAACCAGCAGTTGCTGCAGCAGACGCCGCCGCCGCTGTCGGCACTGGCCAAGCCCGACATCGAGGGCGCGCGCCTGATCATCGAAAGCGTGCTGGCCGAACGGCGCCATGTGCTGACCGAGATGGAGTCGAAGTCGCTGCTGTCGTCCTTCCACATTCCGATCACGCGCACGCTGCTCGCACGCAGCGCCAGCGAGGCCATGATGATCGCGACGCAGCTGGGCTTTCCGGTGGCGCTGAAGATCGACTCGCCCGACATCGCGCACAAGTCCGACGTGGAAGGGGTGGCGCTCAATGTGCTGAACGGCACCAGCGCGCGCGACACCTACGTCGAGATGATGGAGCGCGTTGCCCGCCTCGCGCCCGAGGCCCGCATCAACGGCGTGACCGTTCAGAAGATGGTGCGCGCGCGGCGCGGGCGCGAGATCTACGTAGGCATGGTCACCGATCAGCCCTTCGGGCCCGTCATCGTGTTCGGCGCGGGCGGCACCATGATCGAGCTGCTGAACGACCGCGCCATGGAGCTGCCGCCGCTCAACCAGTTTCTTGCGCACCGGCTCATCGAGCGCTCGCGAGTGGCCGAGACGCTGGGCGAATGGCGCGGCGCTCATGCAGTGAACATGGAAGCACTCGAAGACGTGCTGCTGCGCGTGTCCGAAATGGTGTGCGAGCTGCCCGAGCTGCGCGAGATGGACATCAACCCCATCATCGTAGACGAGTCGGGCGCCATTTCGGTCGATGCGCGCATCGTGGTCGGCAGCACCACGCAGGCGGTGGCGGCCCACGTCAGCAACGCGGTCAACGGCTACCAGCACCTGGCCATCATGCCGTACCCCGCGCGCTACCGGCGTGAATGGCCGCTGCCCGGTGGCGGTACGTACATCGTGCGGCCGGTTCATCCCAACGACGCGCAGATGCTGCAGGCGCTGGTGCAGGGCCTGTCGCCCGAGAGCCGCTGGTTCCGCTTTGTCTCGCGCTTCCACGAGCTGCCGCCCTCGATGCTGTCGCGCTTCACGCTGATCGACTACGACCGCGAGATGGCGCTGGTGGCGGTGGTGATGGAGCGCAGCGTGTCGCCCGAGGGCACCGTGCTCGAAAGCGAGCACATCGTGGGCGTGTCGCGCTACATCACCAACCCCGACCAGACCAGCTGCGAGTTCTCGCTGGTGGTGGCCGACGAGTTCAGCGGCAAGGGCATCGGCTCGCGGCTGATGGAAAGCATCATCGACGTGGCGCGCGACAAGGGCCTGGCCGAGATCGACGGGCTGGTGCTGGCCAACAACCCCGACATGCTGAAGCTGGTGCGCAGGCTGGGCTTCACCGTGAAGCCCTTCCCCGAAGACCCGGACTTCAAGCTCGTGACGTACATGCTGTAGAGGCCCCGGGGCGCCCGGGTCGGGCGGAGATAATCGCGCCTCACTCTCCGATGACCTGAATGTTCCTGCGCTTCCTAGGCCGCTTCGCGGCATCGCTAGTCGTATTGCTGTCGGCGATGTGGGCCTGCATGGCACTTTGGTATCAGTTGCCGGGGCCTTCCTTCGTGAAGATCGGCGCGGGCGTGCTGTGGGCCGGCTTCGGCCTTGCCGCCATCGCGCTGCTGTGGCGCGGCAAGGCAGCGCGCGCCCTGCTCTCCTACGTGGTTGGCTTCGCATTGCTGATGGGCTGGTGGGGCACCATCCTGCCTTCGCAGAACCGCCTGTGGGCCGATGACGTGTCCCGCCAGTTGCACGCCCATGTCGACGGCAACATCGTGACGATGGACAACGTGCGCAACTTCGAATGGCGCAGCGACACCGACTACACCCAGCGCTGGGAAACGCGTAGCTACGACCTCGACCGCCTGCGCTCGGTCGACGTGGCGCTCTCGTACTGGAGCGGCCCGGCCATCGCGCACACGCTGGTGTCCTTCGGTTTCGATGACGGGCAGTTCGTTACCTTCTCCATCGAGATCCGCAAGGAGCGCGGTGAAAGCTTCTCGTCGGTCGGCGGCTTCTTCAAGCAGTTCGAGACCAGCCTCGTTGCGGCCGACGAGCACGACATCATGCGCGTGCGTACCAACGTGCGTGGCGAAGACGTCTACATGTACCGCGTGCGCCTGCCGCAGCAGGAAATGCGCTCGCTGTTCGTTGCCTACCTCGGCGAAAGCGCGGCGCTGGTGCGCGAGGCCAGCTTCTACAACACGCTCACCGCCAACTGCACCACCATCGTGTATGCATTGGCCAAGCGCATCGTGCCCGGCCTGCCGATGGACTGGCGGTTGCTGGCCTCGGGCTACCTGCCCGACTACCTCTACGACGTGGGCGGCCTTACGCCCGGCTACAGCATGGAAGCGCTGCGCGCGGCGGGCCGCATCACCGACCGTGCCATCGCCACCGACAAGGCGGCGCCGGGCGTGAACTTCTCGCAGGCGATCCGGCAAGGCCTGCCGGGCCTCGAGGACTCCAAGGCCCCCAAGGCGAAGCCGTGATGCGCATGCGCTTTCTTTGCCTTTTGTGTACCGCCGTGCTGCTGGCCGGTTGCGCAGGCGTGAAAGTCGGCTCGATCTCGCCGGCCGAATACCTCGCGCAGCGCCGCGGCGACGTGCTCACCACCGGCGAGCTCAGCACCTCCGCACAGGAAGTGCTGCGCGTGATCGGCTCCGACGCCGATCTGTGTCGCAAGGACGGCCAGGCCTGCCGCAATGCGCTGGCCGACTCATCGGGCCTGAGCGACGAACAGCGGCTGTCCGCGCTGTCGGAAGTGTGGCTGCAGGTGGCGCTGGCGGCAGACAAAGGCGGCACCGCAGCGCAGCCAGATTCGTCGGCCACCACGGCCATCGAGGCCTGGCTCGAAACCGCGCGCCATGCCTACGCCTACCTGTTCTACACCGCCCGCAAGCCACGCGACCGCGCCTTCGAAGACCGGCAGACGCAGGTTCGCGACTACTACAACTACGCAGTGCAGCAGGCCATTACCGGCCTCTTCAAGACCTACCGGCGCACCGGGTCGCCATCGGACCCGCCCCCGGAAGTGCCGCAGGTAGGCGACTGGCGCATCGAAACCGACGTATCGGCACTGCGCCTGCCCACCAGCGCGCCGCTGCCGGACGAACTGATTCCCGCCGCCTCGCTGACCTTCTCGGGCCTGCGCAACACCTACCGGCGCGACGGCTTCGGCGCGGAGCTGGTGGCGGCAAACGCCAAGCGCACGGACGACGAGGCAACGCCCGGCCCGGCCGACGACAAGCGCCCGCCCCGGCCGCCCTACCGCGAGATGCCCTTCCCCGCCGTCACCGCGCTGCTGCTGTTCGACGGTGCCAATCTCGACGAGATCCTGCGCACCCACACGCTGCGCATTGCGGCTTACGACCCGTACCGCACCGCCAACGTGCAACTGGCAGGGCAGGAGGTGCCGCTGGCCGCCAACTTCACCTCGGGCTATGGCCTGTGGCTCGCGCGCTCCGACTTCGCGCTGCAAGCCCTGCGCAGCCTGTTCGGCGGCCGCGACGGGCTCACGCAGCCGCGCATCTACCTGATGCAGCCCTACGACCCGAACCGCCGCACGGTCATCATGCTGCACGGCCTCGCGAGCAGCCCCGAGGCATGGATCAACGTGGCCAACGAAGTGCTCGGCGACGAAACGCTGCGCCGCCGCTACCAGATCTGGCAGGTGTATTACCCCACCAACGCACCGCTGCCGATCAACAACTTCGCGATCCGCGAAGCCGTCACGCAGACGCTTGCGCACTTCGACCCCACGGGCAAGGCCGAGGCCTCGAACAACATCACGCTGATTGGCCACAGCATGGGCGGCGTGCTGTCGCGGCTGATGGTGTCGTCGTCGGAAGACAAGCTCTGGGAGGCGCTGCTGGCCAGCTACCCGATGCAGGGCGCGCAGCAGCAGCGCATGGAAGAAAAGCTCGCGCCCTACCTGCGCTTCGAGCCGCTGCCGCAGGTGAGCGACGCGATCTTCATCGCCTCGCCGCACCGCGGCACCGACTTTGCCAACAACCGCGTCTCGCGCTGGGTGGCCAACCTCATCACGCTGCCGGTGGCAATGCTGGGGCAGCTGAGCGACATCTCGCGCGAGCTGATCCGCATCGCGCCCAGCACGCAGGGCCAGGAGCCGCTGCGCATTCCCAACAGCATCGACAACCTGAGCGACCGCGATCCGTTCGTGCGGCTGTCATCGGGGCTGCCGATGAATCCGCGCGTGCGCTTTCATTCGATCATCGGCAACGACACGCCCGGCGTGGCGCAGGCGCTGTCGAGCGACGGCATCGTGCCGTATGCAAGCTCGCACCTGGACGGCGCGGCATCGGAGCTGGTGATTCCGTCAGCGCACAGCGTGCAGGAGAACCCGTTGGCGATCCTTGAGATACGGCGAATCCTCAGGGAGCAACTGCGTTCGCAGCCGTCGCGCTGAACGCGCGGCTACCTCTTCGCGGAGCGCTGCGCCCGCACGCGCTTCAAGAAGTCCTGGAAGAGCGCCGTCTTCTCGGGAAAGCGCTCCACTCCCTCCGCGAAGATTGCCTCCGCGGCGGCCAGCTCGCCGAGCCGCATCAGGCACTCGCCCTTTGAGAAGAAAGCAGCCGGCCCGTCGGGATTCACCCGCAGCGACTGCTCGAAGTCGTTCAGCGCTTCGCTGAAATTCCCGAGTTCCATGTGGGTGAACGCCCGGTTGTCGATGGCTTCGAAGAACAGCGGAAAGAGCTCCACCGCCGCGTCGTACTCGGCAATACCCTCCTGTTTCCTGCCCTGCTCGCAGAGTTCGTTCCCGCGCAGGTAATGCGCGTTGGCCTCGCGGACGATCTCCTTGCTGTCCTTTCCGGTCACCTCGAGGTAGCGCGGAAAGTCCGTGAGCCTCAGGTACTCGACAAAGCCGATCAGGTCTTCTTCGGTGGGCTGCCGGTTGCCGATCAGCTCCCAGCCCTCCTCACCGAAGCTGCCTGCGTCGATGGGGGCATGCCATATCGACACCTCCGCCCGTTTCAGGGAATCGGCCGTGGGCTTGGCATCCATCGGCTTGTAGCTCAGGCAATGGGCGGCCGCCGTTCCATCGGGCCATGGGTCGACCTCGAGGATCCAGACGGCCCGCCAGACCTGTCCGTCGCGTTGGGTCAGCAAATCGCCCGGCTTCACCGCGAGCTGGTTTTCCGCCGGAGAGTCGGGCGTCGAGGTCGAACCACCAAGGCGTGCGGCGAGCCGCTGAATGAATCGGGGCAGCATGGTTTGCGTCGGATATCGGAAGGATGGATGTGCGCGCCACTGTAGCCGCTCGCAGTCTGTCCGTTGACCGGCGCGCGCATCGTGCCCTAACATCCCGCCCGCGGTGCAAGCCGCGCCCGGGCCCGCGGGAAGGGTTGAACCCACTTGCCTTCATTTGCCGATCCACACACCTTTTGTGCAGCCGGATTTGCGGGTCATCGGCGTCTGATGCACGGAGGTTCAAATGAAGCGCATGCCCGCCCGGCCCGACCTGGGCCACCTGAAGAAGCAAGCCAAGGAGCTGCTTGCTCTCTACCGAAGCAACGACCCCACCGCCACCACCCGTTTCCGCGAGGCCCTGCCGGCCGCCGCCGGCAAGAGCGACGCCGCCATCGCGGCCCTCGGCCTGCGCCTGCACGACGCGCAATCGTGCATCGCGCGCGAGTACGGATTCGTTTCGTGGACCGACCTGCAGGGCTTCGTTCTTGCGCGCCGCTCGCAGGTGGAAGATCCAGCGAAGGCCGTGCTGCAATGGCTGCGCCTCGTCTATGCAGGCGACATCGCCGGAGGCGTGAATCGCGCACGGCCTGCCCTGGCCCTGCGCCTGCTCGATGAAAGCCCCGGCCTGTTGGGCGACGACCCCATCCTCGCCTGCGCCATCGGCAACGAGGCACCGATCCGCCAGGCCATCGAGCGCGATCCGGGCTGGGTGAACCGCGCCGGGGGCCCGCTCTCGCTCCCGCCCCTGGTCGCGGTCGCCCACTCCGGGCTGCTCCAGCTGCCGGACTACCAGGAACGCCTGCGCAACTGCGCGAAGCTGCTGCTCGACGCAGGCGCGGACCCGAATCAATCGGCAGGCAACCGCTGGCCGCCGGCATCGCTTGCCGCGCCCGACGAAACCGAGCGCCTGTCCGCGCTCTACGGCGCCGCCGGCCAGAACCGCGATGCCGTGCTCACCAGGCTGCTGCTGGACGCGGGCGCCGATCCCAACGACGGCGAATCTCTCTACCACTCGCTTGAAACCCCGGCCTGCACAAAGCTGCTGCTCGAAGCCGGAGCACGCGTCGCGGGCACGAACGCGCTCTACCGCGTACTCGACCTCGACGACGTGCAGACCCTGCGCCTGCTGCTCGCGCACGGCGGCAACGCGAACGAGCCGCCCATGGGCTCGCCCACCAGCGACTGGGGTTCGCTGCTGCTGTGGGCCATCCGCCGTCGTAGGTCGCCCGCGCACATCGAGGCGCTGCTGGCGGCAGGCGCCGATCCATTCGCCACCACATCAGACGGCACGAGCGCCTACACCGCCGCCCTGCGCTTCGGATTGCCCGAAGTCGCCAGCCTCCTGCAGAAGGCCGGCGGCGGCACCCCGATCCCGGTGGACGAAGCCTTCACCGCTGCCTGCGCGCGAGGCGACGAAGCCGCGGCCCGTGGCATCCAGTCGACGCACCCCGGCATCGTCGGTTCGCTCTCCGATGCACAACTGCGCCTGCTGCCCGAACTCGCCGCACAGGGCTGCGTCGACGCGGTGAAGCTGATGGTCAAGCTAGGCTGGCCCATCGCCACCCGCGGCGGCGACTGGGACGCCTCGGCGCTGAACAAGGCCGTGTTCCGAGGCGACGCGGGCCTCGTGCGCTTCCTGCTGGAGCACGGCGCCAGCTGGGAAGAGCGGCACGGCTTCGGCGACAACGCCTGCGGCGGCCTTTCCTGGGCCTCGTGCAACGAGCCAGAAGGCGAAAGCGACTGGCTCGGCTGCGCCGAAGCGCTGGTCGAGCACGGCATGCCGACCGCACAGCCCGACCCCGAGAGCCCTGACAGCGTGCTCATCGGCGGACGGCGCTATGTGTTCTCGGATGAGGTCACCGATTTCCTGCTCGGTGCATCCGCGACCAGAAACTGAAGAAAAAAAACGGGCCCAAGGGCCCGCCCAAAGCCGTCCGTCGAATCGCGCGGAACGCAACCCGACTCCGACTCACCTCGAACTCAACTCCTACCTACTCTTGCTTCCCCGTTTTCCTCCTCGAACTCAAAGCGCGCGCCAACCGAGTTCCGGCGCTATGCGGCCGGACAGGCCGGTCAATATCTGTTCGTAGTCCTCGCTGCTGAAGTTGTAGGGCAGCTCCACGCGCAATTCGCTCACATGCGGCAGCACCGGGTCGTGCCGCAGGCGCTCCAGGATTTCATCGGACGTGCCCACGAGATCGGTCGCGAACAGCGTGCGCCGCTCACCCTGCGGTGCCAGCGTGCGCTCAACGCGGCCGGCTGCGAACTCGCGGTAGCGCTTGCGCGTGGCGGCATCGGCGCCATCGAGCGGCACGATCACACGGCCCAGCGCCACTCTGCCCTTGCGCGCATCCGCCTCGCTGGCGCGATAGCGCTCGATCAAGCCCAGCTGTGCCTGCAGAAAGTCGTCGGTGGTCTCGCCCGAGAGCACATTGCCCAGCAGCAGGTTGAACCCGTTGCGCCCCGCCCATTCGACCGAGCGCAGCGAGCCGCCGCCATACCAGAGCCGGTCGATCAGGCCCGGTGCATGGGGCTGCACACGCGGCCGCACACGTCCGCCGGCCGATTCGACAAAAGTCTGGTCGTCGCCGAGCAGCGTGTCTTCCAGATTGGCCTTGAGCCGCCCCACGCGCTTGTGCGTGAAGTCGATGGTGTTCGGCGCCGCGTCGTAGAAGCGGTTGCCGAGCAGTGCTCCATGCAGCGGCGCGCCAGCGCTCAGGCCCACCTGCAGCCTGCCGCGCGACAGCACATCGACCGTGGCCAGGTCTTCGGCGAGACGGAACGGGTTCTCGTACCCCATCTGGATCACCGCCGCGCCCAGTTCGATGCGGCGCGTGCGCTGCGTCGCGGCGGCCAGGAAGGTCGCGGCCGACGACACACCGCGCTCCAGATGGCGCTGCCGTACCCATGCGCCGTTGAAGCCCCGCTTCTCGCCGAACTCGAAGAGCTTCAGCGCGGCCTCGATGCCCGCGAAAGGGTCGGCCTCGGCGTAGTTGCCCGGCGTCAGGAATGCGAGATGGCGAATGCTCACGGCGCGAACTTCGGCAACCCGGGCGGGTTGGTCTCCGACTTTGGCAACGCCTCTTCGGCCAGGCTCCAGCGCGCGAGCGCCTTGGCATAGGTGCCGTTGCGGATCAGGTTGTTGGCCGCGGTGGTCAGCGCCGCCGCGAGGCCGCTGCCCTTGCGCGTGGCAATGGCCACGTCCGACTTCAGCGGCCAGCCCGCATTGACCGTGCCGACCAGCCTGATCTGCCCGTTCTTCGCCGCCTCGTAGGCCTGCGGCGCATTCGGATTGAAATTGGCGTCGACCCGCTTGGTGACCACCGCCAGCGTGCGCGTCACATCGTCGTCGTAGTACTGGATCTCGACGGGCTTCAAGCCCGCCGCCACGTTCTGCCGGTTCCATTCGAGCAGGATTCGCTCCTGGTTGGTGCCGGCGCCGGTCGTCAGCTTCAGGCCCGCAACGTCCTTCGGCTCCCTGATCGCCTTGATGGCGCTGTCGGTGCGCACATAGAAGCCGTGCAGGCCGAGGCGATAGGTCGAGAAGTCGAACTTCTCCTTGCGCTGCTCGGTCACGCCCACGTTGGAGATCACCGCGTCGTACTTGCCCGAGCTCAGGCCCAGCGGCCAGTCGGCCCAGGCAATGGGCTGCAGGTCGAGCTTGAGGCCCAATGCGTCGGCGATGAGAAGCGCGAAGTCGGGGTCGAAGCCGACGACGGTCTTCGCATCGGTGGCGTAGGTCGATATGGGTGGCGCGAACGGTGCGATCGCGACCGTCAGCACGCCTTCCTTCACGAACTTGAAGCCCGGCGGAATCGCGTTGACGGCCTCGGCGTCCTTGCCGGTGCGCAGGCGGCCGCGTTGCTCGGGGCTGAAGTCGAACTTGTCGGCGGCATGGGCCGCGCCGGCCACGAGCGCGAGCGCGACAAGGCCACGGGCGATCCAGGCGTGCTTGAGAAAAGTCATGGCCATCATCAGTTCTTCGGCAGGCCCGGCGGGTTGGTGCGCGAGGCTGCGATGGCCTCCGACTCCAGGTTCCAGCGCGACAGCGCCTTGGCGTAGTTGCCGTTCTTGATTTGCGTGTTCAGCGCCAGCGTGACCGCATCGGCAAGGCCCGAGCCCTTGCGCGAGGTAACGGCAATCTCGGCCGTCTGCGGCCAGCCGCCCGAGAACACGCCCGCGAGCTTCGTCTTGCCGTCGCGCGCCTCGTAGGCAGCGATGGCGTTCGGGCCCACGTAGGCATCGGCGCGGCCCGACTGGATGGCCAGGCGCTGCACCACATCGTCGTCGTAGTACTGGATCTCCACCGGCTTCAGCCCGGCCGCCACGTTCTGCTTGTTCCAGCGCAAAAGAATCTGCTCCTGGTTGGTGCTGGCGGAAACGATCACCTTCAGGCCCGCGATGTCCTTCGGCTCCTTGATCGCGCCGAGCTTGCTGTCCGACTTCACGTAGATGCCGATCTGATCGTTGCGGTAGGTCGAGAAGTCGAACTTCTCCTTGCGCTCTTCCGTGACGGTCACGTTGGACACCACCACGTCGAACTTGCCCGACTGCAGGCCCAGCGGCCAGTCGGCCCAGGCGGTGGACACCAGCTCCAGCTTGCGGCCAAGGCTGTCGGCCACCAGCTGCGCGATGTCGGGGGCGTTGCCCACCGGCGTCTTCGTGTCTGTCGCATAGGCGGCGAACGGCAGGCGACCGGTGGTCGTGCCGACGACGAGCACGCCTTCCTTCTGGAACTTGAAATCCTTCGCGAGCTTGATGGCCTCGTCGATCTTCTGCGTGCGTGGGCGGCCGGCCTGCTCGGGGCTCAGGTCGGCAGCGGGCTGGGCCGAGGCGGCGAGCGGCACCAGCAGTGCGGCCAGAAGAACGGACAGGATGTTTCGTCGATGGGTCATGAAGGGCAATGCAGCAAGAAGAGAGGAAAGGAAAAGTCAAAGAACCTTGGCCAGGAACTCGGCCGTGCGCGGATGCTCCGGCGCGTTGAACACCTTGTCGGGCGAGCCGGTTTCGAGAATCCGCCCGCGCTCCATGAAGACGATGGTGTCGGCCACCTCGCGGGCAAAGCCGATCTCGTGCGTGACGATGACCAGCGTGGTGCCCGAGCGCGCCAGCTCCTTGATGACGGCCAGCACTTCGCCGACCAGTTCGGGGTCGAGCGCCGAGGTGGGCTCGTCGAACAGCAGCACCTTCGGCCTGAGCGCCAGCGCACGGGCAATCGCCACGCGCTGCTGCTGGCCGCCGGAGAGCTGCCTCGGATAGGCATGCGTCTTGTCGCTCAGGCCCACGCGCACCAGCAGCTCCGAAGCCAGCGCCTCGGCTTCCGCGCGCGGCAGGCCGCGCACCGACACCGGCGCCTCCACGATGTTCTCCAGCACCGTGAGGTGCGGGAACAGGTTGAAGTTCTGGAACACCATGCCCACGTCGACGCGGCGCTTGAGAATTTCCTTCTCGTGCAGCTCGTAGAGCGTGTCTTCGTCGCGGCGGTAGCCGATGAGCTCACCGTCGATGGCAATGAAGCCGTCGTCCACGCGCTCCAGGTGGTTGATGGCGCGCAGCAGCGTCGACTTGCCCGAACCCGACTGGCCGAGGATGACCGTCACGCTGCCCTGCCCCACGGTCAGCGTCACGTCGTCGAGCACCTTGAGCGCACCGAAGCTCTTCGAAACGCCGTGGATAGTGACCTCGCCACCCTGCGTGAGCGGATCGGTCCATCGCGGCACCTGTGCAGGGGCATCGGCAACAGATGCCTCCTCGGCCACAGGCCGCGCTGCCGGCACCTTCGCGCGCCACAGCCCGCGCACCACGCCGCCAAGCCACGAGCTCGGCGGATTGCGCAGCGCCCCGCGCGAGAAATGCCGCTCGACGTAGTGCTGCACCACCGACAGCACCGTGAGGATGATGAGGTACCACACCGTCGCCACCATCAGCAGCGGAATCACTTCCAGGTTGCGCCGGTAGATGATCTGGATCGTGTAGAACAGCTCGGGCAGCGCCAGGATGTAGAGGTTCGATGTGCCCTTGGCCAGCCCGATGATGTCGTTGAACGCCGTGGGCAGAATGGTCCGCATGGCCTGCGGCAGCATGATGCGAAAGGACTGCCGTGTGCGCGACAGCCCCAGCGCCGCCGCGGCTTCGAGCTGCCCCTGCTCCACCGACAGGATGCCGCCGCGCACGATCTCCGAGGCAAAGGCTGCCTGGTTCAGCGTGAGGCCCAGCAGCGCCGCCACGAACGGGCTGATCAGTTGTGTTGTCGGATACGAGAAGAAAGTGACGTCGGTGCCCGGAATGCCCAGCGTCACCGTCTCGTAGAGATAGCCCAGGTTGTTGATGATCAGCAGCAGCACGATCACCGGAATCGACCGGAAGATCCAGGTGAACACCCAGGCCAGCCGCGCCAACAGCGGCGAGCGGGACACACGCGCCAGCGCCAGGGCAGTGCCGAAGAAAAAGCCCAGCAGCGCACCCAGCGCCGTCAGCAGCAACGTGCGGCCCAGGCCTTGCAGCACAGGCTCGGCGAAGAACCATTGCGCGAATACGCCCCAGCCCCAGCGCGGGTTGGTCAGCGTCGAATGCAGCACGATGCCGATGACGAGCACCGCGAAGATCGTGCCGGCCGTTCGCGCGGGGTATCTGGCCGGCACGACGCGAAAGTGCGAGTAGTCGCCCTTCGCGGGCACTGGTGCAGGTGCTGGGCGCTGCGGTTGCGGCGCGCGAACCGGTACGGGGCTTCGCGGCTCGGCGCCGGCATCGAGAACGGTCGTATTCATCGCTGCACCGCCTCAGCCTGTTGCTCGGCAAGGCGACCGTGATGGCGCCCCGTGTTCAAGTACTTCTCGAACGGCAGCTTGCGCGGCGTCTCCGGGTCGACAGGCGGATCGAACAGCGCCGTGTAGCCATGGCCGAGATACAGGCCCACGGCCTCAGGCTGGCGAAAGCCGGTCGTCAGGTAAATGCGCTCATAGCCCTGCCGCAGCACCTGAGCTTCCAGTTCAGCGAGCACCTTGCTGGCCAGGCCCTGCCGCCGCAGATCGCTGTGCGTCCACACACGCTTGAGTTCCGCTGTGCGCTCGTCGTGGCGCATGAACGCGCCGCCACCGATGGCAACGCCGTCGCGCAGCAGCAGCACGAAGTTGCCGCCGTGCGATGGCGCGAACACCTCGGGCGGATAGCGATCCATCTCGCGCGGCGCACCCGGCTCGCGCAGCACGTCGCCGTAGCGGCTGTCGTACTCGAAGGCCAAGCCCTCGATGAGCGGCTTCGCGCGCGGGTCGAGCGGCGTGGTGTAGAGGAACTGTTCGCTCATCAGGCAGCCTTCTGCACCGCGGGCGCAACTTCCTGCGCCGCATAGCGGCTCGCCTTGCGCGGCAGGCCCAGGTGGTCACGCAGCGTGTGACCGGGCAGTTCGCGCTGGTAGCGCCCGCGCGCTTCCAGCACCGGAATCACGAACTCGATGAAGTCGTCGAGGCCCTGCCCCAGCACCGGAAATCCGAGGATGAAGCCATCGGCCGCGCCCTCGTCCACCCAGCGGATGATCTCGTCGGCAATGCGCTCGCCGGTGCCCACGAACTGCGTGCGCGGCGTGGCCACTTCGAGCGCCACTTCGCGCAGGGTCTGGCCCTTGGCCTTCGCATTGGCCTTGATGCGGTCGGTGGTCGAGCGAAAGCTGTTGCGGCCGATCTCACCCAGCTCGGGGAACGGCGCGTCCAGCGGGTACTGGCTGAAGTCGTGGTGGTCGAAGAAGCGGCCGAGGTAGGCCAGTGCCTCTTCCACCGTCAGCAGCTCGCGGATGGCGCGGTACTTGGCTTCGGCCTCCGCCTCTGTGGCCGCGACCACGGGGCCGATGCCGGGGAAGATCTTCACGTCGTCGGCCTGCCGGCCCTGTGCGACCGCGCTGGCTTTCACCTGCCTCAGGAAGCTGCGCGTGTCTTCCAGCGAAGGCGAATGGGTGAACACCGCGTCCGCATACTTGCCCGCAAGCCCGATGCCCGCGTCCGACGAGCCAGCCTGGAAGATCACCGGCTGCCCCTGCGGCGAGCGCTGGATGTTCAGCGGGCCCGACACCTGGAAGAAGCGCCCCTTGTGGTCCAGCGTGTGCAGCTTCTCGCGGTCGAAGAACTGGCCGCTCTCTCGGTTGCGCACGAAGGCGTCGTCGTCCCAGCTGTCCCACAGGCCTTGCGTGACGGCCAGGTACTCGTCGGCGATCTCGTAGCGCAATGCGTGCTCGGGGTGCGCGCGGCTGTAATTCTTGGCGCTGCCTTCGAGCGGCGTGGTCACCACGTTCCAGCCCGCGCGGCCGCCGCTGATCAAATCGAGCGAGCCGAACTGGCGCGCCACCGTGAACGGGTCGCTGTACGAGCTGGAGACAGTGCCCGCGAGGCCGATCTTCGAGGTCACGGTCGCGAGCGCTGACAGGATCGAGATCGGCTCGAAGCGGTTGAGAAAGTGCGGGATCGACTTCTCGTTGATGTAGAGCCCGTCCGCCACGAATGCGAAGGCGATGCCTGCTGCTTCGGCCTTCTGTGCGGTGCGCACGAAGAAGTCGAGATTCACGCTGGCATCCGCAGGCCCGCCCGGATGCTTCCACGAATTCATATGGCTGCCTGCTCCTTGCAGCATGACGCCGAACTTGATGTTGTTGCTCATGACGATCGCTCTCTTGTCTCTTCTGGAATGGAAAGGGAAGGCTCAGGCCGGCACGGGTGTCGATTTGTTCGCCTTGGCGAGCAGTTCGACGGATGCGTGACGCTCCGCGAAACCGGCCACCGGGATGTCGATGACGAACTCCTCGATGCCGTAGCGCTCGCTCAGCGCATCGAGCGCATCGCGCACCTCTTCACCGGTGCCCGCGACCACATGAGGGCGGCGTTCTTCGGTGCGGTAGTCGCTCACGCCGGCCTGCCGCGCGAACTCGGCAGCGGCTTCGAGGCTCGGCAGGTTGACGCTCTGGCCGGTAGGCAGGTGCACGCGAAAGCTGCGCAGCGCGCCGACAAGCTCCGCGGCTTTCTCGTGCGTTTCTGCTGCGAATGCAAAGAGCGCGAGCAGCGGTGCGCGCCCGGACTCCGCGCGATAGGCCTCTAGCGATTGCGCGAGATTCACCGGGTCGCCGTTGAAGTGCCCCGCATAGACGAACTGCCAGCCGAGTCGCGCAGCAAGCACCGCGCTCTCGGGGCTGCCGCCGAGCAGCACGCGCTGCGGCAGCTGTGGCGGATTTGGCGTGGCAACCGCACCGGCCAGCGCATGGCCGGAGGCAATGCCGTCGTGCAGGAATGCATCGAGCTCGGCCAGGCGCACGCCGAAGTCTTCGCCCCTCTTCACCGGATCGTGCAGCCACTGCAGCGCCTTGCTCGTCAGCGGCAGGCCACCGGGCGCCTTGCCAATGCCCAGGTCCACACGACCCGGCGCCAGCGAGGCCAGCACGCGGAAGATCTCGGCCACCTTGAACGGGCTGTAGTGCTGCAGCATGACGCCACCCGTGCCTACGCGGATGCGCGAAGTCTTCGCAAGCACATGCGCAGCCAGCACTTCGGGCGCCGAGCCTGCGTAGTTCTTGTTGCCGTGATGTTCGGCGAGCCAGTAGCGGCGGTAGCCCAGTCGCTCAGCGCTCTGTGCGAGCGAGATGGTGTGCTGGAACGCCTGTGCGGCGTCGGAGCCTTCGGGAATCAGGCTCTTGTCGAGAAGGGACAGCGAGTAGGACACGGTATGAGGCGGGAAGCGCCCTTGAAAGAATTGCTTCAAATTCTCTCGGGCATCGCGCGCACCGGTTGCGCCGAATTTCTATATCGATATCTGTTGAATGCTCGGTCGCCGCAATGGTCTGGACTGAAATTCCGCGATTTGCCCCTCAAGGCAGCAAGGTGACGATCGTCTCCAGAACACCCAGGAAATCGGCAACGATCTCGAGTGTCTCCTGCGCTTTCTTGAACCCCGCCAGTTGACTTTGAAGGAGAAGCACGGAGCTCGAAAGTCCTGCGAGAGTGATTTTTGCCTGACCCGTCAAACTCGCGAACGCATTGTTCTCTACCTTCAGCAAGGCAAGGTAGGTCGTATTGAGTTGCTTCTGATGAACTTTTCTTTGTGCGGCCGTCAGCGACGCGGCATCTATTGCATAGAGAGAGATAAACGAGTCCTCGATGGCAGTGCGGAAAGCCTCGTAGTCATAGTCGTTCATGATGTTCTCCTCGCTAGTACGCGCTCTTGACGGATTTGATCGCCTCGGCACCCGCCTTGATGTTCGCGAGCGATTGCTTGATCTCTTCCGCCGAATAATCTCCACGCAGCGTAGTGATCCACTGTTTCTGCATGTCCACGCTGGCCTTCTTGGCCTTTTGCAGGATCTCGATGACCGGCGTCGTCTTCACGTAGGCAGTCCAAGCATCGCGCCATGGTGCACCCAGCTCGGTCTTGGGATCGAGGTAGGGCTTCTCCACCTTGAGCTTGTAGGCTTTGGCGCGCTCGGCTTCGGCCCTGACTGCTATCCAGCGAATCTCCTCATCAAGAAGTTTTTCGCTCAACGCAAGAGCTTCCCCTACCGTGACCGCATCTCTTCTGAGTGCTCTTTCAACCGCAGCCGCATGAACCTGCTTCGCAACGAATCCCGCCAGGCCGGACAGGGATTTCTTTTTCTCGTCGCTGAGCTTCAGCCCCACGGGCTCTTTTTTCAAGGCGTCCGCAACCTGCTCTACCGATGCGGCAGTGGCTGCACTTTGATCGTCCTTGGCCAAGGCTCCCAGCTCTTCGAAGTAGGAGCCGATCTTCCTGAAATAGACATTCGCTTCGCCGACCAGAGCCCGCCTCTCCAGAATGAGTGCAGTCGTCTGATTCAGCATCGCCGGGTTTCTTGTCGCCTCGTTCGAAAGAAAAACCGCATTGAAGGAGATCGAGTTCTCTAGCGCGAGCTCGTTCACTTGGCCAAGCGTTTCAGCATATGCCTTGCCGGCAGTGGCAACGCTCTGAGCTCGATCGACGACAACGGTGGTGCAGCCGGTTGAGATAACGGCGGCAATTACCGCCAGAAGATTACGGATTCTCATGGGTTCCTCTCTCCTCGCGCTTTTGCGCTACCTTGTTCCGCTTACGGGCAGTGCCGAATGTAGGTATCACCTGCGCCGGTGACATCCCCAAAACTGGGGATGGAGAACCGAGCAAAAAGAGAGAGGCGGTGGAGGACTTGCGCTGAGTCAGCGCACACTGGAAAGCACGCGCAGTTCACCACGAATGCGGCAGCAAGGCCAGAGCGGCCGCAGCATGCAACCGCCGCAGCGCCCTCACCGGCACATAGCCATGCGGCGCACGCCGCGCCACTTCGTGTGCCGAGCCTGGCGGAATGCGCCAGGCCTTGGTTGTCAGGGCGAGAACGTGGCGGGCCTGGGCCGCCGGAGAAACGTAGTGGGTGCGCAGTGGCATGGCAACGGTCGAAAGAAAACTTCGGCCGATTCTGCGCAGTGCCACTGCTTTTCCAAAGACGGATTCCAAGTTACCTGATGCGGTTCGCGAATCGCGATCCCGGGGTTCAGGCGAAATCGGTCGATGGCCTCTCCCAGAGATTGACGCCGCCTTCCACCGCGTATTTGTCGATCTCGGCCAGTTCCTCTGTGCTCAACGGCGCGTGCGACAGCGCCGCAACGTTGTCGACGATCTGCTCGGGCCGGCTCGCGCCGATCAGCGCGGAGCTGACGCGCGGATCGCGCAGCGTCCACGTCAGCGCGAGCTGCGCCAGCGTCTGGCCGCGGCGCTTCGCGATCTCGTTGAGCGCGCGGGCACGCTCAACGTTGGCTTCGGACAGGTGCTCCTGCTTGAGCGAGCCGCCGCCGGGTCGGTTGATTCGAGCATCGGCCGGAATGCCCTTCAGATACTTGTCTGTCAGCAGGCCCTGTGCGAGCGGCGTGAACGCGATGACGCCGGCGCCCAGTTCATCAGTCGCGTTCAGCAGGTCTTTCTCGATCCAGCGGTTGAACAGGTTGTAGGCCGGCTGATGGATCAAGAGCGGCACCTTCCACTCGCGCAGCAGCGCGGCGATCTCGCGCGTCTTGCCGGCCGAGTAGGACGAAATGCCGATGTACAGCGCCTTGCCCTGCTGCACGGCCTGGGCCAGCGCGGAAGCGGTTTCTTCCAGCGGCGTGTGCGGGTCGAAGCGATGCGAATAGAAGATGTCGACGTAGTCCACGCCCAGGCGCTGCAGGCTCTGGTCGAGGCTCGCGAGCACGTATTTGCGCGAACCGCCGCCCTGTCCGTACGGGCCCGGCCACATGTCCCAGCCGGCCTTGCTCGAAATGATGAGTTCGTCGCGGTACGGCTTGAAGTCTTCGCGCAGCAGCCGGCCGAAGTTGGTTTCCGCGCTGCCGTACGGCGGGCCGTAGTTGTTGGCCAGGTCGAAGTGGTTGATGCCCAGGTCGAAGGCCGTGCGCAGCAGTTGGCGCTGCGTGGCAATGGAGGTGGTGTCCCCGAAGTTGTGCCAGAGCCCGAGCGAGATGGCGGGCAGCACGAGCCCGCTGCGCCCGACGCGGCGGTAGGGAATGGCGTCGTAGCGCTTGGAGTCGGCGTGGTAGGTCATGGGTGTGTCTTGTCTTGACGGTGGATGGAGAAAAGGAAAAGAGCCGTCGAGGATGCCCCCGCAGGCACAGCGCGGCAAGCATTTCCACGCCGCTGTCGCGCTTATCCGTCGCCGCATATGCATAGGCGGTTTTCTTCGTTGGCGCAGCGCGGGGCGCTTTCTAGCATCGGCGCTCCGCCAACTCCCAGACCGCTCCCCTGCCGGAGCGCGCCGTCATGCCCATCGAAGCCTCTTCCCTCCCTTCGCGCCGCCTTGCGCTCAAGACTTTCGCCTCGCTGACCGCGGCCGGGGGCCTCGGTGGCCTGTTGCTGGCGGGTTGCTCGCGCGACGAAGGCAAGACCGCATCGGCCGGCGGCGCTCCGGCCGTGGTGAAGAAGGTCGGCGAGAAGGTTGCGTTCAAGTATCCGAACAACCCCTCGTTCGACCTGATCTACCTGGCCGACGAGCTCGGCTACTTCGAGGGCACGAACACGCGCCCCGAGTACGTGGGCAAGATCGCCGCGCCGCAGATCATTCCGCTGGTGGGCACGGGTGAGATCGACTTCGGCAGCCGCATGGTGCCGCTGGTGATCTCTGCCATTGCCTCGGGTGCCGACCTCAAGGTGGTGGCAGCAGGCGGCAAGACGCTGCAGGAAGCGCCGCACATGAAGTACTTCGTTCGCAAGGACTCGGGCATCCGCGAACCGAAGGACCTCGAAGGCAAGACCATCGGCTTCAACAGCTTCGGCGCGTGCGCCGAGTTCGTCACCAAGAAGTACCTGCGCCAGCACGGCGTGGACGTGAACAAGATCAACTTCGTCGTCATTCCCGACGAGCAGGCCGAGCAGACGCTGGTAACGCGCAACACCGACCTGGCGATCATCCACGCGCCCTTCTCGGGCCGTGCCGACAACGCCGAGCAGCTGGTACGGCTGTGGAGCGACTTCGACCTCGACGGCGGCCTCGGCGGCATGGCGCCGTACAGCGCGCACGGCCAGTTCATCCGCCAGCACCCCGAGGCGGTGCGCGACGTGGTCGTTGCGCTGGCCAAGGCCGGCAACTGGGTCAACGCCAACACCGAGGAAGCCCGCAAGCTGGTGGCCAAGCGCATCAACATGGACCTGAAGAACGTCGACCGCTATGCCTACGTCGACGACCTGGTGGTGACCGAGCCGCCGATCCAGTACTACATCGACATCCTGCAATCCGAAGGCAAGCTCGCCTCCGGCAAGGTGGCGGTGAAGGACGTGTACACGAACGAGTTCAACCCCTTCGTCAACAAGATCGCCACGAAGGCCTGAGCACGCGCCGATGACCATCAAGATCTCTGCCCGCGATGTGCGGATGGACTACGCAGCCCGCGGCGCGAGCGAGCGCGTGTGTGTGCTCGAAGGCTTCGACCTCGACGTGCGCGAGGGTGAATTCCTCTCGGTGCTCGGCCCGTCGGGCTGCGGCAAGTCGACCTTTCTCGGCATCCTGGCCGGGCTGACCGAGCGCACCGGCGGGCGCATCGCCATCAACGGCCAGCCGCTCGCGGGCATCAATCGCAACCAGGGTGTGGTGTTCCAGGGCTATGCGCTGTTTCCGTGGCTCTCGGTGCTCGACAACATTGCGGTCGGGCTAGAGATACGCGGTGTCGGCAAGGCCGAGCGCCGCCGCACCGCGCACGAATACCTCGAACTGGTCGGCCTGCATGGCTTTGCTGACCGATACCCGCACGAGATTTCTGGCGGCATGAAGCAACGCGTGGCCATTGCACGTTCGCTCGCCTACAAGCCCGACGTGCTGCTGATGGACGAGCCCTTCGCCGCGCTCGATGCGCAGACGCGCGAGATTCTCCAGGGCGAGCTGCTGCGCATCTGGGAGCAGTACCGCAAGACCATCGTGTTCATCACGCACAGCCTGGAAGAAGCGGTGTACCTGTCGGACCGCGTGGCGGTGATGACGCAGCGGCCCGGCCGCATCAAGGACATCATCGACATTCCGCTTGCACGGCCGCGCTCGGCGGAGCTTCGTCACTCGGCCGAGTTCGCCGCGCTGCGCCAGCGTGCGTGGGAGGTGCTGAAGGACGAAGTGCAGATCGGCCTGCGGCCCAGGTCGCTCGAAGGGGTCGTGTCATGAGCGCCGTGCTCGACGCACCTGCAGCTCGCCAGCCGGGCAGCTTCTTCAAGAAGTTCGCTCGCGGCCTCGGCCGGGTGGCCGAACGCGGCATCGGCATCGTGATCTTCCTGGCGCTGTGGGAGGCCCTGCCGCGCCTTGGCATCGTGAGCGATGCCTACCTGAGCCCGCCTTCCGCCGTGATCGCGAGCATCGCCCAGCTCGTCGACACCGGCCAGCTCTGGAAGCACATGGCAGCGAGCCTGCAGCGCTCGCTGTGGGGACTGGTGCTCGCGAGCTTCTCTGGCGTGGTGCTGGGCCTGCTGATCGGCAGTTCAAGGCGGCTGGCGGCCATCGTCGATCCGGTGCTGCAGCTCTTTCGCCAGACTTCTGCCTTCGCGCTGTTTCCGGTGTTCATCCTGTTCCTGGGCATCGGCGAGCTGTCGAAGGTGGCGATCATCTTCTGGGCTTCGTTCTGGCCCGTGCTGCTGAGCACAGTGAGCGGCGTGAAGCAGGTCGACCGGCTGCTCGTGAACTCGGCGCTGTCGATGGGCGCGTCGCAGCGCTTCATCTTCTTCAAGGTGGTGCTGCCGGCGTCGCTGCCGTCGATCTTTACCGGCGTGCGGCTGGCGGGGGCGTACAGCATCACCGCGCTGGTGGCGGCCGAGATGATCGGCGCGCACTCGGGGCTGGGCTTTCTCACGCTGAATTCTCAGGAGACCTTCCAGATACCGACCATGTATGCGGGCATCCTGCTGCTGGCGGTGCTGGGGCTGGTGCTCAACTACCTGCTTGCGCTGCTGGAGCGGCGGTTGCTGCGCTGGCGGAGGGGGTTGAGTCTCGATGAGTGACGCTGCTTCCCCAGTGGCTTCGCGCCCCCGCCGGCTCGCGCTGGCAGGCGCCTCGCTCGTCGCGGCAGCCGCGCTGGCGGGCCTGGGTGCATCGTGGGCTTCGGGGAGCCGCCTGAGCGAACTGCCCAAGGGGCCGGTGCTGGCCAAGGCCATCGAACGTGGCACGCTGGTCGTCGGCGTGCGCCGCTATCCACGCCCCGCCCCTCCCGAAGCACCGACGCCGCCGGAACCCGATGGCTTCGATGCCGCACTCGCGCGCGAGCTGGCCCGCTCGCTGGGCGTGACGCTGGAACTGGTAGGGCTGGACGCTGCCGCGCAGGACGCGGCGCTGCGCGATGGCCGCGTCGACCTGCTGATCGCAGGAGTGCCGTCTGCCGCCGCGCCGAAAGGCATCGACGCTGCACCCGGCAGCTACGACACAGGCAGCGGCCTGGTGGTCGCGCTGCGCAAGGGTCGCGTGCAGGATGCGCAGGCGCTACGCGGCGCGCCGGTCTGCGTGGGCGAAGGCTCGGGCTATGCCGGTGCAGTGTCGCTGCGATACGGGGCTGAGCCGCGCAGCTATCCCTCTTCCGTGCATGCCGTGTCGGCCTTCATGGCGGGCGAATGCGCTGCGCTGGCCGAAGATGCCGAAGTGCTGGAACGCCTGCTGAAGAACGACGAATGGCGCTTCTACAAGCCGCTGGCAAGCGGCCTGCGCCCGCCATCGGACGCCGCCATCCGCCTGCCGCAAGGCGACGCCGCTTCGCGCGACTACCTGGCCGCCGCGCTGCGCCAATGGCGCGCGGACGGCACGCTGGCACAGGCGCGCGGTGCGCGCGCGGGCAACCTGCAGTTCGAGATCACGCTGCTCAAGGACGGGTTCGTCTGTCATTCCTGAGCGGGCGGCGGTTCGGGGCCGGTACAGTTGCCCAGCTCCTACCCAGCCCACATGCCATGACGAACATCACGATCACGACACCCACGCCCGAAGAAGTCCACTCCGGCGAGCTGGGCCTCAAGCTGCGGCACTACAACTACGGCTTTGTCGGCGAGTACCCCGAGCAGCAGTACATCCGCCTCAACGCGAGGGACGAAAACGGCAGCCTCCTTGGCGGACTGCGCAGCTTCGTGTTCCTGTATTGGCTCAACGTCGAAGTGCTCTTCGTCGAGGAAGACGCGCGAGGCGCGGGCCTCGGCAGCCGCCTGCTCGCCGAAGCAGAGCGGCAGGCCATCGCGCTAGGTGCGAAGAACGCGAATGTCAGCACCTTCCAATGGCAGGCCCGGCCGTTCTACCTGAAGCACGGCTACGAGGAGTTCGCCCGCATCGACGACTACGCGCCCGGCTTCTACCTGGCGTATATGAAGAAGTCTCTGCTGGGGCCCTGAAACCGGCTACTTCGGCGCCGGCTTCCCCGCCCCGACTGCATGGCTCTCCAGCCCTTCCTTGGGCAGCAGCAATGCCAGCGCGATCACACCCAGGCTCACGACCAGCATCGCCACGAAGGTGAGATGCAGCGAGCCACCCAGCGACAGACGGATGCCTGCATCCCCCGCGACGGAGCCGTGCACGCCCTGCAGCAGCAGGCGCAACTGGTCGTCGGTGAACATCATCGTGCCGTCGCCGCGCGTCAGCCCGAAATTGAAGACCGCGCCGAAGAAGGCCGCGCCCAGCGCGCTGCCGAGGTTGCGCGAGAACACGTTCGATGCGGTGGCGACGCCGCGCTGCGAAAGCTCCACGCCCTCCTGGATCAGGATCAGCGAGCTCAGGCTCATCACGCCCATGCCGAGGCCGATGATGAAAGAGCCCACGGCGGGCAGCACCGGCGAGCTGCCGGCGCCCAGCAAGGCGAAGGTCGATGTGCCCAGCGGAATCAGCGCCGCACCGGCCACCACCATGCGCCAAAGCCCGATGCGGTGGAAGGTGCGCGAGGTCAGCGTCGCGCCGATGGGCCAGCCGAGCATCACCATCGTGAGCGTGAGGCCGGCCGTGACCGACGAACGCTCGAGCACCACCTGCACGTACATCGGCAAAAAGGTCGTGATGCCGATCAGCACCATGCCGGCGAGCATGGCCGCGCCGTTCACGGTGGCGATCATCCGCGCGCCCCAGAGGCGCAGCGACACCATGGGGTCGGCCGCGCGGCGCTCCTGTGCGATGAACAGCGCGAGCGTGACGACGAATAACCCGGCCCACGCGAGCGCCACGCCTGAATTGCCGACACCGAACTCGGTCAGCGCAATCATCAGCGCCGCAATGCCGATGGTGAACAGCACCGCGCCCACCATGTCGATGGATGAGCGCCGCACCGTGGGCGCCTCGTGCAAGAAGAACCAGAAGCCCGCCGCCGCGGCCAGGCCGATGGGTACGTTGACCCAGAAGATCCAGGCCCACGACAGCTTCTGCACGATCAGCGCGCCGATGATCGGCCCGACCACTGCAGACACGGCCCACACGCTCGCGAGCCAGCCCTGCACCTTGCCGCGCTCGCGCACCGGATAGAGGTCGCCCACGATGGTGAGCGACACGGGCTGGATGGCACCCGCGCCAATGCCCTGGATCAGCCGGAAGCAGATCATGGCCGGCATCGACCACGAGAAGCCCGCCAGCACCGAGCCGATGACGAAGACGGCGATGCCCACGAACATGATGGGCTTGCGGCCGTACAGGTCGGAGAGCTTGCCGAACACCACCGTCATCGCGGTCTGTGCGAGCAGGAAGGAGGCGAACACCCAGCTGTAGAGATGCAGGCCGCCCAGCTCGGAGGCGATCTGCGGCATCACGGTGGAGACGATGGTGGCTTCGATGGCCACCATCGCCATGGAGGCCATGATGGAGGCGATGACCAGCGGGCGGTTTGTTGTTCTGTTGGGGGAGGTCATGAGCCGTGCATGCTATAGACGGCACGAGTCCCTGTCCGCTGCTCGGGCTCTCGGCGCCGTTCGTTGGCTACAGTCCGGTGCAGCCGGCCGGCGTCATCCGGGCGCCGGGCGCTTCAGAAAGCTGCGAATGGATGAACTCAATGGCGTCGTCGACGACCTGATCGCGCTCGTGCTGGTGGTGGAAGCCGGCGGGTTCAACGCTGCGAGCACGCGCCACGACATTCCCGTGTCCCGGTTGAGCCGCCGCATCGCGGGCCTCGAAAAGCGCCTTGGCGTGAGCCTGCTGGTGCGCAGCTCCCGGCGCTTCAAGGTGACGGAAATCGGCGAACGCCTGTACCAGCACGGCCTGGCGATTCGCGCCGAGACCCGCAACGCGCTCGCCGTGGCGCAGGACACGCTCAACGAGCCGTCGGGACATTTGCGGGTGTCGTGCCCCGTCGCCATGGCCACGGGCCTGGTCGGACGACTGTGCGTGGAGTTCGTCAAGCGGCATCCGAAGGTGACGCTGACGCTGGACTCCACAGACGGGCGCCCTTCCCCTTGGAGCGAGGCGGCCGACCTGCTGATTCGCCCGAGCATCGACACGCTGCCCGATTCGAGCATGGTGTCGCGCAAGCTCGGCGATTTTCCGTACCTGCTGGCAGCCGCGCCGGCGCTGTTCGAGTCGCTGGGCGAGCCGGCCACGCCGCAAGCGCTTGCCGCGCTGGACGACTGCCCCGCCCTCGGCTGGACCTTCGGCCCGCATCCCTCGCGCTGGCTGCTGCGCGGGCCCGGCGATGCCGAGGTCGAGCTGAATGTGCATCCACGTTTCACCAGCGACAGCCTGCTGCAGATCCACCAGGCGGCGCTCGCGGGCATCGGCATCGCGCGGCTGCCGGTCAGCCTGTGTGCCAAAGACCTGGAACAGGGCCGCCTGCGTGTGGTGGCGCCGGGGTGGGCGCCGCCGACCATCTCGATTCACGCGCTGTATCCCTCGCGCCGCGATCTCACGCTGGCGGGGCGGCAGTTTCTGGCGATGCTGGTGGAGGCCACCGAGCCCTATTCGAAAACGGTGCGATAGCGTCGTTTCGAAACTGCATATTCAGAAAGCTGCGTTGCATTAGCCCGGGTGTCATCGCACGGTCATCGCTCCTAGCATCGGCCGCAAGTCGGGTCCGCTGTGGAACCGGCCACCCGAGGACGACGATGGCGCATCACGAGAAGAAGAGTTCTTTCCCGATCTGGCCCGAAAGCCGGCGGCGGTTCATCCAGGCGACCGGCGCGTTGATCGCGCTGCCGCTGGCCGGTTGCGGCGGCGGAGGCGGTGGCGGCTTCTCGACACCTTTTGCCGGGAACGGCACAGGCACCGGACAACAGGCCGCTGCGCCGGTCGCCGACACCACCTCGGGGCGGTTCAAGGGACAGGTCAGCGGCAGCGTTGCGTCGTACCTCGGCATTCCGTATGCCCAGGCGCCTGTCGGCGCGCTGCGCTTCCAGTCGCCGAAACCGTTCAAGCCCGCGTCCGACGTAGTGAACGCCGACAAGTTCGGCGCTGCCAGCCTGCAGACGCTGCCGCCGTACGTCACATGGATCTACCCCGTGCCGGCGCAGCAGAGCGAAGACTGCCTGACGGTCAACGTGTGGGCGCCTGCCGATGCCGCCAGGGCGCCGGTGATCGTGTGGCTGCACGGCGGCGCCTGGCGCACCGGCGCCACCAGCATGCCGCTGATGAACGGCGCAGCACTCGCGGCACTCGGCGTGGTGGTGGTCACAGTCAACTTCCGGCTGGGTGCGCTGGGTGGCCTTTCGCACCCGGACCTTGTCGATGCCGACACCGGCAGCGTCGCCAACTGGCAGTTGCAGGACCAGATGGCCGCGCTGCAATGGGTGCACCAGAACGCCGCCGCCTTCGGGGGTGACCCGGACAACATCTGCCTGATGGGGCAATCGGCCGGCGGCACCAGCGCGGCGGTCATTGCGCAGAACCCCACCTCCCGGAAGTTCCTGCGCAAGGTCGTGCTGTTGAGCCCCGGCAGCAACGCGGCACCGAACAGCTTCAGCCTGAAGGACGCGGCGGCATACACCGAACTGCTGGCCACCCACCTGAACACCACGCCGCGGGGCCTGCGCGATGTGCCGGCCGCCACGCTCCATACGGCGGAGATAGCGCTCAACGCGCAGCCGTTGCCAGCCACCATCACGACCGGGCGCAGTTCGAAGTTCGTTCCGGTCGTGGATGCGCAGTTCTGCCTCGCGGACTGGACGCGTGCCGCATGGCCGGCCGACCTGCCCGTGATCATCACGACCACGCTGACCGAAGGCAGCTTCTTCGTCGACCTGATCGACCCCGCCACCGGCAAGGCGCTGACGGCGCCCCTGCCGCAAAACGACACGCAGCTGCTGGCATACATCACATCGCTGACCAACTCGGCCACGGTGAGCAGCCAGGTGCTTGCAAGCTACCGCCAGGCTGCCGCCGACGAGGGACGGCCGACGGGCGCCGGCGACCTGATGGTGGAGATCTATGGCGACTACGCCATTCGCGTTCATTCGGTGCACTACGCCGGCAGGCTCGCCAGTGAAGGCAAGGACGTGCGCTTCGGCACCTACGCGCACGCCCTCAAGGCACCGGGACACGGCGTGCCGCACTGCGCCGACCTGCCATTGCTCTTCGGCACCTACGGGCTGGACTATTACAAGGACAAGGTCGGCAACGGCACCGCGGAAGCGCAGCTATCGGCGAGCATGGCAGCGGCGCTGGTGTCTTTCGCGCGTGAGCCTCAGGCCACGGCATTCGGCACCGGCACAACGTGGCCGCGCTACACGGGCCCCTTGGCGAATGCGGTGCGCATGGGCGAAGGCAGCAGCGCAGGCGTGGTCGTCGGCACTGTGCCGAAGCTGGCGCAACTCGCCATCTGGGACGGTCTTCTGGGCTACTGAAGCGGCTCAGGCGCGCGGCCCTCGGGCCGCACGCCGCCGCAACCATCAGTCAGCCCGCATTCAACGCCGAAGTGCCGTCGTAGATGTAGCGGCGCGACCAGGGCAGCGTCTTCGCCGACCTGCCCGCCTTGCGCCCGACGATCTGGTAGATGGCCACGTCGTCGTTCTCGAAGGCATAGGCGCAGCCCGCGAGGTAGATGCGCCAGATGCGGAATTTCTCCTCGTCGACGAACGCGTGCGCCTTCTCGCTGTTGGCTTCGTAGGCATCGCTCCAGCAGCGCAGCGTTTGCGCGTAGTGGCGGCGCAGGTTCTCCACGTCGAAGGCTTCGAGACCGCCCTGCTGCATGGCCTGCAGTGTCAGGCTGATGTGCGGCAGTTCGCCGTTGGGGAACACGTAGCGGTCGATGAAGTCGCCGCCGCCGTAAGACACGCCGCCGCCCTCGGGGTCGGACGAGGTGATGCCGTGGTTCATGACCACGCCGTCGTCGGCCAGCAGCTCCTGCACGCGCTTGAAGTACGCGGGCAGGTTCTTGCGGCCCACGTGCTCGAACATGCCGACGCTGGTGATGCGGTCGAACTGGCCGGTCACGTCGCGGTAGTCCTGCAGGCGGATCTCGATGCGGTCCTGCAGGCCGGCGGCCTTCACGCGTTCGGTCGCCAGGTCGAACTGGTTCTGTGACAGCGTCACGCCCACGCAGCGCGCGCCGAACTTGTGCGCCGCGCGAATCACCAGCGCGCCCCAGCCGCAGCCGATGTCGAGCAGGGTCTGGCCGGGCTTCAGTTCGATCTTGGTGAGGATGTGGTCGATCTTTTTCAGCTGCGCGGTGGCAAGGTCTTCGTCGCCGTTCTCGAAGTAGGCGCACGAATAGACCATGTTCGGGTCGAGCCACAGCCGGTAGAAGTCGTTGGAAACGTCGTAGTGGTACTCGATGGACCTCTTGTCCGACGACTTGGTGTGCGCGAAGTAGCGCGCCATGTGTCGCAGCGCCCCGCCGGGCTTGTCCATCGATGTCTTCGCAAGGCCGTAGGCAATGTCGATGACGTCGCTGAGCTTGCCTTCGATGTCGATCTTGCTCTTGACGTAGGCCTCGCCCAGGTTGTCGAGCGTGGGCTGCAGCATCAGCGACAGCGCCGCGGGCGACTTCACGTGCAGCGTGACCGAAGGCCCGCTGAAGGTGCCGAAGTCATAAGACTGGCCGTCCCACAAGGTGAGCCGCGCAGGCAGGTTGGCGCGTGCACGAACGGCGGCGCTCCACTGCGCCAGCTTCTTTTCCCAAAGCATGCATTTCTCCGTGTTGTTTGGTTCTCCCGATCACATGAACGGGCTGCTGCAGCGAACAAAACAATAGCGAAATTTTGCAAAACCTGCATGGTCGGGACGACGCAAGAAATTGCAGCAAGTGCTACAAGGCGGCCACCCCGCCCGTACCAGCTGTAGCCCTCAGGCCGCTTCCATCGACTCCGCGCCCATCGCGTCGTTGCCCGCCTCGCCGAGCCAGCGGCGCTTGTCGCGCAGCGGCGGTGCGCCGAACATGCGGCCGTACTCGCGCGCGAACTGCGACGGGCTTTCGTAGCCCACGTTGTGCGCGGCACTCGCCACGTCGGCGCCGGCAATCAGCATCTGGCGGCGCGCCTCCTGCAGGCGCAGCTGCTTCTGGTACTGCAGCGGGCTCATCGCTGTGACGGCCTTGAAGTGATGGTGGAACGACGACACGCTCATGTGCACTGCCCGCGCCATGTCTTCCACCCGCAGCGACTGCGCGTAGTTGACGCGCAGCGCGCTGATGGCCTTGGCAATGCGCTGGGTGTGGCTGTCCTGCAGCGCGATCTGCCGCAGGCGCGCGCCTTCGCCGTTCACCAGCAGGCGGTACATGATCTCGCGCTTGATGAGCGGCGCCATGATCGGCACGTCTTCCGGCGTGTCGAGCAGCCGCAGCAGGCGCAGCACCGGCTCAAGCACTGGCATGGCGATGCGGTTGACGTACATGCCGCGCGAGGCCGGCGCGTTGGCCTTGGCCGGCAGTTTCTCGTCGCCGATGAGGTCGCCAATTTCGTCGAGGGCCAGCTCCAGCCGCACGCCGAGGTACGGCTCTTTCTCGCTCGTCACGCACACCTGGCCGCACACCGGCAGGTCGACCGAGGTGACGAGGTAATGCATGGGGTCGTACACGTAGATGTCGTCGCCCACGATGATCCGCTTGGAGCCTTGTGCAATGAGGCCCAGCGCCGGCGACGCAAAGCCGTGCTTGGGGCCTTCGGGCTTGCTGATGCAGAACACCTGCAGGCCGGACACGGCGGTGATGACTGTGCCGTCCTGCCCCTGGGTGATGTGCTCGATCAGCGCCACCAGTTCCTTGCGGGCTTCGTCGAGTTCGGGTTCCAGCGGCATCGGCTGGGCGATGACGGCGGCGATTTCGGGTGTTTCGTCGGGCATGTTCGGGGCCTTGTCGCGGTGGGAGGCTAGGGAATGACCACCATGGAGGATTGAGCGGTTTTGTAGCTTAGCGCGCCTCCCTTGGATTCGCACCTGCCGGCGGGGAGGTCTGGAGAATCAGGCAAATACTTTGCAGGAACGCGCTCGCCACGCCGGGGGCGGCAGCCGGATACTTTTTGCAGTCGCCCGGGCTTTCCGGCCCTTTCGGCCTCCCTCGGGCGCCTCCACCGCAAAGGATTCCTCCATGCAATACCGCAAATTCGGCCGCACCGGCCTCTTCGTTTCCGAGCTGTGCCTCGGCACCATGACTTTCGGCGGCTCCTCCGGCATCTGGGGCCAGATCGGCAACCTGCAGCAGTCCGAGGCCGAAGGGCTGATCGGCAAGGCCATGGACGCCGGCATCAACTTCATCGACACGGCGGACGTGTACTCCGACGGCCAGTCAGAAATCATCACCGGCCAGGCGCTGAAGAACCTCAAGGCGCCGCGCGACAGTTTCGTGCTCGCCACCAAGGTTCTGGGCGAAACCGGCAGCAAGGGCGTCAACTCGGCCGGCGCCTCGCGTTTTCACATCATGGATGGCGTGAAGGCCAGCCTGCAGCGCCTGCAGCTCGACCACATCGACCTGTACCAGATCCATGGTTTCGACCCGGCCACGCCCATCGAGGAAACCGTGCACGCGCTGGACAACCTCGTGCGCCAGGGCCACGTGCGCTACGTGGGCGTGTCGAACTGGGCGGCCTGGCAGATCGCGAAGGCGCTGGGCATCGCCGAGCGCGACCGGCTGGCGCGCTTCGAATCGCTGCAGGCCTACTACACGATCGCCGGGCGCGACCTGGAGCGCGAGCTGGCGCCGATGCTGCGCAGCGAGAACGTCGGGCTGATGGTCTGGAGCCCGCTCGCGGGTGGCCTGCTGAGCGGCAAGTTCGGCCGCAATACCGAAGCGGAAAAAGGCAGCCGCCGCACCACCTTCGACTTTCCGCCGGTGAACGTCGAACGCGCCTACGACTGCATCGACGTGATGCGCCAACTGGCCGAGGCGCGCAAGGTGTCGGTCGCGCAGATCGCGCTGGCATGGCTGCTGCACCAGCAGGTGGTGACCAGCGTGATCATCGGCGCCAAGCGCGCCGAGCAGCTGGACGACAACATCGCCGCCACGGCCATCAAGCTCACGGCCGATGAACTCGCCACGCTGGACAAGGTGAGCGCGCTGCCGGCCGAGTACCCGGGCTGGATGCTGGAACGCCAGGGCGGCGTGCGCGGCAAGCGGCTGGTGGAATCAAACCAGCGCGGCTGAGACTTCCGACGCAGCAGCGCGGCGCGCGGCATGCGCCGCCGTCGCACGCAGTGCGCGCAGGTCGATGTGGCGGGCCGCGCTGGCCGCATCGGGGTGTTCGAGGTGCGGCACGATGCCGAGCAAGGGCGCACCGAGACGCGCGCGCAGCGTCTGCAGATTGGCCTGCGGCGCGAGCATCGACGGATCGACCATGCTCGCCATCCAGCCGGCCAGCACGAGGCCACGCGCGCGAACGGCCTCGGCGCTCAGCAGCGCGTGGTTGAGGCAACCCAGTCGAAGGCCGACCACGAGGATCACAGGCAGGCCCAGCGCCACAGCGAGATCGGCACTGTCGAGGTCGTCGCCGAACGGCACGCAGAAGCCGCCCACACCTTCGACCACCACCGCATCGGCACGCGCCGACAGTTCCGCGAAGGCCGAGAGCATCGGCTGCAGCGCGATGTGCACGCCCTCTTCCCTGGCCGCCAGGTGCGGCGACATCGGCGCGCGCAGCAGGTACGGGCAGCGCAGCGCCAGCGGCGCATCGACGTTGCCGGCCGCGTGCAACTGCTCCACGTCTTCGTTGCGCCATTCGCCATTCATGTCTTCCAGCCCCGCGGCCACCGGCTTCATGCCGACCGCGCGCAGGCCAGAGCCGGCCAGCAGGCTCAGCATGGCGCTGCTGACCAGCGTCTTGCCGATGCCCGTGTCGGTGCCGGTCACGAACCAGGCCCGGCGCGTCATGCGGCTTCCTTCAAAGGCTGCGCGAGGGCTTCGCCCAACGCATCGACCAGCCGCGCGACATCGGCCTCGCTGTGGCTGGCCGACAGCGCGATGCGCAACCGCGCCGTGCCGGCGGGCACGGTCGGCGGGCGGATCGCGCCGACGCGCAGGCCGCGCGCATCGAGCTGTGCCATGACTCGCATCGCGCGTGCGTTGTCGCCGACGATCAGCGGCTGGATTGCGGTGGGTGACTCCGGCAGCCACGCGCTTCTATCTGCTGGCAGCACTTCCTTCAGGCCGCGACGCAACTGCGCGATGCGGGCCTGCAGCCGCGCACGGCGTTCCGCACCCTCCTCGCCCTCGATCAGCGTCAGGCTCGCGAGCAGCGCATGTGCGACGGCTGGCGGCGCGGCGGTGGTGAAGATGTAGGGCCGCGCGCGCTGCACCAGGTAGTCGATGACGGTACGGTGCGCCGCTACGAAAGCGCCCGACACGCCAGCCGCCTTGCCCAGCGTGCCCACCAGCACCAGTCGCTCCGAGCGCAGGCTCATTGCTTCGAGCACGCCGCGCCCCGTGTCGCCCAGCACGCCGAAGCCGTGCGCGTCGTCGATCACCAGCCAGGCGTCGTGCCGCTCGGCCAGTGCGAGCAGTTCGGCCACCGGCGCGATGTGGCCATCCATGCTGAACACCGCATCGCTCACGATGAGCTTGACCGGCGCATCGCAAGCCGCGAGTTGCGCGTCGAGCGCGGCCACGTCGCAATGTGGATAGCGCTCGACGCGCGCCTTGGCCAGCCGCGCGCCGTCGATCAGCGAGGCATGGTTGAGCGACTCCGAAAAGATGACGGCCTCCGCTCCGCCGAGCGCGGACAGCACCGCGAGGTTGGCCATGTAGCCGGTGCAGAAGAACAGGCTCTGCGCCTCGGGAATGAAAGGCACCATCCAGCCGGCCAGCCGCTCTTCGAGCAGTGCGTGGGCACGCGAGTGGCCAAGGATCAGGTGCGAACCGCCGCTGCCGGTGCCGTACAGCGCCGCGCCTTCGGCCCATGCCTTCGCCAATGTGGGGTGCGCGGCGAGGCCGAGATAGTCGTTGCTGCTGAAGCCGAGCATGGTGCGCGGAGCGGTCGCGCCGGCCAGCGTCAAGGTCTGTTCGGGGGCGCAGGCAGTCTCGGCGATTTGCCTGCGGCGGCGCAGCGACTGGGCGTCGAGCGCATGGATCTCGCCCTGCAGGCGGTCAAGCAAGCGCGACATCGCGGGCTCCTTCCTTTGAACTCGTGGCCATGACGGCTTTCAGCGTGGCCAGCGTGCCGTCGACCAGCTGGTCGATCTCGCCGTCGTTGATCGCATACGGCGGCATGAGGTAGACGGTGTTGCCGATAGGCCGCATCAGCAGCCCCTGCGCACGCGCCGCCATGTGGAAGCGCTCGGCAAAGCGCGCGCCGGGCTCACGCACGTCGAAGGCCGTGATCATTCCCCGCTGCCGCAGGTGATCGACCGGCTGGCCCTCGAGCCCGTCGTGCAGTCGCTGCAGCAGGCGCGCCGCCCGGCTGCGGTTGCGCTGCAGCGCGTCTTCGCTCTTGAACAGGTCCAGCGTGGCCACCGCCGCGCGGCAGGCCAGCGCGTTGCCGGTGTACGAATGCGAATGCAGAAAGCTGCGCGCCACGTCGTCGTCGACAAAGCCTTCGTAGATGGCGTCACGCGTCATCACCAACGCCAGCGGCAGGTAGCCGCCGCTGATGCCCTTCGAGAGGCACAGGAAGTCAGGCCAGATGCCGGCCTGCTCGCACGCGAAGAAGCTGCCGGTGCGGCCGCAGCCCACCGCTATCTCGTCGGCGATGAGGTGAACTTGGTAGCGGTCGCACAAGGCGCGCACGAGCCGCAGGTATTCAGGGTCGTGCATCGCCATGCCGGTGGCGCATTGCACCAGCGGCTCGACGATCACGGCGGCGATGGTGTCGTGCTGTTCGGCCAGCAGAGCTTCGAGTTCGGCTGCGGCGCGGCGGGCGACGGCGGCCGCGTTTTCGCCCGGCTTGGCGTTGCGTGCATCAGGTGAAGCAACGAGGTGCGCATTCGCGAGCAAGGGGGAGTAGGCGTCGCGGAACACCGGCACGTCGGTCACGTGCAAGGCGCCGAGCGTCTCGCCGTGGTAGCCCTGCTTCAGCGCGACGAAGCGCTGCTTGCCGCCACGGCCAGCGTTGCGCCAGGCGTGGAAGCTCATCTTCAGCGCGATCTCCACCGCAGAAGCGCCATCGGAGGCGTAGAAGCAATGGCCCAGCGCGTGCCCCGTCAGCGCGGACAGGCGCTCGGCCAGTTCCACGGCCGGGGCATGCGTGCAGCCCGCGAGCATCACGTGCGACAGCTTGTCGAGCTGGTCTTTCAGCGCGGCATTGAGCGCGGGGTGTGCGTGGCCGAAAAGGTTGACCCACCACGAGCTGGTGGCGTCGAGGTAGCGGCGGTCTTCATGGTCGAAAAGCCAGACCCCCTCGCCTCGCGCGATGGGCAACGGCGGCACCGCTTCGAGGCGAATGCTCTGCGTGCACGGATGCCAGACATGGCGCCGGCTGCGTTGCTGCAAAGCGGCATTGGGAGATGAGGAAGAAGCAGTCGTAGAAGGCACCCGCGCATTCCTTTCGTGAGGGCAAGGCGCGGGATCGTATCGATGGGTTCACCGTGCGGCAAACCGCTGGACGGCTTGCGAAATGACGGACGAATCAGCGACGTTTGCAGGCGTAGAAGCCGCGTTCGGAGCAACGTCAACGAACAAGACGGCTTCTCGCGCCCGGGCCGCCATGGCGGGAAAACGCAAGTTGTCCGGCTGCCGCCAGAAACATGTCACGAATGTCCGGTTTTAGCGACTTCACGGCCTGAGACCCGGATATCGGACAGCATATTGGCGGGTTTCAGCGGTCCGGACTCTTCTTCACCAGCGCGGAGATGTACTCACCCAATGAAATCGCGCCGCGCTCCGGCTTGTCGGGCGGTTCGTAGTGCTGGTCCAGCGTGACGCGCGTCATGGCCGCGTACGACCTGGCGGCAGCGTCGGAAAAGCCCAGCGACTTGAACGCCTTCTCCCACTGCTCGCGCGGCGTCTCGACCACCTCCACCGGTCGCCCCAGCGCTTGCGAGAAAGCCCTCGCCACGTCGCCCGCCGAATAGTGCTCCGGCCCCTCGACGTGATGCGGCCCCGAGGACTCGGGCGGGCCCAGCATCAGCCTGGCGGCGAACTGCCCGAGATCGTGCGGCGCCACCATCGGCAAGCTGAAGTCGGCGGGGTACATGCTGTACACCTTGCCCTCTTCACGCGCGGTCTTCAGCGAAGCGTCCCAGTTGCTCATGTAGTACGCGGCGCGAATGGCGCTGAACGGCATCGGGCCGGCGCGCAACGCCTGCTCCATGTCGTACAGCACGCCCAGGTCGCCCAGGCCCTCGCCGGGCTGCGCGCCGTAGGTCGACTCGGCGACGATCTTCTCGAGCCTGCAGCCTTCGAGCGCCGAGAGAATGGCGCGCAGGCTCCTGTGATCTTCGGCCACCGTGTCGGTCGAGGGCGCTGCCGGCGGGTTCAACACGAACAACCGATGGCCGCCCTTGAACACGCGGTGCAGCGCATGCGTGTCGAACACGTCGACCACGGCCACGTGCGCGCCCTTGGTCCGCAGGGCTTCGGCCTTGTGCGCATCGCGCGTCACCACCGTCACCGGCTCGCTGCGCGCGAGCAGGTCTTGCGCCAGCGCCGAGCCGACGTGGCCCGTCGCTCCCAGAATGATGTGCATCGTCGGCTCCGTGTCAGCCGCGCTTTTCGGCGTTGCGCCTCCGCGTGGCGGCGGCCTTCATCGCGGAAGCCGAGCGTGCGGCCGATGGGCGATGCGCGGCGGCAGCGCCACCCATGCGCCCACCCTTGCGTGCCGGCGCATGGTTCTCGGCCTTGCCGCGCCCGGAGCCCGACTTCTTGCCGCCGCCGGTCTCGGCATTCACCGTGGCCCAGGCGCGACGCTCGGCTTCGGCCTTGCCCACGCCGCGGTGTTCGTAGCCTTCCTCGATGTGCTCGGCCTGTCGCTTCTGCTTGTCCGTGTAGGACGACTTGTCGCCTCTTGGCATGGCATTGCTCCTGCTCGATGAGAAGCCTCCATGCTGGGCGCGCGCGAGGCGCGCCGTGGGTCGGAAGACGCGCGGGCTGCGCGTCAGCCTTGTCTGTCGTGCGTGTCAGGAGCCCGGCTTCATGCGGCGCAGGTGCGCCAGCATCTCTTCTCGGACCACGCCGGTGATGTGGCTGCGCCGCCCGTTCTCCAGCATGCCCAGCCGCCGCGCGATCGGCCGGCCGGGCAGCTGCAGCACGCACAGCGCGGGGTCGCTTTCCCAGTCGAAATTTTTCAGCAGCGGCGCCATGGTGAAGCCCACGTTCTTGCGCACGAGCTCCGCAATGGCCAGCAGCGAGTTGAGCTCCAGGAACTCTTTCGGCACCAGCTGCAGCCGCCGCAGGATGCGGTCGATGCGCGCGCCGGTCGGCGTGCGCCGGTCGAAGCGGATGAAGGGCTGGCTGGCGAACAGGCTCGCAATGCTCGTGTCGGGCGCGGCGATGCCCGAGTTGGCGATGACGGTGAGCGTCTCGTCGTAGCACGGCGTCCACAGCAGGCCCGGCACCTCGGGCCATTGCCGCTCGACGACCACGGCCGCGTCGAGCTCGCCGCTCACCACGTCCTGCATCAGCTGAGTCTGCTCGCGCACGCGCAGTTCGACTTCGAGGTTCGGATGCAGCGACTTGAGCTGCGCCAGCGTGCTCGACAGCAAGCCCATGGCCGAGATCAGCGAGCCGAGCTTGATGGTGCCGGCGATCTGCCGCTGGTCTTGCAGGTCGCGCCGCATCGACTCGTATTGCGCCAGCAGCTCTTCGGCGCGCGGCAGCAGCAGATGGCCCGCGGGGCTCAGCACCATGGTGCGGCCGGTCTTGTCGAACAGCGTCTTCTTCATTTCCGCTTCGAGCGCGCGCATCTGCTGGCCCACGGCGGCCTGCGTCAGCGCGACCTGGTCGGCAGCCGCGGCAAAGGAGCCGCCACGGGCGGCGGCCACGAAGGTGCGAAGAAAGCGGATGCTGCTCATGGCGTGTTGCGTGCCGCGGTGAAAGGAAAAGAATTTATTTACTAATTCTAAATAATTTTTAAATTTATTTTTTCCTGTACCTGCCAAAGAATGCGGGCCATGGTCATTGCCCTAGCGCCTTCAGGCGGCAGGCCGATGACAGGAACACCCCAGCCCCTTTCACCTCATGACCACCCCTGAATACTTTCCCCTCGTCGATGTTTCCGGCACGCCGCATGCGCGCGGCCTGCAGCACGGCCGTGCCGTGCCCGAGCGCGTGGCCGGCGGCGTGGCGCTCTACCGCGCCCAGCTCGGCCGCCGCGGCCTGGACGACGCCACCATCCGCCACCTGGCGCAGTCGATGCTGCCGCTGATCGAGGCCTACGACGCGAGCTATCTCGAGGAGATGCGCGGCATCGCCGAAGGCGCCGGCGTGCCGCTCGAAGACATCGTGATGCTCAACTGCCGCACCGAGATGCTCTTCGGCTATGCCGACATGAAGCGCCCCGCCGAAACTTCGGCCGACGCCGCCCCCTCCGAAGACGGCGACTGCACCGGCCTCGTCGTGCTGCCCGCGCGCTCGGCCACCGGCCGCCTGATGCACGCCCACAACTGGGACTGGCGCCAGGAATGCGTGGACACCGGCATCGTGCTGCGCATCCGCAATGCAGGTGGCCCCGACATGCTCACCTTCACCGAAGCCGGCGCGCTGGCCCGGCACGGCTTCAACAGCAACGGCGTGTCGCTCACCGGTAATTCGCTGACCTGCCATGAAGACTTCCAGAAAGGCGCCGGCGTGCCGCTGGTGCTGCTGCGCCGACGTGTACTGGAGGCCACCAACCTCGCGCAGGCGATGAAGACCATCTGGGCCTCGAAGCGCTACTGCGCCAACAACATGATCCTGGCGCAGGCCAGCGGCAACGACGGCTCGGGCATCAGCCTCGAGACCTCGCCCGGCGAGATCTTCTGGACGCTGCCCGAAAACGACCTGCTCGTGCATGCCAACCACTGGATGTCGCCCTCGGCCGTCATCAAGCTGCGCGACCCGGGCCTGCCGCAGCGCCCTGACAGCATCTACCGTCAGCACCGCGTGGAGAACGCCCTGCGCCGCGTGGAGGGCCGCATCGACTGGACCGACGTGAAGGCCGCGCTCGCCGACGAATTCGGCAAGCCCGACGGCGTGCTGCGCACCCCGAAGCCGGCCGACTTCAGCAGCATCTCGGCCACCGTGGCCACCACGCTCATGGACGCGGCCAACCGCGTGATGTGGGTCGCGCGCAAGCCTTACGAGGCCCGCAATTTCCAGGAATACACGCTTTGATCGCCCCGCTCCCATGACCCAGAACACTTCCACCGAAGCCCCCACGGCCCTGGCCGACCAGCGCGCCCGCTCCATCTACGACCTGGGCCCCAGCACCATCTACGCCTCGCGCAGCGACCCGCGCTTTTCTTACTGCACCTACGTGCCCGAGCACATCGGCAAGCCCGGCGCGCGGCCGATGCAGCTGGTGGTGGTGATGCACGGTACCGGCCGCGGCTTCGTCAACTACCGCGAGGCCTTCAGCGGCTTCGCCAAGTGGAACGACTGCATCGTGCTGTGCCCGCTGTTCCCGGCCGGCGTGCGCGGCGACGGCAATCGCGACGGCTTCAAGCACCTGATCGAGGCCGACATCCACTACGACCGCATCCTGCTCGACATGGTGGCCGAGGTGGGCGAGAAGTTCGGCTGCGACTTCAGCCAGTTCGCGCTCTTCGGCTACTCGGGCGGCGGCCAGTTCGCCAATCGCTTCGCAATGCTGCACCCCGAGCGACTGTGGGCCGTGTCGATAGGCGCGCCCGGCTCGGTCACGCTGATCGACCCCGAGCAAGGCTGGTGGGTGGGCACGAAAGATTTTGCCGGCCGCTTCGGCAAGCCGATGAACCTCGAAGCCCTGCGCCGCGTGCCGGTCCACATGATCGCCGGCAAGGCCGACATCGAGACCTGGGAGATCACGCACCGCGAAGGGGGCAAGTACTACATGCCCGGCGCCAACGATGCCGGCCGCACCCGGCCCGAGCGGCTGGAAACGCTGCGCCGCTCATTCGAGGCGGCGGGCGTGAAGGTCACTTTCGACCTGCTCGACAACGTGCCGCACAACGGCCTGGCCTGCGTGGGCCACGTGCAGGACTTCTTCGCCGACGCACTGCATGCGCTGCGCGAGCCGCGCGCCGCATAACAAGGAAGACGGCCCATGTTCCGTTTCGCAGCGTCCCGCATCGCCATGGCGATACCCACACTGCTCATCGTGGCAGTGTCGGTGTTCGTGCTGATACGGCTGATTCCCGGGGACCCCGCGCAGTTGCTGCTGGGCGACCTCGCCACGCCGGCCAGCCTGGCCGAGCTGCGTGCCCGCCTCGGGCTCGACCGCTCGCTGCCGGCGCAGTTCGGCATCTGGTTCGGCCACGTGCTGCAGGGCGACCTGGGCACCTCGATCAACAGCGGGCAGGACGTACTCTCGCTGGTGACCGACCGCTTTCTCATCAGCGGCCGCATCGTGCTGGTGGCCGTGGCACTGGCCGCGATGGTGGCGGTGCCCGCCGGCATGATCGCCGCGTGGAAGCAGAACCGCGCGCCCGACCTGCTGCTGGTCGGCACGGCCACGCTGCTGGTCTCCATTCCGACCTTCTGGCTGGGCCTGCTGTTGCTGCTGCTGTTCGGCCTGAAGCTGGGCTGGCTGCCGGTGGTGGGCTACGTGGGCATCGCCGAAGACTGGAAGAACGGCCTGCTCTACCTGGTGCTGCCGGTGCTCACGCTGTTCCTGCACGAGATCGGCGTGCTGATGCGCATGGCGCGCGCCAGTACGCTCGAAGTGCTGCGGCTGGACTACATCACGCACGCGCGGGCCAAGGGCCTGTCGGAGCGCGCGGTGTTGATGCGCCATGCCTTCAAGAACGCTTTCGGGCCAACGTGGACGCTCATCGGCCTGGTGCTGGGCAACCTGCTCGGCGGCATCGCGGTGGTGGAAACGGTGTTCACCATTCCCGGGCTGGGCCGGCTGCTGGTCGATGCGATCTTCGCGCGCGACTACCCGGTGATACAGGGCTGCCTGCTGTTCGTGGCGGTTATCTACGTGGTGGTGAACCTCGTCATCGACCTTTGCTACCCCTTCTTCGACCCGAGAGTCGCCGTCGAATGAGCACGATGAAACGCAAGAAGCGCATTCCCCTCAACGCCTTGATCGGCATCGTCATCGTCGGTTTGATCGCGGCCGCGGCGCTCGTCAGCCTCGTGTGGACGCCGCACGATCCGCTGCGCATCAACTTCGGCTCGCGCCTGAAGCTGCCGGGCGGCTCCTTCCTGCTGGGCACCGACGAATTCGGCCGCGACGAGCTCTCCCGCCTCATGGCCGGCGCCGCCACCAGCGTGTGGATCGCAGTGCTGACTGTCGGCTTCTCGATCGTGGTGGGCAGCATCGTCGGCGTGCTGACGGGCTTCCTGCGCGGCTGGACCGACCGCATCGTGATGGCCTTCAACAACGCACTGCTGGCCTTCCCCGGCCTGCTGCTGGCGCTGGGCCTGCTCGCGGTGGTGGGTGCGAACCAGTACGGCATCATCCTGGCGCTCGGGCTGGCCTACACGCCCTCGGTGACGCGCATCGTGCGCGGCACGGTGCTGTCGCTGCGCGAAAAGGAATTCATCGAATCCTCGCGCGTGCTGGGCAACTCCGAGCTCTACACCATGGTGCGCCACGTGCTGCCCAACTGCACCGCGCCGCTGACGGTGCTGGCCACTTCGATGTTCGGCTGGGTCATATTGGCCGAGAGCGCGCTGTCGTTCCTTGGCCTCGGCGTGCCGCCGCCGGCGCCCACCTGGGGCAACATGCTCGCCTCGGCCCGCCCGTTCATGGCGCAGGCCAGCTACCTTTCAATTCTTCCGGGCCTGTGCATCGCACTGACGCTGCTGGGCATCAACCTGCTGGGCGACGCGGTGCGCGACTGGCTCGATCCGCGCATGAAGGGCGTGCAATGACGACCACTACAAACGGCCCGCTGGTCAGCGTGGAAGGGCTGACGCTCGCCGTCGGCATGGGCGGGCGCGAGATCGTGCGCAACGTGTCCTTCGACATCGCACCGGGCGAGATGGTCGGCATCGTGGGCGAATCGGGCAGCGGCAAGACGCAGGCGGCGCGCGCCATCATGGGCCTCACGCCCCCGCCACTGGTGCGCACCGCGGGGCGCATCCTGTTCGAGGGCGAAGACCTGGCGCTGGCCAAGCCGGCGCGGCTGCGCGAGCTGCGCGGCGCGCGCGTGGGCATGGTGTTCCAGGAGCCGATGACTTCGCTGAACCCGTCGATGACTATCGGCAAGCAGCTCGGAGAGGCGCTGGCGCTGCACCGACGCGAGCTGCCTGCGGCCGCGCGGCAGGCGCGCATCCTCGACATGCTGGCGCGCGTCGGCATCCGCGACCCCAAGGGCGCCCTCGATGCATGGCCGCACGAGTTCTCGGGCGGCATGCGCCAGCGGATGATGCTGGCCTCGGTGATGCTGCTGGAGCCCGCGCTGCTGATTGCCGATGAGCCGACCACCGCGCTCGACGCCGTGGTGCAGCGCGACGTGCTGGAACTCATGGTGGGCCTTACGCGCGAAAACAACACGGCCGTGCTGATGATCAGCCACGACCTGCCGATGGTGGCGCGCTTCACGCAGCGCATGGTCGTGATGCGGCACGGCGAGGTAAAGGAAACCGGCCGCACCGACGACATGCTCGAACAGCCGAAGCACGAATACACGCGCGAGCTGCTGCAGGCCATGCCGCGCCGCCTGCCCGCACGCCAGGTGGCCGACGAGGCTCCGGTCGTCGAAGTGCGCAACCTGGTGGTCGACTACGCGGGCCACCGCCGCCTTTTCACCAAGGCTGTACCCAAGCGCGCGCTGCACGGCATCGACCTGGTGGTGCGCCCGCGCGAGGTGGTCGCGGTGGTCGGCGGCTCGGGCTCGGGCAAGACCACGCTGGGCCGCACCATCGCCGGGCTGCTCAAGCCCAGCGGTGGCGAAATCCTGTTCCGCGGCCGGCCCATCCTGCGTTCCGATGCGGGGTGGTCCGACTACCGGCTGCAGTGCCAGATGGTCTTCCAGGACCCGTATGCCTCGCTCGATCCGCGCATGACCATCGACCAGCTGGTGGGCGAAGGCCTGCGACTCATCAAGGGCATGTCGGCGACCGACAAGGCGCGCCGCGTGCAGGAAGTGCTAGACGAGGTCGGGCTCGGCGCGTCCTTTGCGACGCGCTATGCGCACGAGCTGTCGGGCGGCCAGCGCCAGCGCGTGGCGATCGCGCGCGCCATCGTGCGCCGGCCGGCCTTCGTAATTGCCGACGAACCGGTGTCGGCGCTCGACGTGACGGTGCGCGCGCAGGTGCTGGAGCTGTTCGCCGAGCTGCAGAAGCGCCATGGCTTCTCGTGTCTTTTTATCAGCCACGACCTCGGTGTGGTCGAGCAAGTGGCCGACCGCGTGATCGTGATGCAGGACGGCCGCATCGTCGAGCAAGGCCCGCGCGACGCGGTGTTCGACGCGCCGCAGCAGGACTACACGCGCAAGCTGCTGTCGGCCATTCCAGCGCTGGAGCCGACCGCCGGCGGCGGTGTGCGGCTGCGCTGGCGCTTCGGCGCCGAAGCCCCGGCCTTCGCCTGATTTTTCTTTTTGCAATCGCACCGCAGGAGTCCTTCATGCCCCGCTTCACCTTCCGCCATGCTGCCATCGCCACTGCTTGCCTGGCTGCCTCGGGCGCCTTTGCCCAGACCACCGTCACGGTGGCCCAGCCCGCGGACATCCGCTCCACCAACCCCGGCGTGAACCGCGACAACACCACCGACGGCGTGGTGCTGAACATCGTCGAAGGGCTGGTCGGCTACCGCATGGACGGCAGCGTGGGCCCGCTGCTGGCGCAGTCGGTCGACGTGTCGAAAGACGGCCTGACCTACACCTTCAAGCTGCGTAAGGGCGTGAAGTTCCACAACGACGCACCGATGACCTCGGCCGATGTGGCGTGGAACTGGAAGCGCTACATGGACCCGAAGACCGACTGGCGCTGCACCAGCGAGTACGACGGCCGCAACGGCCTGAAGGTGGTCGAGACCGCCGCACCTGACGACAGCACCTTCGTCATGAAGATCAACAAGCCCTCGGCCGTGTTCCTCGACACGCTCGCGCGCACCGATTGCGGCATGACTGCCATCCTGCACAAGAGCTCGGTGAAGGCCGACGGCAGCTGGGACAAGCCCGTGGGCACCGGCCCCTTCAAGTTCGGCGAGTGGAAGCGCGGCGAATACGTCACGGTCACGGCCTTCAAGGGCTACACCTCGCCGGCCGGCGCCACCAAATCCGACGGCTACACCGGCCTGAAGGCGCCGCTGGTGGACACGGTGAAGTTCCTCGTCGTGCCCGACGCGGCCACCGCGGCCGCTGGCCTGAAGTCGGGCGCCATAGATGCGGGCCAGATCACGTCGAACGATGCGCAGGAGCTGAAGAACGATCGCAACCTTACGGTGCAGGCACCACCCGAGGCCATCAAGAACGTGCTGCTGATCCAGACGCGCGACCCGCAGTTGAAGAACCAGAAACTGCGCCAGGCCATCGCGGCCTCGCTCGACATCGAGCAGATCGTGGCGGCCGCCTCCGAAGGGCTTGGCTCGGTCAACAACTCCGCGATCCACAAGGGCTCGGCCTTCTACAGCGCCGCGCAGAAGAAGGGCTGGCACTACGACCCGGCGCAGGCCGCCAAGCTACTGCGAGAGGCGGGCTACAAGGGCGAGAAGATCACCATCCAGACCAACAAGCGCGCCCATGTGCCCAGCTATACGGTGGCGGTGCTGGCGCAGGCCATGATGCAGGCGGTGGGCATCAACGCGCAGATCGAGGTGCTCGAATGGGCCACGCAGCTTGACCGCTACAACAGCGGCAACTACCAGATGAGCTCGTTCAGCTACTCCTCCCGCCTCGACCCGGCGCTGAGCTACGAACAGTTCTCGGGCCCGAAGGACAAGCAGGCGCGCAAGGTGTGGGAAGACCCGCAGGCGCTGAAGCTGATCGACGACAGCTTCGCCGAGTCTGACCCGAAGAAGCGCCAGGCCCTTTTCGACCAGATCCATGCGCTGATGATCCAGCAGGTGCCGATGGTGATGCTGTTCAACGGCCTCGACGCCTGGGCGGTGCGCAAGCGCATCAGCGGGTTTGCGGTGTGGGAAGGCAAGCCGCGCATGTGGGGCGTTTCAGCTGCTGCTGCGCGCAGCTAGCCGAGCGCTAGGCCGTCAGGACCTTCGCGAGGTCCGCCTTCAAGGACGTGGCCCGTTCCGGCGCGCGCGCCAGCCCGGCATCGACCAGGGCCTGCGCTCGTGCCCGATCGCCCAGGTGCACCGCAATGCGCGCGAGATGCAAAGCCGTTCGCGCATGGATCTGGTTCGGGTCGGTCTCGCGCAGCATCTGCTCGAAGCTTTGCGGGTAGCTGCCATGCCGTGCAAAGAAAGCCCGCCCCGGGCCCGCCCATTCGCTCACGATGAACTCGACGTTCTCTTCCGCCTGCTCTTTCGTCGCGCCATAGGCCCATCCGAAAGCGGCGCCGGGCGGCGGCTCCATCCGGTCGCGAAACACGCAATGCGATTCCTCCAGCGCATCGGGCGCCACCTGGGCACCGCCTTCGGTCGGCAGGAAGTCGAGATGCGCGCCGAGGTTCAGGTAGCACGCCTTCCCCCCGCTCGCGCCCTGCACGTTGAACACATGGATCAGCGGCCCGTCGATGCGCCGCAGCGTCTGGCCCGAACCCTCGAAGCCTTCGGCCTTCAGGACAGGAAAGAGTTTTTGCGTGAGCAGCTTGAGGAAGGTGGTGCGGTTCATGGGACGCGAATTCTCCGTGTGCGCAAGGTGATGGAATAGCGCAAGGCCTCGGTCGGTGCGATGGCATGTTGCCATGCCCAGCGCGCCGGGCCGCGCAGCAGGTACACGGAGCGCGGCTCGATCAGGAATTCGAGCGTGGCGGGGCCTGAGGCCGGTGTGCCGGGCACGTAGGGCCGGAACTGCATCACCGCGTCGCTGCGCAGCGAGACGCCGATGATGTCCTCGAAGTCCGGCACGTCGCGGTGCCAGCCCAGCGGCGTGCCGGGCCGGTACTCGGCGATCAGCATGTGAGTGAGTTCTTCGGGCGCGAAGCCGGCCCACGCGGCCGCCTTCGCGCGCAGCGGATGCAGCGCTTCGGGCAGCGGCACGCCGGGCTTGAGGCGGTTGTTCTCGAAGTCGTAGCTGCCCCCGAAGCTGGTGCCGCGCCGCCGTGCCGTGTATTCCTTGTAGCGCATCTCCTTGAGCGGCAGGCCCTGCACGATGTGCAGCAGGTCGGCTTCTTCCTCGGCGGACAGGAAGTCGCGCTCGTAGCGCAGGCCTTCGATGGCGGCCACGGACGCTTCACCGAACAGGTCCGGCTGGCCTGCGTGTTCGATGCGTCTAGCGGAGCGCATCTTCGTTGCCCCCGGCCAGTTGCACATGCCACCAGCGCGGCATCAGTTCTCGGATCTCGGCGCGCGCGAAGCGGTCGTCGAGCAGGTGCAGCACGCCGCGGTCTTCCTCGGTGCGGATCACGCGGCCGGCCGCCTGCACCACCTTCTGCAGGCCGGGGTAGAGATAGGTGTACTCGTAGCCCTTGCCGAAGCGCGTCTGCATGCGCTCGCGCGTGATCTCGTTGAGTTCGTTGTATTGCGGCAGGCCCAGGCTGGCGACGAAGGCGCCGATCAGCCGGCTGCCTGGCAGGTCGATGCCCTCGCCGAACGCGCCGCCGAGCACCGCGAAGCCGATGCCCTGCCCGCCCTCCTCGAATCGTGCGATGAAGCCGTGGCGGTCGGCCTCGCGCATGCCGCGCGTCTGCGTCCACACGGGTACGCCGGGGTGTCGCTGCGAGAACGCGGCGCAGGCTTTCTCGAGGTAGTCGAAGCTGCTGAAGAAGGCCAGGTAGTTGCCCGGCAGGCGCTCGAACTGCGCGCCGATGATGTCGGCCACGTTGCGCAGCGACCCCGCGCGGTCGCGAAAGCGCGTCGACACATGCATCGCCACTTCGACGCGCAATTGATGGCTGTCGAAGGGCGAGGCCACATCGAGCAGCGCGGTGTCTTCGGGCAGCCCCAGCGCATCGCGATAGAACTCGAAAGGCGACAGCGTGCCCGAGAAGCAGGTGACCGACACCGCATCGCCGAAGCGCGCTTCAAGGAACGGCGCGGGCACGAGGTTGCGGATGGCCAGGCTGCGATCCTGCTGCGTGGCCCCTAGCGTGCGCTCGAACACCGAGTGGTCGCCAAAGGCCTCGGCCAGCCGGGCGAAGTGCAGTGCGTCGAAAAAGAAACGCTGCAGCGGCCCCTGCGAGGCATCGGGCGTGGCCGCGAAATACTCGGCCATGGCGGTGTTGGATGCCTGCAGGGTTCGCAGGAAACGTTCCGGAATTTCGTCGGCGGTTTCGTAGTCGGCCACCTGCGACTGCTGCACCGTATCCCACTCGCGAAACAGCCGGGCCAGCGGGCCGCGCAATGCGGCGGGCGCCACGCGATGCGCCTCTTCGAGCGCCGCGCCTTCGAGTTGCGCGGTGTACATGCCGCGCGAGCGCTCCAGCAGGTTGTGGGCCTCGTCCACCAGCACGGCCACGCGCCAGTCGGCGTCGCGCATGGTGGCGTAGAGGAAGGCGCTGCTGTCGAAGTAGTAGTTGTAGTCGCCGACGATGGCATCGGCCCAGTGCGCCATTTCCTGCGCGAGGAAATAGGGGCACACCTCGTGCGCGAGCGCGATGTTGCGCAGCGCCTCGCGGTCGAGCCACGCCACCTGCGCGGCCTGTTCGCGCGCGGCGGGCAGGCGGTCGTAGAAGCCCCTGGCGAGTGGGCAGGCATCGCCGTGACAGGCGCGATCGGGGTATTCGCAGACCTTCTCGCGGGCCGCGAGTTCGAGCACGCGCAGGCGACCCTGTCCCCTGCCCTTGTCGAGCACGCGAAGCGCGTCGAGCGCCACCGGCCTGCCTGAGGTCTTGGCGGTGAGGAAGAAAAGCTTGTCGATCTTGCGCGCCGCGCGGGCCTTGAGCAGCGGGAAGATGGTGGCCAGCGTCTTGCCGATGCCCGTGGGCGCCTGCGTCATCAGGCAGCGTCCGCCCACGGCCGCGCGGTAGACGGCTTCGGCCAGTTCGCGCTGGCCGGTGCGAAAGGCGCGGTGCGGAAACTCGAGCTGGCCTAGCGTGGCGTCGAGCGCGGCGCGGTGGCCGGCTTCGCTGTGCGCCCAGGCGCTGTAGCGGCCACACAGCTGCTCGAAGTGCTCCCGCAGCGCTTCGCGGGTGTGGTGCTCTTCGAGCACGGTTTCGTCGCCGGTGGCCAGGTCGAGGTACACCAGCGCCACGGTCATCTCTTCGTGGCCGTTGAGTTCGCACAGCATCCAGCCGTAGGTGCGGGCCTGCGCCCAGTGCAGTGCGCGGTGGTTGCCGCGGATGGCGTCGAAATCGCCGCGGAAGGTCTTGATTTCTTCGACGCGGGATGCGCGTGCCTCGTAGCCGTCGGCCCGGCCGCGCACGCGGACCGCGCCGCAGGTGGCTTCGAGCCCGACCTCGCAGGCGTAGTGCTCGGGATCACGCCGGTGCTGCACCATCGCGTGCCCGGCCATGCCTTCGAGCGCGCTGGGTGCGGGCACGAAGCGCAGGTCGAGGTCGCCCGCCTTCGCGCCGAAGGCGCACAGGGCCTTGACGGAAACTACATGCGCGATCATGGAGGCCGCATCCTGCGGGTTGGAGGGTTCGGAGCCCATCTGGGAATGCTGTATGAATTTACAGTATAGCCACGCCAATACGCCGCTTGCGGTTTCCCTATCCGCATCAAGACCGTGACGGGGCCTTCTCCGACAGGGCGTCTTCGATTTATCGACAAAACTTGACAAGTTTTGCCTACAACTGCGACCGATGAACACTCCCACCGCGATCGACCCCGACGACTTCGAGCGCCTGCTCAGCCGGAACATCAAGCTGCCCCTGATCGGCGGCGTGTTCGGCGCCGTGGTGTTCGTGGGGTTGATCCTGTTCCTGCTCAACACCATCGGCTGGGTCGAGCACACCGACCGTGTCACCCGCGCCGCCAGCGAGTTGCAGCGCCGCACCATCGACATGGAAACCGGCGTGCGCGGCTTCCTGATCACCGGTGAGCGGAGCTTTCTGGAGCCCTATCAAAGCGCCCTGACCCGCCTCAAGGGCGATACGGTCGGGCTGCGCAACCTGGTGTCGGACAACCCCCAGCAGGTGGAGCGCATCGATCGCCTCGCCACGCTGCAGACAGCCTGGCTCGAATTTGCCAACGGCATGATTGCCGCGCGCGACGCCAGCAGCGGCACGCAGACCGCCGTGCGCCTCGGCGACGAAAAGCGGCTGATGGACGACATGCGCGCCGAGTTCACCGCCTTCATGGAGACCGAGCAGGCCCTGCGCTTCCAGCGCAACAACGCGGCCAACAGCACTGCCTGGTGGGTCGTCGGGCTGTTCCTGCTGTTCACCTTGAGCTTCACCGGGTTGATGGCCTACTTCGGGCGGCGCCAGCTGGTACTGCTGTCCGACAGCTACGACGTGGTGCTGAAGGAACAGGCTGCGCACGCCGAACGGCTCGCTCACGAAGCGTGGTTGCGCAACGCGCAGACCGGGCTGGTGGGCGAGCTGGTCGGCGAACTCAGCGCGCCGGACATGGGCCGCAAGGTGCTCGCGTTCTTCTCGCGCTACCTGGGCGCCTCGGTCGGCGCCATGTACGTGCGCGAGCGCCACGGCCCGCTGCGCCGGGCGGCGAGCTACGGCTTTTCGAGCGCGGCCGAGGCCACGCCGCAGGTTTTCTCCCCTACCGAAAGCCTGGTGGGCCAGGCGGCTGCCGAGCGCCGGCGCATGCTGATCGACCCGGTCGATGCCGACTACCTGAAGGTCAACTCTGGCCTTGGCGAGATGGCGCCCAAGGCCGTGCTGCTGGTACCCGTTGCAAGCAGCGGCATGGTCAACGGCGTGGTCGAGCTCGGCCTGCCAGGCGCGCTGGACGACCGCGGCAGCCAGTTGATCGACCTGGTGGCCGACGACATCGGCACCTCGCTGGCGGCGGCTCGCTACCGCGAGCAGCTGCAGGAGGTGCTCGGCGAAACCCAGCAGCTCAACGAGGAACTGCAGGTGCAGCAGGAAGAGCTGCGCACCGCCAATGAAGAACTGGAAGAGCAGTCGCGCGCCCTGCGCGCCTCGCAGGCCATGCTGGAGAACCAGCAGGCCGAACTGGAGCAGACCAACAGCCAGCTCTCCGAACGCACCGAGGCACTGGACCAGCGCAACACCGCGCTGCGCCGCGTGCAGCGCGACCTCGAAGACCGCGCCGACGAACTGCAGCGCGCAAGCCGCTACAAGTCGGAATTTCTCGCCAACATGTCGCACGAGCTGCGCACGCCGCTCAACAGCGCGCTCATCCTCGCCAAGCTGCTGGGCGACAACCCGCAAGGCAATCTCTCCCCGGAGCAGGTGAAGTTCGCAGAGTCGATCTACTCGTCGGGCAACGATCTGCTGGTGCTGATCAACGACATCCTCGACATCGCGAAGGTCGAGGCCGGCAAGCTCGAAGTGGTGCCCGAAGACGTCACGCTCGCCAAGCTGGGCCGCAGCCTGGAGAGCACGTTCAGTCCGCTCGCGATGCAGAAGAACCTGAGCTTCAGGCTCGAAGTGCGGCCCGATGCCCCGGCCTCGCTGGTCACCGACAGGCAGCGGGTCGAGCAGATCCTGAAGAACCTGCTGTCGAACGCGATCAAGTTCACCGAGCGCGGCGAAGTGGCGCTGACCGTCTCGCCGACCGCGGACGGTGGCGCCGCTTTTGCGGTGTCCGACTCGGGCATCGGCATCGATCCGCAGCAGCACGAGCTGATCTTCGAAGCCTTCCGCCAGGCCGACGGCACGACCAGCCGACGTTACGGCGGCACCGGGCTGGGCCTGTCGATCTCGCGCGACCTCACGCAGCTGCTGGGCGGCACGCTCACGGTGCAGAGCGAGCCGGGCCAGGGCAGCACCTTCGTCCTGCAACTGCCGGCGAAGGCACCACAGGCTTCGCCGGCAGCGCTTCAGCCATCGGCGGTCTACACGCCCCGGCCCGCGCAGGCGCCATCCGTTGCCTCGCTGGCGCCGAAGCCCCCTGCCCCGGTGCCCGCACCGCAGTTCGCCGACGACCGCTCCATCCCGCGCGACCAGGTGCGCCGCGTGCTCGTGATCGAGGACGAGCCGCAGTTCGCGCACATCCTCTACGACCTGGCGCACGAGCTGGGCTACCGCTGCCTGGTGGCGCACGGCGCGGCCGACGGCTTCGAACTGGCCACGCAGTTCCTGCCCGACGCGATCCTGCTCGACATGCGCCTGCCCGACAGCACCGGCCTCGACGTGCTGCAGCGGCTGAAGGATTCGCCGCACACGCGCCACATTCCGATCCACGTGGTGTCCGCCGCCGAAGGCGTACAGGGCGCGGCGCTGCAGATGGGCGCCATCGGCTATGCGCTGAAGCCGGCCACGCGCGACGAACTGATGAAGGTGTTCGGCCGGCTGGAAGAAAAGCTCACGCAGAAGGTCAAGGTCGTGCTGCTGGTGGAAGACGACGAGCTGCAGCGCGAGAGCGTCATCAGGCTGATCGGCGACGACGACATCGAGATCGTTGCCGTCGGCTCCGGCGAAGAAGCGCTGGAGCTGCTGCGCACCCGCGTGTTCGACTGCATGATCACCGACCTGAAGCTGCCCGACATGCAGGGCAGCGAGCTGCTCAAGGCCATGGCGGCGGAAGAAATCGTGTCGTTCCCGCCGGTCATCGTCTACACCGGGCGCAACCTCACGCGCGACGAAGAAGCCGAGCTGCAGCGCTACTCGCGCTCGATCATCATCAAGGGCGCGCGCTCGCCCGAACGCCTGCTCGACGAAGTGACGCTGTTCCTGCACAAGGTGGAGGCCGAGCTTTCGAGCGAGCGCCGGGGCATGCTGAAGACGGCGCGCGGGCGCGACCGCATCTTCGAGGGCCGCACCATCCTGCTGGTGGACGACGACGTGCGCAACATCTTCGCGCTGACCAGCGCGCTGGAGCAGCGTGGCGCCATCGTGGAGATCGGCCGCAACGGCCGCGAGGCGCTGGCGCGGCTCGACCAGGTGAGCGAGATCGACCTCGTGCTGATGGACGTGATGATGCCGGAGATGGACGGCCTGGAAGCCACGCGCCGCCTGCGCGGCGACCCACGCTTCGAGAAGATGCCGGTGATCGCCATCACCGCCAAGGCCACCAAGGACGACCGCGAGCAATGCCTTGCCGCCGGCGCCAACGACTACCTTGCCAAGCCGGTGGACCTGGAGCGCCTGTTCTCGCTGCTGCGCGTGTGGATGCCGAAGATGGAGCGCCTGTGACAACACGCCACGGCACCTCGAAGACCGCCACGCATATGCCGCCGCTACATCCGCTGAGCGACACGGAGATCGAGCTGCGCCTGCTGATGGAGGCGATCTACCTCAAGTACAGCTACGACTTCCGCGACTACACCGTGGCCTCGCAGAAGCGCCGCGTGCTGCACGCGCTCGACCAACTCGGGCTGCCGAGCATCTCGGCGCTGCAGGAGCGGGTGCTGCGCGACCCGTCGCTGTTCGGCCGGCTGCTGCAGTTCCTGACGATCCCGGTGAGCGAGATGTTCCGCGACCCGGCCTACTTTCTGGCCTTGCGCCAGCACGTGGTGCCGATCCTGCACACCTACCCGTCCGTCAAGGTGTGGGTGGCGGGCTGCAGCACGGGCGAGGAAGTGTTCTCGCTGGCCATCCTGCTGCGCGAAGAGGGCCTGCTCGCGCGCACGCAGATCTACGCCACCGACATCAACCCCGCCTCGCTGGAGAAGGCGCGCCAGGGCATCTTTCCGCTGGAAGCGATCCGCGGCTACACCACCAACTACCAGCGCGCGGGCGGACGCGGCGAGTTCTCCGACTACTACACCGCCGCCTACGATGCCGCGCGCTTCGACCCCTCGCTGTGCGCCGGCGTGATCTTTGCCGACCACAGCCTGGCAACCGACAGCGTGTTCGCGGAAACGCAGCTGGTGTCGTGCCGCAACGTGCTGATCTACTTCAACCGGGAGTTGCAGGACCGGGCGCTGGGCCTGTTCCACGAGTCGCTGTCGCACCGCGGTTTTCTCGGTCTGGGCTCGAAGGAGAGCATCGACTTCTCGGGCTACTCCGACCGCTTCGACACGCACGCGCGCGTCGAGCGCATCTACCGCAAGAAGGCCGCATGACGACCCACATGCAGCGCCACCTTCGCCCCCCCGTTCGCAAGCGCGTCGACGCCGTGGTGCTGGGCGCCTCGGCCGGCGGCATCGATGCGCTCTCCACGCTGCTGCACGACCTGCCCGCAGGCTGGCACATTCCGATGGCCGTGGTGCTGCACCTGCCCGGGGATCACGAGAGCCATCTCGCCGAGATCTTCGCGCAGCGCCTGCCGATCCCGGTGCACGAGGCCAACGACAAGATGCCGTTGGCGGCCGGCAGCCTGTACTTCGCGCCGCCCGGCTACCACCTGTCGATCGAGCGCGAGCGCACCTTCTCGCTGAGCTGCGAGCCGCCGGTGCTGTTCTCGCGCCCGTCCATCGACGTGCTGATGGGCTCCGCCGCCGACGTCTACGGCCCCGCCCTTGCCGGCTTCTTGCTGACCGGCGCGAACGACGACGGCGCCGAAGGCCTGCACCGCATTCATCTGGCCGGCGGACTCACCGCCGTCCAGGAACCGAAAGAAGCTCTTATTCCAACCATGCCCCAAGCCGCCATTGCGCGCCACATTCCCGACTACGTGCTCCCCCTGCGCGAACTGCGCACGCTGCTGCTCCAGCTGGAGGCCGCCCATGAACATTGACATCGAAAGCAAGCTGCTGATCGTCGATGACCTGCCGGAGAACCTGCTGGCGCTGGAAGCGCTGATCCGCGCGCCGGGACGCCTCGTGTACCGCGCCGACTCGGCCGATGCGGCGCTGGCGCTGCTGCTGGAGCACGAATTCGCGCTCGCCATCGTCGACGTGCAGATGCCGGGCATGAACGGCTTCGAGCTGGCCGAGCTGATGCGCGGCACCGAGCGCACGCGGCACATTCCCATCATCTTCGTGAGCGCAGCCGGGCGCGAGCTGAACTACGCCTTCCAGGGCTACGAGAGCGGCGCGGTCGACTTCCTGCACAAGCCACTGGACCCGCACGCGGTGGTCAGCAAGGTGAACGTGTTCGTCGACCTGTACCAGCACCGCAAGGCGCTGCGCCACGAAATGGAATCGCTCGCGGCCGCGCACAAGAAGCAGGAAGAGCTGGTGCAGCAGTTGCAGCAGACGCAGCACGAGCTGGAACGCGCCGTGCGCATGCGCGACGACTTCATGTCGATGGTGTCGCACGAGTTGCGCACGCCGCTCAACACGCTCTACCTCGAAGCGCAGCTGCGGCAGTTGCATCTGTCGAAAGGCAACCTCGCCAACTTCACGCCCGAGCGGCTGCCCACGATGATCGAGCGCGACCAGCGGCAGATCCGCAACATGGTGCGGCTGATCGACGACATGCTCGACGTCACCCGCATGCGGCGCGACGCGCTGTCGATCAAGACCACACCGGTGGACCTCGCGACGCTGGCGCAGGCGGTGGTCGAGAGCCTGCGGCACCAGGCCGAGGCCGCGGGCTCGGTCATCACGCTCGCGGCGCCGGCCGAACTGCGCGGCGAATGGGACGAGTTCCGCATCGAACAGGTGCTGACCAACCTGCTGACCAACGCGCTGCGCTACGGCGGCGGCAAGCCGGTCGAGATGGTCGTGCAGCAAGTGGGAAACACCGCGCAGGTGGCCGTACGCGACCAGGGCATAGGCATTGCGCCCGAAGACCAGGGCCGCATCTTCGAGCAGTTCGAGCGCACCGACGACAGCCGCAAGCACGCCGCGGGGCTGGGCCTCGGGCTCTACATCACGCGCAAGATCGTGACCTTGCACGGCGGGCAGATCAGCGTGGAAAGCGCGCCGAGCGAAGGCTCGCGCTTCGTGGTCGACCTGCCGCTGCAACCACCGGCCCCCCCGGCCGACACCCAAAAGGAGACACCCCTGTGAACGTGCTGATCGTCGACGACAACAAGGCCGCGGCCGATCTGCTGCAGGAGCTGCTGAGCCTGCACGACCACACCGCCCGCTGCACCTACACCGCGCAGCAGGCGCTGGACGCGGCAGCGGCCGAAAGCTTCGACGCCGCGCTGATCGACCTCACGCTGCCCGACCTTCCGGGCACGGAAGTCGCGCGACGGCTGCGCGCGAGCACGGCGGAAGGCACGCCGAAGCTGCTGGTCGCGATCTCGGGTTTCTCGGCGCAGGATGCGGGCGGCAAGGCGGCCGAGGGGCTGTTCGACCACCATCTGCAGAAGCCGATCGATATCGACGAGCTGGGGCGAATCCTGGCACAGACCTGAGCCTGGCGAGTCACTTCGCCGGAGCGAGCTCTCCGTACCAGTAGGCCGCGGTGACGCCGCCGTCCATGAGGAAGTCGCTGCCGGTGATGAAGCCGCCGTCTGGCCCCATCAGCAGCGCGCCGACGTTGCCGACCTCGTCCGGTGTGCCACCGCGCTTGGCGGACGACGCTTCGATCATGCGCCGGTAGCCTTCGCCGCGAGGGCCTGTCAGTTCGTCTCTTGCGAGCGGCGTGAAGATGATGCCGGGGCTGATGGTGTTCACCCGGGCGCCACGCTTGCCCCATCGCACGGCCTCCGCCATGACCCGCAGGGAATTTCCACGCTTGGAAAGTTGGTACGCGTGCAGGGAGTCTTTCACCTGGTCAGGCTGAAGCATCGGCAACGCAAGCAAGTCTTCAGTCGGCGTCGTCGCGAGAGCCGCATTCTGTTCAGGGCTCAACGCCGGCAACCGGTGTCCGGACTGCGACGCGATGACGACGCCAGCGCCTCCCTCCGCGATAACGTTGCCGAACTCTTCCAGGACGAGCGCGGTGCCGTACAGGTCGACCTTGAGGATCGCGGCCGGCGATGCCTGCGAAGGAGAAACGCCCGCAGCGTGGATCAGGCCGGTGACGCTGCCAAGCGCGGTGGCCGTCTCCACGAGCGCATGGACCGAGGCGCGCGAAGACACGTCCACGACTGCCGTGCTCACTTCGAAGCCGGCATCCGCGAGCACCTTGGCCGCTGCGTCGGCCCCCTCCTGCCGCAAGTCGGCGAGCAGAACGTGCTTGCCCGCGCTGACACGGCGGGCGATGGCCTGGCCGATGGACCCAGCTCCGATGACAACAACTACTTGGGTCATGATCAATTCCTTTTGCTCGGCGTCAGTCGTCATCGCTCAGCGGCCGACGAGCTTTTGTCGATCCGCCGAATAGCGGTCGCCCTGGACCTGGACACCCGAGACGGCCGCCTCGATTTCCTTCAGGTCTTCCGGCAACAACACGACAGAGGCGGCGCCGGCGTTTTCCTCGAGGCGGAGCAACTTCGTCGTGCCGGGAATCGGCACGATCCACGGCTTTTGGGCGAGCAGCCAGGCAAGTGCAAGCTGGGCAGGCGTGACCTGCTTGCGCGCGGCGATCTCCGCCAGAACATCGACCAGGGCGCGATTCGCCTGGCGCGCCTGCGGTGCAAAACGAGGCACTGTGCTGCGGAAATCTGTCGCGCCGAACGATGTCTGCGCGTCGATCGCTCCCGTCAGGAAACCCTTTCCGAGCGGACTGAATGGCACAAAGCCGATGCCCAGCTCCTCCAGCAGCGGAAGAATCTCTTTCTCCGGCTCGCGCCACCACAGGGAATATTCGCTCTGAAGGGCGGCGACCGGCTGAACCGCGTGCGCGCGGCGAATGCTGTCGACGCCGGCCTCGGAAAGACCGAAGTGCTTCACCTTGCCTTCGCGGATCAGGTCTTTCACGGCGCCCGCCACGTCTTCCATCGGAACCTGCGGATCGACACGGTGCTGATAGAACAGATCGATGCGGTCGGTGCGCAGGCGCTTCAGCGCCTCGTCGGCCACCTGCCGGATGCGTTCCGGCCGGCTGTCGAGGCCCTTGCCGGCATCACCCTCGCGAAACCCGAACTTGGTCGCGATCACGACCTGATCTCGCACAGGTTCCAGCGCTTCCCCGACCACGCTTTCGTTGACGAAGGGCCCATAGACTTCCGCCGTGTCGAAAAACGTGATCCCGCGTTCGAAGCCCGCGCGGATGAGCTTGACCGCTTCGGCCGTGCCGGTCGCCGGCCCATAGCCGAAGCTCAGGCCCATGCAGCCGAGACCGAGGGCCGAAACGGTGAGGCCGCCGCGGCCCAGTTGACGTGTTTTCATGGTGTGTGTCCTTGTCGCTAACCGATCACAAGAACTTTAGGCAGCCTGCTTGCCAATGACTAGACTGCTGGATCGACATGTACCTAGAAGGCAGGCTAATCAATGGCACGCTTCGACGACTTGGCCAGTTTTGCGGCCGTGGTGCGCGCAGGCAGTTTCACGCGCGCGGCGGCCCAGCTTGGGGTGACGCAGTCCGCGCTCAGCCAGACCGTCCGCGCGCTGGAGCGCCGCCTCGACCTGAAGCTGCTCAACCGGACCACGCGCAGCGTCGCGCCCACGGAAGCGGGCGAACGCCTGTACCAAGCCGTCGGCCCGCGTTTCGAGGACATCGAAGCAGAACTCGCCGTTCTGGGCGAGATGCGCGGCAAGCCCGCCGGCATGGTCCGCATCACGGCGACCGAACACTCGATGCGAACCTTGATCTGGCCCAGGCTTCAACCATGGCTGCCCCTGTACCCCGACATCAAGGTGGAGATCAGCGGCGACAACCGCTTCACCGACATCGTTGCCGAGCGCTTCGACATCGGCGTGCGACTGGGCGGCGACGTGGCCAAGGACATGATCGCCGTACGCATCGCGCCCGACATGCGCATGGCCGTGGTGGGCAGCCCCGACTACTTCTCGCGCCACCCCCGGCCGTCTACCCCGCAGGATCTGACCCTGCACGACTGCATCGGATTGCGCCTGGCATCCCACGGCGGCCTTCTGAAATGGGAATTCACGCGGCGCCGGAAAGGCGTCAACGCGCACGTCACGGGCCGGCTCGTCTTCAACTCGAGCGAGCTGATCGTCGCCGCGGCGCTGTCCGGGCACGGGCTGGCATGGCTGCCCTCCGACCTCGTCGAGAAACACATCGAGGCAGGCCGGCTGGTGCCGGTACTCGATGATTGGGCGGCAACCTTTGACGGGTATCACGCCTACTATGCCGGCCGACGCGCTTCGCCAGCCTTGATGCTCGTCGTGGAGGCGTTGCGGCCTCCGGAAACTCAGCGCCTCTTGCTGCGCCCCTTGTAGCTGCGCATGGCCTCGTAGCGATACACGCGGAATCCGTCCTTCTGCAAGAAGCTGACCGGCTCCCAGCCGCGTGCGAGCGCGCAGTCGGTGATCTGCGCCATCTGCACGCCCAGGTAGTCCTGCAGGCTGTCGGCCACCGCGAGCTCGAACTTCTTGAGCTCGCGGTCCAGCGATTCCAGTGCCGCGATGGCGGCCTCGACGCTGGTGAAGGGGCGCACGTGCGTCACGGCCTTGCTGCGCGCCAGTGCGGGCGCCTCGGGAGGGTCCGCGCTGAAGTTCACGCTGGCCCCACCTTCCATGCCGTTGAGGCCGCCGATGGCGGCCATGCTGCTCATTGCGTTCATGTCATGAACCCCATATCGCGCGGATAGCTGATGCCACTCGGCGCAGTCACGTTGTTGAAATTCTTCAGGTTGGGCAGGATGCCGTTGAGGTCCGCGTCAGGCACGCCGAACCACTTGGCCAGCGTGGCCGCGTATTGGTCGACCGAGGTGGTCGGCAGCAGCCGGCCCTGGCCGACGTGCCACTGGTCGTCGTCGGCAGCAGTGTTGCCGATGCTCACCGGCGGTGGCGTGCCGTAGAACGCCTTGCCCTTCACGGCATTGACACCGCCGACCACGAAGTGATGGCTGCCCCAGCCGTGGTCGGAGCCATTGCCGTTGCTCGAAAGCGTGCGGCCGAAGTCGGAGGCGGTGAAGGCCGTCACCTTGTCGTCGATGTCCAGAGCTTTCATCTGCCGCTGGAAGGCAAACATGGCCTCGGACAGCCGCAGCATCAGGCCGCCCTGCTTCGTGTCGAGGTCGTCGTGCAGGTCGTAGCCGCCCATGGAAACGAAGAACACCTGGCGCTTCACGCCCAGCGAGACGCGCCCTCGAATGAGGCGGGCCACCATCTTGAGCTGGTCGGCCAGGTTGTTGCCGGTGGGAAAGTTGCCGTTCAGGTCGTCGGGCTGGATGGCGGCGGTGATCTTGCCTTCCGCCTCGACCGCGCGCAGCGTGACCTTGTTGTATTCGTTCTCCAGCGTGTGGCTGCGCGCCTGCTGCGCCAGCTGCTGCATGGCCGCCTTGACCGCCGACGAGCCGTAGACGTTGCCCGTGGCGCTGCTCACGCTGTTGATGCGCACCGCGCCGCGCGTGCCGACCTGGTACTGCAGCGCCTCGTCGCCCGACAGGAACACCGCGTTGCCCGCCACCGAGACGCAGGTGAAGAGCGACGCATTGCGCTGCCCGGCCAGCATCAGGTCGCCGAGGTTGCCGCCCCAGCCGATGGTGGAGCCTTCGGGCGAGGACGATTGCCAGATCGACTGCTGGTCGTTGTGCGAGAACAGCTTGGGCGGAATCGGGAAGTCCTTGCGGTTGGAGCTGTTGAACTGCGCGCGCGTGAGTGGCTTGACCAGCGGGCCGACGTTGAGCTGCACCGCCATCCTGCCTTCGTCGAACAGCGTCGCGAGCTTGGTCATCGCCGGGTTCAGCGCGTACTTGCGTCCGTTGGCCAGCGAGACGGTGGGCTTGAGCTCGGTGGCTGCGAGAGCCGCATCGGACGGCAGCGCGATGGCGCCGCGGATGGCGCTGTACTTCGCGTAGCTGTCGGCGTCGTAGTTGACGAGGGTGTTGGCGTAGTCGTTGCCGCCGAACAGGAAGACGCAGACCAGCGCCTTGTAGTCGTCACCGGGCGCGGCCTGCGCAGCGGCTTCACCCATGGCGGCGAGGTTGAGCGCGAACGGCAGCGCGGTGCCGGCCATCGCGAGCTGGCCCGTGCGGCGCAGGAAGGCGCGGCGCGAATGCTGGGCAGGATTTATCAGGTGCATGGTCGGTTCGCTCCGGCTTCTTCTTTATTACTTCTGGACGAGGTATTCGGGCGAGCCCATCACCAGCAGCACGCCGGCGCAGATGAGGTCGAGCTTGCGGGCGTCGGTGGTGGGGTTCAGCAGCGGCGCCTTGGTCAGCGCGTCGGTGATCAACGCCACCGTGGCGGCTGACAGCTGGTTGCCCGTGAGCAGCAGGTTGAGCCGCCGCACCAGCGCGGCGGGATCGGTCACCAGCGTCTTCTCGGCCGCGTAGTTCGCCACCACGTCCTTGCTGTTGAAGCCGTTCTGCAGAATGCCCTGCATGAAATTGAGGTAGCCGCCCACGCTAGTCTCGTTGACCAGTTGGAACTCGGGCGCCACCAGCTTGTTGCTGGCGATGGCGGTAGAGGGCGGCACGTAGCCGGGCCGGAAGAAGTTGAACACCGAGGGCGAGCGCAGCGGACACTGGCCCAGGCTCTGGCTCGTGTCGGAGGTATTGCCGATCGCCCAGGTGTCTTGCGCCGAGCCGATGCCGAAGGTGCGGCCCCATTGCACGAGCCGCAGCATAGGTTCGCGCAGGTGGCCGAAGTTCGGGTCGGAAAGACCGGTGGGGCCGCGTGCCTCGTCGTCGAGCAACACAGCCGCGAACACGCTCTTCATGTCGCCGCGCACGCCCGCGCCGTTGTTGGCGAAGATGTCGGCCACGCGCTTGACGTAGGCCGCGCTGGGGTTGCTGGTAACCAGCCGCTGGATGAGCTGGCGACCGATGAAGGGACCGACGTTCGGGTGGTTGAAGAGCGCGTCGAGCGCGATCTTCAACGCCGCCGGGCCGGGTGTGCCGGCGGGCACGGTGGCGCCGAGGAAGCGCGCTTCGAGCATCGAGTGGTTGCCCGCCGTGTAGGCCATGGGGCGCGTGGTCCAGGCGTTGGTCTCGATGCGGCTGCTTGCAGCGGGCGGAAGAAAGGCGTTGCGCTCCGCGGAGCGGATGTCGAGGTCGTAGCCGGTGAAGACGCGCGCGAGGTTCGACACGTCGCTCTGCACGTAGGTTTCGAGCGGCTGGCCGTCGGCGCCGGTCTTCACCGTGCCGTCGGCTTCGAGCTGGTACAGGCCGATGGTCATGAGCTGCATGACTTCACGCGCGTAGTTCTCGTCGGGCTGCCGGCCCGAGGCGTCTTCCTTGCGGTTGCCGCGGGTGTTGAGATAGAAGCCCATCGCGGGGTTGAGCGAGACGTCTTCAAGCAGCTGGCGGAAGTTGCCGGTGATGCCGTTGGCCAGCGTGTCCCAGTACTGGGCCATCATGGCTGTGGGCCAGCTCGACCCGATCTCGGTGCCCGAGACCACGAAGATTTCGCTGAGCGCCAGAGCCATGCGCTTGCGCACCGGGTCGGCTGCGACCATGAGCTGGCGCCAGATCATCGCGTCGGTGTCGACGGTGCCGTAGGTCTTGCCGTTGACCCATTCCCAGGCCGTGGGCTCGCGCGCCGCGCTGAACTGCTCGCTGAGCCATGGCATGTAGCCCTTGGCGCGTACTGCGGCGATCTCTGCATCCGAGGCCGAGAACTGGGCTTGCAGCAAGAAGCGCGCGGCCTCCGCGTCGTTCTGCGCCTGGGTGTAGTGATAGGGGCCGGTGTCGGGCTGCTCGCCCGGATTGGGGCTGCCGCCGATGGGGAAGCCGAAGCCACCGGAAGAGCCGCCTCCTCCTCCGCCACCACCGCATGCGGCCAGTGCCGCCGCGATGGAGAACGCAGCCGCGGCCTTCAGGGGCCGCGTTGTTTCATCGATTGCCGCCGCCGTTCTTGTTGCTGCATGCGCAGGCGGCGCAGTAACGCGCACCACCTCGTCGACCGGGCTTGCGCAGCCGGCCTCGAACTGTTCCACCATGTTCCTCGCTCCTGCGGCGCATCAACGCCGGTCGAGCAATCAAGGCAAGCGGCATGCCCTGCGGAAAACAGCTGGGCGGGTGTCTAAAACTGGCGAAGTCGCCACATAAATGTGTGCCAATGTGACTTTTTAGTCACCCCTTGAAACAAAATTGGCATGCCAGCGCACATGCCAATGTTTCAGCAAACATTCAGGTGACAGTGCCAGTCGTCAGTCGCGCTCGTCGTCCCAGCCGTTCGGCGGACGATAGGGATAGCCGGGGCCGTAGTAGATGCGGCCGGGCGGCGGGCTGTAGATGGGCGCCGGGCGGTAGTACACCGGTGGCGGCGGCCGGTAGTAGACCGGCGGAGGTGGCTCGTAATAGATGGGGGCCGGATACGGATAGACCGGCGGGGGGGCGTAGTACGGCGCCGGGTAGCCGCCGGCGACATAGCCGGGCGTGCCGATCTGCACTGACCAGCTTCCGCGCGCGTTGGCGGCACCCGCCGCCAGCAATGCACCGGCAACGACGGCACCGATTGCGGCCCACTTGAAAACAGAAGATTGATGTTTGAAGTTCACTGAGGCTCCAAGGCCAAGGGCGGACAGCGCCCAGGTTGATACGCAACGCCCAACGCGTACCCGTGGTGCACCCGTCACCGCGAAGGCTGGTTGCCAAACGTCACTGCCGCGCGGTGCGTTGCAACCAACGCTCAACCCGCGATTTCGCGGCGCGACAACATCACGTCGCCGCTGTTCGTGTTGAAGGCGATGGTCGGCGCGCTGAAGTCGCTGAGCGGCGCGCCCAGGCCGATTTCACCGCGGCCGTGCAGCACGCACTCCTCGCGCCGCAGGGCAATCTCGGTGCTCGGCCCGCCATTGCCATGGAAGCGCACCCAGGTGCCATAGGTGCTGACGTCGATCAGCACACAACTGCCCTGCCGCAACTCGATGCGCGCATGCAGCCGCGAGACGCGGGGGTCGTTGACCACGAACTGCGCGTCGTCGACGCGACCCAGATGAATCGGGAGCTCTTCGGTGCGGAACATCGACCGCACGTCGAGCCAGGCCAGCTCGATCTGGCCGAAGGAAGAATCCGGCATGCGCAACGGGGCGAGCGCGGCGGGCACGGTGAGGAAGCTCGTCACCTCTTCCTGCCAGTCGATCCGGTGCACGACCGACATCTCGCTTCGACCCCGGATGTTGATGAGGCCCAGGTCGCGATGCTGCACCGCGCCTTCGCGCAATTGGGAAATGACGGCGTCGGTCACCCAGATCTGGCCGGGGCCGGCCAGGTCGCTCAGGCGCGAGGCCAGGTTGACGGCGTCGCCGTAGCAGTCGCCCTCGACCTCGACCACCTCGCCGCTGGCCACGCCGATCTGCAGCGCCATGCGCAACGGCGCCGGCCATGCGAGCAGGCGCTTCTGGTGATAGCGCTGCAGCTCGACGACCGCGTGCGTGGCGGCGGCGCCGCTGGTGAAGATGGCGAACACACCGTCTCCGAGCGACTTCACCACCCGTCCGCCGTGCGCCTGGCACACGCCGCCGATCCATTGCGTCAGCCGCGTCACGGTCTCGGTGGCTCGAGCATTCCCCATGGCCTCGAAGACCCTGGTGCTCCCCGTCAAGTCCGCGAATACGACTGTGGAATTGACACCCATACTGTTGTGATTCTCGATTTCTATCGCAGGTTGTAAATGCTCAGGGCATACGTTCATTTACGCACGGGAGAAACGGTCTTCGCACCTATCGTGTTGACCATATAGGTATACGCCGCAGGCAACGGAGCAGATGCAAGAGGGGCATTCCTCAATTTGTAGTACTTTGGATTACAAAATACAACGTCTGTTAAATACGCTAAGTAAAGCGTGTTGTTTACAAACAAGAAACACCGTTTCAGATCTTGTGAAATGGTTAACTGAGGCTTAAGGTAGCGGCCGTTCTGGCTTCCGGCAATACGCTTTTCGTCCCCATGCTCTTCCGCCGCATTCTTCGTCTGCTGAACGTACCCGGCTTCGGATCCCGCCAGGCGACGGAAAGTCAGCTGGGGCGCATTCGCACGGCGATGCTGTCGGTGCTCCAGGGCCATGGCGGCCACTCGGTGCAGCGCGTGAGCCAGCGCGTGCGCTTTGCGGCCGACGTCGAAGCCCTCTGGTACCTGCGGCAGGACGTGATGATGGCGTTGAGCGCCATCGACGGCGAAACCGCCGCACGCCGCCAGATGAAAACCATCAACAGCATGTTCAAGGGCGGATTGCCCGGTTCGATGGGGCCTCGCGCGCATCAGCGCTTTACCAACAACAACGGTTGAAGTTGCGACGGCCCTTCGGGGCCGTTTTCTTTTTCCCGCTTTCTCCCCCCATTGCCGGGTCAGTGGCCGTGATGATGATGGTCATGGCCGTGATGATCGTCATGCGCTGGCGTGTGACGATGACCCCAGACGAGAAAGACATCGCGCCCCTCCGCCGCCATCGACACCTTCGCACCCACGGGCAGCAGCACCTTCGTGGGCACATGGCCGAACGGCAGTCCCGCCAGCACAGGCACCTTGAGCGATGCGCGCAGCCGGTCGATCACCGTGTTCAGGCCAAAGCCCCGGTCGTAGCCCGGCGCCTTGCGAATGCCCGTGAATTGCCCGAACACGATGGCGCGCTGGCGCGCCAGCACACCGGCCATCTTCAACTGGTCGAGCATGCGTTCGATACGGTACGGGTGCTCGTTGATGTCCTCGATGAAGAGCACGCCCTTGTCCACCACGGGAAAGTACGGCGTGCCGATCAGGCTGGCCAGCACGCAAAGGTTGCCGCCCCACAGCACCGCGTCTTGCACGGGCTTGAACTTCAGGTCCGCATCGCGCGCCGGCATGCGCCAGCCGGTGCCTTCGCCCTGCCCTGTGACGAGGTCGTCGAAGCAGGCTTCCATGATGTCGTCAGCGCCGGCCTCTGCACCGAAGTCTTCGCCGACCGCAGGGCCCGACCAGGTCACGGCGCCGGTCTTGACCAGCAGTGCGTTCTGCAGTGCGGTGAAGTCGCTGCAGCCGACGAACTCGGTGCCCTTGTCGATCGCCTTGGCCACGGCCTTGTACGGAATGGCGTCGAGGATGCGCGTGAGGCCGTAGCCACCGCGTGAAATGAGCGCCACGTCGGCGCCACTCGCGGCCGCGCGTGAAATCGCGGCGAGCCGCGTGGCGTCATCGCCCGCAAAGCGTTGATGCACCGAGAGTGCCGCATCGTCGACTTCGACTTCATGGCCCAGTGCCTTGAGCCGCTTCACGCCGCGCCGGAAGGCGGCCTTGTCGCGCACCGCGCTGGAGGGGGAATAGATGTAGATGTGTTTGGTCACGTGTTCGAGTATCCCATTGCGTTTCGCGCCTGCGGCACGAACGTTCGGGCTTGCACCAGCGTTGGTCCCGACGATGTGGCGATGGGGCCGAGCGCGCGCAGCGCGGCTTCGTAGCCACGGTCGGGGAAAGGTGCGCGCCATGCGTCTTCGGTGTGCTCATCGCCCTCGGGTACGGCGAGCGCCGCCGCGAAGCGTTCAGGTGCCGCGGCCATCAGCAGCGCGGCCAGGTCGGCGGCGGCCGCGCTGTGCGCGAGCACCATGGTCGCCGGTGCGGGCTGCACGCGGGCCAGCCATTCGAGCAGCACATCGCGGTGCCATTCGAGGCGATGCGGTGCTTCGCGCTTTGGCTTGTCGCTCTTGCCGAAGCCGATCAGGTCGGGCACGAGCGTGCGCAACCCGGGCAGGCCCACGAGATGCCGGAAGAAGTAGCCCCATTCGCCGGGGCCGTGCAGGCACAGGCAGCAGGCGGCGTCGCCACCTTCATCGACATAGTGCATGCGCCAGCCCTTCTGGCTTGGCAGGTCCTGCACGTACTGCGGTGCGAAGCCGTAGCCGGCCAATGCGTCGAAGCGTTCCGCTGGCGTGCGCAACGCGTCGTCGCGCAAGGGCTCGGCCTGTGCGCGCGCGGCGCTTCGGCGTTGCTGGAAGAAGGTCTGCAGCACTGCAGCGCATTCCTGCGCCAGCACGCCGCCCTGCACCTGCGTGTGATGGTTCAGGCGCGGCTCGGCGAAGAGATCGAGCACCGAGCCGGCCGCGCCGGTCTTCGGATCGGCCGCGCCATACACGACGCGCGCCAGGCGCGAATGCAGCATGGCACCCGAACACATCGCGCAAGGCTCGAGCGTGACGAACAGCTCGCAGCCGTCGAGCCGGTAGTTGCCGAGCGCCGTGGCACCGGCGCGCAGTGCGTTGATCTCGGCATGCGCGCTCGGGTCGTGCTGCGCGACCGGCGTGTTGCGCCCCGCCGCGATCAGCTGGCCATCCTTGACCAGCACCGCGCCGACGGGCACCTCGCCCGCCTCGGCGGCAAGCCGCGCCTGGGCGAGCGCGAGCGCCATCCAGTGCTCGTCTTTCGCCGCCGACGTTGTAAGGGCCTCAGTTGTCATCCGGCATCTGCCGCGCCTTCGCCGCCGCGTCGAGCGCTTCCTTGACTTGCTGCTGCACCTGCTGCGCCTGATCGCGCGCATTCGCAGGCGCTTCGCCGGCGGCCGGCGCGGCAACGCCGGGCACGGCCGGCCGCGTGGAAGAAGCCATGCTCGTCATCTGCTTCTTCGCGACCAGCCCGACGATCACCAGCGCCAGCACAAGGCCGATCAGCCCGAACGCGCGCATCTCAGCGTCCTTCCGCCACGGTTGCCGCGGCGTTCATGCCGAGGCGATCCATCCACATGGCCAGCGCCTGCTCGTCCGGCGTGCCTGCGCTGTAGACCGCGTGCATTGCCGCATGCGACTCGCGGCGATGCTGGTTGAGCTTGATCTTGCATTGCAGCGCCGTCACGCGCAGCTCGAAGCCGACGATGCCGGCCAGCATCTTGAGCTGGAATTCCTCGCCCAGGTCGCGCCACTGCTGCGCGTAGGCGGGCTCGTGCTCGCCGATGAGCTTCTTGAGCAGTGTGTCCTTCTCGGACGGCTCCTCGATCAGCCGGGCCTCGACGGTGCAGTGCACGGCCAGGTAGTTCCACGTCGGCACGCGGGCCAGGTCGGGGTAGACCGAGGGCGACAGGTACGAGTGCGGACCGAGAAAGGTCACTGCCGCCTTGGGCCGCGCCTGCAAGTAACGCCAGTGCGGATTGGGCTTGGCGCAATGGCCCCACAGCACAAGCTCATCGCCCTCTCGCTGCTCGGCCACCAGCGGCAGGTGCGTGACGTACGGCAGCCCGTCGTCGTCGTTCGAGATCAGGCTCGCGAACGGGTGCGAGCGCATCAGTTCCAGCGCGATGGCCGGGTCCTTGGCATTGAACTGCGGGGGCATGTACATGGGGCGGTTTCCTCGTGGAGAAACGCCATTGTCCCCGAGCCGCCTATCTTGCGCGCGGAGCTTCCAGCAGTTTCACCATGGCGATGTAGCCACGCGCCTTCGCCAGCTGCAGCGGCGTGTTGCCCTGGCGGTCGGCCAGCTTGAGATTGGCGCCAGCATCGACCAGCGCGGCAAGCGTGCGCTGATGGCGCGGGCCGCCATCGCCGAGCACGATGGATTCGATCACTGCCGTCCAGTGCAGGTTGTTGACGTGGTCGAGCGGCGCGCCGGCGGCAATCAACTTGCGCACCACCTCGTCATGCCCGAGGTGTGCCGCCGCGATCAGCGCCGTGCCGTCGTAGCGGCTCGTTGTCTGCCCGGGCTTGGCACCGAGCGAAAGCAGCAGCGAGAGCGTCGCGGCATCGTCGGCCACGGAGGCGATGGTGACCGCGTCGTAGCGGTCGTCTTCGAGCAGGTCGAGGTTGGCGCCGGCCTTGGCCAACAGCTTGATCGCCTCGCGCTGCCGCGCATGCGTGGCGACATGCAGTGGCGTGCGGCCGCGCGTGTCGCGCACATCGAGATTGGCGCCCGAGGCGATCAGCGCCTTCAGCTTTGGCAGGTCGCCATGCCACGCAGCCTGGTGCAGCCCCTCGTAGGCCAGCACCTCGGCCGCCAGCGGCGGCACCTGGGCGAACGCGCCTACCGTCACGCCCAACCCGAGCGCAGCCGCCAGCACCCCCGACCAGATACCGCGCGCCACCATCAGAGCAGGCCCTTGACCTTCTCGAGCGCCGCGTTGGCGCACTGCTCGTCGAGGTGGCCGCCGGGCGCGCCGCCCACGCCGACCGCGCCGATCACTTCATTGCCCGACTTGATCGGCACGCCACCGCCCAGCACCAGGAAGCCCGGCAGGTACACCAGGTTGGCGGCGGCCGGGTTCTTCTGTACGCCTTCCATCATGGCCTGCGTCGGGCTCTTGGCCGAAGCCGAAGTCCAGGCCTTGCGCTCGCTCGATGCCAGCGTGTGCGGGCCGGCGTTGTCGGCGCGCTGCACGGCACGCACGGTCCCGGCGCGGTCGACCACGGTGGCCGCCACGTTGTAGCCGTTGGCAGCGCAGGCCGCCACGGCTTCGGCCGCGATCTGGTTGGCCAGCACGAGCGACATGTTCTTTTCGGTGCGCACCGCAGGTGCGGGCGTCTGGGCCTGGGCGACGGAAGCGGCGAGCAGAACGGCGAGGCCGCCGAGGCGAAGGATGGATTGCATTGTTCGTTTTCTCCAGTGAAACGGGTGGTTGCGCCGGCTGTTGCCGACAGCTGCGCCACTGTAGAAAACATGCGCCGCCGCAACCATTCGTACGGCTACGCCCGGCGCTCCGTAGAACTACGGAGCGCTGTCCACCAGCACGGCATAGCGCCGGATCAGCTGCGCGAGCGAATCGCAGTCGAGCTTGGCGAACAGGTTGGCGCGGTGCGTCTCGACCGTGCGCGGCGACAGCGTCAGCGTGCGCGCGATCTCCTTGTTGGTGAGCCCCTGCACGATGAAGGCCAGCACCTCGCGCTCGCGCTCCGACAGTTGCGCCACCCGCTCGCGCGCCGCGTTGTCGGCCTGCGAGCGTTGGCGCGAGCGCACGTGCTGCCGCACCGCCTGCTGCAGCGCCTCGAGCAGTTGCTCGTCGTCCACCGGTTTTTCGAGGAACTCCGCTGCCCCGGCCTTGAAGGCACGGCGACACATCTCGACCGTGCCGTGGCCCGTCAGCATGATCACGGGCTGGTCGACGCCCTGCGCCACCAGCCGGTCGAGCACCGTAAGACCGCTGATGCCGGGCATGCGCACGTCGAGCACTATGGCGCCCACGCTCGCGCGATCGAAACCGTCGATGAAGGCTTGCGGATCGGCCCAGGCCTGCACGCGCAGGCCGACCGTGCCGATCAGCAGCGACAGGCTGTCACGCACCGCCTGGTCGTCGTCGATCAGGTGGACCAGCGGGGATTGCGGCTGATGGGTGCTCGGTATGTTCATTGAGACGGCGCAACAAGCGGAAGCAGCAAGGTGAAGCGCGCGCCGCGCGGCGAGGCGTTGGCCGCGCTCAGGCTGCCGCCCATGCCGCTGGCCAGCGTTTCGCTGAGGCTCAGGCCGAGGCCCAGCCCGCCTTCGCGTGTGCTGAAGAAAGGTTCGAAGAGGCGCGGCAAGGCTTCGGGGGCGATGCCGCGTCCGTTGTCGGTCACGGTCAGCACGCCCTCCTGCCCATTGCGGCCGACGGATACGACGAGGCGCCGCTCGGCCGCCGGCACGAGGTCGAGCGCCTGCAGCGCGTTCATCAGCAGGTTGTGCACGATCTGTTCGAGCGCCACCGCCTCGGCCTGTACGCGCACCGGCGCCTGCGCAGTGGCATCGAACTGCGCGTTGATCGCGTGTTTGGTGAACTCCGGCACCAGCAGGTGCATGGCGCTGCGCACTACCTCCTGCAGCACCAGCGGCTTCGCTTCTTCGCCACCCGCCTCGGGCCGCTCGATGACGCGGCGAAGGCGCCCCACCACACCGGCCGCGCGGCGCGCCTGCTCCACGGCCTGCCCCATCGCGTCGCGTGCCGTGGCCAGGTCAGGAGGATCGTCGTCGAGCAGGCGGCGCGCGGCCTGCGCGTTGGCCAGCACAGCCGTGAGCGGCTGGTTGAGTTCGTGCGCCAGGCCGGCCGACAACTCGCCCAGCGCATTGAGCCGCGCGACCTGTCCAAGCCGCAGCAGTTCTTCGGCCCGCCGCCGCGCAACGCGCTGGCGCTGCGCGGCCCACAGGCCCGCCAGCAACACCGCAATCGCCACGGCCCAGCCGGCGATGCCACGCCACGGCAGTTCTCCCCAGCCCACCTGTCGCTCGGCAACGAGGTCGAACGGCTGGCTCGGCGACGCCAGTGGCTTTGTCAGGTCGAAGCGCCAGCCGTTCGCGGCCGGCACGCCGGGTTGCAGCACCAGTTGCTGACCGTCGCGCTGCAGGCTCAGCCGCACGGGGCTGCGCTGCGGGTTCATAGGCCAGTCGCGCCACGGCACGGAGCCGGCCAGGTCGATGTCGAGTGCATAGCTGAACGGTGTGGCGCCGATCACCAGCACGTAGCGGCCGTGGACCAGGTCGAGAACCGCCAACTCTGCGCGCTGCTGGCTGCGCGAGCGCGCCTCCGCCGCGGCCAGTGCAGCGGCCTGCGCGCTGTCTGACCAGGGCTCGTCGCGATCGCGCCGCTGCACGCGCAGGATCGACGAGTACACCGAGGGCAGGCGCTGCTCCGGATGGTCCGCGCCGGTGCTTGGCTCCAGCAGCGCAAGCGTGGCCAGCACCGCGTCGTACTGCACCATCTGCTGGCTCAGGAGCCGGTGCGCGATGCGCACGTCGGTCTCGAAGTCCTGATGCATCTGCGCCAGCTCTGCGCGCGCGATCCACACCGCGCCCACGGCGGTGAGCGCCAGCCATGCCAGCCACCAACCACCCTGCGTCCGCAACCACTGTTTCATGGCGCGGATTGTGCCCGGCGCGGCAGGCCTGTTCGATGTTGGCCCAGAATGCGAGCCCAGACATGGCTGAAGTACAGGACTCCCTTTTCCCCGAACTGCCGCGCCCTCAAGAGGCGGCTGCGGCCCCCGCCCCCGAGCCACCCGCGAAAAAGAAATCGCGCACCGGCACGGTCGAGCCCGCGCCCACCGACCCGGAGCTGGTCGAGCTCGCCGCAGCACTGCCGCCCAAGCTGCGGCTAGGCACCTCGTCGTGGAGCTATCCGGGTTGGGCCGACCTGGTGTGGGACGGCGAATACGCCGAGACCGTGCTGTCGAAAAACGGCCTCTCCGCACTGGCGAAGCACCCGTTGTTCCGCACAGTGAGCCTGGACCGCAACTTTTACCGCGCCCTCACAGCCAGCCAGTACGCACGTTACGCGGCCATGGTGCCCGACGACTTCCGCTTCGTGGTGAAAGCGCCGAGCCTTGTCACCGATGCCACCGTGCGCGATGAAAGCGGACGCGGCATGCAGGCCAACCCCGTCTTCCTCAGCAGCGAGATCGCGCGGCAGGAATTCGTGCTGCCCGCGCTCGAAGGCCTGGGCCATCGCATCGGCGTGCTGGTGTTCCAGCTGAGCCCGATTCCCGGGCACATCCTCGCCGACCAGCCCGCGCTGCTCGCGCGCATCGCGGCAATGCTCGAATCACTGCCCGACCTCACATCGGTCGCGCCCGACGCGGTGATCGCCGTCGAGGTGCGCGACCCGCAACTGCTGAACCCCGCCTTCGCCGAAATGTTGCGCAGCGTGCGCGCCACCTTCTGCATGGGCCTGCACGCCAAGATGCCCCCCATCGAAGAGCAATTGCCCATGTTGCGCGCGCTGTGGCCCGGCCCGCTGGTGTGCCGCTGGAACCTGCACCGGCGCCACGGCCGCTTCGGCTACGAAGACGCGGAAAAGCTCTACGGCCCGTTCGACAAGATCGTCGACCCCGATCCCGAGACGCGCGAGGCACTGGCCAAAGTGATTGCGGGCACCACCCGTGCAGGCCAGAACGCCTTCGTCACCGTGAGCAATAACGCCGAAGGCTGCGCACCGCTGACCATCGCCCAACTGGCGCGCGACCTCACCGGCTTGACGTCGCGTTAGCCTATGTTCTGCTTGGCAGCGACCGTCATCTCGACCTCGACGGTCGCATTCTTCGGCAGCGCATAGACACCGACCGCCGTGCGCACATGCACGCCGGCATCGCCAAACACGCGGTGCAGCAGGTCGGATGCGGCATCGGCCACCTCGCTCTGCTGGGTGAAGTCGGCCGTGCACTGCACGAATACGCCCACGCGCAAGACCTTCTCTACCGCATCGAGCGAACCGAGCGCGCGCCGCAGCAGCGCGAGGCTGCGCAGTGTGCTGATCTGCGCGCCTTCGCGGGCCTTGTCGAGCGACACCGCGTCGCCGACGCGGCCGGTAACCACCACCGTGGTGCCCACGCGTGGCACCTGGCCGCTGAGGTAGATCGTGCGGCCGTCGCGCACCAGCGGCACGTAGTGGCCGCCGGCGATGATCTCGCCGTCGAAGCTGTGGCCGAGTTCGGCGGCAATCTGGTCGGCGATCTGGTCCCGGGTCTTTTCTGCTGTCATGGCTGTTCCGTGAAAGGGAGCGTCATTGTCGCCAGCCCTTTCGCGGCAGAACAGATACAGACGGTGCAGACAAGCGGCAGAACAGATCAGCCCTCGAACGCGAGAAACACCCGCCCGCCTTCGATCTTCACCGGATAGCTGCGCAGGTCTTCCGTGAGCGGCGCGCACATCGCCTTGCCTGTGCGCACGTCGAAGCGCCCCTGGTGCAGTGGGCATTCGATCTCGTGGCCTTCGAGAAAGCCGTCGCACAGCCGCGCGTGGCCGTGCGTGCAGATGTTGTCGGTGGCGTGAATGCCGTCCTCGGTGCCGTAGAGGGCAATGTCCCTCCCCTGCACCTCGATACCCACCACGTCGTCGGAGGGAACGTCGTCGACTGCCGCGGCGTCGACCCAGGTCATCGTGCTCATGGTTGCTTTCAGATGGGGTAGATGATGGAGTTCGGGATCATTTCGCTGTCGAACACGCACAGGCGCGTGGCGAACTTCAGGCCCTCGGGCGTGGGCACCACGGTGTCGAGGTAGCGCCCCACGTTGAACACGGTCGAGGCCTGGTCAAGCTTGGTGCGGAACACCGCATAGTTGGCCTCGCTATGAATCGTGCCGTTGTCATCGACCTTGTGCACCAGCGGCAGTCCGACGACGTGGCGCTGGTAGTACGGGTCGTGGAACAGCGTCTCCTTGATGCCGTAGACCCGGTCTTCCAGCATGCCCCGGCTCTCGAAGGAGAGCGTGGCCAGCGGCAGGTTGCGCTCGTGGTTCTCGCGCGGCTGCAGGCGGTAGCTGCATTGCTCGATGAAGAACGCAGGCCACAGGTCCCAGTTGCCGGAATCGACGGCATGCGCGTAGGCCGCGTAGAGCCGCGACAGATCGAGATAAATGTTGGCGTCGAGGTTCGTCATGCTTCCATCACCTCGCGCCAGTAGCGATACATGCCGCGGATCAGCGTCTCGGTCACCATGTGATCGGTGTTCTCGACCTCGCGTCCGCCGAGCTCGGCCAGTGTGCGGTGGAAGGGCTTCTGCTCGAAGCCCTCCTGCGAGAACTCGATCACCTCGCCGTCGTCGGCCGAGACGAAGCCGGCCGGCCCGAACAGATTGGCCTGGCGCAGGCGTCGCTGCGTCATCTCCTCGGTGTCGTCCTCGAAGCCGAAATGCGTCCAGACGAAATCGAAGGCATCGTGCCCCACCGGCTGGATATGCCGCGTCGACACGCTGTTGACCTGCTGCTGCAGGATCAGGCTCGGAAACAGCGTCATCATCACCGCGGTCGGCCCGCCCCACCAGGGCTCGGGCACGATGTCGAGAAAGCGCGGATCTTTCAGCTGCATGCTCTCCTTGAAGCTCGACACCTGCGTGACCTGCGCAGCCTTGCCGGCGTTGCCGCGCGTGGAAATCATGGCGGCGTGGCGGCCGCGAGCGTCCATCTTCAGCTCCGACTTGTTGTCTGCGCGCCAGAGCCCGAAAGTGACGAACCAGGTGTGCAGCAGGCCCGGGTGATACGGGTCCTTGATGTTCTCCTGCATGAGCTTCCAGTTGCCCGGAATGCGCTGGCGGTTGTAGCCGAGGATGGTGAGCTTGCGCCCATCGAACAGGCGGTCGAAGTAATGAAGGATGTCGGGGCCGAGGAAGTCTTCGAACGACTCGATTTCATGGTCGAACGACGCGAACACCACGCCGCCGCGCGAGGCCACCTTGAGCTTGGTGAGGCCGTGCTCCTCGGTCTTGAAGTCGGCCGGCATGCCGCCGTTGACCTTGCCGTCCTGCTTCACGCCGCGGCGAAACGGCACGCCCTGAAGATCGCCCTTGAGCGTGTAGTTCCACTGGTGGTAGGGGCAGACGAACTCCTTGCGGTTGCCCTGGCGCTCGCGGCAGAACTGCATGCCGCGGTGGGCGCAGACGTTCTCGAAGACGTGGATGGCACCCTCCTCGTCGCGCGACATCACGACCGAGCGTTCGCCGATGGTGGTGCGCTTGAAGTCGCCCGGATTCGGGATCTCGGCTTCCAGGCCGACGTAGCACCAGTGCTTTTCGTAGAAGAAGCGCTGCAGCTCCTTCTTGTGCAGTGCCTCGTCGGTATAGGCCATGAAGGGAATGCGGCTGCTCTTTTCGCTTTCCCATTTCAGCTCGATGGGGAACACGGCTTGCGTGGTCATCGCGGGTCTCCTTTTCTTTTCTCGTGGATCTTCGCTTCAGGTGCCTTGCAGGTAGAAGGCATCGGCATGGGTTTGCTCGGGGGCAAGGCCGCGACCGCGCACCAGTTGCGTCACGGCCTCGACCATCGGCGGCGAGCCGCAGAGGTAGGCGCGCCAGCCATCGAGGCTGCCGGGCCAGTCGGCGCGAATGGCGTCGGTAATGAGGCCGACGCGCTGGCCGTCGCGCGCGGGGCCGGTGACGACGATCACGTGGACGTTCAGGCCGGAGTGCTGCGCCTGCAGCTCGCGCAGTTCCTGCAGGCCGTAGACGTCGGCATCGGAGCGCACGCCCAGGTAGAGGTGAATGGCCTGCTTGAGCCCCGCCGCGATGGCGCCCCGCACGATCGACAGGATGGGCGCCAGCCCCGTGCCACCCGCTGCGCAGAGCATCGGCCCTCGATGCTTCGTGCGCAGGTAGGCCGTGCCCAGCGGCCCGCTCACGCGCACCGAATCGCCTACGCACAGTTGCTCGAAGATGTGCGCCGTGACTCGCCCGCCGGGCACCCTGCGCACGTGGAATTCAAGCTCCGAGTCGTGGCTCAGCCCCGCCATCGAATATGGCCGTGCCAGGTCGGGCGCGAATTGCAGCTGCGCATACTGTCCAGGAGAAAACTCCAGCGGCTTGTTCGGCTTCAGGCGCAGGCGGCGGATGTCATGCGTGAGCACGTCGATACCGGTGACAGTGGCCTTGAGGATGCGCGCCGGGTGCACCACCACTTCGTCGGGCTCCGGGATCTCGATGGCGCAGCTTTCGGTCAGCGTGCTCTGGCAGGCCAGCACGTAGCGCTCGCCTTGCCCGTCTGGCCGGATCGCGTCCTGGCCAGCGTCGAGCACCTGGCCCGAAACCACCTTGCAGCGGCAGGTGCCGCAGCGCCCCGACATGCAGCTGTACGACACCGGCACATGGTGCTCGCGCAGCACTTCGAGCAGGTTCGCGCCGGGGCGAACTTCGAGGGTACGGGCAAGGGGGTGAATATGCAGGTCCATCGTGGGGTTCTCTTGCGCCGGCGTCATGGCCGGCTTGTCTCTGGGGCCGGATGATGCGCGGCCGCTGCCGATTGACCAATAGAATTTGGTGAATCCTCTGCATCACCACGATGAATAAAGGTGCGCCATGCAACTCAAGGACATCGACCTCAACCTGCTGCTCGTGTTCGACCGCATGCTGGCCGAGAAACGCGTATCGGCCGTGGCCGAGTCACTCGGACTCTCGCAGCCGGCCATCAGCAATGCGCTGGCGCGGCTGCGCAAGCTGCTGGGCGACGAATTGTTCCTGCGCACCGCGCGCGGCATGGAGCCCACGCCCTTCGCGCTGCAGCTGGCCGAGCCTGTCGCCTACGCGATGGGTGCGCTGCATACTGCGCTCAACCAGCAAGTGGTGTTCGACCCCGCCACGAGCACGCGCGGCTTCACGCTCGCGATGACCGACATCGGCGAGATCTACTTCACGCCACGGCTGATGGAGGCGCTGTCAGTGGCGGCGCCCGGCGTGACCATCAGTACCGTGCGCAACAACACCGCGGCCAGCCTGCGCGACGAGCTGGAAGCCGGCCACGTCGACATCGCCATCGGCCTGCTGCCGCAGCTGAAAGCCGGCGTGTTCCAGCGCCGGCTGTTCCTGCAGCGCTATGTGTGCATCTTTTCAAAGGAGCATCCGCTCGCACGCAAGCGCAGCGTGTCGCTCAAGGACTTCAGCGCGGCCGACCACGTGCAGGTGCAGGCGGCCGGCACGGGCCATGGCAAGGCCGACGACGTGATGGCGGCTCAGGGCATTCACCGGCGTATCAAGCTCAAGGTGCCGCACTTCGTGGCCATCGGCCACATCCTGCGCTCCAGCGACATGATCGCGACCGTGCCCGAGCGGCTCGCGCAGAGCATCGCCGAGCCTTTCGGGCTGGTGTGGCGCCCTCACCCGGTGGCACTGCCGCAGATTGCGATCAATCTGTTCTGGCACGCGAAGGCGCACCGCGACCCGGGCAACCAATGGCTGCGCGGGCTGCTGTTCGACAACTTCGCGGACGGCGATTGATCGCGACTGGCAGGGAGACGCCGCACGCTCGCCTCAGGCGACCGCAGTGTTGTCAGGCCACCGGCCCAGCACCTCGTGCACGCCCTCGCCGACGTGACTGTCGATCAGAACGAGCGACCCGGCAGTCCACCGGACTGGCGCTTCGAGCGCGTGCTTCTCGAGCTTGCGCCGCGCGTAGGCGACGGTCATGTGCGGCGTGAATGAGCGCGAGGGTTTCAGGCCGGCATCGGCCAGTGCCTCGCCCAGGCGCTGCCTGAAAGCCCGCAGGGCCGAGCCGCTCTCCGCATCGTCGGCGCACAGCACCAGCGCGCCTTTCGCGTAGCTCATGGATTTCTCGAAAACGACATCGAATGCCGGCACAGGCACCGAGGCGGCAGCGTTCGAAGCCTGCGCCACCTTGTCGGCCGGCACCTGCGCGTAGTCGCCGAGATCGAACAGCGTGACATGCAGGCGATGCGCCTCGACCAGCGTTCCCTTCAGGGCGTGTTGCGAATTCATGCGCTCGCCGAGCGCGGCGATCATCGCGGCGTCTTGCATGTCGGGGAGCAGTGCGAAAAAGAGTGCGTGCGGCAGTGGTTCCTTGCGGAGCACCTTGCTTCGTGGACGCGGCAGGGGCCGCGGCGGGGGATCGATTCCGGGAAGAAAAAGCTGTTCTGGCATTGCTCCGATCATCGCGCATCGAGAGTGCGCTTCATGAGCCCTTCAGCAAGCACAAAGCTCTTCTTCAGATTGGAATTTGAGAATCGTCGCACGCCGGTGACCGGGTCAAACAGCCGGTCACGCGTCGCACAAATCTCAACAGATCCAACCAGGAATTTCATCTTGAAGCATTCGCTTGCCTGCTCTGCCCTCGCCGCACTTTTGCTCGGCACCACTGCCATCGGCGCGCACGCCGCCGCTCCGAACGCAGATACCGGACTCTATGTAGGCGGCGCCATCGGCCGCTCGAGCTACAGCCTGCCGTCGTCCAACCGCGTGCCCATGCCATGGGGCGGCGAGAAGAGCAGCAAGGCCGGCACGGCCTACAAGCTCTACGGCGGCTACAGGCTGACGGAAAACTTCGGTGTGGAAGCCGGCTATGCGCGCCTCGGCCGCGTAAGCCAGTGGAGCTCGGGCGGCGCCTACTCCCGCCTGCAAAGCGGCACGGGCCAGGTCTTCTACGCAGCCGCCACCGCGCGCCTGCCGCTGGGCGATTCCTTCGCCATCAACGGCCGCCTCGGTGTTTCGCGTGGACGCATTTCCGGCGACAACAACTGGGTGCCGGTCAACCAGCGCATCTCGGGCAGTTCGACCGGCGTAATGGCAGGCTTCGGCGCGGAGTACCGCATGACGCAGAACCTTGCCATCACCGCGGACTACGACTACTTCGGCAAGCTGTCGAAGCAGGCCAAGGGCGGCATGCTGACGGTGGGTCTGAAGGCGAGTTTCTGACCGAAGTGGTAGGCCGGAAGCCCGGCCTACCTATGGCAGACGCATGTCCGCGAAATGCGGCAAATCACTCCCACTCGATCGTCGCCGGCGGCTTGCTCGAAACGTCGTACGTCACGCGATTGATGCCCCGCACTTCATTGATGATGCGGCCCGACACCTTCTTGAGCAGCGCATAAGGCAGCTCGGCCCAGTCGGCCGTCATGAAGTCGCTGGTCTGCACGGCGCGCAGTGCCACCACGTAGTCGTAGGTGCGGCCGTCGCCCATCACGCCCACGCTCTTCACGGGCAGGAACACGGTAAAGGCCTGGCTCGTGAGGTCGTACCAGGTCTTGCCCGTTTCGGCGTCGGTGAAGTTGCGCAGCTCCTCGATGAAGATCGCGTCGGCGCGGCGCAGCAGGTCGGCGTATTCCTTCTTCACTTCACCGAGGATGCGCACGCCCAGGCCCGGGCCGGGGAACGGATGGCGATACACCATCTCGGGCGGCAGGCCGAGTGCCACGCCGAGTTCGCGCACTTCGTCCTTGAACAGGTCGCGCAGCGGTTCGAGCAGCTTCAGGCCAAGCTGCTCGGGCAGGCCGCCCACGTTGTGGTGGCTCTTGATGGTGACGGCCTTCTTGCTCTTGGCGCCGCCAGACTCGATGACGTCGGGATAGATAGTGCCCTGCGCCAGGAAGGTCGCACCCTTGTGGCCACCGTCGCCCGCCTTGAGCTTGGCGGCCTCCTGCTTGAACACGGTGACGAACTCGCCGCCGATGATCTTGCGCTTGGCTTCAGGGTCGCTCACGCCTGCGAGCTTGCCGAGGAACAGGTCGCTGGCGTCGACGCGGATCACCTTCGCGTGCAGCTTGCCTTCGAACATCTCCATGACCATGTCGCCCTCGTTCAGGCGAAGCAGGCCGTGGTCGACGAACACGCAGGTCAGCTGGTCGCCGATGGCGCGGTGGATGAGCGCGGCTGCCACGCTCGAATCCACACCGCCCGAAAGGCCGAGGATCACTTCCTCGTCGCCCACCTGCTCGCGGATTTTCTCGACGGCTTCGGCGATGTGGTCGCGCATGACCCAGTCGGGCTTGGCTTCGCAGATGCCGAGCACGAAGCGCTCGATGATCGCCTTGCCCTGCACGGTGTGCGTCACTTCGGGGTGGAACTGCAGCGCGTAGTAGCGCCGCGCCTCGTCGGCCATGCCGGCGATGGGGCAGCTGTCGGTGCTTGCCATGAGCTTGAAGCCCGGTGGCAGTTCGGTGACCTTGTCGCCGTGGCTCATCCACACGTTGAGCATGCCGTGGCCTTCAGGCGTGGTGAAGTCGGCAATGTCCTTCAGCAGCGCGGTGTGGCCATGGGCGCGCACGGCCGCGAAGCCGAACTCGCGCTTGTGGCCGCCCTCGACCTTGCCGCCGAGCTGGTGCGCCATGGTCTGCATGCCGTAGCAGATGCCGAGCACGGGCACGCCGAGGTCGAACACGGCCTGCGGAGCCTTGTCGGTGGTCTCTTCGTACACGCTGGCGTGGCTGCCGGAAAGGATCACGCCCTTGAGGTGGCCGTCGGCGGCGTATTGGCGCACCCATTCGTCGGTAACGTCGCAGGGGTGCACTTCGCTCAGCACGTGCGCCTCGCGCACGCGGCGTGCGATGAGCTGCGTGACTTGCGAGCCGAAGTCGAGGATGAGGATCTTGTCGTGTTGCATGGCGAAAGGACTCAGAGCGTTGAAATGTCGAACAGCTTGACGCCCGCTTGCGGCGCCGCCTGGATGAGGTGCTCGTCGAAGGTGGCGAGCGGGAGATTGAGCGACTTGGCGAGCCAGAGGTAGCCCGCGTCGTAGAGCGAGACGCCGGCATCGATGGCGACCGCGAGCACAGCCTTGTGCTGGGCCGGCGCGAGTTCATGCAGCTCGACGCGATGGCGGATGGCGTCGAGCACGCTCCACAGCCCTTCGACCGCGGACGCCGGAATGCGGCCGCTGCGTACGCCATTGGCAAGAATGTTGGCGCACTCCCACTGCCAGGCGTTGGGCGCCTGCGGCTCGACCTCGTCGCGGCGGATGGCGGCGTAGAGCTTGCGGGTGTGTTCGCTGGCCATGTCGGGCAGCAGCCAGGCGGCGGTGACGGAGGCGTCCATGACGAAGGCTGTCACGATTGGCGCCCTTCGTCGAGCAAGGCGCGCAATGGCAGGCCGGGTTGGATGGTGGCGTGCAGCGCGTCGATCTGGCCGAGTTCGCGCTCGATCTGCTCGTCGGTGATGACCGGCTTGCGGCGCACCGGCAGCATGCGCACGACTTCCTTGCCGTGGCGGGTGATGCGAACCTCCTCGCCCTTTTCGACCAGGTCGATCAGGGCCGAGAAGTTGTTCTTGGCTTCAGCGATGCCGATGGATTGCATTTGGGCCAGAAAATTTGAATCTGGCCCAAATTCTAAACCCATTCTGGCCTGACTTTCAAGGTCTGGCCAGAATGGGCTTCAGGCCGACGCCGGGCCGTCCCAAGGCGGCCTGCGGCCCCCTTGGGGGGCAGCGACCCACACGCAGTGGGGGAGCGTGGGGGCCAGACTACTCGGCGCGGTAGTTCGGCGCTTCCTTCGTGATCTGCACGTCGTGGACGTGGCTCTCACGGATGCCGGCCGTGGTGATCTCGACGAACTCGGCCTTGTTCTGCATGTCCTCGATGGTCGCGCAGCCGCAGTAGCCCATGCTGGCGCGCACGCCGCCAGCCATCTGGTAGACGATGGAGACGATCGAGCCCTTGTAGGGGACGCGGCCTTCGATGCCTTCGGGCACCAGCTTGTCGGTGTTGGGGTTGCCGGTGGTCGATTCCTGGAAGTACCGGTCGGCACTGCCCTGCTGCATCGCACCGATCGAGCCCATGCCGCGGTAGCTCTTGTAGCTGCGGCCCTGGTACAGCACGATTTCGCCCGGTGCCTCTTCGGTGCCGGCGAACATGCTGCCCATCATGACGGTGCTCGCGCCGGCCGCGATGGCCTTGGCGATGTCGCCCGAGTAGCGCACACCGCCGTCGGAGATCAGCGGAATGCCCGTGCCCTGCAGCGCGGTGGCGACGCTGTCGACCGCCATGATCTGCGGCACGCCCACGCCGGCCACGATGCGGGTGGTGCAGATGGAGCCCGGGCCGATGCCGACCTTGACCGCGTCGGCGCCGGCGTCGGCCAGCGCGCGCGCGGCGTCGCCGGTGGCGATGTTGCCGCCGATGACTTCGACCTGCGGGTAGTTTTTCTTGACCCAGCGCACGCGCTCGATCACGCCAAAGCTATGGCCGTGGGCGGTGTCGACCACGATGGCGTCGACGCCGGCCTTCACCAGGGCTTCGACGCGCTCTTCGGTGCCATCGCCCACGCCGACCGCAGCGCCTACGCGCAGGCGGCCATTGGCGTCGCGTGCGGCATTGGGGAAGCTGGTCTGCTTCGTGATGTCCTTGACGGTGATGAGGCCCTTGAGCTCCCAGTCGCCGTTGATGACGAGCAGCCGCTCGAGCTTGTACTTGTTGAGCAATGCCTTGGCTTCGGCCAGCGTGGTGCCGTCGGGCACGGTGATGAGCTTCTCGCGCTGGGTCATGATTTCGCTGACCGGCACGTCATAGCGGTTCTCGAAGCGCAGGTCGCGCCCCGTCACGATGCCAACGACCTTGCCGCCGTCAACCACCGGGAAGCCCGAGATGCCGAGCTGGTCTGACAGCGCCATCACCTGGCGCACCGAGTGCGTCGGGGTGATCACCACCGGGTCGCGCAGAACGCCCGACTCGTAGCGCTTCACGCGGGCCACTTCGGCGGCCTGCTGTTGCGCGGTGAGGTTCTTGTGAACGATCCCGATGCCGCCCTCTTGCGCGATGGCGATCGCCAGGCGGGCTTCGGTCACGGTGTCCATGGCCGCCGAGACGAGCGGCAGGTTCAGCGTGATGTTGCGGGAGAGTTTGGTGGCGAGGGAGGTGTCCTTGGGCAGGACCTGGGAGAACGCTGGCACCAACAACACGTCGTCGAAGGTGAGCGCTTTGCCGAGAAGGCGCATGGGTGAAGCTCCAAAAGACGGATTGTAACGAGGCGCCCGACCTGTTCGCCGGCCCGGGCTTTTCATGGGCGTTGCAAAACTACCTAAGCGGGATGTTGCAAAAAGTAAGGCCCGGCTAAACTTCGGGGATGAAATTCGTGCACTGGCTGGTACTGGGATGTGTCGTTGCGCTGCCGCTTTCGGCAAGCGCGCAATGGCAATGGCTCGACAAGAACGGCAAGAAGGTCTTCAGCGATCAGGCGCCACCGCCCGATGTGCCCGAGAAGAACATCCTGCGCCGCGTGGGCCCGCCGCCAGCGGCGCGCTCCACTGCGAACCCCAACGTCGATGCGCCGCCCGCTGAAGGTACGCCGGCCGAGGCAACTGCACCGGCCAAGACGGCGGGTACGCCGAAGCCGACTGGTGTCGACAAGGAACTCGAGGAAAAGACCAAGAAGGCCGAAGCCGAAGCAAAGGCCAAGGAAGCCGCAGAAGCCGCCAAGGTCGCAAAGGCCAAGGCCGACAACTGCGCTCTCGCACGCCAGGGCAAGGCCACCGTCGACAGCGGCATGCGCATTGCCAAGGTCAATTCGCAGGGCGAGCGCGAGATCATGGACGACGCTGCGCGCGCCGCCGAGCAGAAGCGCCTTCAGACGGTCATCAACAGCGACTGCAAGTAGCCCGGCAGCTCGAGCTCAGTAGCCGGCCTTGCCGCCCTTGCGGCGATTCGCGAACAGGCCGGTTCCCTTCGAGCCCTGGCGCTGGAAGCGCTCCCGGCGCGCCACCTTGGGGTCCGCCGCGAGAGGGCGGCACAGCTCGATGCGGTCGCCGTCCTTCAGGGGCTGGTCCCACTCGACAACCCTGCCCCAGATGCCCGGCGTCATCGCATGACGCCAATCCAGGTCCGGAAAACGCAGCGAAAGATCGCTGGCCCGCACCGCATCGGCCAGTGTTGTCTCGGGCAAGAGCTGCAGCACCTGCTCGAACACCTCGCGTGCCGCGGGCGAGCAGCTCAGCGTGACCTCGATGGTCATCAGGGTGCGCCGTAGACCTGCTCGGCGCGCTTGACGAAGGCTTCGACAAGACTGGAGGCGATGGTGTCGAACACCGGTCCGACCAGCGCCTGCAGGGCGAAATTGCTGAAGCCGTAGCTCATGTGCAGCTCGACGCGGCAGGCGCGCTCGCCCTGCTCGCCCACGGGCACGAACTTCCACTTGCCGTCGAGGTTGGAGAACGGCCCGTCGACCAGCTTCAGCTGCACCTCGCGCCCCGGAACATGGGTGTTGCGGGTGGTAAAGCTCTGGTGCAAACCGGCAAAGGCCAAGCCGACTTCGGCCGTCATGCCGGCCTCGTCCTGCTCGATGATGCGGGCCTTGTCGCACCAGGGAAGAAACTGCGGATACCTCGCCACATCGGTGACGAGCGCATACATCTCTTCGGCGCTGTACCAGATGAGGACGGACTTGTTGACTGTTTTCATAGAATCGACACAGCGTGCGCGACGGATTGTATTGAAGCCATGCAGCCCCCACATTCCCGAGTCATGGCCACAAAGAAACAAGATACCTCCTCCCGCATCGCCGACAACAAGAAGGCCGCGTACAACTATTTCTTCGAAGAACGCTTCGAGGCCGGCATGGTCCTCGAAGGCTGGGAAGTCAAATCGCTGCGCGAAGGCAAGGTGCAGCTCACCGACGGCTACGTGGTGATCCGCAATGGCGAACTGTTCGTCGTGGGTTGCCAGATCAACCCGCTCAAGAGCGCATCCACCCACGTCAACCCCGATTCGGTCCGTACCAAGAAGCTGCTGCTGAAGAAGGACGAAATCCGTCGCCTGATCGGCAAAGTCGAGCAAAAGGGCTACACGCTGGTGCCGCTCAACCTGCACTGGAAGGCCGGCAAGGTGAAGTGCGAGATCGCGCTCGCCAAGGGCAAGGCCGAACACGACAAGCGCGACACCATCAAGGACCGCGAAGGCAAGCGCGAAGTCGAGCGCGCAATGAAGAACCGCAGCCGCTGAATCTTTTTTTGCGGGCAATGGAATAAAAGACGGGCTGCGGGCGTTTGTGCGGTTGTCACCGGACCACAGGTGTCGCCACACACAACCCAGGAGTCTTTCCATGTCGCCTTTTCGCGCATCTTCCGCCGTATTGCTGAGCGCCGTTCTCGCGCTCCCCGCCTTCGCCCAGCCCAAGCCCGCCGACGGCGCGCTGGTCGGTGCGAACGGCATGACGCTCTACACCTTCGACAAGGACACGGCCGGCAACGGCAAGTCGGTCTGCAATGGCGGCTGTGCCACCAACTGGCCGCCCTTCATGGCCGCCGACAGCGACAAGCCGAGCGGCGACTTCACCATCGTCACCCGCGACGACGGCAAGAAGCAATGGGCCGCCAAAGGCTGGCCGCTGTACTACTGGGCCAAGGACACCAAGCCGGGCGACAAGACCGGCGACGGCGTCAACGGCACCTGGAAAACCGCCAAGCCCTGACCGATCGATCCACGCTCCATGGACGCCCGCCTGCTGGTCGAGCACATCCCGAGCCTGCGCCGCTATGCGCGGGCACTCACGGGCAATGCGTGGGCGGCCGACGACCTGGTGCAGGACACGCTGGAGCGCGCCTGCAGCAAATGGCGTCTGTGGGTGGTGGGCAGCGACCTGCGCGCGTGGCTCTTCACCGTCATGCACAACATCTTCGCGAGCCAGGTCCGCCGCACGCCACCACCCCATGCCGTGGTGCCGCTCGACGACCTGCCGCACGAACTGCAGGGCGGCGTCGATCCTGGTCGCGACCAGGGCACCAGCCTCGACCTGCAGCGCTGCCTGATGCAGTTGCCGGAGGAACAGCGCGCCGTGCTGCTGCTGGTGACGCTCGAAGACCTGTCGTATGCCGAAGTGGCCAAGGTGCTCGGCATCCCGGCCGGCACGGTGATGTCGCGCCTGTCGCGTGCCCGCGTCCGGCTGCAGGAACTGATGGACGGCGCATCGGCGCCCATTCGCCCCGGCCTGCGCCGCCTCAAATGAAACCCGCCGCACCATGAGCCACCCCGCCCCGCCCCCTACCGACGACGAGCTGCACGCCTGGGTCGATGGCCAGTTGGCCGCCGAACGCCATGGCGCGGTCGAGGAAGCCATTGCCAGCGATCCCGCCGTGGCCGCCAAGGTCGCTGCCTGGCACACGCAGCGCGATGCCTTGCGCCGGCTGCATGGCGAACTGCTCGACGAACCGGTTCCCGCGGCCCTGATGGGCGCACTCGATCGGCATCTGCCGCGAACGGCACGGCACGTCTCCTGGCTTCGCTGGGGCGGCATGGCGGCAGGTCTGCTGATCGCCTTCGCTGCCGGCTGGCTCGGGAATGCCCAATGGTCCGCGCCGCGCGGCGGCACGCAACTGGCCAAGGTGCCGGCGGTGCGCGAATTCGTGCACGACGCCTCTGTCGCGCACGCCGTCTACGCACCCGAGAAAAGACATCCCGTCGAAGTGGCCGCCTCCGAGCAGCAGCACCTGGTCCAGTGGCTCTCCAGGCGCCTCGACAGGCCGCTGAAGGTGCCCGACCTCTCCACCCAGGGCTACACCCTGGTCGGCGGCCGCCTGCTGCCCGGGGAAACCGGCGCGCGTGCCCAGTTCATGTTCGAAGATGCGGCCGGCGAGCGCGTGACGCTCTACATCGGCACGCTGGACGCCAATGCCGCCGGAGCCACCGCCGCACGCGAAACCGCCTTCCGCTTCGCCTCCGAAGGGCCCGTGCCCAGCTTCTACTGGGTCGACCAGGGCTTCGGCTATGCCCTCGCCGGCAAGCTGCCGCGAGAAGTTCTGCTCAAACTTGCGACGCTGGCCTACCGCGATTTGTCGTAACGACCGCATAAACTGCCGGTCGCGCAATTACATTGCCCGGCTTTCCGTCACCTGGCTTGTTTTCGCGATTTTTCAACTGAAGGAGAAACTGCATGAAATTGCTCAGCGCCTCGATCCTCGCGGCGGCCCTGCTCGCCGGCTGCGGCGGCATGTCCAACAAGACCGCCAGCGCCCCCGACACGCCCACCCGCACCGCCGACGGCGTGCTGGTCGGACCGAACGGGATGACGCTGTACACCTTCACCAAGGACACCGCCGGCTCCGGCACCTCCGCCTGCAACGCCCAGTGCGCCGCCAACTGGCCCGCGCTCGCCGTGGCCGACACCGCCAAGCCCATCGGCGGCTACACCATCATCATTCGCGAAGACGGCAAGCGCCAGTGGGCCTACAAGGGCTGGCCGCTGTACTACTGGGCGAAAGATGCCAAGCCCGGTGACAAGACCGGCGACGGCGTGGCAAACGGCGCCTGGAAAGTCGCTCGTCCCTGATCCATCAAGGATCTGACGCAAGAACGCCGGCGCCTGCCGGCGTTTTCTTTTATCGGCTTTTCCCGGCGTTTCCCGGTGTAGAGGCCGCACCACCCACGGCAGAATCCCCGCATGAGCCCTGACGCCAATCCGGATGCGTTCCTCGCCCTGCTGACCCAGGGCCTGATCAGCGACGCACAGCACGACGCCGCGCGCGCCCACCCCGAAACCGCCGCCCTTCCCCCGCTCCCGAGCCCGGCCCATGCGCTGGCCTGGATGCGCGTACGCGGCCTGGTCACCGAGGAAGAACAGAACGCGGCGCTCGACAAGATCGGCGACGACGCCCCGCACGCCGACGACGCGGCGGATACCGCCATCGATGCCGACGACCTCATCGAGTTGGCCGGGCAAGGCATCACGCACGAGGCAATCGAGGTGCTCTTCAGGGACAGCCTCATCGACGCCGAGACGCGCGACATGGCGCTGACGGAAACGCCGGTCGTGGGCACCGTGGCTGCGTCACCCGTGGCCACGCTGGCCTGGCTGGCAACCGAAGGCCCGCTCGAAAAGGAACGCTTCGACGCCCTGCGCGCCCAGGTCGCCGCCGAGCCGGCCTTTGCCATGGCCGCCGAGCGCACGCGCATCGTGAACGAGGCACAGGCCCTGATCGAGGCCGACGAGCAGGCCATCAAGGCATGGCAGGCTCGCGCGCAACGCAGCCGCCGCATCGGCGCGTGGAAGTTCATCCTGGCCGTGGCGGTGATCGGCGGCGGCCTCGGCTGGTACCTGTTCGCCCCGGCGAGCGTGCCCGCCTGCGACGCCGCCTCTACGCGCAAGACACTCGACAGCCTCATGCGCCGCGTGACCATGGACGTGCGCATGCGCCACCTCGACCCGAACGCCGGCACCGTGATCGAAACGCCCTCCGTCGGCAGCATGCGCGAAGTCGGCTACCGCAAGCCGGAGCGCGTGCGAGGCTGCGTGGCGGTCATGACGCGGGGCGACAGCAAGGAACCCATGGCGTACACCATCGGTCCCACGGAGCCGAAGAGCGACGAGATGGTGGTGCGCGGCGCGGACGTAGCCATCGTCGAGGCACGCTTCGGGCACCTCGACGCCGATGGCAGGCCGCTCTACAACGCCGAGCCCATCGGCCGCGAGGCGATGGAAAAAGCCTTCCGCGAAGGCGCGGCGCCGCTGAGCGCGGCACGATCGGCTTCGGCCATGCGCATGCGTCCGCGCACCGACTCGGGCCTGGTGCGCAAGGACCCGAACCGCTCGCGAGAAATCGCCGAGATCGAGCCCACGGGCCCCTGCCGCAAGCTGGACGATGGCATGGGCCACACCTGCCCGCTGGTCATCGAATACAACGACAGCCTGCTGGGCGCCCTCTCAGGCAGCGACACCTCATTGCCCGTGACCGGAGAATTCACCTTCGTGGAAGACAACGGCAACTGGCGCGTCAGCGACGACTTTCCGAAGACCTTCGTGCGCAAGGTGCTCGAAGCGCGGCTGAGCAGCATGGGCGTCACCGACGCAGCCATGCCGCAGTAGGCAGAAGCGCCAGTCGATCAGTGCGCGCCCGGCACCGCGGTGTCGGCGACCGTGGTGCGCCGACCGCGCAGCGCCAGCAGTTCGTTGAACACCAGCGCGCCAATGACCAGCGCCCCGCCGGTCAGTACGCTCGCTGCGGGCTGCTCGCCCGCACCGATCCAGGCCAGCGCGATGCCGAAAATGACTTCCAGCAAGGCCAGCAACGCGACTTCAGGCGCCTTCAGCACCTGGGCGCACAACACCGACAGAACGCAGGGAATGGCGAGCTGGAACACGCCCAGAAAGGCCAGCAGTCCAAGGTCATGCGCGCTGGCCTGGAACGGCCATGCAAAGGGCAGCGTGAAGAGCGCCGTGAGCACCGCGCCGATGAGCACCGCAGGCACCAGATCCACCTTGTGGCCCTTCGCCTGCGCGTGCTGAACCACGGTCCAGTTGGCCGCGCCCGCCAGCGGCACGCACAGCGCGAGCAGCGTGCCGGCCAGCGATCCGCCCCCGCCCTGCATGAGCTGCGTGCCGTACATCCAGCCGATGCCCGCACCCGCGACCACGATGGCCAGCCAGGTGCGCGCGGGCAGCTTATGGCCGATGAAGAAGCGCGCCGCCAGCGCCGTGAGCAGCGGCCCGAGCGACATGGTGACGAGTACGCTGGCCGTCGAAGCCAGCGTGAGCGCGACCATGAAGGCCGTGAACATCACGGCCCAGCACACGCCCGAGATCCAGAGTTCGCGCCCGCCGCGGCGCAGTTGCGAGAACACGGCGCGGCCCCGCCAAAGCGGCAAGATCACCAGCAGCGCCAGCGTCGTGAAGAGGCTGCGCCAGAAGGTGATCTCGAAACTGTGCGCCTGCGCCAGGTGGCGGGTGACGACGCCCGCCGTGCCCCACATCAGGGTCACGACGACCATCAGCCAGACGGCGCCGCCGTGCGTCAGGCGCATGGCAAATCGACGGAGTCGATCAGCCTTGCGACGTATCGCGGCCGGCGCGCTTGCGCTCGTGTTCCTTCAGGTAGCGCTTGCGCAGGCGCACGCTCTTGGGCGTGATTTCGACCAGCTCGTCGTCCTCGATGAATTCCACGCCGTATTCGAGCGTGAGTTCGATCGGGGGCGTGATCTTGATCGCGTCTTCCTTGCCCGAGACGCGGAAGTTCGTCAGCTGCTTGGTGCGCGTGGCGTTCACCACCAGGTCGTTGTCGCGGCTGTGGATGCCGACGATCATGCCTTCGTACACCGGATCGTTCGCCTTCACGAACATGCGGCCGCGGTCGTCCAGCTTGCCCAGGGCGTAGGTGAAGATTTCACCGTCGTCCATGGAGATCAGCACGCCGTTCTTGCGGCTGCCGATGTCGCCCTTGTGCGGCTCGTAGCTGTCGAAGATGTTGCTGATGAGGCCCGAGCCACGCGTCAGGTTCAGGAATTCGTTCGTGAAGCCGATCAGGCCACGCGCCGGAATGCGGTATTCGAGGCGCACGCGGCCACGGCCGTCCGGTTCCATGTTGACGAGTTCGCCCTTGCGCTCGCCCAGTGCCTGCATCACGCCGCCCTGGTGCTGGTCTTCGATGTCGGCCGTCACCAGTTCGATCGGCTCGTGCTTCTCGCCGTTGACGGTGCGGAACACCACGCGCGGCTTCGACACGGCCATTTCATAGCCTTCGCGACGCATGTTTTCCAGCAGGATGGTCAGGTGCAGTTCGCCGCGACCCATCACTTCGAAGATGCCTTCTTCGTCGGTTTCGTTCACGCGCAGCGCAACGTTGTGCTGCAGTTCTTTCTGCAGGCGGTCCCAGATCTGGCGGCTGGTGACGAACTTGCCTTCGCGGCCGGCCAGCGGGCTGGTGTTGACGCAGAAGTTCATCGTCAGGGTCGGTTCGTCGACCTTGAGCATCGGCAACGGCGCGGGGTTCGCGGGGTCGGTCACGGTAACGCCGATACCGATGTCGGTGATGCCGTTGATCAGCACGATCTCGCCCGGGCCGGCTTCAGTGGCCTGCACGCGGTCCAGGCCCTGGAAAGTCAGCACCTGGTTGACGCGGCCCTTGATGGCCTTGCCGTCCGGGCCTTCCATCACCACCACGTCCATCATCGGCTTCAGGGTGCCCTGGCTGATGCGGCCCACGCCGATGCGACCGACGAAGGTCGAGAAGTCGAGCGCGGAAATCTGCAGCTGCAGCGGCGCGGCGGGATCACCCTTTTGCGCCGGCACGTGCTTCAGGATGGTGTTGAACAGGGCCGACATGTCGGGGCCCCACTGCTCGCCCTGCGCGCCTTCTTCCAGCGACGACCAGCCGTTGATGCCCGAGGCGTACACCACGGGGAAGTCCAGCTGTTCGTCGGTCGCGCCGAGCTTGTCGAACAGGTCGAAGGCGGCGTTGACCACCTTGTCGGGGTTGGCGCCCGGCTTGTCGACCTTGTTCACCACGAGGATGGGCTTCAGGCCGAGGGCCAGCGCCTTCTTGGTCACGAAGCGCGTCTGCGGCATCGGGCCTTCCTGCGCGTCGATCAGCAGCACCACGCCGTCGACCATCGACAGCGCGCGTTCCACTTCACCGCCGAAGTCCGCGTGGCCCGGGGTGTCGACGATGTTGATGTGCGTGCCTTCCCAGGTCACGGCGCAGTTCTTGGCCAGGATCGTGATGCCACGTTCCTTTTCGATGGCGTTGTTGTCCATCACCGTGTCGACCACTTTCTCGTGCTCGGCGAAGGTGCCGGACTGGCGCAGCAATTGGTCGACCATCGTGGTCTTGCCATGGTCCACGTGGGCAATGATGGCGATATTGCGAATTTGCTTGGTACTCATGGTGTCGCTTCGGTCTGTTGTGCGTTCAAAAGAATTTGCTGGATTTCGATGGGGTTCAGCAAGCGCCCCGGGATCAATTCGCCGGCCGTTACATGGGCTGTGCCCAGGAACGCCTGCGGGTCGGAGCCGAACACGGCCACCTCATCGGCATCGGCCCAGCCGCCACGGCGGCGCAGGCCCGAAAGAAAACGTGCCGCATCTTCCGCGCCGAGCGTGACGCGGCTGTGGCCGCCCACCAGGGCTTCGGCAGGCAGGAGTTGTGCCAGGCGTTCTTCCTCGTCCATGGCTTCGAGCGCTTCGAGCGTGATGCACTGGGCCTCGACGAAGCCGCCCGTGGCGGTCCGGCGCAGCGAGCTCAGGTGTGCACCGCAGCCAAGCGCCTCGCCGATGTCTTCGCCGAGGGTGCGGATGTAGGTGCCCTTGCTGACGGAGGCGAGGATGCGGATGACGTCGTCGCCGATCGCGCCGAGTTCGAGCTTGTGGATCACTACGTCACGCGGCGCCCGCTCGACTTCGACGCCTTCACGCGCGTATTCGTACAGCGCCTTGCCGTCCTTCTTGAGCGCGCTGTGCATCGGGGGCACCTGGCGGATCGGGCCGGTGAACTGTGCCTCGACGCGCGCCAGGTCTTCAGGCGTGACGTGCACCGGCCGCTCGGCGATCACTTCGCCCTCGGCATCGCCGGTCGCGGTCTTGATGCCCAGGCGAGCCGTGGCCTCGTAAGTCTTGTCGGCATCGAGGTGCAACTGGCTGAACTTGGTCGCCGCGCCAAAACAAAGCGGCAGGACTCCCGTCGCGAGCGGATCGAGCGTGCCGGTGTGGCCTGCTTTTTCCGCGCGCAGCAACCACTTGGCCTTTTGCAAGGCCTGGTTGCTGGAGAGTCCCAGCGGCTTGTCGAGCAACAACACCCCATGCACAGGGCGCCGCTGCACCCTTGTGCGTGGCGCGTTCATGGCTAGTCGTCTTTCGAGCGCGAAGCGACGGCTTGCGCGATGAGCGCGTTCATGTCGGCCGCACGCTCGGTGGTGCGGTCGAACAGGAAGTGCAGCGTGGGCACGGTGTGGATGTGCAGGCGCTTGAACAGGCCGTTGCGCAGGAAGCCCGCGGCCTGGTTCAGCGCCTCGGTCGTCTCGGCCACGTCGCCCGTGAGCAGGCTGAAGAAAATCTTCGCGTGCGCATAGTCGGGCGTGACCTCGACGGCCTGGATCGTGACCATGCCCACGCGCGGATCCTTCAACTCGCGCGCGATCAGCTCCGTCAGATCGCGCTGGATCTGATCGGCGACCTTGAATGCGCGGTTGGGGGCGGCGGCTTTTCTCTTCGGCATGGACTTTCTCGCATGGAACGCTTACAGCGTCCGGGCGATTTCCTTGATCTCGAAGAATTCGAGCTGATCGCCCTCTTTGATGTCGTTGTAGTTCTTGAGCTTGATACCGCACTCAAAACCTTCGCGGACTTCGCGCACATCGTCCTTCATGCGCTTGATCGAGTCGATTTCGCCCGTATAGACCACCACGTTGTCGCGCAGCAGGCGGAAATGCGCAGTGCGGTTGACCGAGCCCGAGGTGATGTAGGAACCTGCAACGGTACCGATCTTCGAGGCCACGAACACCGTGCGGATTTCGGCCGAGCCGATGATTTCTTCGCGGCGCTCCGGTGCCAGCATGCCCGACATCGCGACCTTGATCTCGTCCACGGCGTCGTAAATGATGCTGTAGTAGTTCAGCTGCACGCCGTTGTTCTCGGCCAGCTTGCGCGCACCGGCATCGGCACGCACGTTGAAGCCGATCACGACCGCCTTGGAGGCGATGGCGAGGTTGATGTCGCTTTCGCTGATACCACCCACGCCGGCGTACACCACCTGCACCTTGACTTCGTCCGTCGCCAGCTTGAGCAGCGATTGCGCCAGAGCTTCCTGCGAGCCCTGAACATCGGCCTTGATGATGATGCGCAGCGTCTGCACTTCGCCCGCCGACAGGTCGGTGAACATGTTCTGCAGGTTCGCGGCCTGGGCCTTCGCCAGCTTGGTGTTGCGGAACTTGCCGGCACGGTAGGTAGCGATTTCGCGCGCACGGCGCTCATCGCTCATCACCATGAACTCGTCGCCCGCTTGCGGCACTTCGGTCAGACCCTGGATTTCGACCGGGATCGACGGGCCTGCGGTCTTGGTCGACTTGCCGTCTTCGTCCAGCATGGCACGCACGCGACCATAGGTCGAGCCAGCCAGCACCACGTCGCCGGTCTTGAGCGTACCGGACTGAACCAGCACGGTAGCAACCGGGCCGCGGCCCTTGTCGAGCTGGGCTTCGATGACCAGGCCCTTGGCGGCGGCATCCACCGGCGCCTTGAGTTCCAGCACTTCGGCCTGCAGCAGCACCTGTTCGAGCAGGTCGTCGATGCCCTGGCCCGTCTTGGCGGACACCGGCACGAACGGCACGTCGCCGCCGTACTCTTCGGGCACGACCTCTTCGGCCACCAGTTCCTGCTTCACGCGGTCCAGGTTGGCGTCGGGCTTGTCCACCTTGTTGATGGCAACCACGATCGGCACACCAGCCGCCTTCGCGTGCTTGATGGCTTCCTTGGTTTGGGGCATGACGCCGTCGTCGGCCGCCACCACCAGGATCACGATGTCGGTAGCTTGCGCACCGCGAGCACGCATGGCCGTGAAGGCCTCGTGACCCGGGGTGTCGAGGAACGACACCATGCCGCGATCGGTTTCCACATGGTAGGCACCGATGTGCTGCGTGATGCCGCCGGCTTCGCCCGCAGCGACCTTGGCGCGGCGGATGTAGTCGAGCAGCGAGGTCTTGCCATGGTCGACGTGACCCATGACGGTCACGACCGGCGCGCGCGGCAAGGCTTCGGCGGTTTGCGCCGACACGTCCTCGTCGGTGAAGGCTTCCGGGTCGTCAAGCGCGGCAACCACCGCGTTGTGACCCATTTCCTCCACCAGGATCATTGCGGTGTCCTGGTCGAGCGACTGGTTGATGGTCGCCATCTGGCCGAGCTTCATCAGTTGCTTGATGACCTCTTGCGCCTTGACGGCCATCTTGTGCGCGAGCTCGGACACCGTGATGGTTTCGGGCACATGCACTTCGAGAATGCGCGCCTCGACCGGTGCGGCCGGCGCATGTTGCTCGTCGTGACCGCCGCGGTCGTTGCCACGGCGACCGCGCGGGCCTCCGCGCCAGTTGCCGCGACCGACACCACCGCTGGCATCGCCGCGGGTCTTGATTTCCTTCTTCTTGGCAGGATCGCCAGCCCAGCTCGACGAGAGCTTGGCGGACTTGACTTCCTTGCCTGCGGCACCGGCAGCGCCGGGTGCAGCTGCTGCAGCGCCGGGCGCGGCAGGTGCGCCGGCACGCGCTGCGGGCGCGGTCGGCTTGTGCAGCGTTCCCTTGACCGCGGCCTTTTCGGGCTGCGGCTTCTCGGGTGCCTTGTGCGGCACCAGCACGCGGGCCGGTGCGTTCATCATGGCGCGGATGGCTTCGGCTTCGGCAAGGGCCTTGCGGCGACGCTCGTCGAGATCCTTGGCGCGCGCGGCTTCTTCGTCGGCGCGGGCCTTCGATTCGGCGGCGGCCTTGGCCTTCGCGTCTTCCTTGGCCTGCGTCGCAGCAGTTTGCGCGGCGAGCTTGGTATCGGCAGCCTTCTGCTCTGCAGCAGCGGCGGCGGCCGTCACGGCGGGCGCGGGGGCAGCCGCCGGCTTGGTGGCCGTGGTGCTGTCCTTTGCGCTCGCGGCGGCAGCAGCTGCTGCGGCAGCGGCCTTCTTCTCGGCGGTTTCGGCGGCGACACGTGCGGCTTCCTGCTCGGCCTTCTCAGCCTTTTCGGCCTGCTCGCGTTCGCGAGCTTCGGCTTCTTCGCGCAGGCGGCGCTTTTCAGCCAGCTCTTCTTCCTGGCGGCGGATCAGCTCGGCCTGGCGGCGCGCTTCTTCCTCGCGGCGGGCCAGTTCGGCTTCGTCGATGCGGGGAGCGGCGGGCGCGGCGGCAGGTGCCTCGGCCACTTGCTGCGCCGTCTCGGGCGTGGCGGGATGGCCGTCTTCGCGCTGGATGAAGGTGCGCTTCTTGCGCACCTCGACCTGGATGGTGCGGGCGCGGCCGGTGGCGTCGGCCTGCTTGATCTCGCTAGTCGACTTCTTGGTCAGCGTGATCTTCTTGCGCTCGGGCTCGACCGTGCCGTGGCTGGCCTTCAGGTGGCCGAGCAGGCGCTGCTTGTCAGCCTCGGTGAGCGCATCGGTGGCGGCCGCTTTGGGCACACCTGCGCTCTTGAGCTGGTCAAGCAAGGTTTCGGGAGTCTTCTTGAGCTCGTTCGCGAACTCGGCGACAGTGGTACTGGACATATTGGTTTCGTGCCTCCATGACCGTCACTCTTGGCCGGCGAACCAGTGTTCGCGGGCTTTCAAGATGAGGGCTTTGGCGTCATCGGCGCTTTGGCCGGTGATCTCGGTGAGTTCATCGACCGCGAGGTCGGCAAGATCGTCACGGGTGTTCACACCCGCTTCGGTCAGCTTGGGAATCAGCTCGGGGTCCAGGCCTTCGAGGTCGTGCAGGTCTTGCGACACCGTCGACTGGGCCTCGACGCCCTCTTCCTTGGCGATTTCCATGGTCAGCAGCGCATCCTTGGCACGCGAGCGCAGCTCATTGATGGTGTCTTCGTCGAAGGCCTCGATTTCCAGCATTTCGGAAATTGGCACATAGGCCACTTCTTCGAGGCTGTTGAAGCCTTCCGAAATGAGGATGTCGGCGATTTCCTCGTCGACGTCGAGCTTTTCCATGAAGAGCTTGCGGCTGGCGTCCGTTTCGGTCGCCTGCTTCTGGGCCGACTCGTTGGCGTCCATGATGTTGATCTTCCAGCCGGTGAGGTCGGAAGCCAGGCGCACGTTCTGGCCGCCGCGGCCGATGGCGATGGCGAGGTTTTCCTCGTCGACCACCACGTCCATGGCGTGCTTTTCTTCGTCCACCACGATCGACGACACGTTGGCCGGGGCCAGCGCACCGATCACGAACTGGGCCGGGTCTTCGCTCCACAGCACGATGTCCACGCGCTCGCCGGCGAGCTCGTTGGTCACGGCGTTGACACGGGTGCCGCGCACGCCGACGCAGGTGCCGATGGGGTCGACGCGCTTGTCGTGCGATAGCACGGCGATCTTGGCGCGCGAACCCGGGTCACGGGCGCAGCTCTTGATTTCGAGCAGGCCTTGCTCGATTTCGGGCACTTCCTGGCGGAACAGCTCGATCATGAACTCGGGGGCCGAGCGCGACAGGATGATCGGCGCGCCGCGCAGCGTCAGGTCAACCTCCATGATCATGGCGCGCACGCGGTCACCGTTGCGCAGGTTTTCCTTGGCGATCATTTCGCTGCGGCGCAGGCGCCCTTCGACACGGCCGGCCTCGACGATGATGTCGCCCTTGTCCAGGCGCTTGACGGTGCCCACGAAGATCTTGTCGCCGCGCGACATGAAGTCGTTGAGCAGCATCTCGCGCTCGGCGTCGCGGATCTTCTGCAGGATGACCTGCTTGGCAGCCATGGCGCCGATGCGGCCGATCGGCACCGAGTCCACCGCTTCTTCGATGTACTCGCCGACTTCGATGTCCGACATTTCTTCCTTGGCTTCGAACAGGAGGATTTCCTGGTCGGGCAGCTGCAGGCCGGCCTCGTCGGGCACGACGTGCCAGCGGCGGAAGGTTTCGTAGTCGCCGCTGTCGCGATCGACCGCGACGCGAATGTCCACGTCGCCCTGATGGAGCTTCTTGGTGGCTTGCGCCAGAGCGGACTCGACCGCACCGAAGACCACGTCACGCTCGACGTTCTTCTCGCGCGAGATCGCATCCACCAACATCAACATTTCGCGATTCATGCCACCACTCCTCTAGTCAGTCCGGAACCTGCGTTCCGTCGTCAATATCCGAAAAACCCGGTTGGGTTTTGGCCTTGCGGCCCTTGAAATCCACAATAGGCGCGAGCCGCGCCTCGCGCAGCTCGTCCAGCACGAAACCCAGCGCCTGCAGCGTTGCAGGCGCGCGCTTCTTGCTCACTTTTTGACCCGGCTTGGGCTCCGGCGCGTCGCTCCAGACGATTTGCCAGCCCTGGGCGCCGACAGCGCCCTCAACCAGTGCAACACGCTCCAGCGTGCCGCGAAACTTCTTGCGAGTGGCCGACACCTGGCCCGCCGCCGCAGCGCCCATTGGCGCCTTGAGCGTGATGTCGATCACCTCGCCCACGAAACGCTCGAAATCCTGCTCATTGCGCAGCGGACGGTCAATACCGGGCGAGGACACCTCGAGCCGCTTGTAATCGACACCATCGACCTCGAGCGCAAATTGCAATTGGCGCGTTACCTTCTCGCAGTCTTCGACCGTCACGAAGGGCTCTGGCACGCCAGCAGCCGCATCTTCCAAGGTGGGGGCCGCCCAGGGCAAATCAATCGTCACGCGCAGCAATCCCCCGGCCGAGCGTTCGATCTCGACCAGGTCATAGCCGAGACCGGCCACGGTTTGTTCCACTATTTGCTGCAATGCCACGTGTTCGAAGGTGCCTTTTAAATACTGGGTTCATGCCATCCGCCCGCCACGGATGCCAGATCGCCATGAATGCTCAGAATGCATAGACCAAAAAAAACGGGCGGTTGGTACCCGCCCGTTTGGTCGTGAGCCTCGAATTATATGCTATTTGTGTAATAAATGAAGGGGCTTCGAGGCTCAGCCACCTATTGATTGGCGCGATTTGAACCAAACCAATGCGAATAGCACCGCGCCGAGTGCCAATGCCGCCGCCGCGACCAGCAACGGCAGCTGAAAAGACCCCGTCCGCTGGGCCAGTGGCGCCGCAAACAGCGGCCCGACGATCTGCCCCACTCCATAGGATGCCGTCGCGTAGCCGATCAGCCCGGCAGCCGCATTGCCGCGCAGCCGGCGCGCATCCCGCATGGCAAAAAGAGTGATCGCGGTAAACGGCATGCCCAGCAGCAGGCTTCCGAGCGCGAATCCGGCAATGCTCGGCCATGCCACCGACAGCACGACGCCCAGCGCCTGCAACGCGTAGGCGCAAGCCAGCAGCAGCCGGTTGTCCCAATGCGTCGGCGCGCGGGCTCCGATCAGCGCGCCCGGGATAATAGCCAGCCCGAAAAGCGGCCAGAAGAAGTCCGGCCAGGACGATCCCGGCAGCGCCTGCCGGGCGATCACCGGCAGGAAGGTGGCGGTAATGATGTAACCGAAGCCCGCCAGCCCATAGAGCGCGACCAGCCAGATCGCGTCGCTGCGATCGGCCGGCCCGGCCACGCGAACCGCCGCAGCAGGCGCCGGAGCGGCACCGCCACCTGCGGATGCCCGCTCGCCGTCGTCGAACACCCTCCAGATCACCGCGATCAGCACGACCGCCAGGATGCCAAGGCCGATCCACCCCGCCTCGGAACCCCAGCGCCCAAGCGCACCACCGAGCAGGCCCGTCATCGCGATGCCGATTCCCGGCCCGGTGTAGATCACGCCGGCCAGCGTCGGCGCGTTCGTCTCCGCCAGCCGGCGCAGGCCCCAGCCTGAAGCGAAGACGAAGACCCAGGCGCTCATCACGCCTGCCGCCGTGCGCAGCACGCCCCAGCTCGTGAAGCTGTGCAGCAAGCCCATGCCGATCAGCAGAGCGGCCGTGGCCACCAGTCCGCCCCGCACCATGCTCGACGCCTTGATGCCGATGGCGGCACAGCTCACCGCACCGAGGAAGTACCCCAGGTAGTTGAGCGACGCCAGAACCCCGCCCGCCGCCAGCTCCAGCTTTCCCTCGTGCAGCATGATGGGCAGCATGGGTGTGAAGGCAAAGCGCCCCAGGCCCATCGCCACTGCGAGGGTGACCATGCAGGCCAGCGCCGCGCGCCAGGCTCCGCGCCGGTCGCGTCCGATTTCCGACATTTCTTGCAGTCTCCGTTTATTCCAGCAGCGCGGCGGCCACCAGCTTCTTTGTATAGGGGTGCTCGGGCGCGTCGAGCACGCGCTCGACCGACCCTGTTTCGAGAATGGCCCCGTCCTTCATCACGATGACGTGGTGCGCCATCGCCCGGATCACCTCGACGTCGTGCGTGATCAGCAGATAGCTCAGCCCCCGCTCGCGCTGCAGGCGCTGCAGCAGGCTCAGCACCTGCTTCTGGATCGTCACGTCCAGCGCGCTGGTGGGCTCGTCGAGCACCAGCAGCTGTGGGTCGACGATCAGCGCGCGGGCAATCGCCAGGCGCTGCCGCTGACCGCCCGAAAACTCGTGTGGATAGCGGTCGAGCAGCGATGGAAACTGGGCCTCCGTCAGCCCGACATCGGCCAGCGCGACGAGTGCACGGGCACGGCGCGCCGCGGTATCGAGTTCGGGCGCGTGCACGCGCAGCCCCTCGCCCACGATCTGCTCCACAGTCATGCGCGGCGACAGCGACGAGAACGGGTCCTGGAACACCACCTGCATCACGCGTCGCAGGCCGAGATCGGAGGCGCGGTCGACCGCCCAGCCCTTGCCCGTGACCGTCAGCGCGCCCTGGTGCTTCAGCAGCCCCAGCGCCGCCAGCGCCAGCGTCGACTTGCCCGAACCCGACTCACCGACCACGCCGAGCGTCTCGCCCGGCACGATGCGGAAATCTGCGCCCTGCACTGCTACGAATTCGCCCTTGCGGAACCAGCCGGCGAAGCCCGGCTTCGGCACGGGATAGATCACGCGCAGGGCCTTGGCCTCGATCACTGGCGCCGCGTCGGCGCGCGCAGCGACGGCCGCCACGTTGCGCTCCGGATGACTGTCGATCAGCTTGCGCGTGTAGGGATGCTGCGGAGCGTCAAACACAGGCGCCACCGCGCCATGCTCGACGATGTGGCCGTTCTCCATGACCACCACGCGATCGGCAAAACGCCGCACCAGGTTCAGGTCGTGCGTGATGAGGAGCACCGCCATGCCGTACTTGCGCTGCAAGTCGGCCAGCAATTCGAGGATCTGCGCGCGCACGGTCACGTCGAGCGCGGTGGTGGGCTCGTCGGCCAGCAGCAGGCGCGGCTTGCAGGCAAGCGCCATCGCGATCATCGCGCGCTGGCGCTGGCCGCCCGAGAGCTGGTGCGGAAACGCCCTCGCCCGTCGCGCCGGCTCCGGGATGCCGGTGTCAGCCAGCAGCTGGACAGCCGCCGCCTGCGCGGCCCGGGCCGACAGCCCTTCGTGCAGTTCGAGCACCTCGGCGATCTGGTCGCCGACGCTGTAGAGCGCATTCAGTGCAGTCATCGGCTCCTGGAAGATCATCGCGATCTCCTTGCCGCGGATGCCGCGCAATTCGCGCTCGGGAATCGACAACAGGTCGCGCGCGCCCTGCGAGCGCTCCCCGCCGAAAAGCCGGGCAGTGCCGGACAGATCGGCGTTCTGCACCAGCCGCAGCAGCGACAGCGCAGTGACCGTCTTGCCCGAGCCCGACTCGCCGACGAGCGCGAGCTTTTCGCCAGCGGCCATCTGGAAGTCGATGCCGTGCACGACCTCCTTGCCGCTGAATGCGACGCGCAGGCCCTTTACGTCGAGCAGGGGCTGGTTGGGTTGTTGTGAATCGCTCATCACTTGTCTGCCTTGCGCGGATCGAGCGCATCGCGCAGCGCGTCGCCCATGAAAGTCAGCAGCATCAGCGTGACGACCAACACGACGAAAGTGGACAGCGAGATCCACCAGGCGTCGATGTTGCCCTTGCCCTGGCTCAGCAGCTCACCGAGCGACGGTGTGCCTGGCGGCACGCCAAGGCCGAGAAAGTCCAGAGAGGTCAGCGCCAGAATGGCCGCGCTCATGCGGAACGGCAGAAAGGTGACGACCGGCACCATGCTGTTGGGCAGGATGTGGCGCCACATGATCTGCAGATTGCCCACACCGAGCGCCCGCGCCGCACGCACGTAGTCCATCTGCCGGTTGCGCAGGAACTCGGCGCGCACGTAGTCCGACAACCCCATCCAGCCGAACAGGCTCAGCAGGATCAGAAGCAGCGCCACGCTGGGCGTGAAGATCGCACTGAAGATGATCAGCAGGTACAGCTCGGGCATCGCTCCCCAGATCTCGATCAGCCGCTGGAAGGTCAGGTCGATCTTTCCGCCGAAGAAGCCCTGCACCGCACCGGTCGCGATACCAAGCACCACCCCTATTACCGTGAGCGCCAGCGCGAACAGCACGCTCACGCGAAAGCCGTAGATCAGCTGGGCCAGCAGGTCGCGGCCCCGCTCATCGGTGCCGAGCAGGTTCTCGCTCGAAGGGGCCGCGGGGTTCGGAGGCTTCGAGAAATAGTTGAGCGTGGCCGGGCCATAGCGGTTGGGCGCGTAGATCGCCCAGTTGTCGCCCTGGGTGATGCGCTGCTCGATGAACGGATCGAGGTAGTCGGCCGGCGTCTCGAAGTCGCCGCCGAAGGTCTTCTCGGAATAGTCCCGCAGCACCGGGAAATAGGTCTTGCCTTCGTAGAGCACCACGAGCGGCTTGTCGGTGGAAAGCACGTCGGCGAAAAGGCTCAGCACCACCAGCGCCGAGAAGATCAACAGGCTCCAGAATCCCAGCGGATTGCGGCGAAAACGGCGCCAGGCGCGGCGGCCGGGGCTCACGGACACGACAGGCGCTTTAGTCAAACTTCACCCTCGGATCGACCCAGACATAGCAAAGATCGGAGATGAGCTTGGTCACCAGACCGATCAGCGTGAACAGATAGAGCGTGCCCAGAAACACCGGGTAGTCGCGCCGCAGCACGCTTTCGTAGCTGAGCAGGCCCATCCCGTCGAGCGAGAACAGCGTCTCGATCAGCAGCGCGCCCGAGAAGAAGGCGCCGATAAAGGCCGTCGGAAAGCCCGTGATGATCGGAATCAGCGCGTTGCGGAACACGTGCTTCCAGAGCACCTGGCGCTCGGCCAGTCCCTTGGCACGCGCCGTCAGCACGTACTGCTTGCGGATCTCTTCGAGGAAGGAGTTCTTGGTGAGCATCGCGGTGATCGCGAAACTGCCGAGCACCATCGCCGTCACCGGCAAGGTGATGTGCCACAGGTAGTCGACGATGCGCGCGCCCCAGCTCAGCGACTCCCAATTCGGCGAAGTCAGCCCGCGCAGCGGAAACCATTGCAGCTGGCCGCCGAAGATCACCAGTAGCGCCACGCCCAGTACGAAGCCCGGAATGGCGTAGCCAACGAGCACCAGCAGCGTCGTCAGAAAGTCGAAGCGCGAACCGGCGCGAACCGCTTTCGCAACGCCGAGCGGCACCGCTATCAGGTAGCTGATGAAGAAGGTCCAGAGCCCCAGGCTGATCGAGACCGGCAGCTTCTCCTTGATGAGCTGCCACACGTCCTTGCTCTGGAAGAAGCTCTTGCCCAGGTCGAAGCGCGCGAACTGCTTGAGCATCTGCCAGAAGCGCTCGGGTGCCGGCTTGTCGAAGCCGTAGAGGGCCTTGATCTCCGCCACCTGCTTGGCGTCGAGGGAGCGCCCCGTGGGGCCGCCCGAGAGGCGGTTTTCCTTGTTGGTCAGTTGCGACAGCAACTGCTCGGCCGGACCGCCCGGAACGAATTGAACGATGGCGAAATTGATCAGCAGCACCCCGAACAGCGTGGGAATGATCAGCAGAAGGCGTCGGAGCAGGTAGGCGGCCATGCGGTCTGTCTGTGTCTGTCGTCTACTTCGCTGCCGGGTCGATCCACCACGTCGTCAGCATCGCCGAGCCGGCGAGAAGACGTTGCGGCAATGGCGCTTCGGGGCGGCGCAGCTTGCGCTTGTGGGCAATGAAATATTGCTTGCCGTAGTACATCGGGATCACGTAATGCTGGTGGAGCAAGTAACGGTCCAGCAGCCGCGCGCCTGCTGCGAGCGACTTGCGGTCCGGGCTGTTGACGATCACTTCGAGAATCTCGTCGATCACCGGATCGCTGATGCCGCTGAGGTTCTGGCTCCCCTTTTCGTTGGCCGATTTCGAGCCGAAATCGTCGTACAGCTCGTTGCCCGGACTCGATGAGCCACCCGCGATGTTGATGACCATGTCGAAGTCGAGATCGTCCTGTTTCTTCTTTATCAGGCTCGGGTCGCGCAAGCGATAGTCCAGCGCGATTCCCAGCTTGGCGAGGTTGCGCGCGTAAGGCGCCAGCACCACGCCCGAACTGCGGTCCGGAATGTCGAAGTTGATGACGAAAGGCGTGCCATCCTTGTCGCGCAAGACACCATCCCTGTATGTCCAGCCCGCCTCTTTGAGCAGTTCCTGCGCGCGGACCAGGTTGCGCCGCAGGCCTTCGGAGGTGTCTCCGCTGCTGGCGGGGCGCGGTAGTTCGCCCTTCGTGTTGTCGATGTATCGCTGCCTGTTCTTGAGGTGCTCGATCAGCACTTGCTCCTCGGGGCTGATCTCGGGCTGGGCCATGAGGTCATCGCTGTTCTGGAAGTAGCTCATCGTGCGGGCCCTGCGTCCGTAGAAGAGATGCTGGTTGAGCCAGTCGAAATCGAAGGCCAGCGCCAATGCCTGTCGCACGCGCATGTCCTGGAAGCGAGGCTGCCGCAGGTTGGGCGAGAGGCCCTGCATGCCGGTGAAGCGGCGGTGCGAAATCTCTTCCTTGACCAGCTCCCCGGAATCGAAGCGCCGCCCCTTGTAGCGGCGCACCCAGGCGATGATCGAACGCTCTTCCATCGCGTCGAGCGAGCCGGCCTTGAGAGACTCTTCCTCTCCGAGTGCGTCCTTGAAGTATTGGTACGAAACCTCGCCGAAATTGAACATCCCCTTGCGCACCGGAAGATCGGCGGCCCAGTAGTCCGGCCGCCGGCGGTACGAGATGTACTTCCCGAAGTCGACCTTGTCCACCACGTACGGCCCGCTGGCTATGGGCGGCTCGCTCACGATCTGGTCGAAGGGCTTGCCCTTGCCCCAGGCACTCGAGAAAACCGGCAGCTGGCCGATGATCATGTGCAGCTCGGAGTTCTGGCGCTTGAAGTCGAAGCGGATCGTGCGCTCCCCCACCACCACGGCGCCCTTGATGTCAACCCAGTACGAGCGGAAGGTCGGCCCTGCCTGCTTGCTCATCAGGGTGTCGAAGGAGTACTTCACGTCCTTCGCGAGCACCGGGGAGCCATCGGAGAACTTGGCTTTCGGGTTCAGGCGGAAAGTGACGCTCAGGCGGTCTGCGGCAAGCTGCACGTCTTCGGCCAGCATGCCGTAGTTGGAGAAGGGCTCGTCTTCGCTCGGCGTCATCAGCGAATCGAAGATCAGGCCGTACTCGGAGAACACAAAACCATTGGCGCTGTAGCCCATGCCCTGCGGCGGCACGCCCCGCAGCGTGAAGGGGTTGAGCTTGTCGAAGGTTCCGCTGGCCGAGAGGATCAGCTCGCCGCCCTTGGGGGCATCGGGATTCACGTAGTCGAAATTCTTGAACGACGCCGGGTACTTCGGCTCGTAACCCATGCCCAGACCATGCGCTGCCCACGAGGGGAGCGCCAAGAGAGCCAACATCAGAAGCAGCCAACCTCGCATGCGAGAATTCTGCCCAAGATTTTCACGAGGCAACTTCATGGGCTTTCTTTCCGGCAAAAAACTGTTGATCACCGGTGTGTTGAGCAATCGCTCCATTGCTTATGGCATTGCCAAGGCCTGTCATGAACAGGGCGCGGAGCTCGCCTTCAGCTATGTCGGCGAGCGATTCAAGGACCGTATCACCGAATATGCCGCAGACTTTGGCTCGAAGCTGATTTTCGATTGCGACGTGGGCGACGACGCGCAGATCGACAAGCTCTTTGCAGACCTCTCGCAGACCTGGCCGAAGTTCGACGGCTTCGTGCACAGCATCGGCTTCGCACCGCGCGAGTCCATTGCGGGCGACTTCCTCGACGGGCTCTCGCGCGAAGGCTTCAAGATCGCGCACGACATCAGCGCGTACAGCTTTCCGGCCATGGCCAAGTCGGCGCTGCCCTACCTCAACGACAAGGCGGCCCTGCTCACGCTGACCTACCTGGGCGCCGAACGCGCGCTGCCCAACTACAACACCATGGGCCTGGCCAAGGCCTCGCTCGAAGCCTCGGTGCGCTACACCGCCGCCTCGCTCGGCCCGAAGGGCATGCGCGTGAACGGCATCAGTGCGGGCCCGATCAAGACGCTGGCAGCCAGCGGCATCAAGGGCTTCGGCAAGATGCTGGCGGCCGTGGCCGACGCCTCGCCCATCCGCCGCAACGTGACCATCGAGGAAGTCGGCAACGTGGCCGCCTTCCTGCTGAGCGACCTGGCCAGCGGCGTGACCGCCGAGATCACCTACGTGGACGGCGGCTTCAGCAACGTCGTCGGCGGGATGGCCGAGTAATCCTGCCATCGAGTCCCGACACGGCCACCAGATGGCCGTGCTGCGCTATTCATTTCATAGCATCGTGCTGAACCGACGCTCCCTCCTGCTTGCCGCTTTCGGCGCGGTCGCCGCGCCTGCCGCGTTCGCGCGCGAGGCGGCGCCCTCGCTGATGCTGGCCGACGTCTACCGCCCCGGCATGTCGCTGCACGACTACTGGGTCAGCGAGAAGTACGACGGCGTACGCGGCTACTGGGACGGCAAGCAGCTCTGGACACGCGGCGGCGAACGGATCGTGGCGCCGGCATGGTTCACCGCACCGCTGCCGAAGCAACCCCTCGATGGCGAACTGTGGGTGGGCCGCGGCCAGTTCACACGCGCCGTCTCCACGGTGCGCAGCCAGACGCCCAACGACATCGCCTGGCGCGAAATGCACTTCATGGTGTTCGACCTGCCCGCGCAGGGTGGCGACTTCACGACGCGCCTCGCCGTGCTGCGCAGACTGCTGCCGATTACCGACGCACCATGGGTCGTCGCGGTTCCGCAGGAACGCGCAACCACGCACGCCGCCTTGCAGGCGCTGCTCGACAAGACGGTAAAAATGGGCGGTGAGGGCCTGATGCTTCACCGCGGCAGCTCCCCGTACCGTGGGGAGCGGAACAGCGACCTGCTGAAGGTCAAGCCCTACGAAGACGCCGAAGCCCGCGTGGTCGAGCACGTGCCCGGCAAGGGCAAGCACAGTGGCCGGCTCGGCGCGCTGGTGGTCGAGACGGCCGACGGCAAACGCTTCAAGCTCGGCACCGGACTGACCGACGCCGAACGCGAGAACCCGCCCGCCGTCGGCAGCTGGGTGACCTACCGCTACAACGGCACCACCGCCAAGGGCCTGCCGCGATTCGCGCGCTTCATGCGGGTGCGCGAAGGTTAGGCCGGCCCGTCCAGCCGGCCTGCTTCCTTACTTCACTTCCCTGACGCAGTCCGCGTAGTAGCGCTTCTTGCCCGTCTCGTCGACGCGCGCAACCAGGCCGTGGATGTCGGTCTCGAAGCCCGGGCACTGCGTGTTGAACTCGCGCGAGAACTTGAGGTAGTCGACGATCTTCTTGTTGAACACCTCGCCCGGAATCAGCAGCGGAATGCCCGGCGGGTAAGGCGTGATCAGGCTGGTGGTGATGCGGCCTTCGAGCTCGTCGATTTCCACGCGCTCGGTCTTGCGGTGCGCGATGTGGGCGAAGGCGTCGCTGGGCTTCATCGCCGGCGTCAGGTCGCTCAGGTACATCTCGGTCGTGAGGCGGGCCACGTCGTAGCGCGCGTACAGCTGGTGGATGTGCTGGCACAGGTCGCGCAGGCCGAGGCGTTCGTAGCCCGGATGCTGCTGGCAGAACTCGGGCAGGATGCGCCACATCGGCTGGTTGCGCGCGTAGTCGTCCTTGAACTGCTGCAGCGCCGTCAGCAGCGTGTTCCAGCGGCCCTTGGTGATGCCGATGGTGAACATGATGAAGAAGCTGTAGAGCCCGGTCTTCTCCACGATCACGCCATGCTCGGCGAGGAACTTGGTCACCACGCTGGCCGGGATGCCAGTTTCAGCAAAGTTGCCTTCGAGGTCGAGACCCGGCGTGACGATGGTCGACTTGATCGGGTCGAGCATGTTGAAGCCGTCGGCCAGCTCGCCGAAGCCGTGCCAGTTGCGCGGAGACTTCTTGTTCTTGGGCTTGCCGTTCTTCTCGCCCTGCATGATCCAGTCGTCGGCGCGGCCGATGCCTTCTTCGACGAGTTTCTCGGGGCCCCAGACCTTGAACCACCACTCGTCCTTGCCGAACTCCGCCTCGACCTTGCGCATGGCGCGGCGAAAGTCGAGCGCTTCGAGGATGCTTTCTTCCACCAGCGCGGTGCCACCGGGCGGCTCCATCATGGCGGCAGCCACGTCGCAGCTCGCGATGATCGCGTACTGCGGGCTGGTCGACGAGTGCATCAGATAGGCCTCGTTGAAGAGGTCGCGGTCGAGCTGGCGATTCTGCGAGTCCTGCACCAGCACATGGCTGGCCTGGCTGATGCCGGCCAGCAGCTTGTGCGTCGACTGCGTGGCGAACACCAGCGATTCCTTCGGGCGCACGCGGCGCTTGCCCATCGCGTGATAGGCGCCATAGAACGGGTGGAAGGCCGCGTGCGGCAGCCACGCCTCGTCGAAGTGCAGCGTGTCGACGTAACCGTCGAGCATGTTCTTGATGGTCTCGGTGTTGTAGATCACGCCGTCGTAGGTCGACTGCGTGAGCGTCATCACGCGCGGCTTGACTTTGTCGGGGTCCACGTCGGCCAGCAGCGGGTTGGCCTTGATCTTGGCCTTGATGGCGCTCTGCTCGAACTCGCTCTTGGGAATGGGGCCGATGATGCCGAAGTGGTTGCGCGTGGGCTTCATGAACACCGGAATCGCGCCGGTCATGATGATCGCGTGCAGGATCGACTTGTGGCAGTTGCGGTCGACCACCACCACGTCGCCCGGCGCCACCGTGTGGTGCCACACCATCTTGTTGCTGGTGCTGGTGCCATTGGTCACGAAGAAGCAGTGGTCGGCGTTGAAGATGCGCGCCGCATTCCGCTCGCTGGCCGCCACCGGGCCGGTGTGGTCGAGCAGCTGGCCCAGTTCCTCAACTGCGTTGCAGACGTCGGCACGCAGCATGTTCTCGCCGAAGAACTGGTGGAACATCTGGCCCACCGGGCTCTTCAGGAACGCCACGCCGCCCGAGTGGCCCGGGCAGTGCCACGAATAGGAGCCGTCTTCCGCGTAGTCGATCAGCGCCTTGAAGAACGGCGGCTGCACGCCCTCGAGGTAGCTCTTGGCCTCGCGGATGATGTGGCGCGCCACGAATTCGGGGGTGTCCTCGAACATGTGGATGAAGCCGTGCAGCTCGCGCAGGATGTCGTTCGGGATGTGGCGCGAGGTCTTGGTCTCGCCGTAGATGTAGATCGGCACGTCGGCGTTCTTGCGCCGCACTTCGCCGATGAAGTTGCGCAGGTTCAGCACGGCCGGGTCGAGGTCGGGGCCGACCGTGAACTCCTCGTCGTCGATCGACAGGATGAACGCGCTGGCACGGCTTTGCTGCTGGGCGAACTGGCTCAGGTCGCCGTAGCTCGTGACGCCCAGCACCTCGAAGCCCTCGCTTTCGAAGGCCTGCGCGAGCGCGCGAATGCCGAGGCCCGAGGTGTTTTCGGAGCGGAAGTCCTCGTCAATGATGACGATGGGAAAGCGGAATTTCATGAGCGGGGCTCCGGGCAGGCTGACAGACAGGCAATAAGGCGAGGCGCGAAGTGTACGGAATTCGGATGACGAATCTGGTCAGGCTCGTGCAAGCCATTCGGGCCTGTCCGGCATGGTCCCTTTCGTCGGCTCGGGCGCAGTACCCCTACGCAGGGCAAGCGCTTGGAGCAGATGCATCAGAATGGCGCGCATCGAATAAGGAAAAGAGGAGTCGACATGGCGAATTCCACCGTCTGGTGGCTGATTGCGGGGGTAGCCATCGTGGTCGAGTTGCTCTCGGGCACCGTCTATCTTCTGCTGCTGGCCGCCGGTTTCGCGGCCGCGGCAATCGCGGCGCACCTGGGCTTCGGCACCGTCACCCAACTGATCGTGGCCTCGGTCATCGGCGTGGGTGCCGTGCTGACCTGGTACTCGATCCAGCGCAAGCGCCCCCCTGCCCCGCCCACCGGAACCAACCGCGACGTGAACCTCGACATCGGCGAGACCGTTCACGTCGACGCCTGGAATGCCGACGGCACGGCAACCGTGCGCTACCGGGGCGCGCAATGGACGGTGGTCCAGCGCGCGGGCCGCACGCCGTCGACCGGCGAGCACCGCGTGGTCGAAGTCATCGGCAGCCGGCTGGTCGTCGACAAGGTTTAGTCAATACGTAGAACTCAGAAAAGGAAGCGCACCATGGAATTTTCGGTCCCTCTCATCATCCTGGTCATCGCGATCATCTTCATCAGCCAGTCGGTGAAGTTCGTACCGCAGCAGAACGCCTGGGTGCGCGAGCGCCTCGGCAAGTACCACGGCACCATGACGCCCGGCCCCAACTTCCTGATTCCGTTCATCGACCGGGTGGCCTACAAGCACAGCCTGAAGGAAATCCCGCTCGACGTGCCGAGCCAGATCTGCATCACGCGCGACAACACGCAGCTGCAGGTCGACGGCATCCTGTACTTCCAGGTGACCGATCCGATGCGCGCGAGCTATGGCTCGTCGAACTACATCGTGGCCGTGACGCAACTCGCACAGACCTCGCTGCGCAGCGTGATCGGCAAGCTGGAGCTCGACAAGACCTTCGAGGAACGCGACGTCATCAACGCCCAGGTGGTTGCCGCCATCGACGAGGCCGCGCTCAACTGGGGCGTGAAGGTGCTGCGCTATGAAATCAAGGACCTGACGCCGCCGAAGGAAATCCTGCTGGCCATGCAGGCACAGATCACGGCCGAGCGCGGCAAACGCGCGCTGATCGCGGCCTCCGAAGGCCGCCGCCAGGAGCAGATCAACATCGCCACTGGCGAACGCGAGGCCTTCATCGCCCGCTCCGAAGGCGAGAAGCAGGCGCAGATCAACAACGCCCAGGGTGAAGCCGCCGCCATTACCGCAGTCGCCACCGCGACGGCGGATGCCATCGAACGCGTGGCAGCAGCCATCCGCCAGCCGGGCGGCGAACAGGCCGTACAGCTGAAGGTAGCCGAGCGCGCCGTCGACGCCTACGGCAAGGTCGCGGCCGATTCCAAGACCACCCTGATCGTGCCGAGCAACATGAGCGAGACCGCCGCGCTCATCGCGTCGGCCATGCGCATGGTCCAGGCAGGCAAGCCGTCGAATCCGACCTGAACTGACTGCTACAATCGTGGGCTCAGGAGCGGTGGATGAGCGGTTTAAGTCGCACGCCTGGAAAGCGTGTGAGGGTTAATAGCCCTCCGCGGGTTCGAATCCCGCCTGCTCCGCCAGAGATTGATTGTTCGTAACCGTTCGCGAACAAGCAGACAAAGCAAGAAGCCCAAGTTGCCACAAGCACTTGGGCTTTTTTGTCGTCTGGCCCAACCAGACTTGAAAGGCAGTGCGTTGCTTTGCAACAACTTGCCCCCCGAACTCAGACACTTTCTTCTGGCAGTACCATCCAAAGGTTTTCATTTCAAGCCCACAAAGGAGCCTCGATGGCCGGACAACCGAAAACCCAGCCGCGTGGCAAGACACCGCTGGACCGCACCCTCGAAAAGAGCGAGCAGGTGGCTGCCGACGTGCAACGGGCGTCGGACAACCTCGCCGTGGTGAACACGGTGCTCGAACAGGAACTGCCCGAAGAAGTGCAGGTTGGCGAGGTGGCACAGGCCATCGAACACACCAGCCAGCTGGAAGAGAAGCTGGCCAAGTCCGCCGAGAAGCTGGCCGAGGTCAATGCCGCGCTGAGCGAGGAAATCGAGAAGCGTCTCGAGGTCACGGCTGAGCGCGACGAAAGCCAGGCTCTGGCCGAGAAGCTCAAGGCAAAGATCCGCGCCGAAAGCTCCGACTGACCGGCGCGCAATACGCCGTCCGTATCCTTTCTCCTACGCTGCATCAGCGTCAGGCACGCTACGCTATTGGTTCTCAAAGCGAAACCACGGCATGGCCCTCATCACGTTCCTCGTCGAGGACAACAAGACCATCAGGGATAACCTGGTCCCGGCACTCGAGGATTTGGTCAATGGCCGCGTGGTCGGCTTCGCCGAAACCGAAACGGAAGCCCTTGCATGGCTCGCGGCGCATCCCGACGACTGGCAGCTCCTGATCGTCGACCTGTTCCTGAAGGAAGGCTCCGGCCTCGGCGTGCTGGGCGGCTGCAAGACCCGCAAGCCCAGCCAGCGAGTGGTCGTGCTCAGCAACTACGTGACGGCGGATATCCGGGCGCGCTGCACGGCGCTCGGCGCCGATGCGGTATTCGACAAGTCACGCGACCTCGATGCCTTCATCGAGTACTGCAATGCCAACCGTCCATCGGGCCTTGCTCCGCTCTGAGCTCTGAATAAGCCGCCTTCGAAGCGGCCATGAAAAAAGGGCCCGAAGGCCCTTTTCTCTTTTGCGGACAACCGCAGGTTTGCCGAAATGAATCAGCGCACCACGGCGATCTGCGTGCGTGCACCACCCTTGTAGGTGTACAGCGTCAGGGCACCGTTCTTGATGTCGCCCTTTTCGTCGAAGGCGATCGGGCCGGTCACGCCCTTGTATTGCACCTTGCCAACTTCAGGCAGGTACTTGGCGGGGTCGGACGAACCGGCCTTCACCATGGCTTCGGCCAGCACGTTGACCGCGTCGTACACGTACGGTGCATAGATCTGCACTTCGACGCCGTTCTTGGTCTTGAACTTGGCCTTGAAGTCTTCCAGCGGCTGCTTGAAGTCGCCGTCCACACCGCCGGCTTCGGCGCAAACAACCATCTCTTCGCCGATGGCATCGCCAGCCAGCTTCGGCAGTTCGCTGGTGCACAGGCCGTCGCCGCCCATGAACTTGACGTTCAGGCCGAGTTGCTTGACCTGCTTGAGCATCGGGCCGCCAACGGCGTCCATGCCGCCGAAGAACAGGACGTCGGGCTTGGAGGCCTTCAGCTTGGTCAGGATGGCGTTGAAGTCGGTCGACTTGTCGGTGGTGAACTCGTGGCCCACGATGGTGGCGCCAGCGGCCTTGGCCGACTTCTCGAACTCTTCGGCAACGCCTTGGCCGTAGGCGGTACGGTCGTCGATCACGGCAATGTTCTTGCCCTTGAGCGTTTCGACTGCGTACTTGCCCAGCGTGCCGCCGAGTTGCGTGTCGTCAGCCACCACACGGAACGTGGTCTTGAAGCCTTGACGCGTGTACTTCGGGTTGGTGGCCGAAGGCGAGATCTGTGGAATGCCTGCGTCGCTGTAGAGCTTCGAGGCGGGGATGGTGGTGCCCGAGTTCAGGTGACCGACCACGCCGTTGACCTTTTCGTCCACGAGCTTCTGGGCCACAGCCGTGCCCTGCTTCGGATCGCCTGCGTCGTCTTCGGCGATCAGTTCGAACTTGGCAACCTTGTCGCCGATCTTGAGGCCCTTTGCATTCAGGTCTTCGATGGCCATCTTGGCGCCGAACTCGTTGTCCTTGCCGAGGTGGGCGATGGCACCGCTGGTCGGTCCCACGTGACCGATCTTGACGACCAGGGTTTCTCCGGCAGGTGCGGGTGCAGGTGCAGCCGGGGCCGCAGCCGTTGGCGCGGGCGCTGCAGCGGGAGCAGCAGCTTCTTCCTTCTTGCCGCAAGCCACGAGCGTGATTGCAGCCAGTGCGACCGCAGTCCATTTCAATTGCATGAGAACCTCCAGAACTTGGATGAAAAGAATAAAAAACCGGTCGTGTGATCCGGGCGCGCAGACCTCGCAAGTTTCGCGCCGCGGACCAGCGGCACCCTCACGCCCTTCCGACCTGCGGCGCAGTTTAGCCGAGGATTCAGGCTCCGGAAGCTGGCGTAGACCCTGTGTTTTCGCTGAGTTCGGCGGCCATGGCCTCGATCACCAACGCACGCAAAACGGCTTCGATTTCATTGCGCAATCGCGGCACCATCGCATCGAGTTGATGCTGAACGGCAGCTGACACGGTGTCGCTCAGACGCTCTTCCAGAGACAGGTCGACGCGCTGCAGGACGCGGTGCAACAACTGCTCTTCGAGGCTGACGATTTCCGCCTGCGAAAGCTGCGCGGCCGGCGGCAATGCCATGGCACTCGCCGGGTCAGGCTGGGGTGCTGGTGCGACCTGCGGCTCGGGGACCGCGGGCTCCTCCGGGATCTCGAGCACCGTGGTCAGCGTGGGAACGAACCGGGGCGGCGTGCGCAGTGTGCTGGCCATGTCAGGGACTCTTTGCGAAGTCGTGCGGCTGGATGGTGTAGCCACGATCGGCATAGTGGCGCCAGCGCGAACGACCGACCTGGCGGTCGTTGTCCTCGTCGCTCACGATGTCGATCATGCGTTCATAGCGCTCGAAGCCCGCAGGCACTTCGAGGCCCAGATTCACCAGCATTTCGCGGTGCGGCAGCGAGGCCGCATCAGCGCCCTGCGCCGACAGAACGACGGGCGAACGCGCGACCACATGAGCCGGCGCATCGCCTCGGCAGTGCGCGACGAAGTCCACCGGCGACAGCTGCCAGAGTGCCGCATCCACGGCGTCGAGCGCCTGCGCATCGCCCACGACTACCACGCGCAGGCCGCGCGCGTTCACGGCCTTGCGAACCAGCCGGCAGGCGTAGTTCAGCTTGTCACGCGCGTTGTAGTGAAAGCCGATTTCCGTCACTTCGTGGCCCGGGCCTTTTTGGCTGGAGCTTCAGGGGTCTTGGTTTTCTTGGCCTTGCCGGTCTTGGCGTCGCCGCTGGCCGCGCGACTCGTCAGGTACGACACCAGCAAGCCCACCGGCCGCCCGGTCGAACCCTTTGCCGCGCCGCTCTTCCACGCAGTGCCCGCGATATCCAGATGCGCCCAGGCGAAGTCGCCCGCGAAGCGCTGCAGGAACTTGGCGGCAGTGATGGCGCCACCCGCGCGGCCGGCAATGTTCGCCACATCGGCAAAGTTGCTCTTGAGGCCTTCCGCGTAGTCGTCATCGAGCGGCAGGCGCCAGCAGCGGTCCTGCGAGGTCTCGCCAGCGGCTTCGAGCGCCGCGGCCAATGCTTCGTTGGTCGAGAACAGGCCGCTGCGCACGCCGCCCAGGGCCACCACGCAGGCGCCCGTCAGCGTGGCGATGTCGATCACTGCCGCCGGCTCGAAGCGCTTGGCATAGGTCAGCGCGTCGCACAGGATGAGCCGGCCTTCTGCGTCGGTGTTGAGCACCTCGATGGTCTGGCCGCTCATGCTGGTCACCACGTCGCCCGGCTTCACCGCGCGGCCGTCGTTCATGTTCTCGCACGAAGGAATGAGGCCGACGACGTTGATGGCGGGCTGGATGTCGCCGAGCGCGCGGAAGGTGCCGAGCACGCTGGCCGCGCCGCACATGTCGAACTTCATCTCGTCCATTTCGGCAGCGGGCTTGAGCGAGACGCCGCCGGTGTCGAAGGTGATGCCCTTGCCGACCAGCACCACGGGCGCCTGGTCCTTGGGCGCCCCGTGGTAGCGCAGCACGATGAAGCGCAGCGGCTCCGCCGAGCCCTGCGCCACCGCGGCGAAGGAGCCCATGCCGAGCTTTTCGACTTCCTTCGGCCCCAGCACCTCGCACTTGATGTTCGGCAGCTTGGCCAGCCCCTTGGCGGCCTCGGCCAGCAGCGTGGGCGTGGCGTGGTTGGCGGGCCGGTTGCCCCACTCCTTGGCCAGTTCGATGCCCGCGACAGTGGCACGGGCGGCGTCGAAGGCGCCGGTGACGGCGGCGGCATCAGCCACGCCGACGGTCAGGTGGCGAATGCTGCGGGGTTCGGCCTTCGACTTGGTGGCGGTGTAGACGTAGCTGGCGTCAGCCGCCGCCGTGACGGCGCTGGCCACCGCCGCGCCCTCGGCAGGCTGGGCGAACACCACGGTCACGCGCTTGGGGGCCTGGGCCTTGGCCGAATTGACCGCCGCAACCACGCCGCTGCGAACCGAGGCGGGCTTGCCGTCGCCGATGGCGGCGAGCACCACGCGGGACGCCACGACGTCTTCCGGACGGTAAAGCCCCAGCAGCTTGCCGGCCTTGTCAGGCAGGTCGCCGGCCTTGCGGGCACTGGCGGCGAGCACCGACAACGGGTCTTTGGAGGTAAGAGGAGCGCTGCCGACGAGCACGATCAGGACATCGGATTTCTCGGCTGCGGCCTGGGCGACGGTGAGGGTCTTGAGTTGAAAGTCCATAATCCTTTTTTTCCTCGAACGATGTTATTCCATTCTTCCCTACGCAAGGAGCTGTCCCGCAGCTTCGGAGCGACCCTCGTGGTACTGGTCACCATCGTGATGACCATGATGCTCATCCGTACCCTCGGGCTCGCGTCCAAGGGCAGTGTGAACCCGCAGGAGGTGTTCCTGGTGATGGCCTACACGGTGCTCGGCTACATGCCGACCATCCTGAGCCTGAGCCTGTTCATCGCCATCGTCGGCACCCTGTCGCGCATGTACCGCGACAGCGAAATGGTGATCTGGTTTTCCAGCGGCCGCGGCCTGACCGACTTCATCAAGCCACTCTTCCGCTTCGCCTGGCCGGTGCTGATCCTGATCGCGGTGATGGCGCTGGTGGGCTGGCCGTGGGCCAACTCGCAGACCATCGGCATGCGCAAGCAGTACGAGCAGCGCAGCGACATCGAGCGGGTGGCGCCTGGTGAGTTCCGCGAATCCGCTGGCCGGGTGCGCGTGTTCTTCATCGACAAGGAGACGCCGGACAACTCCAAGGCCACCAACGTCTTCATCTGGTCGATCGAGCGCAACATGCAGATCACGACCTCGGCGCGCAGCGGCAGCATCGAGAACATCGGCGATTCGCGCTACCTGCTGCTCAACAGCGGCCAGCGGCTCGAGCAGCCCATGACAAACACCGGCCTGAAGATCAGCGAGTTCAAGACTTACGGCACCCGGGCAGGCGGCAACAGCGGCCTGGTCAACGACGCGACACCGCCGCGCGCGCGCAGCACGCTGTCCCTGCTGCCCGACACCAGCGACCCCAGCCGCGGCGAACTGGCCTGGCGCATCGGCATGCTGCTGACGGCCATCAACTTCGTGCTGCTGGCGCTGAATGTATCCAGCGCCAACCCGCGCGTCGGCCGAAGCGGCAACCTGCTTCTCGCGCTGTTCGCGTTCGTCGTGTACTACAACATGCTCAACCTGGGCCAAAGCTGGATCAGCTCGGGCAAATACAGCATGGGCAGTTTCATGCTGCTGTTGCATGGCGGCGTGCTGCTGATCAACCTGGCATGGCTCGGCGTTCGCCAGAACAACTGGGGCCGGCGATCAAAGCAAAGCTCGTCTGCCGCCGTGCTGCCCACACCCAAGATCGAACCCACGTGAAAACGATAAGACGCCTGATCTACGTGGAGGTGCTGAAGGCCGTTGCGTTCGTGACGCTCGGCTTCCTGAGCCTCTTTTTCTTCTTCGACTTCGTCGACGAACTGCAATCCATCGGCAAGCCGGACAGCCTCAACTACGGGCCCGCACAGGCGCTGGCCTACGTGATGCTGCTGGTGCCGAGCCACCTCTACGAACTGCTGCCGATCACGGTGCTGATCGGCTCCATCTTCGTGATGGCCCGGCTGGCGCAAAGCTCCGAATACACCATTCTGCGCACCAGCGGGCTGGGGCCCTGGCGTGCGCTGCGCACCCTGCTGCTGCTGGGCGTCGGCTTCGTCGTGCTGACCTTCGCCGTCGGCGACTATGTCGCCCCGGCCTCCGAGCGCACGGGGCAACTGCTCAAGGCCAAGTACCAGGGCATCTATTCGCTGGCGGGCAACACGGGCGCCTGGCTCAAGGAAAAACGGGGCAATGTCTCGTACGCGGTGAACGTGCTGTCCATCGACCGCAAAGGCGCGCTGAAGAGCCCGCGCATCTTCGAATTCGACGACAACGGCTACATCAGCACCCAGATCACCGCAGGCTCGGCCCGCATCGGCGACGGGCACTGGATGCTCACCGACGTGGAAGAGCAGAAGTACGACACGCGCGGCGCGGCCGACCAGGCCCGCATCGCCACGACCAAGACCCCGCAGCTGAACTGGGCCACCTCGCTGACCAGCGAAATGGTCTCGGTCGCGCTCCTGCGCCCCGACCGCATGAGCACGATCGACCTGTTCGACTACATCCGCCACCTCGACGCCAACGGCCAGACCGCGCAGCGCTACGAGATCGAGTTCTGGCGCAAGGTGTTCTATCCGCTCTCGTGCCTGGTGATGGTGGTGCTCGCCCTGCCCTTCGCCTACCTGCACTTCCGCCAGGCCGGCATCACCACCTATGTGTTCGGCGGCGTGATGATCGGCATCAGCTTCTTCCTGCTGAACAACGTGTTCGGCTACCTCGGCAACCTCAGCAACTGGTCGCCATGGCTCACGGCGGCGGCGCCGGGCATGATCTATTCGGTGATGTCGTTGACGGCCTTCAGCTGGCTGGTCTTGCGACGATGACCCAGGGCATCGTTTTACTGGCGCACGGTTCGCGCGACGAGCGCTGGCGCGAGCCCATCGAGGCCGTGGCCGAACGCGTGTGCAAAAACGAGCCGAATGCCCGCGTGGCCTGCGCCTACATGGAGCTGGCAACGCCCGACCTGCCCACGGCGACGGCGGCGCTGATTGCCAGTGGCGCCACCGCTATCCGCGTGGTTCCGCTGTTCCTGGGCATGGGCAAGCACGCTCGCGAAGACCTGCCGCACCAACTCGAGGCACTGCGCCAGAAATGGCCCGCCATTGACTTTTCGCTCGCGCGCATCGTCGGCGAAGAGCCCGAACTGGTCGATCTCCTGGCCAGAATTGCGGTCAAATAGTGAACATCCGGCAATTTCGATAGATTCCGAAGGCATAATGAATTCCGTAATAAGACGGAATTTGATATGAATCTGCATCAGTTCAAGTTTGTTCAGGAAGCCGTGCGGCGCAACCTGAACCTCACCGAGGCGGCCAAGGCGCTGCACACCTCGCAACCCGGTGTCTCCAAGGCCATCATCGAGCTCGAGGAAGAACTGGGCGTTGAAATCTTCGCGCGCCATGGCAAGCGGCTCAAACGCGTTACCGAGCCGGGCCAGCACGTCATCGCCAGCATCGAACTCATCATGCGCGAGGTGGGCAATCTCAAGCGCATCGGCGAACAGTTCAGCGCGCAGGACAGCGGCACCCTCTCCATCGCCACCACCCATACGCAGGCGCGCTACGTGCTGCCCGTGCCCGTGGCGAACCTGCGCGAGGCCTATCCCAAGGTCAACGTGAGCCTGCACCAGGGCTCGCCCGACCAGGTGGCTCGCATGGTGATCGACGAGATCGCCGAGATCGGCATCGCCACCGAATCGCTCGACGGCTACGCCGAGCTGGTGACCCTGCCCTGCTACGAATGGCAGCACGTTCTGGTGCTGCCCAAGGACCATCCGCTGGCCGCCAAGGAGCGCATTTCGCTCGAAGACCTGGCGAGCGAGCCGATCATCACGTACCACCCCTCGTTCACCGGCCGCACGCGCATCGACCATGCGTTCGCGCAGAAAAAGCTCACACCGCGCATCGCGCTCGAAGCCATCGACTCCGACGTGATCAAGACCTACGTGCGCCTCGGGCTGGGCGTGGGCATCGTGGCCGAAATGGCCGTGCGCGACGAGTCGAACGCCGACCTCGTGGTGCGCCCGATGGGGCATGTGTTCGGCCAGAATATTGCGCGTGTCGCGTTCAAGCGCAGCGCCTATCTGCGCAACTTCGTCTTCAAGTTCGCAGAGCTGCTGTCCGACCGCCTCGACCGCAACCTGATCGCCAAGGCCCTGAGCGGCCACCAACAAGACTACGAGCTATGAGCACAGTTCAAACCCCACGCACGCCCGACATCGTCACCAAGCTGCCGGCCGTCGGCACCACCATCTTCACCGTGATGTCGGCGCTGGCCGCCGAGAAGAACGCGGTCAACCTGGGCCAGGGCTTTCCGGATTTCCACTGCGATCCGAAGCTGCTCGAAGACGTCACGGCCGCCATGGCCGCGGGCCACAACCAGTACCCGCCGATGCCCGGCATCCCGGCGCTGCGCGACGCCATCGCCGCCAAGATCTCGGCGATGTACGGCTACAGCTACAGCGCGGCCACGGAAATCACCGTTACCGCCGGCGCCACGCAAGCCATCATCACTGCCATCCTCGCCATCGTGCGCCCGGGCGACGAAGTGATCGTGCTGGAACCCTGCTACGACAGCTACGTGCCCAACATCGAGCTGGCCGGCGGCAGCGTGGTGCGCGTGCCGCTCACGCCGGGCACCTTCCGCCCCGACTTCGACAAGATCGCCGCAGCGCTCACTCCGCGCACGCGCGCCATCATCATCAACACGCCGCACAACCCGAGCGCCACGGTCTGGACCGAAGCCGAGATGCGGCAGCTCGAAGAACTGCTCGCCCCCACCGACGTGTTCGTGATCAGCGACGAGGTCTACGAGCACATGGTGTTCGACAACGCCCGCCACGAAAGCGTGGCTCGCTTCCCGGGCCTGGCAGCGCGCAGCTTCATCGTCAGCAGCTTCGGCAAGACGTACCACGTCACCGGCTGGAAGGTCGGCTACGTGGCCGCGCCGGCCCCGCTGATGGCCGAATTCCGCAAGGTGCACCAGTTCAACGTGTTCACCGTGAACACGCCGATGCAGCATGCGCTTGCGCAGTACATGGGCGAGCCGAAGCCGTACCTCGAACTGCCGGCCTTCTATCAGCGCAAGCGCGACTTGTTCGCGGCGGGCCTGGCCGAAAAAACCCGCTTCAAGCTGCTGCGCAGCGAAGGCAGCTACTTCCAGTGCGTCGACATCTCGGCGGTGAGCGACCTGTCCGAAGCCGAGTTCTGCCTGTGGCTCACGCGCGAGATCGGCGTGGCGGCGATCCCGCTGTCGGCTTTCTACGGCGACGGCTTCGACCAGCGCGTGGTGCGCTTCTGCTTCGCCAAGAAGGACGAGACGCTGCTCGCCGCGCTGGAGCGCCTCGCGCGGCTCTGACGCCTGCGGCAGCCGCACGTCGATGACGAAACAGCCCACCACCATCATCAGGCTCGTTTTCAGCGTGGTCGGCGCGCTGCTGTGCGGCATTGCCCTGCTGCTGTACCAGCATACGTCGGCCTTCATCGCGTCGGCCAGCCGCACGCAGGGCGAAGTCCTGCGGCTGCTCCACGTGGAAAGCTCGAAGAGCAACAGTTCGGGCACCTGGAAGCCGCTGGTGCGCTTCAAGGCGCCGGGCGGCGAGATCATCGAGTTCACTCCGTCGAGCAGCAGCAACCCGCCGGCCTACGACGTCGGCGAGAAAGTCGACGTCTTCTTCGATCCACGCAACCCGCAGGACGCCATGCTGAACGGCTTTTTCTCGCTGTGGGGCGGCGCCGCCATCACCGGCGGCATTGGCCTTGTTTTCCTGCTCGTCGCGGTGGCGATGCTGTTCCTGCCTGCGCTGGCGCCGGCAACGCGCCGACGGCCAGGGTAGGACGTTCACCGACCACCGAAGGGGCGGCTCTCCGGCGATCCGCGCGACATGTCAGGGGGAGCATGAAAGCTCGTCACAACAACCGCCCTGGAGAAAACATGTCGCTCTCGTTCATTCTGCTGATCGTCCTGATCCTGATATTGATCGGCGCGCTGCCGAGTTGGGGATACAGCCGGGCCTGGGGCTATGGTCCCAGCGGCGGTGTCGGCCTGGTCGTGCTGATCGTCGTGATCCTGGTTCTCATGGGACGCATATAGGCCCAGGCACGCCGCAAAGAAAAAGCCCGCGCAAGCGGGCTTTTTTTCGTCCACTGCGGCCAGCGGATCAGGCCTGCAACTGCGCCCAGGCCTTGTCGAGCCGCTTCACGCTCACCGGCTGCGGCGTGCGCAGCTCTTGTGCGAAGAAGCTCACGCGCAGTTCTTCGAGCAGCCAACGGAACTCGAGCATGCGGTCGTCCACCACGCCCTTGCGTTCGGCCACAAGGCGCCAGTAGCGCTGGTCCTGCGGCTTCAGCTCGGCGAGCTTGGCGGCATCGCGCGCCGGGTCGGCGCGCAGCTTGTCGAGCCGCAGCACGATGGCCTTGAGGTAGCGCGCGAAGTGCTGCAGCTGCGTCCACGGCGCATCGGCGATGAAGCGCTTGCCGACGAGGCGCTGCAGTTGCTGCGCGGCGTCCTGCACGGCGTCGGGCTGGATTTTCGTGTCCTTGATCTTGCGCGCGGCCGCCGCGTATTCGATGAGGATGGTCGACGCGAGCCGGGCCACCTCGTTGGCGATCAGCGTGAGGCGGCCACGGCCCTCCTCCAGCCGGCGCTTGAACGCGAACTCGTCGGTCGGCAGCGGCTCCTGCAGGAAGGCGCGGTCGATCGCCACATCGATGATCTGCGTACGCAGCTCTTCGGAGGTGCCTAGCGGCATGTAGGCCACCGACATCTTCTGCAGGTCGGGAATGTTCTTCTCGAGGTACTTGAGCGCATCTTTCAGCTGCAGCGCGAACAGGCGGCGCAGGCCGGCGCGGTGCTTGGCAGCTGCCACGGCGGGCTCGTCGAACACTTCGATGGTCACCGCGTCGCCTTCATCGCGCAGCGCCGGAAAGCCGATCAGCGATTGCGAGCCGCGGCGCACTTCCATCAGCTCGGGCAGCTCGCCGAAGGTCCAGCCCGTGTAGCGCTGGCCGGCAGGCAATGGGGCGGGTGCGGGCTGGCTCGCGTCCTTCGCGGGCGCCCCGGACCTGCTTTCGGACACAGCAGCCGCATTCTTCTCCGGCGACGCCTTGACGTTGAGCCCAGCCAGCGCCTGGAAGGCACCACGCGCCTGCGCTCCAAGCTCGGCCTTCAGCGCACCGAGGTTGCGCCCCATGCCCAATTGCCGGCCGTGCTCGTCGATCACGCGCAGGTTCATGAACAGGTGCGGCGGCAGCATGTCGAGCTTGAAGTCCGCGCGCTTGACGTCGATGCTGGTCATGTCGCGCACGCGCTTGAGCAGCACGTCGGTCAGCGAGCCGGTGCCGAACAGCTCAGGCACGGACAGCTCTTCCGCCAGCTTCGAGGCCGACTCGGGCAGCGGCACCAGCCGCGAGCGCGGACGCTGCGGCAGGCTCTTGAGCAGTGCCTGGATCTTGTCCTTGAGCATGCCCGTCACCAGCCACTCGCAGCGCTCCTCGCTCACCTGGTTGAGCACGAACAGCGGCACGCTGGCCGTGAGGCCGTCCTTCGCGTCGCCGGGCTCGTGCAGGTATGTCGCGGCGCAATCCACGCCGCCGAGCCGCAGCGTCGGCGGGAACGATTGCGTCGTGATGCCGGCCGCCTGGTGGCGCATCAGCTCGTCGCGCGTCAGGAACAGCAGGCGCGGCTGTTCCTTGGAGGCTTGGCGGTACCAGTTCTCGAAAGTGATGCCGCTGGCCACGTCGACGGGCAGCTGTGCGTCGTAGAAGGCGAAGATCAGTTCGTCGTCGACCAGTACGTCCTGCCGGCGCGACTTGTGTTCCAGCCCCTCGACCTCGCGCACCAGCTTGCGGTTGGCCTGCAGGAACGGAAACTTGCTCTCCCACTGCCCGGCGACCAGCGCTTCGCGGATGAAGATCTCGCGCGCCGCGACCGGATCGACCTTGGTGAAATCGACACGCCGCCCGCTGTAGACAACAAGGCCGTACAGCGTTGCACGCTCCAGCGCCGACACCTGCGCGCCTTTTTTCTCCCAGTGCGGATCGAGCAACTGCTTCTTCAGCAGATGCTCCGCCACCTGTTCGAGCCACTGCGGCTCGATGTTGGCGATGCCGCGCCCGAAGAGCCGCGTGGTCTCGACCAGTTCGGCCGCGACGATCCATCGGCCCGGCTTCTTCTTCAGGTGCGCGCCGGGGTGCTTGTAGAACTTGATGCCCCGCGCGCCGAGGTACGCCTCGTCGTCTTCGAGCTTCCAGCCGACGTTGCCCAGCAGGCCTGCGAGCATCGACAGGTGCAGCGGCTCGTAGCCGGCAGGCTCCGCATTCAGGCGCCACTTGTGCTCGGTGACGACCGTGAGCAGCTGCGAATGGATGTCTCGCCATTCGCGCACGCGGCGGATGTTGATGAAGTTCTGCCGCAGCAGCTGTTCGTACTGCCGGTTGCTGAGCTTGTGCGTGTCACCGTGGCCGCCGCGCGCGTCGGCGATCCATTTCCACAGGCGAAGGTAGCCGCTGAACTCGCTCTTCTCGTCGTCGAACTTCGAATGCGCCTGGTCGGCCTGCTGCTGGGCTTCCATCGGGCGGTCGCGCACGTCCTGCACGCTGAGGGCCGACGCGATGATGAGCACTTCTTCGAGCGCACCGCGCGAGCGGGCTTCCAGGATCATGCGGCCCACGCGCGGGTCCAGCGGCAGCCTCGACAGCTCGGCGCCGGTGTGCGTGAGCTCGTTGGCATCGTCGACCGCGCCCAGTTCGTTGAGCAACTGGTAGCCGTCGGCAATCGCGCGCGGCGACGGTGCCTCCAGGAACGGAAAGCGCGCCACGTCGCCCAGGCGCAGCGACTTCATCCGCAGGATCACGCCGGCCAGCGACGAACGCAGGATTTCCGGATCGGTGAAGCGCGGGCGGCCTTCGAAATCTTTCTCGTCGTAGAGCCGGATGCAAATGCCGTTCGCCACGCGCCCGCACCGACCCGCGCGCTGGTTGGCCGCCGCCTGGCTGATCGGCTCGACCAGCAACTGCTCGACCTTGCTGCGGAAGCTGTAGCGCTTGACGCGCGCCGTGCCGGTGTCGATCACGTAGCGGATGCCCGGCACCGTGAGCGAGGTTTCGGCCACGTTGGTGGCCAGCACGATGCGCCGTCCCGTGTGGCCGTCGAAGATGCGGTCCTGCTCGGGACCCGAGAGCCGTGCGAACAGCGGCAACACCTCGGCATTGCGCAGCAGCGGCTGGTGGCTCAGGTGGCGGCGCAGGTGGTCGGCCGCCTCGCGGATTTCGCGCTCACCGGGCAGGAAGACGAGGATGTCGCCTGCGTTGTGCGGATCGCGCCAGAGTTCGTCGACGCCATCGGAAATGGCGTCGTTCAGATCATGCTCGCGCGATTCTTCGAAAGGCCGGTAGCGCTGCTCCACCGGGAAGGTGCGGCCCGACACCATGATGGTCGGTGCAGGCCCCTTGGCCGAGGCGAAATGCTGCGCGAAGCGATCGGCATCGATGGTGGCCGAGGTGACGATCACCTTCAGGTCGGGCCGGCGCGGAAGAATCTCGCGCAGGTAGCCCAGCAGGAAGTCGATGTTCAGCGAGCGCTCGTGTGCCTCGTCGATGATGAGCGTGTCGTAGGCCTTCAGCAGCGGATCGGTCTGCGTCTCGGCCAGCAAAATGCCGTCGGTCATCAGCTTGACCGAGGCGTCCCGGCTCAAGCGGTCTTGAAAGCGCACCTTGAAGCCGACCACGTCGCCCAGCGGCGTCTTCAGCTCTTCGGCGATGCGCTTGGCCACCGAGCTCGCGGCGATGCGGCGCGGCTGTGTGTGGCCGATGAGCCGCCCCTTGCCCGGCTCGGCATTGAGCTTGCCGCGGCCCAGTGCGAGCGCGATCTTCGGCAGTTGCGTGGTCTTGCCCGAGCCCGTCTCGCCGCAAACGATCACGACCTGGTGCGCCGATATGGCGGCCATGATTTCGTCGCGCCTGCCCGAGACAGGGAGCGATTCGGGAAATTCGATGCGGAGAGGTGTCGTGGTCGTCAAGGGAAGGCAGTCGTCGGGCTGGCGCGGCGGGCAAACCATCGATTATCGGTGCGCACCGCGGCTGTTGCACGGCATCCACAGCGCGCTGCTTCGTCGCAACACGATCCGTAAATAGTCTTTACTCAATTGCAAACCGCTACTACGATCGCGTCCCATGTCCTATCGCCTTGCCCCCACCACCTTGCGCCGTCGCTGCGCAAGCCATGCGCCCGCCGCGCATGGGAGGGTCAAGTTGCCTCGCCCGGCCTGAAGCCCGCGCCCTCGCTCATGTCGGCGCGCTTCGGACACTGAAGCGCCGCAACCGACACCCACAGCGTCTTGCCTGCCGACTCCTTCATTTCGAAGGAGCGGCCGCCTTTGTCGTACCTGCTCGATTCAAAGAATCAAAAAAAGAAAAACACCATGTCCAAAGACATCCATTCCCGCCTGCACGCCGAGCTCGCAGAGCGCACGCGCCACCTGCAGACCGTCGCCGAAGCCCTGAAGACCGAGCTCTTCGGCATCGACGACATCATCGACCGCGTGATCGATTCGCTGCGTGCCTGGTATGTGCTGCCGCAGATCATCAGCCGCCCCGTCATCGTCTGCCTCTGGGGCCTCACCGGCACCGGCAAGACGCAGCTGGTGCGCAAGCTCGCGCAGCACCTGGGCTTCTACGACCGCTTCATCGAAGTGCAGATGGACGGCTTCAGCCACGGCTCGGGCTACCACAGCCGCGGCTCCATCTCGGCCATGCTGGCCGAATCGGGCATCGCCGAAGGCACGCCCGGCATCCTGGTGCTCGACGAGTTCCAGCGCTTTCGCACGGTCGACGGCAACGGCAACGACGCCAAGGTCGAGCGCTACCAGGACGTGTGGGCACTGCTGTCCGACGGCCGCCTGCCGCCCGCGCTCTCGATGCTCGGCGAGATCGAGTCGTCGCTCGCGCATGCCGAGTTCGTGCAGGACCGCGACGGCGCCGACAAGAAGAAGTTCGACAAGAAGCGCAAGCTGCACCTGTCGCCCTGGGAAGCGCGCGAAGTCAAGCGCTGCCTGAAGCTCTCCGAGACCCTGCTGCAGATCATGGCGTGGAAGCCCGCCGAGGTGCACGCGCGCCTGCGCGCCTTCCGTGACACGCAGCAAAGCTGGGAGACCGACTACAGCAAGCTGCTGGTGTTCGTCTCGGGCAACCTCGACGAGATGTACGCCGAGACGGCCCAGCGCGTCGAAGACTGCGACACCGACGCCGACATCTTCCACGCGCTGACGAAGAAGCTCTCCGTCATCGACGTGAAGAAGGCGCTGGCCGAGCGCTTCCGCCCCGAGCAGATCGCCCGACTGGGCAACAACCACGTGATCTACCCCTCGTTCAACCGCGCGACCTACGTGCGCCTGATCCTGTCGATCTGCGACCGCTACGTGGCCGAGATCCAGGAAAGCTCCGGCGTGCGCTTCGTGCTCGACGCTAGCGTGTACGAGCAGATCTACGCCAACGCCGTGTTCCCGGCGCAGGGCACGCGCCCGCTGTTTTCGTCGATCCACGCGATCCTGAGCGCGACGCTGGTCAATGCCGCGCTGTGGGCGCTGGAGCAACGCGCCGACGGCAGCGAGCCGGTGTGGCTCACGCTGGACGCGGGCGCATCGTGCATCACGGCCAAGTACCGCAAGGCGCGCCGGCAGTTTCCGGTCGCGCTGGAGCTGAACCGCCTCAAGCAGCGCTCGAGCGAGGACTTCCGCGCCCTGCTCGCCGTGCACGAGGCAGGCCACGGCGTGGCCTACGGCCTGCTGTTCGCCCGCGCACCGCAGGAGATCAAGATCAACGTGGCCTCGTTCGAGGGCGGCTACAACAGCTACGAGCAGCGCAAGGCCTGGTCGAAGGAGAACCTGCGCGACCGCATCTGCGTGAGCCTCGCGGGCCGAGCCGCCGAACAGCTGGTGTTCGGCGAGCAGGCCTGCACCTCCGGCGCCACGCAAGACTTCATGCAGGCGACTGCCTATGCCGCGCAGTACGTGCGCCACTTCGCCTTCGGCACGCGCCTGAGCCGCACCGACGTCGCGAACGACCCGGGCGACAACGTCAACACCGACATCGAGGTGACCAACCCCGAGATCGAGGCCCTGCTGGCGCAGGAGCACGCACGCGCACTGGCGCTGCTCGACGCGCATACGCCTGCGCTGATGGCGGTGGTCGACGCACTGCTGCGCGAGGGCTCCATCGCGCCGGCCGAACTGGCCGCGATGCTCGAGCTGCCGGACCCGGCGGCCGGCGCGGCCACGGATGCCTACGCGGCGCTGCTGGCGACCTTCCGCGCCCGCAACGCCGGCCTGCCACCGCCGACGCCACCCACGGGCGCAGGAGCGGCCATTCCCGCCAGCGCAGCCCGCGTGCTGCGCGCGATCGCCTGAGTCAGGCAAATGACGCCTCATGAATGCACAATCACGCCCCATGTCCACCGTCTTCAATTTCACCTTCGTGCCCTGGTTCCGCTCGGTCGCGCCCTACATCCACACGCACCGCGGTAAGACTTTCGTGGTCGGCCTGGCGGGTGAGGCGATTGCGGCGGGCAAGCTGCAGAACATTGCGCAAGACCTGGCACTGATCCAGAGCATGGGCGTGAAGATCGTGCTGGTGCACGGCTTCCGGCCGCAGGTCAACGAACAGCTCGCGGCCAAGGGCCACGAGGCGCGCTATTCGCACGGCATCCGCATCACCGACGAGGTGGCGCTCGACTCCGCGCAGGAAGCCGCCGGCCAGTTGCGCTATGAAATCGAGGCCGCCTTCAGCCAGGGCCTGCCCAACACGCCGATGGCGGGCTCGACGGTTCGGGTGATCTCGGGCAACTTCATCACTGCGCGCCCTGTCGGCGTGGTCGACGGGGTGGACTTCAAGCATTCGGGCCTGGTGCGCAAGGTGGACGCGGCCGGCATCCGCCGTACGCTGGACTTCGGCGCGATGGTGCTGATGTCGCCCTTCGGCTTCTCGCCCACCGGCGAGGCCTTCAACCTGACGATGGAAGAGGTGGCCACCAGCGTCGCCATCTCCATCCAGGCCGACAAGCTGATCTTCCTGACCGAGATCCCGGGCATCCGCATCGACAGCGAGCTGCCCGAGAGCGAAGACAACCCGATCGACACCGAGCTGCCGCTGGACGCCGCCGAAAAGCTGCTGGCCTCGCTGCCGCCGGCCCAGAAGCCGACCGACACGGGCTTCTACCTGCAGCACTGCGTGAAGGCCTGCAAGGGCGGCGTGGAGCGCAACCACATCCTGCCCTTTGCGCTCGACGGCTCGCTGCTGCTGGAGGTATACGTGCACGACGGCGTCGGCACCATGGTGATCGACGAGAAGCTCGAAAGCCTGCGCGAAGCCACGGTGGACGACATCGGAGGCATCCTGCAGCTGATCGAGCCCTTCGAGCGCGATGGCACGCTGGTCAAGCGCGACCGCAACGAGATCGAGCGCGACGTGGGCCACTACACGGTGATCGAGCACGACGGCGTGATCTTCGGCTGCGCGGCGCTCTATCCCTACCCCGAGGCGCGCACCGCCGAGATGGCCGCGCTTACGGTTTCGCCCCAATCGCAGTCGCAGGGCGACGGCGAGCGCATCCTCAAGCGCATCGAGCACCGCGCCAAGGCCATGGGCCTGGACAGCATCTTCGTGCTCACCACGCGCACCATGCACTGGTTCCTCAAGCGCGGCTTCCAGCAGGTCAACCCCGACTGGCTGCCCGAAGCGCGCAAGCGCAAGTACAACTGGGATCGCAAGAGCCAGGTGCTGGTCAAGAAGATCTGACCGCCCGCTGAAAACCCACGAAGGAGACTGCCCCGATGACGCTCGCCACCGCCCTTCTCTTCGCCATCGTGGCCTTCGCGGCCATCGCCACGCCCGGCCCCACGGTGCTGCTGGCGCTCAGCAACGGTTCGCGCCACGGCGTGCGCCGGGCGCTGCCGGGCATGCTCGGCGCGGTGCTGTCTGATTTCGTGCTGGTCGGCGCCGTGGCGCTCGGCCTGGGCGCACTGCTGGCGGCGTCGGAGTTCTGGTTCTCGATGCTGAAGTGGGTCGGTGCGGTGTACCTGGCCTGGCTCGGGCTGCGCATGCTGCGCTCTAAGGGCGGTTTTCACCTGCCGGCGGCCGATGCCGCGCCTTCGGTCACGGCGGGCGAAAGCCGGCGCATCTTCTTCAAGTCTTTCCTGGTGGCGGTGACCAACCCCAAGGGCTACATCTTCTGCTCGGCCCTGCTGCCGCAGTTCATCGATCCCTCGGCCGCGCAGGCGCCGCAATACATCGTCATTGCCCTGATCTTCGCGGGCCTGGACATGGCTGTGATGCTGGCCTATGCCTTCGTCGGCGCCCGCGCTATCCGGCTGCTGACGGTGTCGGCCACGCGCTGGATCGATCGCGCCTGCGGCGGCATGCTGCTGGCGCTGGCCGGCTCGCTGGCCTTCTACCGGCGCAGCGCGGCCTGACGCCTGCCAGCCGTCATGGCTGCCAGTAGCCGCTTCGGCAGGAGCGGTAACACCTGTCACCGATAATCCCGGGCATGAATCCCCTGCTTTCCCGGTTGCAACCCTATCCCTTCGAACGGCTGAAGCAACTGTTCGCGGGCGTCACGCCCAACCCCGAGTTCCCGGCCATCAGCTTGGGCATCGGCGAACCCAAGCACGCCACGCCGGGCTTCATCAAGGACGCCCTGAGCGCCAGCCTCGGCGCGCTGGCCGCCTACCCCGCCACCGCCGGCGACCTGGCGCTGCGCACCGCCTTCACCGACTGGCTGAAAACCCGCTACAGCCTCGCCCTCGACCCAGCCACCCAGGTACTGCCCGTCAATGGTTCGCGCGAAGCCCTGTTCTCGCTGGCGCAGACCGTGGTCGACCCCACCGTTTCGCCGCAGCCGGTGGTGATGTCGCCCAACCCGTTCTATCAAATCTACGAGGGCGCGGCCCTGCTCTCGGGCGCCGAGCCGTACTACGCAGCCAGCGTGCCCGCGCGCAATTTCGCAGTCGACTGGGACAGCGTGCCCGAGGCCGTCTGGGCCCGCACGCAGCTGGTGTTCGTCTGCTCGCCGGGCAACCCGACGGGCGCGGTGATGTCGCTGGACGAGTGGAAGAAGCTCTTCGCCCTGTCTGACCGCCACGGCTTCGTGATCGCCGCCGACGAGTGCTACAGCGAGATCTACTTTCGCGACGAGCCCCCGCTCAGCGGCCTCGAAGCCTCGGTGAAGCTCGGCCGGCCCGACTTCCGCAACCTGATTGCGCTGACCTCGCTGTCCAAGCGCAGCAACGTGCCCGGCCTGCGCAGCGGTTTCGTGGCGGGCGACGCGGCCATCATCAAGAAGTTTCTGCTCTATCGCACCTACCACGGCAGCGCCATGAGCGGCACCGTGGCCGCGGCCAGCATCGCGGCCTGGGGCGACGAGTCGCATGTGGTCGACAACCGCGCCCAGTACCGCGCCAAGTTCGCGGCCGTCACGCCGCTGCTCGAACCCGTGCTCGACGTGCGGCTGCCCGACGCCAGTTTTTACCTCTGGGCCGGCGTGCCCGAAGTGTGGGCTGGCGACGACGAAGCCTTCGCCCGCGCGCTCTACGCTCAATACAATGTGACGGTTCTGCCGGGGAGCTATCTCGCGCGCGAGACCGCGCACAGCGCCAACCCGGGCCGCGGCCGCATCCGCATGGCACTGGTGGCCGAAACAGCCGAATGCGTGGAGGCCGCCGAGCGCATCGTCCGCTTCTGCAAGGACACCCGCCGCTGACCCGCTTTCCTGCCCCGATTTTTCACCCGAGACCTTCTCAATGACCCAGCAACTGCAACAAATCATCGACGCCGCGTGGGACGACCGCGCCAACATCTCGCCCACCGCCTCGTCGGCCGAAGTGCGCGACGCCGTCGAGCACGTCATCACCGAGCTCAACAACGGCAAGCTGCGCGTGGCAACCCGCGAAGCCGTCGGCCAGTGGACCGTGCACCAGTGGATCAAGAAGGCCGTGCTGCTGTCGTTCCGCCTGAAGGACAACGAGCAGATGCAGGCCGGCTCGCTCGGCTTCTACGACAAGGTGCCCACCAAGTTCTCGCACCTGTCGGCCGGTGAGCTGAAGGAATCGGGCGTGCGCATCGTGCCGCCAGCCGTGGCCCGCCGCGGCAGCTTCATCGCCAAGGGCGCGATCCTGATGCCCTCGTACGTGAACATCGGCGCCTACGTGGGCGAAGGCACCATGGTCGACACCTGGGCCACCGTGGGTTCGTGCGCACAAATTGGCGCCAACGTGCACCTGTCGGGCGGCGTCGGCATCGGCGGCGTGCTCGAGCCGCTGCAGGCCGGCCCTACCATCATCGAAGACAACTGCTTCATCGGCGCCCGCTCTGAAGTGGTCGAAGGCGTGGTGGTCGAAGAAAACTCGGTGCTGTCGATGGGCGTGTTCATCGGCCAGAGCACCCCCATTTACGACCGCGCCACCGGCGAAACCCATTTCGGCCGCGTGCCCGCCGGCTCGGTCGTCGTGGCAGGCAGCCTGCCCAAGGACAACGGCCGCTACAGCATGTACGCAGCCATCATCGTGAAGAAGGTCGACGCCAAGACGCGTTCCACCACTTCGCTGAACGACCTGCTGCGCGACTGATCGGCTCCTTCAAGGCCGAACCCTTTTCCCCTTAGAGAAAACAACAGCACCCGAGGAGAGAGACCGATGAACATGATGGAGCGAATTCTTCGTTTGATGGCCGAGCGCAAGGCCTCCGACATCTACCTCTCGGCCCACTCCCCGGTGCTGATCCGAATCAACGGCATCTGCGTGCCCATCAACGCGCAGGTGCTGCCTCCGACCGCACCGCTCGCGCTGCTGTCCGAAGTGGTGCCCGCCGCCCGCATCCAGGAGCTGGAAAGCACGGGCGAACTCAACATGGCTGTCGCCCTCGAAGGCGCCGGCAACTACCGCGTGAGCGCCATGCGCCAGCGCGGCACCTACGCGGTGGTGGTGCGGCACATTGCCGCCGACATCCCGAGCTTTGCCGATCTGAACCTGCCCGACATCCTGAAGACGCTGATCATGGAAAAGCGCGGGCTGATCCTGATGGTCGGCGCCACGGGCGCGGGCAAGACCACCACGCTGGCCTCGATGCTCGACTACCGCAACGAGCACGCCAGCGGCCACATCCTTACGGTCGAGGAGCCGATCGAGTTCACCTACACCAACAAGAAGTCGGTGGTGAACCAGCGCGACGTGGGCAGCGACACCACCTCGCTGCAGACGGCGCTGAAGAACGCGCTGCGCCAGGCGCCCGACGTGATCCAGATCGGCGAAATCCGCGACCGCGACACCATGACCGCCGCCATCGCCTACGCGCAGTCCGGCCACCTGTGCGTAGCCACGCTGCACGCCAACAACAGCTACCGCGCGCTGAACCGCATCCTGAGCTTCTTCCCGGTCGAGGTGCGGCCCACGCTGCTGGGCGACCTGGGCGGCGCGCTGCGCGCCATCGTGTCGCAGCGCCTGCTGCGCACGCCGGCCGGCGGCCGCGTGCCGGCGCTCGAAGTCATGCTCAACACCGCGCTGGTGGCCGAGCTGATCGAAAAAGGCGACTTCTCCGCGGTGAAAGAAGCGATGGAAAAGTCGATGGCCGAAGGCTCGCAGACCTTCGAGGAAGACATCGCCCGCCTCATCACCGAAGAGCGCGTCACACGCGAAGAAGGCCTGTCGCAAGCCGACTCGCCCACCAACCTGATGTGGCGCCTGCAGAACCGCGCCGCGCCCAAACCACAGGTCGACGACCGCAATCTGACCGACCAGGTCGACGAACCCACCTTCACCGACATCACGCTCGACGTGAAGTTCTGAACCAAGCCTTTTCCCGATGTCCCGTACGCTCCAGCTCGCCGAACAACTCATCTCGCGCCCCTCCGTCACCCCCGACGATGCGGGCTGCCAACAGATCCTCGGCGAGCGGCTGGCGCAACTGGGCTTCACGCTGGAAACCATCGAAAGCGGCCCGGCCGACTTCCGCGTGACCAACCTGTGGGCGGTGCGCCGCCCCGCGAACGCGGTCGCGACCAAGACGCTCGTGTTCGCCGGCCACACCGACGTGGTGCCCACCGGCCCCGTCGAGCAATGGACCAGCCACCCCTTCACGCCCACGCACCGCGACGGCAAGCTCTACGGCCGCGGCGCCTGCGACATGAAGACCTCGGTCGCGGCCTTCGTGACCTCCATCGAGGAATTCCTGCAAGCCGCGCCCGAACCGAAGCTCACGCTGGCGCTGCTGCTCACCAGCGATGAAGAAGGCCCCGGCGTCGACGGCACCGTCATCGTCTGCAATGCGCTGGCCGCCCGAGGCGAGGTCATCGACTACTGCATCGTCGGCGAACCCACTGCCGTGGAGCGCTGCGGCGACATGATCAAGAACGGCCGCCGCGGCACCATGAGCGGCAAGCTCACAGTGAAGGGCGTGCAGGGCCACATCGCCTACCCGCACCTGGCGAAGAACCCGGTCCATTCGGTGGCGCCCGCGCTGGCCGAACTGGTGGCCATCAACGCCGCCGGCGGCTGGGACGCCGCAAGCAACCCCTATTTCCAGCCGACCAGCTGGCAGATCAGCAATTTCCACTCGGGCACGGGCGCGAGCAATGTGATTCCGGGCAGCGCGGTGATCGACTTCAACTTCCGCTTCTCGACCGAATCCACGCCCGAGTCGCTGCAGCAGCGCGTGCACGCCGTGCTGGACGCGCACAAGGTCGACTACACGCTGGCCTGGACCATCGGCGGCCTGCCCTTCCTGACCACGCCGGGCGAACTGGTCACGGCCGTGCAAGGCGCCATCCGCGACGAGACCGGCATCGAGACCGAGCTGTCGACCAGCGGCGGCACCAGCGACGCTCGCTTCATCGCCAAGATCTGCAAGCAGGTGGTCGAGCTGGGCCCGGTGAACGCCAGCATCCACAAGATCGACGAGCACATCGACGTGGCCGAGATCGAGACGCTGAAGAACATCTACGTGCGCACGCTGAAGCAGCTCGACGCTGCGCTTGCGGCATGAGCACAGTCATCGAACTGATCGAGTCGGGCGCCAAGAAGCTCGAAGAGGCCGGCGTGGCCTTTGGCCACGGTACTGCCAACGCCTTTGACGAAGCTGCCTGGCTCGTGCTGTGGCGCCTGAAGCTGCCGCTGGACGACATCGACAGCGTGGCCGACAGGCCCGTGTCGCCCGCGGACGCCGGCAAGGTCACCACACTCATCGACGAACGCATCTCCACCCGCAAGCCTGCCGCCTACCTCACCAAGGAAGCGTGGCTGCAGGGCGTGCCCTTCTATGTGGACGAGCGCGCCATCGTGCCGCGCAGCTTCATCGCCGAGCTGATCGCCGATGGCAGCATCGACTACTGGCTGGGCGAACACACGCAGCGCGTGCTCGACCTGTGCACCGGCAACGGCAGCCTCGCGGTGCTCGCGGCGCTGACTTACCCGGACGTGACGGTGGACGCAGCCGACCTGTCGGTCGAGGCACTTGAAGTGGCCGCAATCAACGTCACCCGCCACCAGCTGGACGCCCGCGTCACGCTGATCGAATCGGACGGGCTGAAGAACCTGCCCGGCCCGTACGACCTCGTGCTGTGCAACCCGCCCTACGTGAACAGCGCCAGCATGGCCGCCCTGCCCGCCGAATACCGCGCCGAGCCTGAGCTTGCGCTGGCCGGCGGCGCCGACGGAATGGATTTCGTGCGCCAGCTGTTCGCCGACGCGCCCTCGCGCATGAGCGAACAGGCCGTGCTGGTGCTGGAAATCGGCAACGAGCGCGACTATTTCGAAGCCGCCTTCCCGCAGCTCGAAGTCGTCTGGCTCGAAACCTCGGCGGGCGAGGACCAGGTCTTGCTTGTCACGCGTGACGCCCTGGTGGCCGGCGCCGGCGTGCGTTAGCGGCGCCCGCCCCAAGCCCCCTTCAGCCGTTTTCTCGCAGCCATTGGCCGCGAAACCCCATTCACCGGGCCATTCCCCGCGCCTGCCGCGCCTTTCCCCTGCGCTTTTGCCCCCTTTCGCCGGGCCGCAAAGGACGGGCGGGATAATCGCCCCTACGGTTCCTCTTTCATGATCACTCTCAAAAACGTCATTCTTCGCCGCAGCGCCAAGGTTCTGCTCGACGGCGCCACCGTCACCCTCAACCCCGGCGAAAAGGTCGGCCTGGTGGGGCGCAACGGCGCCGGCAAGTCGACCCTGTTCGCCCTGCTCAACGGCACGCTGCACGAAGACGGCGGCGATTTCTCGGTGCCCAAGCACTGGCGCATGGCCCAGGTGGCGCAGAACATGCCCGAAACCGAAGAGTCGGCAACCGACTTCGTGGTGGGCGGCGACACCCGCCTGACCGAGCTGCGCGAGTCGCTGGCCGCCATCGAGGCCGCCTACACCGAGAACCCCGACGACGCCGACATCGGCATGGAGCTGGCTCACGCCTACACCGACCTGGCCGACGCCGGCGAGCACGACGCCGTGCCGCGCGCACAGGCGCTCATCCTGGGGTTGGGCTTCAAGTCGCACGAGCTCGACGAGCCCGTCAACAGCTTCTCCGGCGGCTGGCGCATGCGCCTGCAGCTGGCCCGCGCGCTGATGTGCCCGAGCGACCTGCTGCTGCTCGACGAACCCACCAACCACCTGGACCTGGACGCGCTCGTCTGGCTCGAAGCCTGGCTGCAGAAGTACCCGGGCACGATGATCGTCATCAGCCACGACCGCGAGTTTCTCGACGCCGTGACCGACGTCACTCTGCACATCGCCAACGCCCAGCTCACGCGCTACGGCGGCAACTACAGCAAGTTCGAGGACATGCGCGCGCTGCAGATGGAGCAGCAGCAGGTTGCCTTCAGCAAGCAGCAGGACAAGATCGCCCACCTGCAGAAGTTCATCGACCGCTTCAAGGCCAAGGCCAGCAAGGCCAAGCAGGCGCAAAGCCGGGTCAAGGCGCTGGAACGCATGGAGCGCGTGGCGCCGCTGCTGGCCGAGGCAGACTTCACCTTCGAGTTCAAGGAGCCGGGCAACATTCCCAACCCGATGCTGTCGATCAGCAACGCGAGCTTCGGCTACGAGATCGAGAACGAAGAGCCGAAAACCATCCTGCGCGGCGTCAGCCGTTCGGTGCTGGCGGGGCAGCGCATCGGCATCCTGGGCGCCAACGGCCAGGGCAAGTCGACGCTGGTGAAGACCATCGCGCGCGAAATGGGCGCGCTGGCCGGCCAGGTGACCGAGGGCAAGGGCCTGAACATCGGCTACTTCGCGCAACAGGAACTCGACGTGCTGCGCCCGCAAGACACCCCGCTCGAACACATGGTGCGCATGGCGCGCGAACTCGGCAGCAGCGTGAAGGAAGCCACTGGCGAGCAGGCGCTGCGCGGCTTCCTCGGCAGCTTCAACTTCAGCGGCGACATGGTCAAGCAAGCCGTGGGCACCATGAGCGGCGGCGAAAAAGCCCGCCTCGTGCTGGCAATGATGGTGTGGCAGCGCCCCAACCTGCTGCTGCTCGACGAGCCCACCAACCACCTGGACCTGGCGACCCGCGAAGCCCTGGCCGTGGCGCTCAACGAGTTCGAGGGCACGCTGATGCTGGTGAGCCACGACCGTGCGCTGCTGCGCTCGGTGTGCGACGAGTTCTGGCTGGTCGGCCGCGGCGTGGTCGGTGACTTCGACGGCGACCTGGACGACTACCAGCGCTACCTGCTCGACGAAGCCAAGCGCCTGCGCGAAGAGGCCAAGGTGGCTGTGCGCGAGGCCGTCAGCGCGGCGGCTGCGGCCGCTGCTGCACCGCCTGTGGCCGCGCCCGCCGCCCCGCAGCAGCGCAAGCAGGACGCCCAGGAGCGCCAGCAGCGCAGCGACCAGGCCAAGCCGATCAAGCGCGAAATCGCCCAGATCGACGAGCGCCTGGCCGCGGCCGGCACCGCGCTCGAGGCGCGCCTGGCGCAACCACTGCCTTCCGCCGAGATCGCCGAAGCCGGCAAGCGGCTGAAGGCGCTCAACGATGAAATCGGCCGCCTCGAAGAACGCTGGCTGGCCCTGTCGGACCAGCTGGAAGCGCTCGCGGCCTGAGCCTGGAAGCCGACAACAAGGGAGCCGCTGGATGCCGTCTGCAATCGAACTGGCCCGGGGTGACGAAAAACTCATCGCCGCCGTGCACCGCAGCCGCCGCCTCATCACCCGCAAGGCGCTGATGGCGGCCGCGGCCAGCGCCGTTCCCCTGCCCGGCATCGACTGGATGGCCGACGCCGCGCTGCTCTCGCGGCTGGTGCCGCAGATCAGCGCGGAATTCGGCCTTTCGGTTACTCAGGTCGAAAAGCTCGCGCCGCACCAGCGCGAGCGCATCCAGAAGGCCGCGACCACGGTCGGCGCCCTGCTGGTCGGGCGGCTCGTCACGCGCGACCTGCTGATCCGGCTTGCAAAGCACGCGGGCGTGCGCCTCACCGCCAAGCAGGCGACCAAGTACGTGCCCATTGCCGGGCAGATCGTGTCGGCCGCGCTCGGCTATGCGGCGCTGCGGGCGCTCGGCGAGCAGCACATCAAGGACTGCGTGCGCGTCAGCTCCACCCTCGCTCTCGCGCCGCCCGAACCGCACGCGAGCGCCTGAGCGCCTCGCGGTCGAACAGCACCTGCGCCGCCCACGCCGCGCAGACCAGCCCGAAGCAGCCGCCACCAGCGATGGCCGGGCGCGCCGCGATCAGCCCGACAACCAGCCCCGCCAGGGACAGCAGCGCCAGCAGCACGCACAGCGCGCGGTCGAGCCACAGGCCCGACGGCAATCGTCTGCGGCGCACGGCCTATTCATTCATTGATCGATGGCTGGCGAAAGCCCTGCGGCGCGGGCTTGAGCGCTTCTTCTTTCATCCGCTGCTCGTAGGCGGCCAGCAGCGCGAGGTAGTGGCGCGACATGACGTCGCCCACCCTCCCCAGGCCGATCTTGCTGACCGTTGGCTGCGGAATTCCGGTTCTCTGTTCGATCTGCTTCTGCGTGAGCCCCATGGCCCTCAGCGCCAGCACCAACTCGCGTGGCTTCATGGCATTACTCCCTTTTTTTAATATTCTAGAGTTTGGGAAGAATATTCGTTTGGGCTTAAATCCCCAACCGATGGAGAGCATTGCCACACGCGCATTGGCTGCGCGCAAATTCGCCAAGATGACGCAGAAGCAGGCCGAAGCGGCTTCCGGCGTCAAACAGTCCAGCATTTCCAAGATCGAGCGGGGGGACGTCAGCCGGTCGATGAGCGTGCTCGCGCTGGCACGCGCCTACCGCGCCGACCCGCACTGGCTCGACACCGGCGACGGCCCCGCGCCTTGGGACGAAGACCAGATCCGCCAGGCCCGCGACAAGGCCAACGAGCCGCCGGGCCCCTACCGGGTGACGCACATAGCGCCGTTGATTCCGTCGTTCTCGCCCCGCACGCCCGGCACCGTGCCACTCATTTCCTGGGCGGATGCCGCCAACTGGGACAGCCACGAAGTCTCGCAACAGCCGCGTGCCGAGCGCTGGATTCCCTGCATCGCCCACCACAGCCTCCAGAGCTACGCCCTGCGCGTACGCGGCGACAGCATGACGGCGTCCAGCGGCCACCTGAAGAGCTATCCGGCAGAGTCGATCGTGTTCGTCGATACGTCGCTGAGGAAGCCCGAGGACGGCGAACGCATCATCGCGAAGCTCGAGGACAGCGGCGAAGTCACGTTCAAGGTCTACAAGGAAGACGACGGCCGACGCTGGCTGCTGCCGCTGAATCCGAAGCACGAGCCAGTGCGCGAGGCCTTCACCGTGCTGGGCACCGTCGTCGGCAAATGGGAAGACGAAGACTGAGCGCAGACGGTCCAAAAATTAGCGGGGAATGAGCCTGGAACAAGATTCCAGCGAGGTCAGGTTGCGTGCAGGTTCACAGGCGATATTCATGTCTCTCCCTGTGGCCTGCATCCTCTGATCCTCCCTCCTCCAGCAGGTCACCTTCAAGCCCGCCTAGTGCGGGCTTTTTTTTGCTCGCCCCCAGGCTGCGCGCACTTCGTGTCGCTTCTCCTTCCCCCTACCGGCGGCAACACCTGAGGCCCGGCGGAGCCGGTTCCTCGGTGTTTCTGGAAGGGGGCGGGGGCGCCTTGCTTATTTGGGGAGCAGCACTTTGTTGACCACGTGGATCACGCCGTTCGACTGGTAGACGTTGGGAATCGTCACCGTGGCGGTGCCGCCTTTCTCGTCGGTGAGGGTGATCTTGCCGCTCTTTTCCTTGGCTACGAGCGTGCCGCCGGCCACGGTCTTGAGTTCGGCCGAGCCCTTGCCGGCCTTGATCTCTTTCTTCAGCGCGGCTGCGTCCAGCTTGCCGGCCACCACGTGGTAGGTCAGCACGCCGGTCAGGGCGTCTTTGCTTTCGGGCTTGAGCAGGGTATCGACGGTGCCGGCCGGCAGTGCGGCGAAGGCGGCGTTGGTGGGCGCGAACACAGTGAACGGACCGGGGCCCTTGAGCGTGTCGACCAGGCCAGCAGCCTTGACTGCGGCAACCAGCGTCGTGTGGTCCTTGGAGTTGACTGCGTTGTCGATGATGTCCTTGGTCGGCAACATCGGCGCGCCGCCCACCATGACCGAAGCCGCGAGGGCCGAGACCGCGCCGGCAGACAGTGCGATGGCGAGAGAGACGGCGGCGAGGCGATGAAGTTTGCGCTGCATGAAGATGCTCCTGGTTGAATGAATGACCGACCACCGCGAAATGGCAGCGGCTGTCTTCAATACGGGAGCTCGCGCGGAACAGATTCGGCAACGGCGAAAAGAAAAAGGAAAGCAAAGGACTGCATTCCGGTAGCCGCGGTTCGCGCCGTGCCCATGCATTTCGCACCACGCAGTGCAAATTTCGTCGCATCGCTCTTGCGGCGTGGAGCGCAGACGACGACATTTCAGGAAAGTCAGGTATCCCGGACGGTCCGGGTGTACAACCGCTGCCCCATGCCAAATCAAGAAAACAATGCGTTGGAGGGTCCCCCCAGTTCTCCGCGTGCGGCTTCCGCGCGCCGGCGGATGGGGCGGCCTGCCCAGGGTGCCGTGCTCGGTGCCGTCCTGCTGCTGTTGAGCGCCTGTGCGGTCGGCCCCGACTTCAAGACGCCCGACCTACCGGCCGCCGCCAGCGGCACCGACTACACGCCCGCGCCTATGCCCGCGCGCACCGCACAGGCCAACGTGCCGGCCGGCCAGGCCCAGGAACTGCTGCCGGGCCGTGACATTCCCGCGCAGTGGTGGGACGTGTTTCACTCGGAGCCGCTCGACCGGCTGATCCGCGCCTCGCTCGCGCAAAGCCCCACGCTGGCTTCTGCGCAGGCCGCATTGCGCCAGGCCGAAGCCACGTACGACGCCAAGTCGGGCAACCTGCTATGGCCGCAGGTCACGGGACAGCTCGGCGTGCAGCGCGAGCGCGCATCCGAAGTCAGCACGCAGGTGCCGGGCGGCCAGTTGCTCACGCTGTACAACGCCTCGGTCAACGTCAGCTACAACCTCGACGTGTTCGGCGGCTCGCGCCGGCAGATCGAAGGCGAACGGGCCGCGGTGGAAGCGCAGCGCTACCAGGTCGAGGCGGTCTACCTCACGCTGACCTCGAACCTTGTCACCACCGCCATCCGCGAAGCCTCGCTGCGCGCGCAGCTGCAGGCTGTGCGCGAGGTGCTGCAGGCGCAGCGCGAGCAGCTGAACGTGATCGAAAAGCAGTTCGACACCGGCGCGATCGCGAAGTCGATCGTGCTGCAGCAGCGCACGCAGGTCGCGCAGACCGAAGCCACAGTGCCGCCCATCGAGAAATCGCTCGCGCAGACGCGCCACCAGCTCGCAGTGTTCGCGGGCCGCCTGCCGTCAGAAGCGGGCCTGCCCGAATTCGACCTGGCAAGTCTCTCGCTGCCGCAGGCGTTGCCGCTTTCACTGCCCTCCGAACTCGCGCGCCAGCGCCCCGACGTGCGTGCCAGCGAAGCGCAGCTGCACCAGGCCAGCGCGGCAGTCGGCGTGGCCACAGCCAACCTCTATCCGCAGATCCAGCTGAGCGCCAGCTACGGCAACAGCGCCTTGCGGGCGCGCGACCTGTTCACTGGCCCGACCACCCTGTGGAACATCGGCGCCGGGCTCACGCAGCCGATCTTCAACGGCGGCGCCCTGCGCGCGCAGCAGCGCGCGGCGGTCGCGGCCTACGACTCGGCGGCGGCGCAGTACCGCAACACAGTGCTCGGCGCCTTCCAGAACGTGGCCGATGCCTTGCGCGCACTGGAACTCGACGCCAATGCCCTGCAGACCCAGGCCACGGCCGAATCTCTTGCAAGGCAGTCGCTGGACCTGTCGACCGCGCAGTTCCGTGCCGGCGCGGTGAGCTACGTCACGCTGCTGACCGCGCAGCAGGCCTGGCTGCAGACGCACACGGCGCTGGTGCAGGCGCAGGCCGCGCGCTATGCCGACACCGCCGCCCTCTTCCAGGCGCTCGGCGGCGGCTGGTGGAACCGAGGCGCGCTGGCCGATGCGGTGATCGCACCGGGGCAGCAACCTGCGGCACAGCCCGCCGCACAGAACTGACCGAACACCTCCATCAAATAACACAAAGAAAAGCCTACCTATGACCCGGAGAATGATCATCATGATCGGCTGCGTGCTGCTGCTGGTCGCCGCGCTCGCGCTCGGCAAGTTCCTGCAGATCCGCGCGCTGATCGCGGCCGTGCCCAAGCCGGCGCCGCAGACGGTGTCGACGGCCCAGGTGCAGAAGCTGCAGTGGCAGACGCAGTTCACCGCGGTCGGCACGCTGAACCCGGTGCGCGGCGCCGACCTCAGCACCGAAGTGGCGGGCCTGGTGCGCACGGTGCACTTCAAGTCGGGCCAGGACGTGAAGGCCGGCGCGCTGCTGGTCGAGCTCAACGCCGACTCCGACATCGCCCTGCTGCATTCGGCCGAAGCCGCCGCCGCGCAGGCCGCCACCGTGCTGAAGCGCGACCAGGCGCAGCTGGCTGTGCAGGCCGTGAGCCAGGCGCAGATCGACGCCGACACCAACGACCTGAAAGCCAAGCGCGCACAGGTCGAGCAGCAGGCGGCCGTGGTGGCGAAGAAGTCGATCCGCGCGCCCTTCTCGGGTCGCCTCGGCATCACCGCGCTGAACCCGGGCCAGTACGTGAACGCGGGCGACAAGCTCGTGACGCTGCAGACGCTGGACCCGATATACGCCGACTTCTCGCTGCCGCAGCAGCAGCTCGCGGGCCTCGCGGTAGGCCAGGTGGTGAACCTGACTGTCGACACCTTCCCGGGCCAGAGCTTCACCGGCAAGATCAACGCGATCAGCCCGAAGGTGGACTCCGCCACGCGCAACGTGCAGGTCGAGGCCACGGTGTCGAACCCCAAGCTGCTGCTGCTGCCCGGCATGTTCGCGAACGTGAAGATCGACATTGGCGGCGTGCAGGAACAGCTGACGCTGCCCTCCACCGCCGTCACCTACAACCCGTACGGCTCCACGGTGTACGTGGTGAAGGAAGCCGAGCCGCCAAAGGCTGGTTCTGCTGGTGCTGCCGGTGCTGCAGGTACGTCGGCCCCCGCGGCCAACCCGTCGGGCAAGCCGCAGCTCGTCGCCGAGCAGGTCTTTATCGAGACCGGCCCGACGCGCGGCGACCAGATCTCCATCGTCAAGGGGCTGAAAGCCGGCCAGGTGGTGGTGAGCAGCGGACAGAACAAGCTGAAGAACGGCTCGCCCGTGACGGTGGACAACAGCGTGCAGCCCACCAACGACGCGGCGCCGACGCCGCAGGAAAAGTGAGGCAGCCCGCATGAACTTCACCGACATCTTCATCCGCCGGCCCGTGCTGGCGATGGTGGTGAGCCTGCTGATCGTGGTGCTGGGGCTGCGCGCACTGGCCGGCCTGCCGGTCAACCAGTATCCGAAGACCGAGAACGGCGTGGTCACCATCAGCACCGCCTACTACGGCGCCGACGCGGCCACGGTCGCGGGCTTCATCACGCAGCCGCTCGAAGCCGCCGTGTCGCAGGCGCAGGGTATCGACTACCTGTCGTCGTCGAGCAGCCTGGGCGTGTCGACCATCACCGCCACGCTGCGGCTGAACTACGACTCGAACCGCGCGCTGACCGAGATCAACACGCAGGTCAATTCCGTGCGCAACCAGCTGCCACCGCAGGCGCAGCAGCCGGTGCTCACGGTGGCCACGGGCCAGACCACCGATGCCATGTACATCGGCTTCTATAGCGACACGCTGCCCAACAACAACGTGACCGACTTCCTGGTGCGCGTGGTGCAGCCCAAGCTCAACGCCATTGCGGGCGTGCAGACTGCCGAAATCCTCGGCGCGCGCACCTTCGCGCTGCGGGCCTGGCTCGACGCGCAGAAGATGGCCGCCTACGGCGTGACCGCCACCGACGTGAGCACCGCGCTCGCCGCCAACAACTACCTGGCGGCCGTGGGCACCAGCAAGGGCCAGATGGTGAGCGTGCCGCTCACGGCCGGCACTTCGCTGCACAGCGTGGACGAGTTCAAGCAGCTCTCTGTGAAGAGCAGCAACGGCGCCATCGTGCGGCTGCAGGACGTGGCCAATGTCACGCTCGGCTCGGAGAACTACGACTTCAACGTGGCCTTCAACGGCGTGCGCTCGGTGTTCATCGGCATCAAGGTCGCGCCCGAGGCCAACATCCTCGAAGTGGCCAAGCAGGTTCGCACCGTGTTCCCCGACCTGCAGGCCCAGTTGCCCACGGGCCTGACCGGAAAGATCGTCTACGACTCGACCGACTTCATCAACACGTCCATCAGCGAAGTGATCAAGACGCTGGTCGAGGCGCTGATCATCGTGACGGTGGTGATCTACCTCTTCCTGGGCAGCTTCCGCGCAGTGGTGGTGCCGGTGATTGCCATGCCGCTGTCGCTGATCGGCACTTTCTTCGTGATGCTGGTGCTTGGCTACTCCATCAACCTGCTCACGCTGCTGGCGCTGGTGCTGGCGATCGGGCTGGTGGTGGACGACGCGATCATCGTGGTGGAGAACGTCGACCGGCACATGCGGGAGGGCAAGTCGCCGATGCAGGCTTCGCTGCTCGCGGCGCGTGAACTGGGCGGGCCCATTCTTGCCATGACGGTGGTGCTGGTTGCGGTGTACGTGCCCATCGGTTTCCAGGGCGGGCTGACCGGATCGCTGTTCACCGAATTCGCGTTCACGCTCGCGGGCTCGGTGGTGGTGTCGGGCGTGGTCGCGCTCACGCTGTCGCCGATGATGTGCTCGCGCTTCTTCAAGCCCGAGCAGGACACCGGCAAGTTCGCGACTTTCATCGAGCACACCTTCGAACGCGTGCACCGCCGTTACCAGCTGATATTGCGCGGTGTGCTGAAGACCTGGCCGGTGATGATCGTGATGGGCGCCATCCTCGTGGCGCTGCTGTTCGTGATGTTCAAGATGTCGAAGTCGGAGCTTGCGCCCGAGGAAGACCAGGGCATCGTGCTGTCGCAGGTGGTGGGCGCCCCCACGGCCACCATCAACCAGATGCAGACCTATGCGGACCAGATCTTCAAGGTTGCGCACGACACGCCCGAATACGCGCAGCTGTTCCAGCTGACCGGCGTGCCGAGCACCAACGCGGGCATTGCCGGCGTGCTGCTCAAGCCCTGGGACCAGCGCACGCGCAGCGCGCACGAGATCCAGGCCGATCTGCAGAACCGCTGGAACGGCATTGCGGGCGCGAAGGTCGTGGCCTTCCAGTTCCCGGCGCTGCCGGGTGCCTCGGGCCTGCCGGTGCAGTTCGTCATCAAGACGACCGAGCCCTTCGAGAACCTGAACACGCTCGCGCAGCAGATCATGGACAAGGCGCGCGCGGACGGAAAGTTCTACTACATCGATGCCGACCTGAAGATCGACCTGCCGCAGGCCACCGTGGTGGTCGACCGCGACAAGATCGCCACGCTTGGCATCACGCAGCAGGACGTGGGCAACGCGATGGGCGCGGCGCTGGGCGGCGGGTATGTCAACTACTTCTCGATCTCGGGCCGCTCGTACAAGGTGATCCCGCAGGTGCAGCAGGTCGACCGGCTCAACCCGTCTGACGTGCTCAACTTCTACATCAAGACCCCGAACGGCGTGGTGCCGGCAAGCACGGTCGCGAGCCTGAAGTACACCGTGCAGCCCGAGACGGTGAACCACTTCCAGCAGCTCAACTCCGTGACCATCCAGGGCGTGCCCAGCGGCACGCAGGGCGAAACGCTGGAGTACCTGCGCGGCGTGGTGCAGCAGCTGGCGCCCAGCGGCTACACCGTCGACTACTCGGGCCAGTCGCGCCAGTTCGTGCAGGAGTCGGGCAACTTCGCCATCACCTTCCTGTTCGCGCTGATCATCGTGTTCCTGGCGCTGGCGGCGCAGTTTGAGAGCTTCCGCGACCCGGTGGTGATCCTGGTGTCGGTGCCGCTGGCCCTCTTCGGCGCAATGATCTTCATCTTCTGGGGCTTTGCCTCGATGAACATCTACACGCAGGTGGGGCTGGTCACGCTGATGGGGCTGATCAGCAAGCACGGCATCCTGATCGTCGAAGTGGCGAACCGGCTGCAGAAACAGGGGCTGAGCAAGCTCGACGCCATCGTCGAGGCGGCCGGCACGCGGCTGCGCCCAATTCTGATGACGACGGCGGCAATGGTCTTCGGCGTGCTGCCGCTGGTCATTGCCTCGGGCGCCGGCGCGGCCGGGCGCAAGGCGATGGGCATCGTGATCTTCAGCGGGCTGTCGATCGGCACGCTGTTCACCTTGTTTGTCGTGCCTGCGATGTACCTGTTCATTGCGGCGCGGCATCAGAAGGAAGAAAGCGCGGAGAGCCCGCCGGAACAGCCGGCGTTGCCGGGGGCGGTGGCGCCGGAGGCCTGAGCCTTCGGGCCAGGTCGCACCGGTCGAGCCCGCTGCCGTGGAAGCAGCGGGCTTTTTCGTTTCAGAATTGCAGCAACGACTCTTAAAGGACTGAAGACGTGCCCCTCTTCCATCTCCCGGCAATGCGCGGCGGCCTGCTGGCCCTCGCGGCCGCGGCACTCTTCGGCATCAGCACGCCGTTGGTCCAGCGTGCGGGTGCGGAACTCGGCGCCTTCACCACTGCTGCCCTGCTCTACGCCGGCGCCGCGTTCATGGGCGCCTGGCTGCGCCAGCCGGTGGAGCGCGAAGCGGCACTGCGCCGCGCCGACCTGAAGCGGCTGTCGTGGATGGCGCTGTTCGGCGCCGTCATCGGCCCCGTGGCGCTCGCCTGGGGCCTGCAGCACACCAGCGGCACCAGCGCCTCGCTCATGCTCGCGCTCGAAGCGCTGTTCACCGCGGTGCTGGCGCGTACGCTCTACCGCGAAGTGATGGACCGCCGGGTGTGGAGCGCGATGCTGTTGCTGCTCGCGGGCGGCATGGTGCTGGTGATCGACCGGGGCCTGAGCGGCGGCGTGCAGCTGCTGGGCCTGCTCGCAGTGCTGGCTGCCACGGCTGCCTGGGGCATCGACAACACCCTGTCGCGCGCGCTGGCCGAGCGCGATCCCGGCCAGGTGGTGCTCGGCAAGTCGCTGCTGGGCGCGGGCGCGACCGCCCTGCTCGCAATTGCGACCGGCGAACCGCTGCCTGGCTGGACCGCGGCCCTGGCACTGCTCGCCATCGGTGCCAGCGGCTACGGGCTCAGCTTGCGGCTCTACCTGCTGGCGCAACGTGCCTTCGGCGCGGCGCGCACGGGCTCGGTGTTCGCCTTTGCACCGTTCATCGGCGCAGTGGTCGCCATCGCGCTGGGGGACCGTGCCTTGAGCTGGGGCATGGCGACCGGCGGCTTGCTGATGCTTGCCGGCGTTGCCTTGCACCTGGCCGAATCCCACGGCCATGCGCACGACCACGAGCCGCTCGACCATGAGCACGCGCACCGGCACGACGACGGGCATCACGACCATACGCACGACCCGATGCCGGTGGGCGAGCACAGCCACCCGCACCACCACACGCCGCTGCACCACACGCATGCGCACGTGCCGGACGCGCACCACGCGCATCCGCACTGAAGAAGAACCCTCGGGCTCGATGAAGCGCAAGACCAGCCGGCCGCGCGCAGCTCCTCAGCGCAGCCCGGGCACCAGGGTCGCCAGCAGCCCGACGGCCGCGCAGGCGCCGAGCAGCGGCATCACGCCGACCTTGAAGCGAAAGAGCGCCACGGCCGCAGCCACCGCGATGACCGCGGACAGCGCGTCGAAGCGCCCACCGAAACCCTGCGGCCACAGCACGTGGTACGCGAAGAACAGCGCGAGATTCAGGATCACGCCGACCACCGCTGCCGTAACGGCCGACAGCGGCGCGGTGAACCCGAGCTTGCCGTGCGTGGCCTCGATCAGCGGCCCGCCCGCGAGGATGAAAACGAACGACGGCAGGAAGGTGAAGAAGGTCACCACCGTGGCCGCCAACGCCCCGCCGACGAACAAGGCGCCCGGCCCCGCGACCTGCTGCAGCCAGCCGCCCACGAAGCCGACGAAGGCCACCACCATGATCAGCGGCCCAGGTGTGGTCTCGCCGAGCGCCAGGCCGTCGATCATCTGCGTGCCGTTGAGCCAGTGGTAATGCTCGACCGCCCCCTGGTACACATAAGGTAGAACGGCGTAGGCACCGCCGAAGGTCAGCAGCGCGGCCTTGGTGAAGAACCAGCCCATCTGCACCAGCGCGCTCTGCCAGCCCTGCGTGGCCACGAGCACGCCCATCGCCAGGGCCCACAGGCCGAGTCCCACTGCCAACACCTTGGCAAGGCGGCCGCGCGTGAAGCGGGCATGCGCGGGGGTCGGCGTGTCGTCGTCGATCAGCGCCGGTCCGTAGCCCTGATTGGCGCCGCCATGGCCACCGCCCAGCGCGAACACGCCCGGCGCCCAGCGCGCCCCGAAATGGCCGATCAGCGCGGCCCCGATCACGATCGCCGGGAACGGTGTGTCGAAGGCGAAGATGGCCACGAAGGCCGCGCCCGCGATGCCCCACATCCACCGATTCTTCAGCGCACGCGTGCCGATGCGATGTGCCGCGTGCAGCACCAGCGCGGTGACGGCCGGCTTGATGCCGTAGAAGATGCCTGCCACCGCGGGCACATTGCCGTAGGCCATGTAGATCCAGGACAGCGCGATCAGGATGAACAGCGACGGCAGCACGAACAGCGCGCCGGCGACGATGCCGCCCCAGGTGCGGTGCATCAGCCAGCCGATGTAGGTGGCTAGTTGCTGGGCCTCGGGGCCGGGCAGCAGCATGCAGTAGTTGAGCGCATGCAGAAAGCGCTTCTCGCTGATCCAGCGCCGGCGCTCGACCAGCTCGGTGTGCATGATCGCGATCTGCCCGGCAGGACCGCCGAAGCTGATGAAGCCGAGCTTGAGCCAGAAGCGGAATGCTTCGGCGAAGGAGACGGGCTGGATTGGCGCGGAATGCGCGGGAGAGGAGTCAGGCAGTACGGTGTCCACGGATAGCTCCGTTATGAGTCGCCAGCGCTTGGACGGGACACCGTCTTACTTTGCAGACCGGGAGGCTGTTTTCCCGGGACGGAAATCCTAGCAGACCCATCGGCGTGATGGTGGGGCGCGTATTGGGCGCGGTGCTCGGCAAGCGAGCGGAGATCATCGGCAGCCTCGTGCTGATCGGGATCGGCGTGTTGATCCTCTATGAGCACCTGAACGGTCTGGCTTGATCGCGCAGAAAAAATCCCCGCGTGCACAAGGCAGGCGGGGATTCTTGAAAGTTTGGTAGGACGTACTGGATTCGAACCAGTGACCAACGGATTAAAAGTCCGCTGCTCTACCAACTGAGCTAACGTCCCAAACCTTTTTTATTCTTGCTCTTGCCGGCGTTGAATCCGGCAAAGCCAAAGATTATAGCGCGACGTTTGACGCGATTTTGTCGAGCACCCAACCTGCAGCACATTGACCGAAGGTTGCCGTCACGCTCACCACCGAGCCGTAGCCGTGACAGTTGAGCGAACCGTCGCCTTCGATTGCGCACGACGCATCCGGCGGCGCCACGCTTTCGCGGCTGAAGACGCAGGCAACGCCGATCTTGCGGCCTTCACGCGGGGCGCCATGCTCCTTGCGCAGGCGCTGACGCAACTGCGCAAGCAGCGGGTCGTGCGTGACGAGCGACAGGTCGTCGATGTCGACCTTGTGCGCCTGCCGCTTCCCGCCCGCCGCGCCCACCGTGATGAACGCCGTGCGCGACGCACGCGCCCATGCAGCCATGGCCACTTTGGCCTTCACCTGGTCGCAGGCATCGATGACGGCCGTTGCCGGCCCGTTCGCAGCCTGTGCCGCGTCGAGCAGCGAGAGCCAGTTGCCTGGCTCGACGAACTCGTCGATCGCCTGCACCTTGCACTCGGGGTTGATCTGCGCGATGCGGTCGCGCATGGCTTCGACCTTGGCCTGTCCCACGGTCGCGTCGAGCGCGTGGATCTGGCGGTTGATGTTCGACTCCGACACGTGGTCGAGGTCAATCATGGTCAGCCGCCCCACCCCGCTGCGCGCCAGCGCCTCGACCGCCCACGAGCCCACGCCGCCGATGCCAACGACCAGCACGTGCGCATTGCGGATGCGCGCGGCACCGGCCACGCCATACAGCCGCTCGAGTCCGCCGAAGCGGCGCGCAAAGTCAGGCGCCGCGGTGTCGGTGACGACATCCGCGGCGGCAGGAGGAGTGGTGAACGCGGCAGCGATGATGGCGCTCAAGCGGAAAGCTCCGCCGGCATCAACGCAGGCGCGAGAGGCGCTCGCGGCCGGCCTGTGCGGCTTCGGACTGCGGATAGGCCTTGGTCAGGTCTTCCAGCGTGCGGCGCGCGGCGCGCGTGTCCTTCAGCTCGATCTGGCAGTTCGCGATCGACAGCACGGCCTCAGGGGCCTTGGCATGGTCGGGCGCGAGCGAGAGCATGGAGCGGAAGTTCGCGATGGCCTCGTTGTAGTTGCGTGTGGCGTACTGCGCATTGCCGAGCCAGAACAGTGCCGAGGCGTTGTAGCCGCTTTGCGGGTAGCGCTTGACGAACTCGGCAAACGCGGTCTGCGCTTGCGCGAACTGGCCCGAGCGGAACACGCCGAGGGCGGCGTCGAAGTCGGCCTTTTCCTTGGGATCGGCGGTGAACTCGCGGCCGTCCACCGACACCTTCGAAGGCTCGCTCTGCTTGAGCTTGTCGTCGATGGTGGTCTGGCGCGACTGCATCTCGCTCACCGTGCGGGTGAGCTGCTCGTTCTGGCCGGTCATGCGCGCCAGGTCGCCACGCATCTGCTCGATCTGGTTCTGCAGGTCGAGCAGGCTGCGGCGTAGCTGGCCGTTCTCGTCGGTCAGCCGCTGGTCGGTCTGCTGGCGCATGGCCTCGACGCGCTGGCGCAAGTCGAGGATGGCGCGGCGAGCCTCGTCATCCTCGAACAGTGCAGCCTGCGACCCCATCGAGACGCAGAGCAAGGCGGCAGCCAGCGCCGCGCCTCGCAGCATGGCGCGTGGCATCACCGGGTGTAGCGGATTTCGGCGCGGCGGTTCTGCGCCCACACTTCTTCACCCGAGCCCGTGACGGCAGGCTTTTCCTTGCCGAAGCTCACGGCTTCGATCTGGCTGTCGCTCACACCCAGCAGGGTCAGCGCGCGGCGCACGGCTTCGGAACGCTTCTGGCCGAGTGCAAGGTTGTACTCGCGGCCGCCACGTTCGTCGGTGTGGCCTTCGATCGAGACGCGGCGTTGCGGGTTGGCCTTGAGGAACCTGGCGTGGCCGTCGATCAGCGACTGGAACTCGGGCTTGACCGTGTAGCTGTCGTAGTCGAAATACACGATGCGCTCGACGCCAATCGGACCTTGCGCGGTGCCCGCGGTCGGATCGATGGTGACAGGTGCCACGGTGCTGGCGCCTTGCTGGCCGCCGGCCGTGCCGGAACGGTCGGTCACCGGCGTTTCGTTGAGCTTCGTGCCCGACGAGCAACCGGCGATGAGAGCCACGATGGCCAGCGAATAAATCGTACGTTTCAACATATTTTCAAACTCCTCAAATAAACCTTGGTCATTGCTTTTGAAACGGACCCCAGTCCGGTTCCCTGATGTCTCCCGCCTGTCCCGCCAGTCGTGCCTTTATTTTTCCATCGAGCGTGGTCGTCATCAGGGCTTCGCGGCCCTGCAATTGCGTTGCATAGACGATCAGCTTGCTGTTCGGGGCAAAACTTGGACTTTCGTCCGCGGAGGTGTCGGTGATTGCGCTGACGTTGCCGGTTGCCAACTCCATCACATGGAGTTTGAAGGCACCGCCCACTCGGGAGATGTAGGCCAACCACCGGCCATCGCCGCTGACAGACGGAGAAATGTTGTAGGTGCCGCTGAAGGTCACCCGCGTCGGGTTGCCGCCGCCTGCGCTCATCTTGTAGATCTGGGGCGCACCGCCGCGGTCGCTCACGAAATAGATGGTGCCGCCATCGGCCGAGTACACCGGCTCGGTATCGATGCTGGAGCTTTGCGTCAGGCGGCGCGGTTCGCCGCCGCTGGCCGGAATGGAGAACAGCTGCGAGCCGCCATCGCGGCTGAGCGTGACGGCAAGGGAATTGCCGTCTGGCGCCCAGGCCGGCGCGCTGTTGGAACCCTTGAAGTTCGCAAGCAGCCGGCGCTGGCCGGTGGCCACGTTGTGCACGTACACGACAGGCTTGCGCGACTCGAAGGACACATACGCCAGCTGTTGCCCGTTGGACGACCAGCAGGGCGAGATGATGGGTTCGGGGCTGGCGAGCGCGGCCTGGGCGTTCTCGCCGTCGGCATCGGCCACCCACAGCGAGTAGCGGCTGCCGCCCTTGGTGACGTAGGCGATGCGGGTCGAGAAAATGCCTTTTTCGCCGGTCAGCTTCTCGTACACGTAGTCGGCAATGCGGTGCGAGGCAAGGCGCAGGTCACCTTGAGGAACGGTGTAGCTCAGGCCACCCAGGTCCTGCCCCTTCACCACGTCCCACAGGCGGAAGCGCACGTCGAAGCGGCCGTCGGCCAGCCGGTTGACGCTGCCCACCACGAGCGAATCGGCCGTGCGCTGGCGCCACAGCGACAGGTCGGGGCGCGAGGCCTCGTCCAGCGCCTGGCCCGAAGCGTCGACGCCGCGGAACTGGCCACTGCGTTCCAGGTCGGCCTGGACGATGTCCGAGATCTTCTGGGGCGAGCCTTCCTGGCCCTTGAAAGGAACGAGCGCAATCGGCAGCTGCGTGAGCCCGACGCCCGACACCTCGACCCGGAACTGGGCCAGCGCAGGAAGCATGGGAGTGGCAGCGAGAGCCGCGATGAGCGTGCGGCGTGCAAATAACGATGAAGAAGGAGTTGGAATTAGAGTTGGCAACGGCTTGTTCATGCGGTTCGGAGAGGTTTCCGGGTAAAAAGTTCTCCCCGGCTGTAACGGGCCACATGTTACACACTGGCTTGAAGCCGCCGTCACAAAACGTTTATCCGGCGGCGCGGTCCTACAGAAGCACCTGCGGAAGGCCCTGAATGAGGGCCCCCGTAGAATCCGCCGCCATGCAAGCACCCCCCGGCGGCGAGAACGTACGCCCTCCCCTGATGCGCCGTATGGCGCGACTCATGACCTGGTTTGGCGGCTCCCGCCAATGGTGGGCCCTTGGACTGAGCGGAGCGATGCTGGCAGCAATCACCGAGCCGCTGATGGCCGCCCTGCTGAAGCCCCTGCTCGACCGGGGCTTCACGCGCGGCGAGATGCCCTTGTGGTTCGTGCCCGCCGCCGTGCTGCTGCTGTTTGCAGTGCGCGGCATCGCCCAGTTCATTTCCCAGTACGCGCTGTCGCGCATCGCCAACGAAGGCATGCAGAAGCTGCGGCGGGTGCTGTTCGAGCGGCTGCTCGGCGCCGAACTCGCGCTGTTCGCCCGGCAGTCGGCCAGCACCCTCTCGAACACGGTGGTCTACGAAGTGCAGACCGGCGCGATGCTGCTGGTGCAAGCGATTCTCGGACTCTCGCGCGACGGCTTCACGCTGATCGCGCTGCTGGGCTATCTGGTCTACCTGAACTGGAAGCTCACCCTCATCGTCGCCTTCCTGGTGCCTAGCATCTCCTGGATCATGAAGGTGTTCTCCAAGCGGCTCTACCGCCTGACCCAGCAGGGCCAGCAGGCCACCGACGAGCTGGCCTACGTGGTCGAGGAAAACGTGCTCGCCCACCGCGTGGTGCGCCTGCACGGCGCGGAAGGCGCGCAGGGCCGCCGCTTCGAACAGCTGAGCCAGCGCCTGAACCGCCTGGCCGTGAAGTCGACCATCGCCCAGGCTGCCACCACGCCGCTCACGCAGATGATGGCGTCGCTCGCGCTGTCGATCGTGGTGATGATCGCGCTCTGGCAAAGCGGCAAGCAGGGCTTCACGGTAGGCGGCTTCGTCGCCTACATCACGGCCATGTTGATGTTGATCGCGCCGATCCGGCGCCTCGCCGAAGTGGCCGGCCCGATCACACGCGGCCTCGCCGCACTGGAGCGCGGACTGATACTGATCGACGACGTGGCCCCTGAGTCGCAAGGCACGTTCCAGGTCGAACACGCCGAAGGGCGCATCGAACTGCGCAACGTACAGGTCAGCTACCGCGGCGAAGACGAACAGCGCGCGCTCGACGGCGTGAGCCTGACCATCGAACCCGGCCAGGTGGTTGCCTTCGTCGGCCCTTCGGGCTCGGGCAAGACCACGCTGGTCAACCTGCTGCCGCGCTTCGTGCAGCCCAGCGGCGGGCAGGTGCTGCTCGACGGGCACGACACCAGCGAATGGCAATTGAAAAGCCTGCGCGCCCAGTTCGCCATGGTGAGCCAGGACGTGGTGATGCTCAACGAGACGCTGGCGGCCAACGTGGCGCTGGGCGGCGAGATCGACCGCGAGCGCGTGCTGCAGTGCATCGAGGCAGCCAACCTGAGCGCGCACGTCGAAAGCCTGCCCCAGGGCCTCGACACGGTGCTGGGCCACAACGCAACGCAGCTTTCAGGCGGCCAGCGCCAGCGCCTCGCCATTGCCCGTGCGCTCTACAAGAACGCGCCCGTGCTGCTGCTCGACGAGGCCACCTCGGCGCTCGACACCGAATCCGAACGGCTGGTGCAGGACGCCCTGCAGCGTCTGATGCAGAACCGCACCACGCTGATCGTCGCCCACCGCCTGTCGACCATCCAGCATGCCGACCGGATCATCGTGATGGAGCAAGGCCGTATCGCCGAGCAAGGCAGCCACGAGCAACTCATGGCGCTGGACGGCCTCTACGCGCGGCTGCAGACACTGGCGGTGCGCAGCGCGCCGCCGGGGCAAGACCCGACGCTTTAGGCCTTAAAGCAGCACGATGTCGTACTGTCCCTGCCCGATCGCGGGCTCGGACTGCAGCGAAATCGGCTTGCCGATGAAGTCGCTCAGCCCCGCCAGGTGCTGGCTCTCCTCGTCGAGGAACAGCTCGATCACCTGCGGCGACGACACGATGCGGAACTCGCGCGGCGTGAATTGCCGCGCCTCGCGCAATATCTCTCGCATCACGTCGTAGGCCACGCTGCGCGCGGTCTTAACGATTCCCTGCCCGCCGCAGGCCGCGCAAGGCTCGCACAGCATGTGCGCCAGCGATTCGCGGGTGCGCTTGCGCGTCATCTCGACCAGCCCGAGCTGAGAGAAGCCGCCGGCCGTGGTCTTCACGCGGTCGCGCGCCAGTTGCTTGCGGAACTCCGCCAGCACCTGTTCGCGGTGGTCGTCGCGACCCATGTCGATGAAGTCGACGATGATGATCCCGCCCAGGTTGCGCAGCCGCAGCTGCCGCGCAATGGCCTGCGCCGCCTCGAGGTTGGTCTTGAAGATGGTGTCGTCGAAGTTGCGTGCACCGACGAAGCCGCCGGTGTTCACGTCCACCGTGGTCAACGCCTCGGTCTGGTCGACCACAAGGTAGCCGCCCGACTTGAGTTCGACGCGCCGGCCCAGCGCCTTCGCGATTTCCTCGTCCACCGAATACAGATCGAAGATCGGCCGCTCGCCCTTGTAGTGCTGCAGCTTGCCCGCCGCCTTGGGCATGAATTCGAGCCCGAACTTCAGCAGCACCTCGAACTGCTCTCGCGAGTCGATGCGGATGGTCTGCGTGTCTTCGCTGGTCATGTCGCGCAGCACGCGCTGCAGCAGGCTCAGGTCCTGGTGCAGCAACGACATCGGCGGCATGCGCATCGAGGCGTCACGGATGCGCGACCAGGTCTTGCGCAGATAGGCGATGTCTTCGGCCAGCTCGGGGTCGGTGGAGTCCTCGCCGTTGGTGCGCAGGATGAAGCCGCCGGTGTTGGCCGGCACCACGCCGCCACTGTCGGCCGCAGCGGCCGCTTCGATCAGCGCCAGCATGCGGTTGCGCAGCGACTCGCGCTGGTCCGACGGGATCTTCTGCGACACGCCTATGTGGTTGTCCTGCGGCAAGAACACCAGCAGCCGCCCGGCAATGCTGATTTGCGTGGACAGCCGCGCGCCCTTGGTGCCGATGGGGTCCTTGATGACCTGCACCAACAGCGACTGGCCTTCGAACACCTGCTTCTCGATGGGCACCATCGGCCCGCCGTTGCGGTGGTCGCGCTCGGGCGCGGGCGCGCTGGGCCGCGAGCCCGGCGTGAACGGCGCCACGATGTCGGCCACGTGCAGGAAAGCCGTGCGCTCCAGGCCGATGTCGATGAAGGCCGACTGCATGCCCGGCAGCACGCGCGACACCTTGCCGAGGTAGATGTTGCCGACCAAGCCTCGCTCCAGCGTTCGCTCGACGTGCAGCTCTTGCACCGCGCCGTGCTCGACCAGCGCCACACGGGTCTCCTGCGGAGACCAGTTGATCAGGATGTCTTGCATGGAATTCTCAAGTATTGAAACCGGCGTTTCGAAGCAGCCCTGCTGTCTCGAACATGGGGAGGCCCATGATGCCCGAATAGGACCCGCTGATGTGCTCGATGAACGCGGCCGCCGCGCCTTGAATGGCGTAGGCACCGGCCTTGCCCAGCGGCTCGCCGCTTTCCGCATAGCGGGCGATCTGGGCGTCTGTGATGTTGGCGAAGCGCACGCGCGACACGCTGAGCGCGGCGTGGCGTTGTGCGCCATGCTGCAGCGCAACGGCGGTCAGCACGCGGTGCGTGGCACCTGAGAGCAATCGCAGCATGCGCGCCGCATCGGCCGCGTCTTCGGGCTTGCCGAGGATGGTGCGGCCGAGTGCGACCGTGGTGTCTGCACACAGCACCGGTGAATCAGCAAGGCCGCGGCGCCGGAGCCTGGCCACCGCGGCATCGAGCTTCAGGGCCGTGACGCGCTGCACATACGTTGCAGGGGCCTCGTTGTGCAGCACGGCTTCGAGCGATTCGGCGTCTTCGTCGGCATCGGCCAGCAACAGTTCGTGGCGCACGCCGAGTTGACCGAGCAGTTGAGCGCGGCGCGGGCTCTGCGAAGCGAGGTAGATGAAGTCCGGCAAGGTTCAGTTCTCCTGAAGGGCCGGCTGCCCGCCGGCCACAGTACGGTTCCAGACCAGTCCGTGCGGCAGGCGCGCGGGTCCGAAAAGAAAGTGAAGGACTCGGCGACGAGCCGGTGACCGGGCGCGGGAGGACGCATGCAGCAGCAAGGGGCGCATCAGCAGGGCGTCGCCCCGTGCCGCCGTGCAGGCCGTCTCGCCGTGTTCGACGCGCAAGTCCTGCGCTTCGGCATCGCTCAGCCGTCCGGCGCGGTGGCTGCCCGATACGACGCGCAACGGCCCCGCATCCACGCCGCAATCATCCAGATGCACCCGCACGGCGAGCAGCGATCGCAACACGTCGACCGGCGGCTGCACATACGGCTCGCCTTCCTTGAGGACGGCAGGCATGCCGGCGCCTGAAGCGGGAATCGAGGTGTCCTGATGCAGCGCGACCAGCCAGTTCCTGTCGGCCGTCTTGTCGAAGAGCGTGCATTGCACGGCCACCGATGAAGCATCGAGCAGGCCCATGCCGACCAGCCGTGTTTTCAGCTGAACAGCAATCTCACTGCAGTGCGGCTGGGCCAAAAGGTTGCGGCTGCCTGCCGCCTGCCCCAGCCAATGGTCGAGCGACTGCGCGGTTGCGTCCAGCAGATCAAACGGCAACTGCGCCGGCAGCAGCGCATGGCCCTTCTCCTCGAGCAACGCGACCCGCCCGTCGGCGCTTGTCATTCGCGGTGGTAAGGATGACCCGCATTGACCGACCACGCCCGGTACAGCTGCTCGACCAGCAGCACCCGCGCCATCGCGTGCGGCAGCGTCAGGTCGGACAGGCGGATGCGTTCGTGGGCCGCGGCCTTGAAGGCCGGGTCGAGCCCGTCGGGCCCGCCGATGACCAAGGCGACGTCGTCGCCCTCGCCTTGCCAGGCCTGCAGGCGCGCGGCAAGCGCCTTGGTGGTCAGCGCCGTGCCGCGCTCGTCGAGCGCGACGATGCGCATGCCACGCGCAATTGCGCCTTCGATGCGCTCGCGCTCCGCGGCGTACAGCGTTTCAAGCGACTTGGAGCCGCGCGGCTCGGTCTTGACTGCTCGCAGCTCGAGCTTGAGCTCGGGCGGGAAGCGCTTGGCGTAGTCGTCCCAGGCAGTCTGTGCCCAATCGGGCATGCGCTGCCCGACGGCGACCACCAGCAGCTTCATGCGCGGCGGGCTGGCGCCTTCCTGGCAGCCGTCGTCGTCTTCTTTGCAGCGGGCTTCTTGGCAGCGGGCTTGCCGACGACCTTGACCGGCACGCGCGCGGTGGTGGTCTTCCGGGCGGGAGCCTTCTTGGCAGCGGTTTTCTTGGCCGGGGCCTTCGCAGCCTTGGCTTCTTGTTCTGCCGCGCGGATCGCGGTCTTGGCGGCGCTCGAGCGGCGCAGCGTCGGCGTCTTGGTGGCCGGCTTCTTCTCTTCGGTGCCGACCTTCGATGCGGTGGCGACCGCGGGCTTCGCGCCGCCGAGCTTTGCACGCACCGGCTTGTCGCCCCAGATCTCTTCGAGGTGGTAGTACTGGCGGATGGCGGGCTGCATGATGTGCGCCACGGCCGCGCCGCAGTCCACGATGATCCACTCGCCGTTGTCCTCGCCCTCGATGCGCGGCTTGCCGAAACCGGCTTCGCGCACCGCGTCGCGCACGCTGGCGGCCAGCGCCTTCGTCTGGCGGTTGGAGGTGCCCGACGCCACGATCACGCGCTCGAACAGCGGTGAAAGATGTTCTGTGTCGAATACCTGGATGTCCTGCGCCTTGACGTCTTCGAGACCATCGATGATGGCTCGCTGGAGTTTCTGGGTGTCTTTCTTGGCGGCGGCTTCAGTGGTCATCAGGCAGAGCGGTAGAGGTGGTGTTGGTCAATATAGCGTGCAACCGTGGGCGGAACCAGCGAGGAAATGTCCACGCCAAGCTCCGCGCGCCGTCGAATCTCGGTGGCGCTGTTGTTCATAGGTGGCAGTTCGAGCGCCTCGAAACGCGCGCCAGCCGGGAGGCCGGGAAGCATTTTCGGATCAAAACGAGCAGTGTTGCTCGTCGATAGTGCGCGATACGCTACAGAAACGATAGCAATGCCGAGTATATCCTGCCAGCCGTGCCAGGTCGGCAACGCGCTCGCCTGGTCGGCGCCCATGATCAGGACCAGCTGTGCGCCGGGCTGCTCGCGCTGCAATTCGTGCAGGGTGTCGAGTGTGTAGGTGGGCCCGTCGCGCAGCACTTCGCGGCTGTCGATGACGACGGTGCCTTTCAGGTCAGCGAAGGCCAGCCGCGTCATCGCAAGGCGGTCTTCCTTCGGCGTGAGCGCCCTGCTCTTGTGCCAGGCCTGCCCCGTGGGAATGACGTGCAGTTCGGCAAGATCGAGTTGCGCCAGCGCGGCTTCGGCTAGCGCGACGTGGGCGTTGTGCGGCGGATCGAACGCGCCGCCGAAAACGCCGATGCGACGCACCGCAGTGCCGGAGCGGTTCACAACCAGTCGCGCCGCACGATGAAGTCGCTGTACAGCGCGGCTTCGGGGCTGCCCGGCTCGGGCTGCTGCTGGTAGGCCCAGCTGGCCAGCGGCGGCATCGACAGCAGGATCGATTCGGTACGCCCACCCGACTGAAGGCCGAAGTGCGTGCCGCGGTCCCACACGAGGTTGAACTCGACGTAACGGCCGCGCCGGTAAAGCTGGAAGCTGCGTTCGCGCTCCGCGTAAGGCGTGGCGCGGCGGCGCTCGACGATCGGCAGATACGCCGGCAAAAAGCCATCGCTCACCGAGCGGATCAGCGCGAAGCCGTTCTCGAAACCGCCCTCGGAGAAATCATCGAAGAAGATGCCGCCGATGCCGCGCTGTTCGCCGCGATGCTTCAGGAAGAAATACTCGTCGCACCAGGTTTTGAAGCGCGGGTACTTGTCGTCGCCGAAAGGTGCGAGCGCGTCTCGGCACACAGTGTGAAAGTGCACCGCGTCTTCCTCGAAGCCGTAGCACGGCGTGAGGTCCATGCCGCCGCCGAACCAGCAGACCGGCTCGCCTCCTGCACCTTCTTTGGGCAGCGCAGCCAGCATGCGCACGTTCATGTGAACGATCGGCACGTAGGGGTTGCGCGGATGGAACACCAGCGACACGCCCATCGCCTCGAAAGGCGCACCTGCCAACTCGGGCCGGTTCTGCGTGGCCGAGGGCGGGAGCTTCGGTCCGCGCACCTGCGAGAAGCCGCAGCCCGCGCGCTCGAACAGTTCACCGCCTTCGAGGATGCAGGTCAGCCCATGGCCCTGCAGCGGTTCGCCCGGCGCTTTCTCCCAGGCATCGCGCACGCAGGTGCCGCCGTCGGCCTTCTCGACCGCCGCGATGATCGACTGCTGCAGTCCGCGCAGGTACTCGCCGACCGCTGCCGGGTTGGTTTGCTGCATCAAGCGCCGTGGGTGTTGCGCGCGTGCACCGCGCGGAATCCGATGTCTTTGCGGTATTGAGCGCCGTCGAAGCTGACGCGCGCCGCAACCTCGTAGGCCCGCTGCTGCGCCTGCTTCACGCTGTCGGCCAGCACGGTCACGCAGAGCACGCGGCCGCCGCTGGTCTTGAGCTCGCCGTTTTCCAGCGTCGTGCCGGCGTGGAACACCACGGCATCGGGCGCCTCGGCCGGAATGCCGGTGATGCGGTCGCCCTTGCGCGGCGACAGCGGGTAGCCGTGCGCAGCCATCACCACGCCCAGCGCCACGCGCCGGTCCCATTGCAGCTCGACCTGGTCGAGCGTGCCGTCGGTGGCGTGCCAGAACACCTCGAACAGGTCAGACTTCAGACGCATCATGATCGGCTGCGTCTCGGGGTCGCCCATGCGGCAGTTGAACTCGAGCGTCTTGGGGTGGCCCGTGGCGTCGATCATCAGGCCGGCATAGAGGAAGCCGGTGAACGGAATACCGTCTTTCTCCATGCCGCGGATGGTCGGCAGGATGATCTCGCGCATGGCGCGCGCATGCACCTCGGCCGTGACCACCGGCGCGGGCGAATACGCGCCCATGCCACCGGTGTTGGGACCCTCGTCGTTGTCGAGCAGGCGCTTGTGGTCCTGGCTGGTGGCCAGTGCAGTGACGTTCTTGCCGTCGCACAGCACGATGAAGCTGGCTTCCTCGCCCTGCAGGAATTCTTCGATGACGACGCGCGCGCCGCCTTCGTTGTGCGACACGCCGAACTTGTTGTCGACCAGCATGAAGTCGACGGCCTCGTGCGCTTCCTCTGCGGTCATGGCAACCACCACGCCCTTGCCAGCCGCCAGGCCGTCGGCCTTGACGACGATGGGCGCGCCCTTGGCGTCGATGTACGCATGCGCCGCGGCGGCGTCGGTGAAAGCCTCGTACTCGGCGGTCGGGATCTTGTGGCGCTTCATGAAGGCCTTGGAGAAGGCCTTCGAGCTTTCGAGCTGGGCGGCCGCCTGCGTGGGGCCGAAGATGCGCAGGCCGTGCGCGCGGAACTCGTCCACCACGCCCGCAGCCAGCGGCGCCTCGGGGCCGACCACGGTCAGCGCGATCTTTTCTTTCATCGCCCATTCGCGCAGCGCGGCGGGCTCGGTGATGTCGACGCAGTCGTAGCGCTCGTCGGCTGCGGTGCCGCCGTTGCCCGGCGCCACGTATACACGGCTCACCCGGGCAGCCTGTGCCAGCCGCCATGCCAGAGCGTGTTCACGGCCCCCTCCCCCAATTACCAGTACCTTCATTCGCGGGCCTTCATTTCTCGCTGTGATTCAACAAACATTCACTCGGACAGCGAGGCGTTGTGATAAACGTCCTGCACGTCGTCCAGGTCCTCGAGCACATCGAGCAACTTCTGCATTCTTGCGGCGTCTTCGCCGGTCACGTCTACCGTGTTTTCGGCGCGCATGGTGACTTCGGCGGCGTCGGGCTTCAGGCCCGCGGCCTCGAGCGCGTTCTTCACCGCTTCGAAGTCGGCGACAGCGGTGATCACCTCGATGGCACCGTCGTCGTCGGTAACGACGTCTTCGGCGCCCGCTTCGAGCGCCACTTCCATCACCTTGTCTTCATTGGTGCCCGGCGCAAAGATGAACTGGCCGCAGTGCTTGAACTGGAAGGCCACCGAGCCCTCGGTGCCCATGTTGCCGCCGTGCTTGGAGAAGGCGTGGCGCACTTCGGCCACGGTGCGCACGCGGTTGTCGGTCATGGTGTCGACGATGATCGCCGCGCCACCGATGCCGTACCCTTCGTAACGAATTTCTTCGTAATTGACGCCTTCGAGGTTGCCCGTGGCCTTGTCGATGTTGCGCTTGATGGTGTCGATGGGCAGGTTCACCGCCTTGGCCTTTTCCACCGCCAGCCGCAAACGGGGGTTGGAGCCCAGGTCGGCGCCACCGGCGCGGGCGGCCACTGTGATTTCGCGGATGGCGCGGGTCCAGAGCTTGCCCCGCTTCTCGTCCTGGCGGCCCTTCCGGTGCTGAATATTCGCCCACTTGCTATGTCCGGCCATGGCTTTCTATCTCGCTGTCCTGTGTTTTCTAAGCAGGCTCCGAGTTTACTGTCCGGCGCACACAACGCCCGCCCTGGGGCCCCGGAATTCGGGCCGGGGCTTTTGGTGATAATCGTTCGATGACGCCATCGCCTTCCGTCGGGCCCGGGAATCCCGACATCCTGCCGCCGCACGCCCCTTTGCCGCTGTACTACAAGACCGAGGCCGAGCATCAGGCGTTCCTGCTGCGCATCTTCGACAGCACGGCCGCGGACTACGACCGCATCGAGAGCGTGCTGGCCTTCGGCACCGGCCCCTCGTATCGCCGTGCTGCGCTGCGGGAAGCCGGCCTCTCGGCGGGCATGCAGGTGCTCGACGTGGGCATCGGCACCGGGCTCGTGGCCCGCGAGGCGCTGAAACTCATCGGCTCCACCGGCCAGCTCGTAGGCATCGACCCCAGCCCCGGCATGTTGGGCCAGGTCAAGCTGCCCGGCATCGAACTGGTGCGCGGCGTGGCCGAAGCCCTGCCCCGGCCCGATGCCAGCAGCGACTTCGTGAGCATGGGTTACGCCATGCGCCACATCAGCGACGTGGCGGCAGCCTTCAGCGAGTTCCATCGCGTGCTGCGCCCCGGCGGGCGGGTGGCGGTACTCGAAATCACCAAGCCCGAGGGCCGCTTCGCAACTGCGCTGCTCAAGGGCTACATGCGTGCCGTGGTGCCGCTGATCGCCCGCGTGGTCGGTCGCCAACGCAACACCTCGGAACTGTGGCGCTACTACTGGGACACGATCGAGGCCTGCATTCCGCCCGAACGGGTGATGCAGGCGCTGGCCGACGCGGGTTTTCGCGACGTGCGCCGGCATGCGAGCCTCGGCGTCTTCTCTGCCTACACCGCCATCAAACCCGAACACACCGTCGAGGCCAGCTGATAGTGCGAGCTCAGGACGAAACCCCTTCTTCCCATCTGCGCGTCGAGCGCCTGTCGCTGCCGGCCAGCCTTGCGCTGGCTGTTGACGGCAAGGCGCCCTTCGCGGCGCTCGGCTACGGCACGCCGCACGGCGTGGCCTGGATGCCGACCGTCAACGCGCGCGTGCTGTCGGCAAACGGCGCCATGGCCGATGTGTGGCACGTGAGCCGTCCGCAACACGTCAAGTCGGGCACCACCGGCATCGCGCGCTGGCGCACCGACGGGCACTGGCTGCTCGGCGCCATCGACCTGGACGAAGCCACCGAAAAACAGGGCCTCGCCGAACTCGCGCACCGCGCCTACCGCGACCTCTTCAAGACGCTCGACCAGGCCGGCACGCCGCACCTGCAGCGCATCTGGAACTACCTGCCGCAGATCAACGCCGACGGCGGCGGGCTGGAGCGCTACCGGCAGTTCAATCTCGGCCGGCAGGAAGCGTTTCTCGAAGCCGGCCGCGCCGCCTTCGAGGGCGCGCCTGCGGCCTGTGCACTGGGCATCCACCAGGGCGCCCTGTCGATCCGCTTCCTGGCCGGCCAGCAGGCGCCGCTGCCGGTCGAAAACCCGCGTCAGGTTTCGGCCTACCGCTATCCCGAAACCTACGGCCCGCGCTCGCCGACCTTCTCGCGCGCCGCGCTGGCGGACATCGGCGACGGCAACATCGCCCTCTTCATCTCCGGCACTGCGAGCATCGTCGGCCACGAAACCGTGCACCACGGCGACGTGCTCGAGCAGACGCGCGAAACCCTGCGCAACTTGCAGGCGGTGATTGCCGCCGCCAACGAACGCGGCACCGCGAAGTTCTCGCTGGCCGAGCTCGATTGCGTGGTCTACGTGCGTCACCCGTCGGACACCGAAGCTGTACGCAGCATCATCGAAGGCACGCTCGGCGCCGACGCGCCGATGGCGCGCCACGCGGTGTACCTCGAAGCCGACATCTGCCGCAGCGACCTGCTGGTCGAGATCGAGGCCCACACGGTCGCAGCCGGCCTGCTACGGGCATGACCGGTCGTTGTCCGACCGCGCATTGCCCGATTGACTGATTCAATGACTCGCGTGCTGCGAATTCTCACGTCGATTCCGCTCGCGTTGATGCTCTACGCGCTGCTGCTGTTCCTGGGCCTGATCTCGCTGGTCTGGAACGTCGTCGCCATGCTGATCCACCCGATCATGCCGGCGGCGCCCGCGCGCGTGCTGGGACGCACGACCATCGCCTTCGCCTACCGCATGTTCTGGTGGCTGGCGTCGGTGACCGGCATGATGCGCATCGACGCCGCCTGTCTCGACCCGATGCGCAAGGAGCCCGGCGTGATCTTCGTGGCCAACCACCCGACGATGCTCGACGCGCTGCTGCTGGTGGCGCGGCTGCCCCGCAGTGCCTGCATCATGAAGGCCGACCTGATGGGCAACATCTTCCTGGGCGCGGGCGCCCGGCTGGCGCGCTACATCAGCAACAAGTCGGCCCGCACCATGGTGCGCCTTGCCGTGAACGACCTGCGCAACGGCGGGCAGCTGGTGATCTTTCCCGAGGGCACGCGTACGGTGACGCCGCCGCTCAATGCGTTCCGCCCCGGCACCACGCTGATCGCCAAGCTGGCGCAGGCGCCCATACAAACGGTGTTCATCGACACCGACTCGCCCTACCTCGCCAAGGGCTGGCCGCTATGGCGCGTGCCACCGCTTCCCATCGTCTTCACCCTGCGGATCGGCAAGCGCTTCTCGCCCACGCAGGACAGCGACGTGCTGCAGGCCGAGCTCGAACAATACTTCCGACAAAACCTGGAGCAGCGCGCTACCGACGCGTCCCCCGAATGCCAGACGCCTCGCGCACCCACCTTGTCCTGATCCCCAGCTACAACACCGGCGAGCGCCTGTTCTCGACCGTCGCCGCGGCGCGCGCGCAGTGGAACCCGGTGTGGGTGGTGGTCGACGGCAGCGACGACGGCACGGGCGAGCGGCTGCAACAGATGGCGGCCGGCGACCCGGGCCTGCGCGTGTGGGTGCTGCCGCAGAACCAGGGCAAGGGTTCGGCCGTGCTGCACGGCCTGCGCGCCGCGAAGGAAGCCGGTTTCACCCATGCGCTGACGATGGATTCCGACGGGCAGCATCCGGCGGACCTGATCCCCGAGTTCATGAAGGCCTCGCTGGCCCGCCCCGAGACGATGGTGCTCGGACGACCGGTGTTCGACGCCAGCGCACCGCTGCTGCGCGTGCGCGGGCGGCGTGTGTCGAACGGGTGGACGCAGCTCGAAACGCTGTTCGCCGGCGTGGGCGATTCGCTCTACGGCTTTCGCGTGTATCCGGTGACGGACCTGATCGCCGTCATGGAGCGGCAGCCATGGATGCGGCGCTTCGACTTCGACACTGAGGCTGTCGTGCGGCTGGCTTGGCGCGGCGTCAAGCCCGTGAACATCGATGCGCCGGTGAAGTACCTGACGGCGGAGGAAGGCGGGGTTTCGCACTTCCGCTATGGGCGCGACAACGTGCTGCTCACCTGGATGCACGCGCGGCTGATGGTCGAGTTCGTGTTGCGGCTGCCTGGGCTGGTGTTTCGCAAGCTGGCGAAGAAGGCGCCGTTTCAGGACTGACGACGCTTGCTCGCTGATTTGGGTAGACCCCACTCACCCTACAGCGCGATAGCTGCCCCGCCCAGCGCCTTGTACAAGGTCATCGTCGCATTGAGCTGGTTCAACCGGTTCTGGGCCAGCGACACCTCGGTCGTACGGCGCCGGTCCTTCGCGTCGAGCACGGGCTGCAACGCGGTCGCACCAGCGCGATAGCGCACCTCCGACAACCGCTCCGCACGCTGCGCCTCCTGCAGGGCCAGCACCAGTTTTTCGCTCTCGTCGCGCAGTTGCGTGCGTGACGACAAGGCATTCTCGACCTCCGACAACGCCGTGTAGAGCGACTGCCGGAAACCCACCACCGTCTCTTCGTACTGCGTCTGCGACACGGCCACAGTCAGCCGCGCGGTGTTCCATTGCAAGAACGGTAACGCCAACCCTGCGCCAAGCGTGGCCACAGGGTTCTTCAGCAATTCGCCCAGTGCGGTGCTCGACGTGCCCAGCGACCCCGTCAGGCTCAGCGCCGGATAGAACCCGGTGCGCGTGGCGTCGACATTCGCCAGTGCACCGCGCAGCCGTTGCTCGGCCGCGCGCAGGTCCGGGCGGCGACCCAGCAGGCTCGCGGGTACGCCGGCATCGATGACCGGCAAGGCTATGTCTGGCAACCGCGCGGGCTCGACGGCCATCGACTCCGGCGGCTGGTCGAACAGAATCGCCAGCGCGTTGCGCGCCTCGACGCGCTGCTGAAGCAACTGCGTGTGCGCCGCCTCCTGCGTCGCGAGGTTCTGACCCGCCTGCGCCACGTCCAGCCCCGACACGGCGCCCGCCGCGTACTTCACCCGCACCAGTGCGAGGATGCGTCGGCCGTCTTCCATGCCCGCTTCGCTCAGCGCGATGCGCTGGTTCAGGTAGCCGGTCTGCCAATAGAGCCCCGCCGTAGTGCCGACGAGCGCCAGCGCGGTGGCCTGGCGGTCGGATTCGGTAGCCTTCAGCTCCCACTCGGCGGCGCTGCGCTGCGCCGAGAGTCGGCCCCACAGGTCGAGCTCGTAGCTCAGCGTCACCAGCGAGCTCGACGCGGAACCGGCCACGCCGCCGCGCTTCAGGTCATAGCTGCGGCTGGTGCTGGCCTGCCCCACTACGCTGGGCGTGAGGTTCGTGTTCGCCAACCCAGCCTGCAATTGCGCGCGCTGCACGCGGATGCCCGCCGCCGCCAGGTCATTGTTGGTACGCAGCGCGCTGTCGATCAGCCGGTCGAGCTGCGGATCGTTGAACGCCGTCCACCAGTTGGCAGACAGCATCGCCGCCGCACTCCCCGCTCCCGGCGACTGCTGCCAGCCCTGCGGCACCTCCAGCGGCCGCTGCGCCCGCTGCTCAGGCTGGAACAGGGTGCACCCGCCGAGCACCAGCACGGCAACAGCCATCGCGGAAAGAACGCGTGCCCTACTCACGAGCCAGCGCCTCGATCGGGTCCAGCCGCGCCGCGTTGCGCGCCGGCAGATAGCCGAACAGCACGCCGATCAGCGACGCGCACAAGAACGCCGACACCACGGCGCCCATCGAAAAGATCATTTGCCATTGCTTGACGAAAAGCGAAAACAGAAAGCTGATGCCATACGACAGCGTCACGCCGATCAACCCGCCCACCAGGCACACCAGCACCGCCTCGGTCAGGAACTGCTGCAGCACGTCGCTCTGGCGCGCGCCCACCGCCATGCGAATACCGATCTCGCGGGTGCGCTCGGTCACGGACACCAGCATGATGTTCATCACACCGATGCCGCCCACCACCAGCGAGATCACCGCAATGAGCGACAGCAGCAGCGTGAGCGACTGGCTGGTGCGCTCGGCCGTCTTCACGATGCTGTCCATGTTGAAGGTGAAGAAATCCTTGCTGCCGTGGCGCAGCGTGAGCAGCTTGACCACGCTGTCTTCAGCGGCCTTGGTCGGCTGGTCGTCGCGGATGCGCACCGTGATGTTGTCGAAGTGCTGCTGCCCGAAGAGCCGGCTCGCGCCCGTGCTGTAGGGCAGCCAGATGTTGAGCGACTTGTTCTCGCCGAACATGCTCTTCTTTTCCTGCGATACGCCGATCACCGTGCACGGCAGGTTGCCCACCAGGATGATCTTGCCCACCGCCTCGGCGCCGTCAGGGAACAGCTTGCGCCGCGTGTTCTGGTCGATCACCACCACCTGCGACTGGTGGCGCACGTCGCTCGCCGTAAAGGCTGCGCCGCTGGCCATCTGGATGTCGCGCACACGAAAGAAACTGTCGCTCACGCCGTTCACCGTGCCGTTGATGTCGACGCTGCGGTAGCGCAGCCGCAGGCTGCGCGAGGTCGAGGGCGTCACGCTGTGCACATAGGGCTGCGCGGCGAGTGCGTCGAGGTCGGACGGTATCAGCGTGCGGATACTCGAGGCCTTGTCGTCGCCGAAGTCGCGGCCCGGGTACACGTCGAGCGTGTTGGTGCCGATGGCACGGATGTCCGACAGCACGAAGCGCTTGGCGCCCTCCCCGATGGCCACGATCGACACCACCGAGGTTATGCCGATGACGATGCCCAGCATGGTGAGCGCCGTGCGCATGCGGTGCGCCATCATCGAACGCCAGGCCATGCGGAAGGCTTCTGCAAAGCGGGCCCAGCTGGTGCTGAAGCGCGCAATGCCCAGCTTGGGCTTCGTCATCGCCTCGGGAATTGGTGCGTCGGGCTGCACGGCCTGTGCTGGCGCCGTCACCGTGGGCACGTTGGGCCGGTCACCCACGATCACGCCATCGGCAATCTCGATGATGCGTTCGGTGCAGCTCGCCACCTGCATGTCGTGCGTCACGATGATGATGGTGTGCCCTTGCGCATGCAGCTCGCGCAGGATGCCGATCACCTCCTGGCCGCTCCTGCTGTCGAGCGCGCCGGTCGGCTCGTCGGCCAGGATCACCTGCCCGCCGTTCATCAACGCGCGCGCAATGCTCACCCGCTGCTGCTGGCCGCCGGAGAGCTGGCTTGGCCGGTGCTCGGTGCGGTCGCCAAGACCCAGGCGCACCAGCAACTGGCGCGCACGCTTGTCGCGCGCCTCGCCGTCAGTGCCGGCATACACGGCGGGCACCTCGACGTTGCCGGTCGCCGTCAGGTGCGGCATCAGGTGATAGCGCTGGAAGATGAAGCCGAAGTGCTCGCGCCGCAACTGGGCGAGCGCGTCGCTGTCGAGCGTGCCCACGTCCTGGCCCGAGACGATGTAGGTACCGGTGCTCGGCCGGTCGAGGCAACCGAGGATGTTCATCAGCGTCGACTTGCCCGAGCCCGAGGCGCCGACGATGGCCAGCATTTCGCCGTTGCCGATGTCGAGGTTGACGTCTTTCAGTACCTGCACTTCCTGTTCGCCCGAAGGAAAGCTGCGGCCGATGCCGCGCAGGGTCAGCAGCGGCTGCTTTTCCTGCGTCATGGGCGCTTGCCCCGTCCGCCGCCGTCTCCGCTTTCGCCCCGCTCCAGAACAGCCGAGGCATCGCCCGTGATGACGTTGTCGCCCTCTTTCAAACCTTCGAGCACCTGGGCCTGGAAGTTGTTGGAGATGCCCACGCGCACCTGCCGTTTTTCCACGGTCTGGTCGGCCTTGAGCACGCGCACTTCCTGGCGGCCGTCCTTGTCGCGCGGACCCAGCGCTGTCAGCGGCACGGTCAGCGCCTGCTTGGCCTCGCCCAGCAGGATGGCGACCTGCGCCGTCATGTCCACGCGCAGCGTGCGCTCGGGATTGGGCACGTCGAACAGCGCGTTGAAGAACACGGCGTTGTTGATCTTCTCGGGCGAAGGCTGCACCGCGCGCAGCGTGCCGTGGTAGCGCTTGTCGGGGTCGCCGAGGATGGTGAAGTACACCGGCTGCCCTGGCTTCACGCGCACCACGTCGGCTTCGGACACCTGCGCCTTCACGGTCATGGTCGACAGGTCGGCCAGCTTCATCAGCGTGGGCACCTGGAAGGCGGCGACCACGGTCTGGCCTTCGAGCGTGCTGATGGAAACCACGTCGCCGTCGATGGGCGCGATGATTCGCGTGTACGAGAGATTCGTCTGCGCCGAGGCCACGGCCAGCTTCTGCTGGCGGATCTGCGCTTCGAGCGACACCAGGTCGGCACGCAGCGCGCGCAGCTCGGCGTCGGCGCTTTCCATGTCCTGCTTGGCGGCGGCGTCCTGCGCGAGCATTTCCTGCTGCCGCGTCCAGGTGAGCTGGGCCTGCCTGATGCGCACTTCCTTCGCGAGCTTCTGCGCCTGCAGGTTGTCGAGCTTGGCCTGCTCCTGCGCGAAGGTGTTCTGCGAGATGACGGGGTCGATCTCGGCGAGCCAGTCGCCCTTCTTCACGGTCTGCCCCAGCACCACCTTCAGCGACTTGAGCTGGCCGCTGACCTGTGCACCCACCTCGACCTGCTTGAGTGCCTGCAGCACGCCGGTAGCGAGCACTGCGTTTTCGAGGTCGGTGCGCTGTACCGCGGCGGTGAGGTATTCGGCCTTCTTGCCCGGGCTGAGCCAGAAAGAGGCGACGACCGCCAGCACGACGAGAACGGCAATGCCGATGACTAGTTTGCGTGATCGCCTGGGTTGTGTAGTGGGCATGCGGGGGAAATCAGGAAGACGCTGCGCGGCGAGTCGACTGCGCGGAAGGGTAGCGGAACCACGAGGTCCGGCGTCATCCTAGCCGCGTTTACTGAAGATTCTTTAAAGGCCCACGGGCGATCGACAAACCGATTCGCAGCGTTACGAGCGCGTGACTTTCGGCACTGGCACGACAGCTTTGGGCGTCCTACATTTTTTCGGATGCGTGGCGCGTTGCCACGCATAAACCGATAGTTCTAGGAAGGGAAAGCGACCATGAAATTCCAACAGTCGAACACTCTGCGCCACGTGGCACTGGCCGGTGCGATCACCGCCGCGATGGCCTTCAGCTGCGCGGCCGGTGCCGCCAACACGAAGGCAGGCACACCCGAGGCGCAGTCGCCGCTGACGTTCACCACGCCGGTGCGCAGCCCCGAAGCCAGCGCCCCGCTGGGCCTTGCGAGCATCAGCAGCGACGTCAAGCCGACGGCGGCTCAGCCGGTGAACATGGCGATGGTCAGCAGCTGCGCCGAACGCTGGTACTGGCGCAGCCTGCTCGAAGAAATGGGATGCGGCTTTTCGGGCCAAGGCTGGTTCAACTGACGCGGACCCGCCCTCTTCGGCACGCCGCCCGCCGTGGGGCGGCGTCGCCTCTTTCGCCTCTCAGCGTGCCCGACGCGAGCGCACGAGCAGCGTGATGAGCAGCAGCGAGAGAACCACGAACGCGATAAACGACCAGTTCGCCAGCGTCAGGCCGAACAGCGACCAGTCGATCTTCGAGCAGTCGCCGCCGCCGCGAAAGATCATCGGCAGCGCACGCTTCAGCGGAAAGGTTTCGATCATCCCGTAGAGGTCGCGCCCGCAGGAAACGACTTCGGGCGGATACCACTGCAGCCAGCTCTGCGAGGCCGCCGTGTAGGCGCCGCCCACCGCAGCCACCAGCGCCAGCAATCCACCCACGACCCGAAGGCCCACGTTGCGGAACACGCCGGCCAGGCCGGTGAAGAGTGCCACCAGCACCAGCGCATACCGCTGCACGATGCACATGGGACAGGGTTCGAGCCCGACCACGTGCTGCAGGTAGAGCCCGAAGGCCAGCATGAGAACACAGGCCAGGCAGATCAGCCCGAACGCGCGGCGCGGCGCGCCGAAGTACCAATCGATCAAGGAGACACCCAATCTTCTTCTACGAACACCCTGGCCTTGCGCGGGTTGGCGACGACGGTGTCGCCTTCCTTCAAGCCCAGGTCACGGAACTGTTGCGCAGGGAGTTGCGCCTCGATGATGGTTCCGGAGCCCGGATTATCTGGATTCGATTCGGTGGGCTCAAGTTCCAGCCGCGCGATGGGTCCGACGACGATTGCCCGCGACAGCGTGGCGACGATGCCCGAAGCGCCGGCCACGTAGCGTGTCACATCGATGTCATGCGGGCGCACATAGGCGCGTGCCTTGGCGTCGCGCGCGCCGCTGTGCTCGGGTGAATCGAGGCGCATGCCATCGAGCTGCACCGCGCCGTTGTCGGCCCGGCCATGGAACAGGTTCACGTCACCCAGGAAGCCGTAGACGAACGGGCTGGCCGGCTGGTCCCACACTTCCTGCGGCGAGCCGACCTGTTCGATCTGCCCCTTGTTGATGACCACCACGCGGTCGGCCACTTCGAGCGCTTCTTCCTGGTCGTGCGTGACGAAGATCGACGTGACGTGCAGCTCGTCGTGCAGCCGGCGCAGCCAGCGGCGCAGTTCCTTGCGCACCTTGGCGTCGAGCGCGCCGAAGGGCTCGTCGAGCAGCAGCACCTTGGGCTCCACCGCCAGTGCGCGAGCCAGCGCAATGCGCTGCCGCTGGCCGCCGGAAAGCTGCGACGGGTAGCGGTCGGCCAGCCAGTCGAGCTGCACCAGCTTGAGCAGGTCGGTCACCTTCTGCCTGATCTGCGCGTCGCTCGGGCGCTCCTTGCGCGGCTTCACGCGCAGGCCGAAGGCCACGTTCTCGAACACGGTCATGTGGCGGAACAGTGCGTAGTGCTGAAACACGAAGCCCACCTGCCGCTCGCGCACGTGCACGTCGGTGGTGTCCTCGCCCGAGAACAAAATGCTGCCGGCGTCGGCCGTTTCCAGCCCCGCGATGATGCGCAGCAGCGTGGTCTTGCCGCAGCCCGAGGGGCCGAGCAGCGCGACCAGTTCGCCCGACTCCACGTCGAGGTTCACGTCGCGCAGCGCGCGGAAGTCGCCGAACTGCTTGCTGATGTTGCGGATTTCGATGCTCATGATCTTGTTCTTTCTCTCAGGCCGCCGCGGCTTCAGGGGGACGCTCGGGGGGCAGTTCGGCAATGGCCTTCATCTCGCGCTCGTGGCGCCATTCGATCACCGACTTGATCACCAGCGTGACCAGCGCCAGGATGGCCAGCAGCGAAGCCACGGCGAACGCGGCCACCGACTGGTATTCGTTGTAGAGCACTTCCACGTGCAGCGGCATGGTGTTGGTCTGGCCGCGGATATGGCCCGACACCACGGACACCGCGCCGAATTCGCCCATGGCGCGCGCGTTGCACAGGATCACGCCGTACAGCAGGCCCCACTTGATGTTGGGCAGCGTCACGCGCCAGAAGGTCTGCCAGCCGGTCGCGCCGAGCACGATGGCGGCCTGCTCCTCGTCGGTGCCCTGCGCCTGCATCAGCGGCACAAGTTCGCGCGCGATGAACGGGAAGGTCACGAACACGGTCGCCAGCACGATGCCGGGTACGGCAAAGATGATCTTGATGTCGTGCTCAGCCAGCCACGGACCGAGCCAGCCCTGCGCGCCGAACACCAGCACGTAGATCAGGCCCGCCACCACCGGCGACACCGCGAACGGCAGATCGACCAGCGTGGTGAGAAATGCCTTGCCGCGGAACTCGAACTTGGCAATGGCCCAGGCCGCCGCCACGCCGAACACGAGGTTCATCGGCACCGCGATGGCGGCCGTGATCAGCGTGAGGCGAATCGCGCTCCAGGCGTCGGGCTCCTTCAGCGCGTCGAGATACGCGCCCACGCCCTTGCGCAGCGCCTCCGTCGCAACAGCGGCCAGCGGCAATACGAGGAACAGGAACATGAACGCGAGCGCGATGCCGATCAGCGTCCAGCGCACCCAGGCGGATTCAGTAGTGCCGGCTTGCGCGCGGCGGATGACTTTGGAAGGTGCGCTCATGTCAGGCTCCTGCGCGGCGACGCTGCCAGGCTTGCAGGCCATTGATGACCAGCAGCAGGACGAAGGAAATGACGAGCATCACCAGCGCGACCGCCGTGGCGCCCGCGTAGTCGTACTGCTCCAGCTTGCCGATGATGATGAGCGGCGTGATCTCCGAGATCATCGGCATGTTGCCAGCGATGAAGATCACCGAGCCGTACTCGCCGATGGCGCGCGCGAAGGCCATGGCAAAGCCGGTGAGCAACGCAGGCGCAATCGACGGAAAAATCACCTTGGTGAAGGTCTGAAGCCGCGTCGCGCCGAGCGAGGTGGCTGCTTCTTCCAGCTCTTTCTCGGCATCTTCGAGCACTGGTTGCACCGTGCGCACCACGAAGGGCAACCCGATGAAGATCAGCGCAATCACGATGCCCGCCGGCGTGAACGCCAGCTTGATGCCGTGCGGTTCGAGCAGTTGTCCGACCCAGCCGTTGCCCGCGAGCAGCGCGGTCAGCGAAATGCCCGCCACCGCCGTCGGCAGCGCAAACGGCAGGTCGACCAGCGCATCGACGATGCGCTTGCCCGGAAACTTGTAGCGCACCAGCACCCAGGCCACCAGCAAGCCGAACACCGCGTTCACCACGGCCGCGATCAGCGAGGCACCGAAGGTCAGCCGGTACGAAGCCATCACGCGCGGCGCAGTCACGGCCACCCAGAACTGGTCCCAGGTCAGCGTGAAGGTCCTGAAGACCAGCGCCGACAGCGGGATCAGCACGATCAGGCTGAGGTAAAGAATCGAGAAGCCGAGCGTGATGTGGAAACCCGGCAGCACGCGCTTGGCGCCCCCTGCCCGGTTGGCACGCGAAAAAGGCGCTCCCGCGGACGGGAGCGCCGAAGAAACAGCGCCGCTCATTTACTTGCCGCCGGGCGTATAGAGCTTGTCGAACTGGCCGCCGTCGTTGAAGTGCACCTTCTGCGCTTCGCCGAGGCTGCCGAACAGTTCTTGCACCGTGAAGAGCTGCAGCGGCTTGAAGGTCGAGGCGTACTTCTTGAGCACGGCCGGCGAACGCGGACGCAGCGCGTGCTTGGCCGCGATTTCCTGCGCTTCTTCGGAGTACAGCCAGTCGAGATACGCCTTGGCGAGCTCGCCCGTGCCCTTCTTGGCGACGGTGCGCTCGACCACGGCCACCGGGTTCTCGGCCACGATGCTGATCGACGGGTACACCGAGTCGACCTTGCCGGTGCCGAATTCGCGGTCGATCGACACCACTTCCGATTCGAAGGTGATCAGCGCATCGCCGATGTTGCGCTGCAGGAAGGCGGTGGTCGCGTCGCGGCCGCCGCGCGCCAGAACAGGCACGTTCTTGAACAGCTTGCCGACGAACTCGGCAGCCTGGGCGTCGGTGCCGCCCTTCTTCTTGATGTAGCCCCAGGCGGCCAGGTAGGCATAGCGCCCGTTGCCGCCGGTCTTGGGGTTGACGATCACGACCTGCACGCCCGGCTTGACCAGGTCGTCCCAGTCCTTGATGCCCTTGGGGTTGCCGTTGCGCACGAGAAATAGCATGGTCGACGTGGTCGGCGATGCGTTCTCGGGGAATTTCTTGTTCCAGTCCTTCGCGACCACGCCGGCATTGGCGAGGAAGTCGATGTCGGTGGAGGTGTTCATCGTCACCACGTCGGCATCGAGGCCGTCGGCCACCGCGCGGGCCTGCGCGCTGGAGCCGCCGTGCGACTGGTCGATCTTGACGTCCTTGCCTGTGGCCTTCTTGTAGTGCGCCACGAAGGCCGCGTTGTAGTCCTTGTAGAACTCGCGGGCCACGTCGTACGAGGCGTTCAGCAGCCCAGTGCCTTGGGCAAAGGCGCTGCTGCCGGCGAGTGCGGAGGACGCCAGCGCGAGCACGGCGACGAAGGTCTTTATTCTGGAAGTCATGTGGTTGCCAAGGTTTCTGAAAATTCACGGCCCGCCGGCCAGGCGGCGGGCTCGTCGGTCAAGGACTGGAGCAGGGCAAGGCCCAGCGGCCAATCCCCGTGCCCCGAGTCGACGTTGATGTGGCCCGCATTCTGCATGCGCACGAACTCGCTGCCCCAGGCGCGCGAATATGCACCAGCCAGGCGGATCGGGCAAAAGGGGTCGTTGCTGCTGGCCACCACGATGCTGCGGTACGGCAGCGCAGCGTAGGGCACAGGCGCGAAGTCGGAGAGCACGGCGCGGCGCTCAGGGTCGGCAGGCGCCACCAGCAGCGCGCCCTGGATGCGGGCCGCGGCATCGGGCGGCAGGTGCGCCGTGGCAATGCAGCCCAGGCTGTGCGCGGCGATCACCACCGGCCCGTCGCTCTCCAGCACCAGCTTCGCCAGCGTAGACACCCACGCCTCGCGCTTGGGCGAGGCCCAGTCGTCCTGCACCACCCGCGCCGCACCCGGAATGCGCTCTTCCCACAGGCTCTGCCAGTGGCCGGGCCCGGAGTCGCGCCACCCCGGCACGATGATCACTCGGGTCTGCATGACGACGCTTGCCCTGCCCGCTTACTTGTTGGGCTGCGGCGTGATGCGCAGGTAGGGGCGCACGGCCTTGAAGCCCTTGGGGAAACGCTCCGCCAGTTCGGCCGGATCCTGGATGGCCGGGATGATGACCACGTCGTCACCGTCCTTCCAGTTCACGGGCGTGGCCACCTTGTGGCTGTCGGTGAGCTGCAGCGAGTCGATCACGCGCAGGATCTCGTCGAAGTTGCGGCCGGTCGAGGCCGGGTAGGTGATGGTGGTGCGGATGACCTTCTTCGGGTCGATGATGAACACGCTGCGAACGGTGGCCGTGGCCGAGGCGTTCGGGTGGATCAGGTCGTACAGGTCGGCCACCTTGCGGTCGGCATCCGCAATGATGGGGAAGTTGACCGTGGTGTTCTGCGTGTCGTTGATGTCGCTGATCCATTCCTTGTGCTTGGTGGCCGGATCGACGCTCAACGCGATGGGCTTCACGCCGCGCTTGGCGAATTCGCCCGACAGCGCCGCGGTCTTGCCCAGTTCGGTGGTGCACACGGGCGTGAAATCGGCGGGATGCGAGAAGAACACGACCCACGAATCGCCGGCCCACTGATGGAAGTCGATGGGGCCTTCGCTGGAATCCTGGGTGAAATTGGGGGCTGTGTCGCCGAGTCGCAGAGTAGCCATGGACGCTCCTGGATGGATGGGAGCCTCGGATTGTGCGAACCCTTGCTTCAATGCCAAACGAATATCTGCTTGTTTGGATATGACGTTTTTCGCATAACGAGCCTAGAACATCCGCATATCTTCGCTCTGGAGATGCTCCATCAGGAAGTCGATGAGCTTCCGCACAGCCGGCACCAACGCCCGCCGTGCCGGAAACACCATGTGCGCAATCACCGGTGGCGGCCCCCAACCGGGTAGCAACCGCACCAGCCGGCCGGCATCGATGTCGGCGCGACACATGTAGTCAGGCAGCATGGTCGCGCCTATGCCGCCCAGCGTGCCGAACTGCAGCGTCGCGAGGTCGTCCGCCACGTAATGCGGGGCGTGGGAGTGCACGTAGCTCTCTCCCTTGGGGCCCTCCAGCCGCCAGTCGCTGCGCCCTTCCCCGTTGACCGACATGGCCGCCGTCGGCAGCTTGCCGAGGTCGGCCAGCGTTTCCACCGGCCCGTAGCGCGCCAGCAGCGCCGGGCTCGCCACCAGCACGCCGCGGCTGTGGCCGAAGGTCTTTGCCACCAGCACAGCGCTGTCCTCGATGACGAGCCGCACACGCAGCGCGATGTCGATGCCCTCCTCGATCAGGTCGACCGGCCGGTTGATCACCCGCATGTCGATGCGCACCGCCGGGTAGCGCGCCATGAACACCGGCATCAGCTGCGCCAGGCCGCTGTGCGCGATGGTGACGGGGCAGCTCAGCCGCACCAGCCCGCTGGGCTCGTTCTGTACCTGCGCCACCGCCTCGGCTGCCGCCTGCGCCGCGTCGCGCATGGCGGACGAATGCCGCAGGTAGATCTCGCCCGCCGGCGTGAGCGACAGGCGCCGGGTGCTGCGCTGCATCAGCTGCACGCCGAGACGCTCTTCCAGGTCGGCGACGCGGCGCGAGAGGCGCGACTTGGGGATGCCTAGCGCCCGGCTGGCGGCTGCGAAGCCGCCGCGTTCGGCCACTTCGGCGAAGAAAACCATGTCGTTGAGGTCCTGCATGGTGGTGATTGTCCCGCAGGTAGAACGATCTAGGCAATTTTTGGGTACTTATCGATCACTAGATCCAAAAATAGAATTCCTCCATCCGCCGGCCACTTTGAGCGCCGACAGCCAACACAGAAAGTGATTGATTGAAATGAAGCTGCTCCACATTGACTCCAGCATCCTCGGCGCCCACTCGACCTCGCGCCTGCTCTCGGCCGAAGTCGTGACCGCATGGCGCGCCGCCCACCCCGACACCACCGTCGAATACCTCGATCTGGCCGTCGACACCCCCTCGCACTTCAGCGCCGACGCGCTGGGCATCAAGACCGGCTTGCAAGAACAGCCGACCGAAGCCCAGCAGCGTGAGAACGCCGTGTCCGAAAAGCTCGTGAGCCAGTTCCTGGCCTCGGACGTGGTCGTCATCGGCACGCCTTTCTACAACTTCTCGATCCCGACGCAACTCAAGGCCTGGATCGACCGCCTGGGACAAGTCGGCCGCACCTTCAAGTACACCGAGAAGGGCCCCGTGGGCCTGGCCGGCGGCAAGACCATCATCGTGGCCTTGTCCCGCGGCGGCATCTATTCGACCAGCGAAGGTGGCCAGGCCATGGAGCACCAGGAAAGCTACCTCAAGGCAGTCTTCGGCTTCTTCGGCATCACCGACGTGCGCGTCGTGCGCGCCGAAGGTGTGGCGATGGGCGACGAAGCCCGCAACAATGCCCTGGCAACGGCCCGCGCCGACATCCTGGTAGCGACGGCGGAAGCCGCGAACCAGCGCGACGCTGCTATCGCTGCCTGAGTTCTGCTCCGGCAACAGCAAAAAAGCCGCCCATCGGGCGGCTTTTTTTCGTCCACGGACGCAGCGGATCGATCAGGCCGAGTGGCTCTTCACCCAGGCCACGTACTTGTCCATCCAGCCCTGCAGAAACTTCTTCGAGCCTTCGTTGCCGACGTGGCCCTTGTCGTCGAACAGGTCGTCCTTGGCCTGCAGGAACACTTCGGGCGCGCCCATCGTGGGCACGTCAAGGTAGGCCAGGATGTTGCGCAGGTGCTGCTGCGCCAGCGCGGTGCCGATAGCCCCCACCGAGATGCCGACCACGCCGGCCGGCTTGCCCGCCCAGGCGCTCTGGCCATAGGGGCGCGAGGCCTGATCGATGGCGTTCTTCAGCACGCCGGGAATCGAGCGGTTGTATTCGGGCGTAACGAACAGCAGGCCGTCGGCCGCCGCGATCTCGGTCTTCAGGCGCTTCACCGGCGCGGACTGATTGCCGTCGTCGTCCTGGTTGTACAGCGGCAGGTCGTCGATGCGCAGGGTTTCGAAGGTGAAGTCCGAGGGCGCGAGGTGCGCCAGCGCGAGGGCCAGCTTGTGGTTGAACGAATCCTTGCGCAGGCTGCCGACAATGACAGCGATCCGGGTCTGGGCCATGGGTGAAACTCCTTGAGTGAGAGGGGTCGGAATGACGAACGCGATTATGCGAAGCGCCCAAGACCTTTTCGGGAAAAGCTCATGCAGAGCCGGACGAGCGGCGGCAAGATAAACCGCATCCCCCAACCCCATCGAAGCGCAGGACGCTCCCGTGACCCAGTCTCAGTCTTCCTCTTCATCCTCGTCTTCCCATTACGACGTCATCGTCGTCGGCCTTGGCGCCCTCGGCGCCGCGACGCTCTACCAACTCTCGCAGCGCGGCGCACGCGTGCTGGGCATCGACCAGTTCTCGCCGCCGCACGACCAGGGCTCCTCGCACGGCGATTCGCGCATCACGCGGCTGGCCGTCGGCGAAGGCGACGAGTACGTGCCCTTCGTGCAGCGCTCGCATGCCATCTGGCGCGAACTCGAGGCCCGCACCGGCAAGCCGCTGATGACCACCACAGGCGGCCTGATCCTCGCGCCGCGCGACCGCGTGGCGGAGCACCACGGCAAATCCGATTTCGTGCGCCGCACCATCGCCTGCGCCGAGCGCTTCGGCATCGCGCACGAAGTGCTGGACGCAGCCGGCATCCGCGCGCGCTTTCCGCAGTTCCACCTGCAGGGCGACGAGATCGGCTATTACGAGCACGACGCCGGCTTCGTCCGCCCCGAAGACGCCATCGGCGCCCAGCTGGCCGTGGCCCGCGCCTCGGGCGCTCAAACGCTCACCGGCGAACGTGTGCTGGCCGTCGAGTCCGTGGGCAACGGCGACACCGTGCGCGTACGCACAGGCTCCGCAAGCTTCACGGCCGACCGCGTGGTCGTCGCAGCCGGCGCGTGGCTACCCGCCTTCCTGGGTGCGCAGGCGCGAGCCGACTGGCAAGCCGACTTCTCCGTGCACCGCCAGGTGATGCACTGGTTCGACACCGGCAGCGCCACGGCCGACTTCGCGCCCGGCCGCTTCCCCATCTTCATCTGGATGTTCGGCGACGGGCCGGAAGACTACATGTACGGCTTTCCGTCTTCCGACCCGTCGCAGCCCGCGCTCAAGGTGGCGACCGAACAATACGTGGCCGCCACCACGCCGGACACCATCGACCGCACCGTGAGCGCGGAAGAAACCGCCGCCATGTACCGCGACCGCGTGGCCGGCCGCTTTCCGCAGATCGGCGGCCGTGCCCTCAAGGCGCGCGCCTGCATGTACACCGTGACGCCCGATCGCCGCTTCGTGATCGACGCGCTCGACGACCTGCCCCGCGTGCTCATCGCCTCGGCCTGCTCGGGCCACGGCTTCAAGCACTCGGCCGGGCTTGGCGAAGCCATCGCCGACCACGTGCTGGACCGCCCGAGCGAGCTCGACCTGCGGCCCTTTGCCCGCCAACGCCTGCTGGAGAAAGCGCCAGCCTGAAGCAGGCCCGGGCGATCCCGGGCATCATCGCCTTCGATCTTTTTTGTCTGTCTGTCTGACTCAGGAGCGAAGCGCGATGAGATTTCTGGTGGTGGGTGCCGGCGCACTCGGTGGTTACTTTGGCGGCCGTCTGCTGGAGGCGGGACGCGACGTCACCTTCCTGCTGCGCCCTCGCCGCGCGGCGCAACTGGCGAAGACCGGGCTGGTGGTGCAGAGCCCCTTCGGCAACCTGCAGCTGCCTGCCCCGAAGCACGTGCTGGCCGACGGCATCGATGGCCCGTATGACGTGGTCGTGGTCGGCAGCAAGGCCTACGACCTCGACTCGACGATGGACTCGTTCGCGCCGGCAGTCGGCCCCGACACCGTGATCCTCCCGCTGCTCAACGGCATGAAGCACATCGACCGGCTGGCTGAACGCTTCGGCAGCGAGCGCGTGCTGGGTGGCCTTTGCATGATCTCCGCCACGCTCGACGACGAGGGCCGCGTGCTGCATCTGAACGACATGCACGGCCTGAGCTATGGCGAACGCGCCGGCGGCCGCTCGGCCCGCGTCGATGCAATCGCAGCCCAGTTCGCGGGCGCGAAGTTCGACGCCACGGCCAGCGAAAACATCATGCAGGACATGTGGGAAAAGTGGGTCTTCATCGCCTCGGCGGCGGGCCTCACCAGCCTGATGCGCGCGTCCATCGGCGACATCGTGGCCGCTGGCGGACAGGACGTGGCGCTGTCGATCTTCGACGAATGCTGCGCCATCGCCACGCACAACGGCTTCGCGCCGCGGGCCGCAGCCGTGCAGCGTGGTCGCGCCATCATGACGACCGCCGGCTCGCCGATGACCGCGTCGATGTACAAGGACATGGTGCGCGGCGCGGCGGTCGAGGCCGACCACATCGTCGGCGATCTGCTGGGCCGCGCGGCGCCGAGCAACCTGCCAGTGCCGTCGGTGCTGCGCACGGCCTACGTCCACCTGAAAGCCTACGAAGCGCAGCACGCCCGTACGGCAGCCTGAGCGTCATGCGCGACGCGCTGGCGTTCCTGCACACGGCACAGGTGCATGTGCCGACCTTCGAGCAGCTGGTGGCCGAGATGGCGCCTGGCCTGCGTGTGCGACATCTCGTGCAAGCGGACCTGCTGGCCGACGCGCGTGTCGTGGGCACCGACGACACAGACCTGATCGCCCGCGTTCACCACGCCATGCACGAAGCCGCCTCCAGCGGCGCGAAAGTCGTGGTGTGCACCTGCTCGACCATCGGTGCCATCGCCGAACAAATGCCCACAGGCGATACCTTCAAGGCCCTGCGCATCGATCACGCCATGGCCGACCGCGCGGTACGCACAGGGCCGCGCGTGCTGGTTGTGGCAGCGGTCGAAAGCACGCTCGGGCCAACGATGAAACTGGTGCGTTCCGCCGCGGCAAACGCAGGCATCGCGGTGCAGCCGAGCACGTTGCTGGTCGAAGAAGCGTGGCCCCATTTCGAAACAGGCGACAACGCTCGCTACATCGAAACCCTGGCCCGCGCGATCCGCGCTGCGGCAGGTGGGGCCGACGTCGTAGTGCTGGCCCAGGCCTCGATGGCCCCCGCGGCCGCCCTGCTCGCGGACCTCGGCATCGACGTGCTCAGCAGCCCCGCGCTGGGTGCCCGGCACGCCGTGGCGCTGGCGCTAGTCTGACTTGAGGATCGTCTCCCCCTTCAGCATCCCCATGTCCCGGATGTTGAAGCGGTGCCGCTTCCACCCCTCCCAGGTACGCCGCATGTGCGTGACGGAGATGAAGTAGTACAGAAACTTGAACATGCCGAGTGGCCCGCGCGTCGGCGTGCCGCGGTAGATGTCGCCGGCCAGCAGCGACATCAGCCCCTCCTTCACGCGGAACGGATTGCCCGGGTGCATGAACATGTCGCGGATGGTCGGGTTGGTCACGCGGTAGATGAACCACGAGTACTCGCGCGGGCCCTTGCGCATCATGGCCTCGAAGTCCTTGCGTGCGGCCGCCAGTTCGGCCGGCCGGTCGAGCGCCTTCGCCACCAGTTCGGCGCCGTCGAAGGCACTGTGCATCGCGAGGTACACGCCCGAGGAAAACATCGGGTCGATGAAGGTGAAGGCGTCGCCCAGCAACAGGTAGCGGTCGCCCGTGGCGTGCGTGCTCGAGTACGAGAAGTTGCCGGTGGCGTGCACCGCGTCGTCGACCAGCGTGGCGTTCTTCAGGCGTTCCACCAGCACCGGGCAGGTGGCGATGGTGTCGTAGAAGAACTCCTTCAGCGGCTTGTCGCGCGTCTTCAGGTAGTACGGCCAGCAGACCGCGCCCACGCTGGTGGTGCCGTCGGCCAGCGGAATGAACCAGAACCAGCCATGCGGAAACCAGCAGATGCTGATGTTTCCTTCCTTCTTGCCTTCGAGCCGTTCGGCATTCGTGAAGTGGCCGAACAGCGCGGTGCTGTTGTGGTCGGGGTTCTTTTCCTTGCAACGGAATTTGTTGGCCAGCAGCGTGTCGCGGCCGGTGGCGTCGACCACGAAGCGGGCGCGCCAGCTGCGGCGCGCGCCGTCGTCCATTTCGGCCTGCACCGTGGCGCCGTCGGCATCGAAGGCCACGTCGCGCACCTTGCAGCCTTCGATGGTCTGCGCGCCGCGCGTGGCCGCATTGCGGAACAGCAGCTCGTCAAGTTCGGAGCGGCGCACCTGCCAGGCGGAGTCGAGCGACTTGTCCATGCCCTCGGCAAATTCCACATAGCTGCGGTGCTCGTGTTCGGGCGAGACGAACTCGATGCCGAACTTCGGCATGCCGATCTTGTCGACCTGGTCGCGCACGCCAAGCCTCTCGAACAACTCGACGTTCCCGGGCAACAGCGATTCGCCGATGTGAAAGCGCGGGTGATGCGCCTTTTCGAGCAGCACCACCTTGCGGCCCTGCTGGGCCAGCAGCGCGGCGATGGTCGAGCCGGCGGGACCACCGCCCACAACCATCACGTCGCAGGATTCATCGGCCATCTGGGGGGCGGAGGAAGAAGCTTGGGGCAAGGACATGCGTGGACAAGCGACATTGTTAACAAAGGTCAAGCATAGCGCGCCGGCCGCTCGAAGAAAGATAGCAAAGTCGGCTAAGCGGCGCCCGCCGGGCAGCAGCACACTGCAGGCCGACTCCCATCCTCATGCAGGACCGACTCGCCATGCCCATTCTTCGCTTCCTCTTCCTCGCCGTCTTCTGGCTTTCGGCGACGCTTGCCCAGGCCTCGGGCTTCACCACCATCGAGATACCTGCCGACCAGAAAGGCCCGGCGCTGCACGGCGCCGTGTGGACGCCCTGCGCCGCGCCAGCTGGCGAAATCAGGCTCGGCCGCTCCACCATCTCTGGCGTACGTGATTGCCCGATCGACGGCAGCCGGCTGCCGTTGATCGTGCTGTCGCATGGGTATGGAGGCTCATTCCTCGGCCACTACGACACGGCACAGGCGCTGGCCGACGCGGGCTTCGTGGTCGCCGCCATCAGCCATTCGGACGACAACTCCCAGATCCGGGGCGGCCCGGGCGACAAGATTTCGGCACTCGCAACGCGCACGACCGACATCGCGCGGCTGATCGACCACATGCTCCAGCAGTGGCCCGCGCATGACAGGCTCGCCGCCGGGCAGATCGGCTTCTATGGGTTTTCAAGGGGCGGCTATACGGGCCTTGTGCTCAGCGGTGCACGTCCGAACTTCGAGCGGCTCCCGCCCTTGCCGTCGTCCCCCTGCGCATCGACCCCGGAAGGCCCGGCGTGCGCGCTGATGCGGCAGAGATTCCAGGAACTGCTCGCCTCGCCGCTGACCCATGACACCCGCATCAAGGCCGCCGTGATCGCCGACCCGCTCAGCATGGTCTTCGATGCCGACAGCCTGAAGAATGTGACGATACCGATCCAGCTCTGGGCTTCCGAGTACGGCGGCGATGGCGTCACGCCCGAGAACGTGGCCGCGGTTCGCCGCAACCTGCCTGCGCCGCCCGAATGGCATGTGGCAACCGGCGCCGCGCACTTCGCTTTCCTCGCGCCGTGCTCACCTGCCATGGCCAGCGCACTGCCCGAGATCTGCCGCGACGGGCCGGGCTTCGACCGCGTGGCGTTCCATGCCGGGCTCAACGCCGAGGTGCTTGCCTTCTTCAGGCAGCACCTGGCGCCAAAGCCCTAGCCCGCACGCCGCTGCGACGACAGCCGCCGCACCACAGCCACCAGCCGATCAACCTCGTCGAAGGTGTTGTAGAACGCCAGCGAGGGCCGCACCGTCGTCTCGACACCGAAGCGCCGCAGGATCGGCTGCGCACAATGGTGCCCTGTGCGCACCGCAATGCCCTCGTCGTTCAGCGCATGCCCCACCTCCTCGGTGGTGTAGCCGTCGAGCACGAAGGACATCACGCTGGCTTTGTCGGCCGCCGTGCCGATCAGCCGCACACCCGGAATCGCGCCGAGCTGCCGCATGCCATACACCAGCAGGTCATGCTCGTAGCGCGCGATGTTCTCAATGCCGATCTTGTTGACGTAGTCGATAGCGGCGCCCAGCCCCACGGCGTCGGCGATGTTGCCGGTGCCGGCCTCGAACTTGTTCGGGATCGGCTGGAACACCGTCTTCTCGAAGGTCACGTCGGCAATCATGTTGCCGCCGCCCTGCCACGGGGGCATGTCTTCGAGCACTTCGCGCTTGCCCCACACCACGCCGATGCCGGTGGGGCCGAACACCTTGTGGCCGGAGAACACGAAGAAATCGGCGCCGATGTCCTGCACGTCCACCCGCATGTGCGAGACCGACTGCGCGCCGTCGACCAGCGCCTTCGCGCCCGCACGGTGCGCCAGCTCGACAATCTCCTTCACCGGCACCACGGTGCCCAGCGCGTTCGAGACCTGCGTGACTGCGACGATCTTCGTGCGGTCATTGAGCAGCTTGCGGTAGTCGTCCAGCAGCACCTGGCCCGAATCGTCCACCGGAATCACGCGCAGCTTCGCGCCCTTGGCGGCGGCGAGCTGCTGCCACGGCACGATGTTGGCGTGGTGCTCGAGGTTCGACACGATGATCTCGTCGCCCTCGCCCACGTGCTGCCCGCCCCAGCTCTTGGCCACAAGGTTGATGGCCTCGGTGGTGCCGCGCACGAAGATCACCTCTTCGACTTCCGGCGCGTTGATGAACTTGCGAACGCGTTCGCGCGCGCCTTCGTAGGCGTCGGTCGCGCGCGCGGCCAGCTCGTGCGCCGCACGGTGGATGTTCGAGTTCTCGTGCTCGTAGAAGTACGCGATGCGGTCGATGACCGACTGCGGCTTGTGCGTGGTGGCCGCGTTGTCGAACCACACCAGCTGCCTGCCGTTCACCCGCTCCTGCAGGATCGGGAAGTCGCGCCGCACGGCGTTGACGTCGAACGGCGGATGCTGGCCGCTGCCGGCCAGCGGCACGGCATCGGGACCGCGCGGATCGGGCTTGGCCGGCGTGACGAAGCCGTTGGGCAGGCGCACCGCATCGACGAAGTAGAACTGCGCATCGCGGCCGCCCGGCGCCGATGGCGAGCTCGGTGGCGAGACGGGCGCGGCCGTTGGCGGCAACGCAAGACCCGCGAACGGATCGTGGATCGCAATGCCATCGGTCGCACCCGCCGACGGATGGCCGTAGCTGTTGCCCACGAAGTAGAACGGCGAGGCCGCGGCCTGCGGCGTCGCGGGCGCATTCACCTGTGGCACGCCTTGCACCGTGCCACCCGAGCGCGGCTCGAAAGCCGGCGCCACAGACAGCACCGTGTCCGGCACGCCATTGCCCGCCACCGCATGCGGCAGCAAGGCCGGCGCGCGGTTCGCAAGCGAAGGCAGTTGCGTGGGCGATGCCGGCAGCACGTTGGCGCCGGGAATCTGCCCTTGCGGAATCGGCGTGCCCGGCACGCTCGGCCCGAAGCCGGCAGGGCTCGCCAGCGGCGAACCCGGCGGCGCAATGTTGGCGGGAAACTGCGCGCCCGGCACCAGCCCGCTCGCCACACCGGGCAGCGAGCTTGGCGGCGTGCCCGGCAGTGCAGCGAACATGGCGCTCGCCATGCGCGCGAGGATGGCCGGATCGAACGGCGCCTCGCCCGGAATCGATGGAGTGCTGCTCACCGCGGCTTACTTGTAGGTGTCGGTGTAGTCGTGGTACTTGCCGATCTCGACGTCGTCGAGCACCGCCAGCGCATCAGTGGTCAACACCGCGAGCGAGCAGTACAGCGAGATCAGGTACGACGCGATCGCATGGTTGTTGATGCCCATGAAGCGCACCGACAGCCCCGGACCCTGCTCGCCCGACAGACCGGGCTGGAACAGCCCCACCACGCCCTGGCGCTTGTCGCCCACGCGCAGCAGCAGGATCTTGCTCTTGCCGTCGGCCACCGGCACCTTGTTCGACGGAATCAGCGGAATGCCGCGCCAGGTGATGAACTGCGAGCCGAACAGGCTCACGGTCGGCGGCGGCGTGCCGCGACGCGTGGCTTCGCGGCCGAAGGCGGCAATGGCCAGCGGGTGCGTAAGGAAGAACGCGGGCTCCTTCCACACCTTGGTCAGCAGCTCGTCCAAATCGTCGGGCGTGGGTGCGCCGGTCAGCGGAAAGATGCGCTGCTCTTCCGCCACCTGGGCCAGCAGGCCGTAGTCAGGGTTGTTGATGAGCTCGCTCTCCTGGTTCTCCTTGATCGTCTCGATCGTCAGGCGCAGCTGCTCCTTGATCTGGTCGTGCGGGCTGCTGTAGAGATCGGAGATGCGGGTGTGCACGTCGAGCACGGTGCTCACGGCATTGAGGTAGTGCTCGCGCGGGTTCTCTTCGTAGTCCACGAAGGTGCGCGGCAGCTGGTTTTCTTCTTCGCGCGAGGTGCAGGTGACCTTGATCGACTCGGGGTTCTTGACCTTGTTGACGCGGTAGATGCCCGCCTCCACCGGCACCCATTGCAGCAGGTGCGTCAGCCAGCGGGGGCTGATGGTCTCGAGCTGGGGGACTGTCTTGGTGGCATTGGCTAGCTGTCTTGCGGCGTTGTCGCCAAGGGCGGTCGTACCACCAACTGTTGCGCTCATGGATCAGGGCTCCGGGTGTTAAGGAAAAAGTGGCCGCCAGTGTCCGGCGGCCACGGGTTTTCCCTCAACAGGCTATAGCCGCCAAGTTGATCCTTCTTGCAAGGCGCGATTGCTCCAGTTGCTCGCAGCGCATGAGCAGGCCGACCATGTTGATGCCCAGCGCGGTCGCGAGTTTTTGCGCGGTGACGATCGATGGAATGACACGGCCGCGTTCGATCTCGCCCACGTAGGAGCGGTTCAGATCGGAGCGCTCAGCCAGCTCCTCCTGCGACCAGCCCTTGCCCTCACGCAGCTGGCGGATAGTCACGCCGAAGTCTTCTACAAATGCTTTCATGCTGCCCCACCCGCTTTCGGTGCGTTCTGCAGGCTGGCCTGCGTGACGCTCGCGCCTGGCGGCACGTCGTCGGTAATCCAGACATTGCCGCCAATGACGGCGCCCTTGCCCAGCGTGACCCGTCCGAGGATCGTCGCGCCCGCGTAGATGACCACGTCGTCTTCCACCACCGGATGCCGCGGCAGGCCCTTCTGCAGGTTGCCTTCGGTGTCGGTCGGAAAGCGCTTGGCGCCGAGCGTGACGGCCTGGTAGAGCCGCACGCGCTTGCCGATGACGGCCGTCTCGCCGATGACGACGCCCGTGCCGTGGTCGATGAAGAAGCCCGCATCGATCTGCGCGCCCGGGTGGATGTCGATGCCCGTCTGCCCATGCGAGAGCTCGGCCACGATGCGCGCCAGCAGCGGCAGGCCGAGCTTGTAGAGCTCATGCGCCAAGCGGTGATGAATCATCGCGAGCACGCCGGGGTAGCACAGCAGCACCTCGTCGACGCTGCGCGCGGCGGGGTCGCCCTGGTAGGCCGCGAGCACGTCGCTGTCGAGCAGGCGGCGCAGGCCGGGCAGCGCGTTCGCGAACCGGCGCACGGCCTCGGTGGCCGTGTCGTCGATCTCGCTCGCGGGGCGTGGCTCATGGCGCGCGTTGAAGTTCAGTTCCAACCGGGCCTGCACGAGCAGCGCCTGCAGGGCTGCGTCGAGCGTGTGGCCGACATAGAAGTCTTCGCTCTCGTGGCGCAGGTCCGGCGGGCCGAGCCGCATCGGAAAGAGCGCACCTTTCAGCGACTCGACGATCTGCGCGAGCGCGTCGCGCGACGGAAACTCGCGCGCACCGGGCTCCCGCGATCGACGCTGCGAATCGCGCCACTCGTCGCGCACGCCATGCAGCGCACGCACGATGTCGCTTACCTCGAAATGGGCCATGTGTTTTTCTCCCGGGGAACGTCTTGTGTTGGAGATTTCAGTCCTGCACCCACGGCAGCTTGTGGAAACGCCAGCCGTCTGCACCGCCACGGTGCTGGTGCGCGTCGATCTCGCCCTCGAAACCTTCGAGCACGTTGAAGACGTTCGTGAAACCGGCCTTGGCAGCCGCCTCGGCGGCCAGTGCGGAGCGCTTGCCGCTGCGGCACAGCAGCAGCACCACGGCGTCCTTGCCGCCGTCTTTCGCCAGCTTGGCCTCGAGTTCGCGCACGAAGCGCGGGTTGCGCGTGAGCGCCGTGCCCGTGGCCCAGGCCACATGCAGGCTGTCGGGCACGTGGCCGACAAACTTGCGCTCTTCGCCCGAACGCACATCGACCAGAACGGCATGGCCGTTCTGCACCAGTTCCCAGGCCACCGGTGGCGTCACGCCGCCGGCATAGGGCCAATTGCTTTCGGCGGCCTTGGCGCGCGCCTGTTCCAGTGCTTCGGGCAAGACGAGTTCTTCAACTTCCACTGACATGCTGTGCGGCTCCTGTTGTGCGTTGGATACGCCTTGATGGCGATAACCACCACTGTAGGAGCCGCACGCCGAAGCTCAAACAACTGAAAAGTCGATTCCTAACAACCATCCGATCTATAGAAACAGGCTCAGGCAGCCGCTTCCGCAGCTTCGGCAGCGCGCACGGCCGGGGCCGTCCGGTCCACGCTCGTCGCGCCATCCACGCCATAGGGCACGTCGCCCGCGATAGTCACCCGCCGCACCACGCGGTGCTGGTCGCCGTAGTCATTGATTGCGTAGTGCTGCGTGGCGCGGTTGTCCCAGATCGCCACGTCGCCCTGCGTCCAGCGCCAGCGCACCGTGTTCTCCAGGCGGTGCACATGGCTCTGCAGCACGCTCAGCAGATGGCCCGAGTCGTGCGTCGAATGGCCGGCCAGCCTCTTCACGAAATGGCCCAGCACCAGGCTGCGCTCGCCGGTTTCGGGGTGCACGCGCACCACCGGGTGCTCGGCTTCGAGCAGGCGGCGCGTGAACACTTCCTTGTAGCGACGGGCGCCCTCGTCGTCCAGGTCGACCGGCAGGCGCGCGGCGGCGTAGTCGTAGTCGTTGCCGTGAATGGCGCGCAGCCGGTCGGCCAACGCCTTGAGGTCATCGGGCAGGCTCTCGTAGGCCGCCACCGTGTTGGCCCAGACGGTGTCGCCGCCATAGGCCGGGATCACCACCGCGCGCAGGATCGACACCTGCGGATAGGCGACCTCGAAGGTCACGTCGGTGTGCCACGAATTAGCGCGGCCGCCGTGGCGTGAGTCGAGCTCCAGCAGCCGCGTGCCGTCCTTCGAGGGCACGGTCGGGTGCGGCACCAGTTCGCCCCACAGGCGCCCGAAGGCTTCCTGCTGCGCATCGTCCAGGTGCTGCTGGCCGCGGAAGAACAGCACCTTGTGCTTGAGCAGCGCGGCCTTGATGGCACCGAACACCTCGGGTTGCAGCGCGCCCGAAAGACGCACGCCGCGCACCTCCGCGCCGATGTGGCCGGCCTGCCGGACGATGTCGAGTTCGTTGTCCTGCGCAACGACCGGGGAAGAAAGAATGGCGCTCATCGAAGGTCCTCTTTGGTTGATGGAAGAAAGGAAAGAAACAAAGGCGCAATAGGCAAAGCGCAGGCCGGCAGGCAGACCACCCACCGGATACAGCGGCGCTTCGGCCGGTGGCGGCGTGCCCGCGAACTCGCGCAGCACCTCTTCCTTGACGTGGGTGAAGGCAAGGTCCACGCGGTTGCGCGGATGTGCAAGCTCCACCGGCACGATGCGGCGGATGCGCCCGGGTCGCGGCTCCATCACCACCACCTTGTCGCCAAGGTAGACGGCCTCCTCCACGTCGTGCGTGACGAGGATCATGGTGATGCCCTCGGCCTGCCAGATGCGGTGCAGCTCCTGCTGCAGATGCGCGCGCGTCATCGCGTCGAGCGCACCGAAAGGCTCATCGAGCAGCAATATCTCGGGCCGGTTCACCAGCGCCCGCGCAATCGCCACGCGCTGCGACATGCCACCCGACAGCTGATGCGGATAGGCACTCTCGAAACCCTTGAGCCCGACCAGCTCGATGTGCGCCTGCACCTCCTTGCGCTTCTGCTGTGCACCGAGCCCGGCATTGAGCAGGCCCAGCGCGATGTTGTCCCGCACCGTGAGCCACGGGAACAGCCGGTGCTCCTGGAACACGATGCCGCGATCGAGGCTGGTGCCGACGATGCGATTCCCGTCGATGAGTACCTCGCCGCGGTAGTCCGCTTCGAGGCCGACGACCAGCCGCAGCAGCGTCGACTTGCCGCATCCGCTGGAGCCCACGATGCTGACGAACTCACCCGGCGTGATGGTCAGGCTGATGTCGTCGAGCACCTTCAACGGTGCGCCCTCGACCTCGTATTGCTTGCTGAGCTGGCGTATTTCCAGCGTGGCGGCGTGTGCCATTGCGTTGTTCTTTCTCTTGTTCAGAAGCCGGCCACGGAACGTCCGCGCCAGGCCAGCAGGCGGTTCTCGATGCGCGTGGCGATCCAGTTGAGCGTGAAGCCCACGAGCCCGACCACGATCACGCCGAAGATCACCAAGTCCATGCGGAAGTGGTCGCGCCCATCGATCATGGTGTTGCCGATGCCCTTGCCCGAGACCAGCAGGTACTCCGCCCCGAGCGTGGCAAGCCATGCGTAGATCAGCGCCAGGTGAATGCCCGCGAAGATCGACGGCGACGCGCTCGGCAGCACCACGCGCATGAACAACTGCCAGCGGTTGAAGCGCAGCACCCGCGCCACCTCGACCAGGTCGCCCGGCACGCTGCGAATGCCCTCGAAGGTGTTGAGCACCACCGGAAAGAAAGCCGCGAGCGACAGAAAGGCCACCTTGGCCGCGTCACCCAGCCCGAACCACACGGACAGCAGCGGAATCCATGCGAACAGCGAGATCTGCTTGAGCGTGTGGAAGCCCGGCCCCACCAGGTTCTCGAACAGCCGCGACAGGCCCAGCGCCGCGCCGAACAGCAGCCCCGCGCTCGCGCCGATGGCGAAGCCAGCCAGGTCGCGCCACAGGCTGGCGGAGAGCCCTACCCACAGCTCCCCGCTCGTGGCCTGCTCCACCGCCTGTTGCCAGACGCTGTCGATAGACACCAGCAGCGGCGAACTCGACCAGCCGAAGCGGAAGGCTGCCCACCAGAGCGCCACCAGCAATGCAGGCAGCACCCAGCCGCGCAGGGGTTTCGGCACGCGGCGAAAGAGGTTCCCGGCACTCATCAGAACCCCGCCCGCCGCCAGCGCAGCAACCACGTATCGATCAGCGCGAGCAGCTTGTCGAGCACGAAGCCGACCAGGCCCACCATCACCACCGCCGCCAGCACCACGTCGAGCTGGAACAGCTGCCGCCCGAACACGATCATGTAGCCAAGCCCTTCGCTCGACGCCAGCAACTCGACCACCACCAGCGCGAGCCAGGCGTGCGTGAAGCCGTAGCGCACGCCGTTCCAGATGGGCGCTGCCGCGGCCGGGAACACCACGCGCGACAGCAACTGCCAGCGGCTGAACCGGAACACGCGCGCCACTTCGATGTAGCGCGTGGGAACGTTCTGGATGCCCTTGTAGGTGTTGAGCGCAATGGGCACCAGCGAAGCCTTGGCGATCAGGATGATCTTGAGCGCCTCGTCGATGCCCACCAGCAGCATCAGCAGCGGCAGCCAGCCGAGCACCGGCACCTGCGCGAAGGCCTTGAACAGCGGATAGACGTAGTCCTTGAAGGTCGGCGACAACCCCATCGCAGTGCCGATCAGCAACCCGCCCACCAGCCCGACGCCGAAGCCGGCGAACACACGCCAGAGGCTGATGCGCAGGTTGTCGAGCAGCTCGCCGCTGCTCAGCGCATCGGCGAAAGTCGCTGCCACTGCTTCCGGCGACGGCAGCACCTGCGGCGCGATCCATTCGTTGCGCGCCGCGATGTGCCACAGCAGCAGCACGGCCAGCGGCACCGGCCAGGCCAGCAACAGGCGTGCCGAGCCTGGCAGCCATCGGCGCCATGCCGCAAGGGGCGATGCTCGCCCGACGACCGGGAGCGACAGCTCCGGAGGCAGCACCGCACTCATGCGGCGGCCTTGAGATCACGCGCCAGCAGATGCCGGTTCGCGGGCCGCGCCAGCCCCAGGTTCTCGCGCAGCGTGCGGCCTTCGTACTCATGGCGGAACAGGCCGCGGCGCCGAAGCTCTGGCACCACCTGCGTCACGAAGTCATCCAGCCCGCCGGGCAAGGTCGGCGGCATGACGTTGAAGCCGTCGGCCGCCTCTTCTTCGAACCACTGCTGCAGCTGGTCGGCGATCTGCGAGGCCGTGCCGTGAATCGACCAGTGACCGCGCGCCGTGCCCACGCGCTGGTAGAGCTGGCGGATGCTCAGGCCCTCGGTGCGCGCCAGTTCGGTCACGAGCCGGAAGCGGCTCTTGGGCCCGTTCGGCTCTGGCAAGTTGCCGGGCAGCGGGCCATCGACCGGGTAGCCCGTCAGGTCGATGCCACCGATCACCGTCGACAGCAGCGCCACGCCCACGTCGGGCGGAATCAGTGATTGCAGCTCCTCGAGCTTTTCCTTCGCATGCTGCTCGCTCTGCCCCACCACGGGGAACACGCCCGGCAAAATCTTGAGCCCCTCGGGGTCGCGGCCATGGTGCGCCAGCTGCGCCTTGAGGCCGCGATAGAAAGCCTGCGCGCCCGCCAGCGACTGCTGCGCGGTGAAGATCACCTCCGCCGTCGCAGCGGCCAGCGCCTGCCCCGCCTCCGAAGCACCGGCCTGCACCACCACCGGGTGCCCCTGCGGCGGCCGCGCGACGTTGAGCGGGCCGCGCACGCGAAAGTGCTTTCCCTGGTGCGCCAGCACATGCAGCCGACTGGGGTCGAAGTATTCGCCGGCCGCCTTGTCGTGCGTGAAGGCATCGTCATCCCACGAATCCCACAGCCCTGTCACCACATCGACGAACTCCCGCGCGCGCTCGTAGCGCAGCGCGTGCTCGGGATGCCGGTCGAGATTGAAGTTCAGCGCCTCGGCCTCGTTGGACGAGGTGACGACGTTCCAGCCCGAACGTCCGCCGCTCAGGTGATCGAGCGAGGCGAACTTGCGCGCCACGTGATACGGCTCGTTGTAGGTGGTCGACACCGTGGCAATCAGGCCCAGCCGCTCGGTCACGGCCGCGAGCGCCGACAGCAACGTCAACGGCTCGAAGCCAGAGACCCGTGCGCTGCGATGCAGGGTGCGCGACGCCGAGGCATCTCGAATGCCCACGCTGTCGGCCAGGAACACCGCATCGAACTTCGCGCGCTCCGCCGTCTGCGCCAGCGCCTTGTAGTGCGCGAAACCGAGCCCGGCCTGCAGCGGCACATCGGGGTGGCGCCACGCCGCCACATGATGGCCGGTCGCCATCAGGAAGGCATTGAGCTTGATCTGCCGCTTGCTGCTGCTCATCGCGCCACCGCCACTTGCTTGCCGCTGACTTCGCCATTGGCCTCGTACACAGGCCAGTAGTTCTCCAGCTTCAGCTCGCGCAGCGCTGCATCGAGAAAGCTGCGATCGAACCAGTTGTCGATCTCTGCCTTGCCGCGCACCAACTTGAGCGCCAGTGCCTGTTCGGCCGAATCCTTGTAGCGCTGCACCAGGAACGGATCGAGCAGCGGCGACAGGCGCACGCGCAGCGGCTGGCCGATGAAGTCCTCGCGCCAGTATTTCTCGGCCACCTCGGCCTTGCCCCATTGCCTGAACACTTCGTCGCGCTGCGATTCGTCGGAGTAGCGCCGCGCCACCGTCACCAGCGACTTGACGATGCGCTGCGTGGCCTTGGGATAGCTCCGCGCGAAATCGTCCGAGGCCAGCAGCACGGTTTGCCGCGTGTACTTGAATGAATCCTCGGAAGCCGAATAGATCACCTTCGCCGCGCCCTTGTCGCGCAGCACGAACAGTTCGACATAGCCGAACGCGCCGTCGATGTCCCTGGTGGCCAGCGCAGCCTGTGCGCCCGGCAGGTCGAGGTTGATGAGGCGGACGTCGCTTTCCTTCAGCCCGTGCGCGGCCAGCGCGCGCACGGCCGCGAGATGCAGGTTCGTGCCCTTGTAGAGCGCGATGCGCTTGCCGCGCAGGTCCTCGATGCGCTTGACCGGCGAATCCGGCGGCACCGCGAGGTAGAGGCCGTTGCGCACGCCCGAGCCCGCGATGATCCGAGTCTTGACTCCGCCCGCGCGGTGCACGATGGAAGGCAGGTCGCCCTGCCAGGCCAGGTCGAGCTGCTTGTTGACCAGTGCCTCGTTCACCGCCGGGCCCGCGCCCTTGAAGAACACCCACTCGATCTTCGTACCGTCAGCCTTGAACTCTTCCTCGAGCCCGCCGAAGGCATGCAGCAGCGCCGCAGACGACCCGCCGAAGCGCACCGGGTTGCCCACGCCGCCGGTGGCCACGCCAATGCGAATGGTGGCCGGCGTTTCGGTGTTGGCCGCCAGCAGGCGCGGTGCGGCGGCGATCAAAGGCCACGCAGCAGCGTGACGAAGAAACGAACGTTTGAGCATGAGCGGCAACCTTGGCTTCGATGAATCCAGAAGATTCTGCGAGGCGGATGCGCGAGGCGGAAGGAAGCTGTTCGCGCTTTCTAATGCGCCCCGCGACTAAGGGTGATTGCCGTTTGGAGATAGCCAAAAGATAACCCGCCGTAGCGGGTAATCAGCGGGAGAACGCCTTGGTTGGTATGTCAGGGCTTGTCGCGTTCAGCTCGCACCCACTTCAACCGAAACTCCGCTTCGCTGGCAGAGAGCTGCCCTTCCGCCACCAGCCTCTTGAGCCTTCGCTCATCCGCGCGGTTCAGTGCATCTTTCAGGAGAGCCATCTTGCGCTCCCGGCAAGGGCTGCATTCGTAGAAACTCGTGGAGCCCGCGACAACCTTCATCCTTGCGTCGAACTCCGCTGTACCGATTCGCCCCGTGGGCTCGATTCCCATGGCGAGGATTCGTCCATTCTTGAACGTAACAAGCGCCTCCCCCTCACATCCCGTGGCGTCCACCTTTTCCGGGTCGTAGCCTTTCCACGAAACTCTCCGCATATGCAACAAGGCATAGCGGACATCCTCCTCCGTCAAAACGACGTCGTCGCAGTTCAGGAAGTCCTTGTTCTCCCAAGCAACGTTTCGACGTGAAGGTTCTGTGACCTCTACTTTCTGCACATAGGCAATCGGATATCGCCTATCGGCTGCTTGTGCTGGAAATGCCGCGGCCACCACGACCAGCGCCGCAGCAGTCATGAGAATGTTTATCTTGTTCATGGTGTCGGTATGGACAGTTTCCAATTCGCGCCTTGCGCCTCCGTTATGTTCTTGCTGCTGACCACAGGATGACGAAAGACTTCAGTCGGACCGATCTTTATCGAATCTGCGAGTACGCTGACAAGCCACGAGAGAGATTGATTCTGAGCCGCGGTCGGCGTGTCGAATATGCCGTGTTCACCTCGTATTCTTTCGAGTGACCACTCGAGCTCCTTGCCAGATGGTTTGAACCCCACGGGCATCCTAGCCCTGCCGACCATCTCGATGCCGATCGCTTCCATGTTGCCCGGGTAGCGCTCACCTGGTGGCTTGCGCATCTCGATGCGATGCATTCCCTCCGCCCCCACGTTCTTGAAATCGCCTGGGCGGCATTTCCCCGCGATCAGGCATCGCGCCTTCAACGGCCCCACATGATTCGTACGCTGATAAATCGCCGCCGTCTGGTAGATGGTCCCATCCTTGTCGATGAGAAAGTGTGCTCCATTCGCCTTAGGCCGCTTGTAGCTGTTCAATGAAGACGCCGAAGTATCGGCGTCGGTCTGGTGCACGACGATGCCGGTGATTGCTCCGGCTCTTTTCCCTCGCTCGATCTGCGGGCTGCGAGCATGTCTAACTCGCGCGTGACTGAGCATTCCGTGTTCGTCAATTTCAACGAGCATGGGGTTCCTCCCTGAATATCTTTGATTGGTTGACGACTCTTCACGAGGCGTTTCCCAGCATCGACACACGACACGGATCGCACCTCGCGGCGCGGATGCTATGGCGATGTCTTCAAAGAAAATTCAGGGTCTTGAAAGATTCGATGGATTCCAGAAATTCAGCACGGTCGATGAATCCACACCCTGTAAACCCCTGCAAACACGAAGCCCAGAAACGAAAAAACCCGGCGCCATGACAGCGCCGGGTTGTCGCAGATGCCCGAGGGTCCGTCAGAGCTTCGCGATCGAAACCTCAGTCGACTTCACGAGCGCGACCACGTCGGAGCCCACCTTCAGTTGCAGCTCGTCGACCGAGCGCGTGGTGATGACCGAGGTGACGATGCCCCAGGCGGTTTCGACATCGACTTCGGAGACGACGTCGCCGCGGATGATCTCGCGGACCTTGCCCTTGAACTGGTTGCGCACGTTGATGGCTTGGATGGACATGATGGTTTCTCTTTCAGGTTGAAGCGGGAATGAATGGATGAATGGGCCGTGTCGTCAGACGATCTCGGCCACGTCGTCGAACGCCAGCCGCGGCCCGCGCTCGAAAGTGCCGGCGTGGTCGGCCACGCCGAGGTTGACGAGGAAGTTGGCGCGGTAGCGCCCGTCGGGGAAGAAGGCTTTGTCGACCAGGTCGGCGTTGAAGCCCGACTGCGGCCCCGCGTCGAGCCCGAGGGAGCGCGCCGCCAGGATCAGGTAGGCGCCCTGCAGGCTGCTGTTGCGGAAGGCCGTGGCCTGTGCGGCTTCGGCGCTCTTCTCGAAGAAGGGCTTGGCGTCGTAGGCCGGGAACTGCGTGGGCAGGTGCTCGTAGAAGCGCGTGTCGTGCGCCACGATCACCGTGACACCGGCCGCCAGCGTCTGCGCAGTGTTGCCCGCGGACACGGCTGGCTTCAGCTTCGCCTTGGCTTCTTCGCTGCGCACGAACACGTAGCGCGCCGGCTGGGCGTTGTAGGCGGTCGGGCCCCACTTCAGCAGGTCGTAGAGCTTGTGGATCAGTTCGTCGGTCACGGGCACGGGCTTGAAGGCGTGCACGGTGCGGGCCTTGCGGAACAGCTGGTCCAGCGCGGCTTCGGGAATGGATTGCAGTGTGGTCATGTCTTCAAAAAGGTGTTTCAGTTCGACGCTGCTGCGAGCGCTTGGTCGAGGTCGGCGATCAGGTCGTCGATGTGCTCGATGCCGACCGACAGGCGCACGGTGTCTTCGGTCACGCCGGCCTTGGCCAGCTCCTCGGGTGACAGCTGCCGGTGCGTGGTCGAGGCGGGGTGCGTGGCCAGCGAGCGCACGTCGCCGATGTTCACGAGGCGCGTGAAGAGCTTCAGCGCATCGAGGAACCTCGCCCCACCCTCGCGACCCGCACCGATTCCGAAGGTCAGCACACCGCTGGAGCGGCCGCCGAAGTACTTCTTGGCCAGCGGGTAGTCGGGGTGGTCTTCGAGCGCCGCGTAGTTCACCCAATTCACGGCCTTGCTTTGCTTCAGATGCTGCGCCACCGCGAGTGCGTTGCTGCTGATGCGGTCCATGCGCAGTGCCAGCGTCTCGATGCCCTGCAGGATCAGGAAGGCGTTGAACGGCGAGATGGCTGCACCGGTATTGCGCAGCGGCACCACGCGCGCGCGGCCGATGTAGGCGGCCGGGCCCAGCGCCTCGGTGTAGACCACGCCGTGGTAGCTCACGTCAGGCTCGTTCAGGCGCCTGAAGCGCTGCTTGTGCTCGGCCCACGGGAACTTGCCCGAATCGACGATGGCACCGCCGATGCTGGTGCCGTGGCCGCCCAGGTACTTGGTGAGCGAGTGCACCACGATGTCGGCGCCGTGTTCGATAGGCCGGCTCAGGTACGGCGAAGGCACTGTGTTGTCGACGATCAGCGGCACGCCATGGCGATGCGCGATCTCGGCAATGGCCGCGATGTCGGTCACGTTGCCCGCCGGGTTGCCCAGCGATTCGACGAACACCGCCTTGGTCTTCTCGTCGAACAGCTTCTCGAAGCTTGTCGGATCGCGGTGGTCCGCGAAGCGCGTGGTGATGCCGAACTGCGGCAGCGTGTGGGCGAACAGGTTGTAGGTGCCGCCATACAGCGCGGTGCTGCTGATGATGTTGTCGCCGGCCTCGGCGATGGTCTGGATCGCGTAGGTCACGGCCGCCTGGCCCGAGGCCAGCGCCAGCGCCAGCGCCGCAATGCCGCCTTCAAGCGCGGCCACGCGCTGCTCCAGCACATCCTGCGTGGGGTTGTTGATACGGGTGTAGATGTTGCCCGGCACCTTCAGGTCGAACAGGTCCGCGCCGTGCTGCGCGCTGTCGAAGGCATAGGCCACCGTCTGGTAGATCGGCGGCGCCACTGCGCGGGTGGTCGGTTCGGGCGAGTAGCCGGCGTGCACCGACAGGGTTTCGAATTTCCAGTTCTGCGACATGCGACTGCCTTTCAAGGGGGCGGATGGATGAAAGAAGCTCAGATCGCCCAGCGCAATGCATGCGCGGGGGTGCTGAGCCAGCTTGCGTCGGTGCTCTCTGGCGCGGTGTCTTCCGGCTTCTGCAGCACCCTGTCGAGGATTCGTTTTTCAATGGCCGCGAAGGCCGGGTCGCCCTGCGAACGCGGGCGGGCCAGCGCGATGTTCTCGTCGAGCGCGATGCGGCCGTCTTCGATGAGGATCACGCGGTCGGCCAGCGCCACGGCCTCCTGCACGTCATGCGTCACCAGCAGCGCGGTGAAGCGGTGGCGCTGCCACAGGTTCTCGATGAGGCGGTGCATCTCGATGCGCGTCAGCGCATCCAGCGCCCCCAGCGGCTCGTCGAGCAGCAGCAGGCGCGGGTGATGCACCAGCGCGCGGGCCAGTGCCACGCGCTGCCGCTGCCCGCCCGACAGGCGCGCCGGCCATTCGTTCTCGCGGTCGGCCAGGCCGACTTGCGCCAGCACTTCCTTGCCACGCGCCTTGGCGTCGTTGGGCAGGCCCAGCGTCACGTTGTCGAGCACGCGGCGCCACGGCAGCAGGCGCGCCTCCTGGAACATGATGCGGGTGTCGTCGTGCAGGCCATGCACGGCCTTGCCGTCGGTGTAGAGGCCACCGGCGCTCGGCTCCTCCAGCCCCGCGATGAGCCGCAGCAGCGTGCTCTTGCCGCAGCCGCTGCGCCCGACGATGGCGATGAACTGGCCCGGCTCGATGGTCAGGCGCGTGTTGCGCAGCACTTCGCGCGCACCGTAGCGCTTGTGCAGGCCGCGCGCTTCGAGGCGCACGCCGCCGGCGATGGCCTGGGGTTGGATGTCTTTCAGGACGGCACTCATGAGCTTCAGGCTCCGGGTTTGAACAGCGCCACGTTCAGCGCATCGATTTTTCGGGGGAGCAGCTTTTCCGTGAAGAAGGCATCGGCGATGCGCTGCTGCTCGGTCAGGGCCTCGGCCACCACCGGACGCACGGCATAGCTGCGGCGGCTGTTGGCCTGCTCGATGGTTGCGGCGTCCAGGCCCCACACGGGCGACAGCAGCGCTGCCGCGTCCTTCGGGTTCTGCTTGACCCACTTGCCGGTCTTCTCGAGCTCGGCGTAGACCGCGCGCAGCACGTCGGGCCGCGCCTTCGCGAACTTGGTGCTCGCAAGGTAGTAGCGCTGGTACGAGGCGATGCCCGCACCATCCGCCAGCACGCGCACCTTCGACTGGCGCTGCGCGGCAGCAAGGAACGGGTCCCACACCACCCATGCGTCGATGGCGCCCTTCTCGAAGGCGGCGCGGCCATCGGCGGGCGTGAGGTAGGCGGGCTCGATGTCCTTGAACGACAGGCCGGCCTTGTCGAGCGCGGCGATCAGCAGGTAGTGCGCGCCAGCAGCTTTCGCGAAGCCGATCTTCTTGCCCTTCAGATCGGCCACCGTCTTGATCGGCGAGTCTTCGCGCACCACGATGGCCTGTGCAGCGGGCGACGGTGCCTCCTGCGCAATGAAGGTCAAGTCTGCTCCGGCAGCTTGCGCGAACACCGGTACGGTGTCGGCCACGTCGGCGCTGATGTCCAGGTTGTCGAGGTTCAGCGCCTCCAGCAGCGGCAGGCCGCTGGTGAACTCGTGCCAGCTCAGCGTGACGTTGAGCGGCGCGAGCTGCTTTTCGAGCGCGCCCTGCGCCTTGAGCACGGCGATCAGCGTCGACGACTTCTGGTAGCCGAGCCGCACGGTCGCGGGCCGGGCGGCCACGCCCTGTGCAAGCACCGCACCGGCGCCGAACGCACCCAGCGTGGCGATGACGGTGCGACGGGAAACATGGAATTGCGTCATGCCCCTGCCCTCACTTCGCCTTCTTCTGGTAGCCCGGATGCCACCGCAGCCACCATTGCTCCAGCCCGCGCGCGAACAGGTCGGCCAGCTTGCCGAGCAGCGCGTACAGCAGGATGCCCACGAGCACGATGTCGGTCTGCAGGAACTCGCGGGCGTTCATCGTGAGGTAGCCAATGCCGGCCTGCGCCGAGATGGTCTCCGCCACGATCAGGATCACCCACATCAGGCCCAGCGAGAAGCGCAGGCCCACGAGGATCGACGACAGCGCGCCCGGCAGGATCACCTCGCGGTACAGCTGCCAGCGCGACAGGCCGTAGGTGCGCCCCATCTCGATCAGTTGCGGATCGACGTTGCGGATGCCGTGGAAGGTGTTCAGGTAGATCGGGAAGAACACCGACACCGAAATCAAGAACAGCTTGGCCGATTCGTCGATGCCGAACCACAGGATCACCAGCGGAATCAGCGCCAGCGCCGGAATGTTGCGCACCATCTGGATGGTGGAGTCGAGCAGCGTCTCGGCGAACTTCACCGAGCCCGTGAGCAGGCCGAGCGCAAGCCCCGCCCCACCGCCGATGGCCAGCCCCGCGAGCGCACGACCCGCGCTGACCTTCACGTGCGTCCACAGCTCGCCTGACACCGTGAGGTTCCACGCAGCCTTGACCACGTCGACAGGCGCCGGCAGCACGCGCGTGCTGAGCCAGCCCAGCGACGATGCGATCTGCCAGAAGACGATGAGCCCGACCGGCACGAGCCACGGCACCAGTCGCCCGGCGACGTTGGCAGCGAAGCTCTTGAATGCGTTGCCGGTGTTCTCGGTGGGTGCCACGGCCGGCAGCTCCTGAACTTGTTCGGTCATGACGGTCCTTCAGCTTTGGGAGACGAGGCGCGAAGGCGCGTCGAGATTGGCGACGACCTCGCCGAAGGGCCCGCTCAGCGAACCGCCTGCCAGGCGCGTCTGCGCCTTGCGCGAGAGCAGCGGGAACACCAGCTCGGCGAAGCGGTAGGCCTCTTCGAGATGCGGGTAGCCCGAGAGAATGAATTTGTCGAGGCCGAGTGCTGCGTATTCCTCGATGCGCGCAGCGACGGTCTTCGGGTCGCCCACCAGCGCAGTGCCAGCACCGCCACGCACCAGGCCCACACCAGCCCAGAGGTTCGGCGCAATCTCAAGCTCGGCGCGCGAGCGCTTGGCGCCGCCAGCATGCAGCGCGGCCATGCGGCGCTGGCCTTCGGAATCCATGCGCGCAAACGCAGCCTGCGCGCGGATGACGGTCTCGTCGTCCACGCGGCTGATCAGTTCTTCGGCGGCCTTCCACGCGGCGTCTTCGGTCTCGCGCACGATCACATGCAGGCGAATGCCGAACTCGACCTTGCGGCCCTGCCGCTCGGCGCGGGCGCGCACGTCGGCGATCTTCTTCGCGACTTCCGCGGGCGGCTCGCCCCAGGTGAGGTACGCATCGACCTGCTCCGCGGCGAGGTCGTGCGCAGCAGCCGACGAGCCGCCGAACCACACGGGCGGATACGGCTTCTGCACCGACGGGTAAAGCAGCTTCGCACCCTTCACGCTCAGGTGCTTGCCTTCGAAGTCGAAAGCCTGCCCGTCGTGGCTGCGCGCGATGATCTCGCGCCAGATGCGGATGAACTCTGCCGACTGTTCGTAGCGCGACGCATGGTCGAGGTACACGCCGTCGCCTTCGAGCTCGGCCTGGTCGCCGCCGGTCACGAGATTCACGAGCAGGCGCCCGCCGGAGAGCCGGTCGAAGGTCGCGGCCATGCGCGCGGCTAGGCTGGGCTGATGCAGGCCGGGGCGCACCGCCACCAGGAACTTGAGCTTCTTCGTCGCACCGATCAGGCTCGAAGCGATGACCCACGGGTCTTCGCACGAGCGGCCCGTTGGAATGAGCACGCCTTCGTAGCCGAGGTTGTCGGCCGCGCCGGCAATCTGCTGCAGGTAAGCCAGGTCGATGGGGCGTGCGCCCTCGCTCGTGCCGAGGTAGCGGCTGTCGCCGTGCGTGGGGAGGAACCAGAAGATCTGCATCACGCAATCCCCGCGCCGGCGGCTTCGAGCAGGTTGATCTTTTTCGGGATCAGCTTCAGTGCGAAGAAGGTGTCGGCAATCTGTTGCTGCTCCGCCAGGATGGCCTTGGTGATGGGTGTGGTTCCATAGTCCACCCGGCCCACCGACAAATCGGCCACCGGCTTCGGCAGGCCCCAGAGCGTGGCCAGCTCGGCCGCGTAGTCACCCTTGTTGGCTGCGCCCCAGACGTCGATCTTGTTGATCTCCTCGACCGCGATGGCCAGCACGTCGGCGTTCTTCGCCACGTAGTCGAGCGACGAGAAGTAGTAGCCACGGTTGCCGACCACGCCGGTGGCGTCGGCCAGCACGCGCGCTTCGAGCGACTTCTCGGCTGCGGCGAGGAACGGGTCCCAGATGACCCAGGCGTCGACCGAGCCCTTCTCGAAGGCGGCGCGCGCGTCGGCCGGAGGCAGGTAGACCAGGTTCAGGTCGGTGTACGGCAGGCCGTGCTTTTCGGCCAGCTTGACGATGAGGTAATGGACGTTCGAGCCCTTGTTGAGCGCGATCTTCTTGCCCTTCAGATCGGCCACGGTCTTGATGGCCGAACCCTTGGGCACGATCACCGCTTCCGCCCGCGGACGCGGCACCGTCGCGGCCACATAGGCCAGCGGCGCACCGGCTGCCTGCGCGAAGATGGGCGGCGCCTCGCCCACGTCGCCGAAGTCGATGGAGCCGACGTTCAGTGCTTCGAGCTGCACGGGGCCGGCGGTGAACTCGGTCCACTTCACGGTCACGCCGAGTGGTGCGAGTCGCTTCTCGAGCGTGCCGCGGCCCTTGAGGACGCTCAGCGGCCCCTTCTGGTTGCCGATGCGAAGCTGGCGTGCGGGCGCCTGTGCCAGCGCAGCAAAAGAAGGCAGCGCAATGGCGGCAGCAACGCCCTGGATCAGGCGACGTCGGGGTGCGGAAATCAATGTCATGGCAATGCTTGGGTATGGATGTGCCGCGCGGTCAGGCGGCGGCAATGAAACTCACGATCAGCGCAATGGCGCTGACGACGATGACGCTCACGGCAAGATCGCCCAGCGCGTGCCAGAGGGAGCGCGGCGAGGTGTCGAGCACGGAGTCTTCGGTGGCAACGGGGGTCATGCGTGGATTCCTTGGTCTGCAAAAACTTCAGGCAAAAGCTGTCCCGCACCGCGCGCAGGCGGCTTTCAAGAACGGGAATGAGGGAGATGAGGTCTGGACAAGCCGGGCTCGCGACGAGCCCGTGCTTTCAGACGCTACATCGCACGCGAGAAAACGGCACCGGCTCGAAGCCGTGGGTTGCAGGCAGCTTCAGGCCTTCGGTGGCCAGCACCTCGACGGCCTCGTTGAGTCGCTCGGCCAGGTCGTTGTGCACCTGGTAGGCGTTCTCGGGCGTCAGCGCAATCTGCGATTCGCTGGCGTACACGCCCGGCAGGATGTGGCGCGCCGACAGCGACTGCAGCACGGGGCGCAATGCGTAGTCGAGCGCGAGCATGTGGTGCGGGCTGCCGCCGGTGGCCAGCGGCAGCACCGTCTTGCCCTTGAGCGCGTTCTGCGAGAGCAGGTCCAGAAAGACCTTGAGCAGGCCGCTGTAGGCCGCCTTGTAGACCGGCGTGGCCACCACGATCACGCGAGCCGCCGCCACCTGGGCAATGGCACGCTCGATGGCCGGGTTGTTCCATTCGGCCAGCAGCAGCGCCTGCGCCGGCAGCTCGCGGATGGCAAGCCGCTCGATCCGCGCATGGCGCTGGGCCAGCCGCTCGCCCACCGAGTCGAGCAAGGCGGTGGAGCGGGACGGGGCCGTGGGGCTGCCGGCAATCAGGAGAACGGACACGGGAGACTTTCTGTTTTCTTCGGAGATGTCGAGGCGAGCCGGGTCATGACGCTCACGGAACGGGCGCCATGCGGGACCGGCTCGGTCGCGGGTCGAGTTACTTCTGCTTTGTCGTGTAGATCTGATCGAAGGAGCCGCCGTCGGCAAAGTGCTCCTTGTCGGCCTTCGCCCAGCCGCCGAAGGCCTGGTCGATGGTCACCAGCGTCAGCTTGGGGAACTGCTTGTCATACTTGGCCTTGGCCTTGTCAGACGTCGGGCGATAGAAGTTGCGGCCCGCAATGTCCTGGCCTTCGTCCGAGTACAGGTACTTCAGGTATTCCTCGGCCACGGCGCGCGTACCCTTCTTGTCGACGACCTTGTCGACCACAGCCACGCTGGGCTCGGCCAGGATGGAGATCGAAGGCACCACGATCTCGAACTTCTCGGGGCCGAATTCCTTCAGCGCCAGGAAAGCTTCGTTCTCCCAGGCCAGCAGCACGTCGCCCACGCCGCGTTGCACGAAGGTGATGGTCGAGCCGCGCGCGCCGGTGTCGAGCACGGGCACGTTCTTGAACAGGTTGCCGATGTATTCCTTGGCCTTGGCATCGCCGCCGTACTTGCGCTTGGCGAATTCCCACGCGGCCAGGTAGTTCCAGCGGGCGCCGCCCGAGGTCTTGGGGTTGGGGGTGATCACCTGCACGCCGGGCTTGATCAGGTCGTCCCAGTCCTTCAGGCCCTTGGGGTTGCCCTTCTTCACCAGGAACACGATGGTCGAGGTGTAGGGAGCGGAGTTGTGCGGCAGGCGCTTCTGCCAGTCGGCCTTGACGAGGCCACCGTGCGTGACGAGCGCATCGACGTCACCGCCCAGCGCCAGCGTGGCTACGTCGGCGTCGATGCCGTCGATGATCGAGCGGGCCTGCTTGCCCGAGCCGCCATGCGACTGCTTGACCGTCACGTCCTGGCCGGTCTTGGCCTTCCAGTACTTGGCGAAGGCCTGGTTGTAGTCAACGTACAGCTCGCGCGTCGGGTCATAGGACACGTTCAGCAGCGTCACCGGGGCTGCGCCGCCCTGGGCAAACGTCGGCAACGCCGACAGGGCCATGGCACCGGCCACGCCGGCACCCAGGGAAAGCTTGATAAAGTCGCGGCGGAGGCTCATGGTGTCTTGCTCTGAAAAGGCATATCAATGAAGCTGCGTATTCTCAATACGACATATAGAAACTGGAACGACCAAGTTTTCAGTTCTAAATAGCCAAATCAACTAAGCAACCGCTTTCCCCACTTTTCCCGTTCAAAGGCAATCGAAATGGCACGCATGGTTCAGTGCATCAAGCTCGGCAAAGAGGCCGAAGGGCTCGACTTCCCGCCCTACCCAGGCGAGCTGGGCAAGCGCCTCTGGGAAAACGTCAGCAAGGAAGCCTGGGCCGCCTGGCTCAAGCAGCAGACCATGCTGGTCAATGAAAACCGGCTGAATCTGGCCGATCTCCGCGCCCGCCAGTACCTGGCGCGGCAGATGGAAAAGCACTTCTTCGGCGAAGGCGCCGACGTGGCCCAGGGCTACGTCCCCCCCTCGGCCTCCTAACGGTCGCCACCGCGATTGCCGCCTACCTCTTCTTCGGGGAACACCGCAGAACCGGCTTTGCCGGGCTGCAGGTGTTGCCCCCTCGAAGGGGGTTGGCGAAGCGACACGAAGTGCGCGAAGCCTGGGGGTGAGCCTGTTACATGGCGCGCCGACGGCGTCCCCCGCAGCGAGCGCTTCGACGACATCTATCACACGGAAACCGGAGCGCTGGCGCAGTCGCGCCATGTGTTTCTGGGTGGCTGCGGGCTGCCTGAGGCCTGGATCGGACAGCCGCAATGGCTGATTCTCGAAACCGGTTTTGGCCTGGGCCTCAATTTCCTGACAACCTGGCAGGCCTGGCGCGCGGACGCCGGGCGGCCACGGATGCTGCACTTCGTCTCTATCGAGGCGCACCCGGTTTCGGCTGAAGACCTGCTGCGTGCGGCCGGGGCGTATCCCGAACTGGCCTCCCTCGCCCGCGAACTGGCCGCGCAGTGGCACGGGCTGCTGCCGGGCTTCCACCGCCTGGCCTTCGACGAAGGCCGCGTACTGCTCACCCTCTGCATCGGCGACGTGCAGCCGATGCTGCGCGCCCAGCGCTTCGATGCCGACAGCATCTTTCTCGATGGCTTCAGCCCGCAGCAGAACCCTGCCATGTGGTCGGAAGACACGCTCAAGGCCGTGTCGCGCTTTGCGCGGCAAGGCACGCGCATCGCGACCTGGACGATCGCGCGGACGGTGCGCGACGCGCTCAAGCAGTTCGGGTTCTCGGTCGAAAAAGACCAGGGCCTGCCACCCAAGCGCGATTGCCTGCGCGGCGTGTTCGCGCCCGCCTGGACGGTGCGCCGCCGCGGCCCCGTGCCCGAGCGCATCGACACGCCGGGCCGCTGCGCCGTCATCGGCGCCGGGCTTGCGGGCGCGGCCGTGGCAGCGAGCCTTGCGCGGCGCGGATGGCAGGTCACCGTGCTGGATGCCGCGGACTGGCCCGCCTCCGGTGCGTCGGGGCTGCCGGTGGGCATGCTCGCGCCACATGTGTCGCCCGATGATGCGCTGCTGTCGCGGCTCACGCGAGCCGGCATCCGCGCCACGTGGGCCGAACTGACACGATTGCTGGAAGAAGGCCGCGACTGGCGCGCCAGCGGCGTGCTGGAGCGCCGGCCCGATGGCGACACGCGCGTGCCGGCTGGCTGGAGCGAAAGCGGCCCCAACGAATCGTGGCCCGCGAGCGCCGGGCAACTGGCGGCTCTTGGACTGCCGAGCGATGCGCCCGCCCTTTGGCACGCACGCGCCGCCTGGGTGCGGCCGCACCGGCTGATCGCCGCGTGGCTGCGGCAGCCGGGTGTCGAGTTTCGTGGTGGGTGCAAGGTGGAGCGCCTGGAGCGGCACGCGAGCGGCTGGCAACTGTTCGACCCGGCCGGCCAGTTGCTGATCGACGTCGACCGCGTGGTAATAGCCGCAGGCTTCGAATCAGACCGATTCGCCCCCAGGCTCCCTCTTCAGCCGGTGCGCGGCCAAGTCGCCTGGGGCCACATGGCCGACGGCCTCGAACTGCCCGCCACGCCCCTCAACGGCGACGGCCATCTGGTCGCTCACGTGCCCGACGCCGAGGGCACCCCGATCTGGCTGGCCGGCGCGACCTTCGACCGCGACAGCACGGACCTCGCCCCCGCCGAGACGGACAGCGAAGCCAACCGCGAGCGCCTTGCGCGGCTGCACCCCGCCGCGGCCTCCGCGCTGGCCCCTTCGTTCGCGCACGGCCAGGTCAACGCCTGGGTCGGCATCCGCTGCGCCTCGGGCGACCGGCGCCCGCTGATCGGCCCGCTCGACGCCGATGCAGGCGGCCTCTGGGTCTGCACCGCGCTGGGCTCGCGCGGCCTGAGCTTTGCCGCGCTGTGCGCAGAACTGCTGGCCGCGCAGTGGCACGCCGAGCCGCTGCCCCTGCCCGCCACGCTGGCCAAGGCACTCAGCACGCGGCGGCTCTGAATATCAGCCCGCGCCCGATGCCCGCCAGGCCATCAGCAGCGCCATGCAGATCACCAGCACGAAGAAGTACTTGCGCAGCGCCTGCTCCTCCAGCCGGGTCGCCAGCCGCGCCCCGGCCGCCGTGCCGATCCACAGCCCCAGCACGACAAAGCCCAGCAGCACCCAGGGCAGCCCGCTGGCGACGCTGGCGTAGACAAGCACTGCCGGCAACGCCAGCGGCAGCGCGTTGATCGCCAGGCTCACCGCTTGCGCCCGGTGCTGCGAGTAATGCAGCGCCACCGTCAGCAGCGCCGTGATGGCCAGCCCGCCGCCGATGCCCAGCAACCCCGACGATGCACCCGCGACCATGCCAACGACCACCAGCGCGACGACTGCTCCGCGTGGCTCATCGGCCTGCGCCGCATCGACGCCCGCAGTCTTCGCAGGCGACTTCAGCACGACCAGCGTCGCCAGCACCAGCAGATACCCCACGAACATCCACCGCAGCGCCGCATCGGCGACATGGCTCGCCCCACGCGCGCCCGCATAAGCCCCAGCCAGAAACCCGAGCGAGATCCAGACCACCGTGCGCCACGCGGCCCCATGCCCCGACACCCGGTAGCGCAGAAACCCCGCCAGGCTGGTCGGCACCAGCTGCGCTGCGAGCGAAATGGCCTGCGCATCATGCTGCCCCAGCCCGGGCATCAACGCCAGCGCGGGCACCAGCGCCCCGCCGGGGCTCACACCGAGCAGGCCGGCCATCGCACCCGAAAAGATGCCGATCGCCAGCCCGCCCAGCACTTGAACGAGACCGAACGATTCGGGCATGGGCTAAGCGGCGCCCTGCCCCGAAGGCGCCAGCAGGTGATCGATACGGCTGTCCCCATAGGTGCGCAGCACCTCGGAGATCACCACCTTGTACCCGTCGAGCCAGTTCGCCTGCGCCGCCTTGGCCTGCTGGTGCACGGGGTGGCGGATCAACGCCTGCAGGCTGTCGAGCGAGTCCCAGTAGTAGACGTTCGACACCAGCCCGTTGCCCGTGTTCTCCCATGTTTCCTCGCCCAGGTAGCCGGGCAGCGACTTCGCTGCCGCGGCGATGGTCTGGTCGAGACGGTGGAATTCGTCGTCGAATTGCTTCTTGGCGAAGATGAAGGTGGCGGAGTACATGGCGAGCCGGAATCTCCTGGGTGAATGAACCCGAATGGACCCGGGCAGAGCCCGGACGGGCGCCGATTCTGCGGCATGTGCTCACGCCAATCCACCGTTTTGCCACGCGAACGCTGAGAATGCACCGCATGGCCATCCAGTACGACATCAAGCACACCACCGTCTATCGCTACAACAAGCCGGTCACCTTCGGCTTGCACCGCGTGATGTTCCGTCCGCGCGACAGCCACGACCTGCGCGTGCTGGCCACCGACCTGCAGGTGAGCCCGCAGGCCTTCACCCGGCTCATTCAAGACCCGCATTCCAATTCCGTGGCGCTGGTGCAGCCCATGGGCGAGGCGACCGAGCTGCGCATCGTGTGCTCTTTCACCATCGAGCACGTGCCGGCGCAGCAAGACCAGCTGGCGCTCGACCCCGCTGCCGAATTCTTGCCCTTCGCCTATTCGGTGCAGGAGCGCCTCGACCTCGAGCACTACCTGCGCCCGCACCACGACGACGACAACCAGGGCACGTTGATCCGCTGGGCCCACCAGTTCCTGCATACCGACAAGCCCAACAGCACGCGAGAGGTGCTCACGCGCATGAACGCGCACATCGGCCAGAGCCTCGAGTACAAGGCGCGCGACGAGGAAGGCACGCAAACGCCGCTCGTCACGCTGGCGCTCGGCAGCGGCAGCTGCCGCGACTACGCCCTGCTGATGATGGAAGCCGCGCGGCGCCTGGGCATTGCCACTCGCTTCGTCTCCGGCTATCTCTACGACGCCGCGCTCGACAACGCCGCCCAGACCAAGGGCGAATCGATGACCGGCGCCGGCACCACGCACGCCTGGCTGCAGGCCTATCTGCCGGGCATCGGCTGGCTGGCCTTCGATCCGACCAACAACCTGATGGGCAGCGGCCAGTTGATCCGTGTCGGCGTCACGCGCGACCCGGCGCAGGCAGCGCCCATCTCGGGCAGTTGGTACGGCGACGCCGAGGCCTACGAGGGACTCGAAGCGACGGTGGTCGTCACCCGCCGCAAGGACTGAGCGCCAACCACCGCCTCTTGCGCGCTCCTACCTCGACCGCGCCGCCCGATACGCCTTGACCACCGGCACCGCCGTGACGGGGCTGTCGGCGAAGAGGCCGTCGATGCCGGCGTCGAGGAACGCCTTGATTTCCCCGGCGGTGTCGCCTTGCATGATCGGGTCGGCCTTCGGCGCTCTCTTGAGGCTGTCCGGCAGGAAGTTGTTCTCGGGGCGGATCGTCCAGACGTGGACCAGCAGCTTCTTGTCGTGCGCGTCCTTCACGAGCGTGGTGGGCGTGCCGAGCTTGCCGTCGACCACCGGGATCACGCGTGCCTTGGCCGTGCCGACGCCCTGCGCATAAGCTGCGATCTCGGCCAGGCCCTCGGGCTTCACAAGATCGGCATACGTACGCTTGTCGCTCAGGGCCACGAAGTCGTAAGGCGCCCCCTGCCCGTCGATGAGCTGGACTATCTTCACCGTGCTCTTCAGGCGGATGTCCTTCAGGTTGCCGGTCTCGAAAGACTGCACGAACACCGGCGCATCAGCCTTGTTCAGGTCGTGCTTCTGCAGCGTGTCGAGCAGCTTCTTCTCCAGCGGCAGGCCTATCGAGCGGAAGTAGGTCGGGTGCTTGGTCTCGGGGTAGATGCCGATCACGCGACCCTTGGCCACCGACTGCGCCTTGGCGAGCTGGATCACTTCGTCGAGCGTGGGCACCTGGAACTGGTCGTTGTACGACACGTTGGCCGGGCGCAGCTTCGGAATGCGCTCGCGGGCCTTCAGCTCCTTGAGTTCGGCCAGCGTGAAGTCCTCGGTGAACCAGCCTGTGATCGAGATGCCGTCGATGACCTTGGTGGCCTTGCGGCCAGCGAACTTCGGCACGTCGGCCACGTTGGTGGTGGCCTCGATCACGGTGCCGGCTGCGTCGACGATGGCAATGGCGTTCTCGTGGCGGGCGACCAGTTCGCCGTCCTTGGTGGGCACCAGGTCGGGTTCGATGAAGTCAGCTCCGTCGTCGATGGCCTGCTGGTACGAGGCCAGCGTGTGTTCAGGCCGCTGCGCCGAAGCGCCGCGATGACCGATGACGAGCACGGGTGCCGCCTCCACTGGCGCTGGAGCCGGGGCCGGCGCAGGAGGCGCCGCCGGCGGTGACGCCGGCGCATCGGGTAGCGCGGGCATGCCGCCGCCACTGCCACCACCGCATGCCGCCATGAACGCGCAGGCACAAGCCGCCAGGGCGGTCCTGGAAAAAGTTAACAACTGCATTGAAATTCCCCCTATTTGTTTCTATCGATGTAAATACGCCTGCCTTTTGCTGCCAAGAAGGTTGGCGGCAGGCGCGCCGGATCATCGAAGGGGGAGGTGTCGGTCGCGTGACATGCACCACGCGACAAAGGGCCATCGGCGCGCACCGGCGCCTGCCCGTGCCGGATCAGCCGCGCGCTGCCAGCTTCGCTTCGAGCTCGGCAATGCGTGCGCGGGCTTCGTCGCCCTCGGGAATCTGCCGGCCGCTGTCGCGCCACTGCACCGCGCTCTTGAAGCCTTCGGCCTCCGCCTGGCGCCTGAACCACATCCCCTCTGGGTTGTGCCGCGTGATGCCGTCGAACACGGTCGCGAACATCTGGCTCTGCTCCAGCCCCATCGAGTGCCAGACCTGGTTGACGACCAGCTTGTGCATCATCAAGTGCGAACGCGGCACGCCCGCGATGCGCAGTGCGAGCTTCAGCGTGGCGTCGTCGAGCTGATCGGCGGGCACCGAGAAATTGGCGAGACCCCAATCGGCCGCCTGCGTGCCGGCAATGGTGTCGCCCGTGAACATGAGCTGCTTGGCGCGCATGGCACCGAGGCGATAGGTCCACATCGCGGTGGTCGGGCAGCCCCACACGCGCGTGGGCATGTAGCCGATGCGCGCATCGTCGGCCATGGTCAGCAGGTCGCAGCACAGCGCGATGTCGCTGCCGCCCGCCACCGCGTAGCCGTGCACCTTGGCGATGGTGGGCTTGCGGCTGCGCCACAGGGCCATGAAGTCGTCGGTGTTGCGCTTCATGGCGGCGTAGTCGAGCATCGGGTCCCATGGCGTTTTCTCTTGCCGGCAAGGGTGGTCGCCCTGCCCTTCACGCCCGTGGCCTTCGGCATAGTCGCCGAGGTCGTAGCCAGCGCAGAAGGCGCGGCCTGCGCCTTCGACCACGATCACATGCACTTCGTCATCGGCTTCGGCCCATTCGACCGCGCGTCGAATCTCCGAAGGCGTGGTCTCACCGATGGCGTTGAGCTTGTCGGGCCGGTTGAGTACGAGGCGCGCGATGCGCGGGTGCTGAGGGTCCTTGTCGATCAGGACGGTTTCGAAGGCTGGCATCTGGCTTGTCTCCTTGCGTAAGGGTTGTGCTGCTCTTGCAGCATCGTCACCCACGCGCAGGCAAACCTGCAAGCCTTTCAGGCGCTTGCCGCACCACCCAGCTGAAAGCGGAACACCGCGCCCTTGTCCGGCTGCTGCACCAGCCGTATGTCGCTGCCGTGCAGCTGCAAGATGCGCTTCACGATCACCAGGCCCAGCCCGCCGCTGCTCGCGCTGTCGGTGCGCGATCCGCTCATGAACACGGGGCGCATGAACAGGGCCGGCTGCAGTTCGCCCGGAATGCCGGGGCCCGTGTCGCTCACCTGAACCGTCACGCCTGCGTTCTCGGCACGCAGCTGCACCACGATTTCGCCGCCCTCGGGCGTGTGGCGGATGGCGTTGTCGAGCAGGTTGGTCAGCACGCGCTCGATCATGCCGAGGTCGGCCGACACCACCGGCAGGCCCGGCGCGATGTCGGGCTTGAGGCGTTGATGCCTCGCCTCGGCAGCCAGCTCGAACTTCTGGAACACGTCCTGCACGAGATCGGCGAGTGCGAAGTTTTCCTTCTCGGGCTTGACCACGCCGTATTCGAGGCGTGCCAGTTCGAACACTTCCTGCGCGAGGCGACCGACCTTGCGGCTCTGGCCCAGTGCGATTTCCAGATAGCGCCGGCGCTCTTCCTCGCTGAGCGAGCCGGCCTTGAGCAGCAGCGTTTCGAGATACCCGTGCAGCGAAGTGAGCGGCGTGCGCAGGTCGTGCGAGATGTTGGCGAACAGCTCGCGGCGCTGCTGGTCTTGCAGGGTCAGCTCGCGCCATTGCTCGGCGATGCGGCGCGTCATCTGCGCGAAGGCCTGGCCCAGCTGCGCGATTTCGTCGCTGCCGTGGGAGAGGCGCTCCAGCGTGGGAGCCTCGCTTTCGAGCGAGGCGATGCCTTCTGTCTCGAAGCGCTTGACGGCCGAGGTCAGCTCGCGCAGCGGCCGCGTGATGAGGCGGAAAGCCGCAAGGCCCGCAAGCAGCCCGAGCAGCGCCACCAGCCCCATCGACCACAGCGTGGTGCGCAGCACGTTGTCGGTCGCCGCATTGGCGACCAGCGCGTCGTGGTCTTCGCCCTGCAGCACCACGTAGACGTATCCCACGTCGCGCCCGTCCATGCGCAGCGGCGCGGCGCTGAACACCTTGGACGCGGCAAGACTTCGCGGATCGTCGCCGCCGATGGGCAGCGGCGCACCCGACAGCAGCTTGCGGATCGGCCCCAGCTCGACCTTGTCGCGCTTCAGGTGCCCGAGCGGTGCGGCCTGCGCCTTGATGCGGCCGTCCAGCCCCAGCAGATAGACCTCCACGCTCGGGTTGACGGCCATGAGCTTGTCGAAAAGATCCTTCACCGCCTCCTGGTTGAGTCCGCCAGGCTTCATGAGCTCGGAGTTCTCGGCGATGTGCGCCGCGAGCCCGAGCGACAGGCGCTGGATGACCTCCTGTTCGTGCATGCCGTTGGAGCGCATCTGCAGCCACGCCGATGCCCCGCAGCACACCAGCAGCAGCACCGCGAACACGGCCGACAGCCGCCGCGACAGCGTGGCCCACGCCATCACGCAGAGTCCTCCCCGGTCGCGGTGGCCGACAGCTTGTAGCCCCGCCCCCACACCGTGAGGATGCGCCGGGGCTCCGCCGGATCGGCCTCGACCTTGGTGCGCAGCCGGTTGATGTGCGTGTTGACCGTGTGCTCGTAGCCGTCGTGCTGGTAGCCCCAGACCTGGTTGAGCAGGTCGAGCCGCGAGAACACCTTGCCGGGGTTCCGAGCGAAGAAGTAAAGCAGGTCGAACTCGCGCGGCGTGAGTTCGATGAGCTTGCCGTCCACGCGCACCTCGCGCGCCAGCGGCTCGATGTCGAGATTGCCGAGCGTGAGGCTGCCCGACTCCATGCGCGCATTGCGCGCCAGCGCATCGGTGCGCCGCAGCAGCGCCTTCACGCGCGCCACCAGTTCCAGCACCGAGAAGGGCTTGGCCAGGTAGTCGTCAGCGCCCAGCTCCAGCCCGAGGATGCGGTGCACCTCGCTCGAGCGGGCACTGATGATGATGATCGGCGTATAGCGCGTCATGGCGCGGGCGCGGCGGCAGATTTCGAGGCCGTCGATGCCGGGCAGCATCAGGTCGAGCACCAGCGCGTCCCAGTTGCCGCGCTCCAGCTCGCGCAGGCCGGCGTGGCCGTCGGCGGCGTGCTCGACCGCATAGCCTTCGTCGCGCAAGTGCATGCGCAGGAGTCCGGCAATGTGGGCGTCGTCTTCGACGATCAGCACGCGCTTGGAGGTGTCCATAGGGCGCCATTGTCCTGCGATACGGCTTGCGGAGTTATCACGATTAATTGAACTTTGCGTGATGAATCGGCCATGGGGTGCGCCCAACAATCCGCCCCATGAACAGCACAGCCATCGCCCCACTCGCCGAGCCGCCCCCCGAGGTCGATCGCCGTCCCATCCATCCGCTGTGGATGCGCATCACGCACTGGCTCAACGCGTTGGCCGTGGTGATCCTGGTGACGAGCGGCTGGCGCATCTATGACGCGGCGCCGTTCTTCCCTTTCACCATCCCGACCATCATCACGCTCGGCGGCTGGCTCGGCGGCGCACTGCAGTGGCACTTTGCGGCCATGTGGCTGCTGGTGTTCAACGGCTTCGTGTACCTGGCCATGAACATCGCCAGCGGCCGGCTTGCCACCAAGTTCTTTCCGGTGACGCCCTCCGGCATCTGGCACGACGCGCTGGCCGCGCTGAAGGGCAAGCTCTCGCACGCCGACCCGCGCCACTACAACAGCGTGCAGAAGCTGGCCTACCTGTTCGTGATGCTCGACCTGATCGTGATCGTGCTGTCGGGCCTGGTGCTGTGGAAGTCGGTGCAGTTCGCCGTGCTTCGCGACCTGCTGGGCGGCTACGAGTTTGCGCGCCGCATCCACTTCTTTGCGATGGCGGCCATCGTCGCCTTCATCGTCGTGCATCTGGTGATGGTGGCCTTGGTGCCCCGCACCCTCCTCACCATGATCCGCGGCCGTGCGCCAAAAGCCTGATGAAAATCTTCAAAGCCCCAACCCTGAGCGGCATTGACGGCGACGCCGTGCTGCATGAAGCCCGCACGCTGATTGCGAAGAAGCTCGACCAGCCTTCGCGTCGCGCCTTCCTGCAACGCTCGCTCACGCTCGGCGGCCTCTCGCTGCTCACGGGCTGCAGCATCAGCGACAACGCGCAGGTGGAAGCGGCGCTCACGAAGATCTCGCGCTTCAACGACAAGGTGCAGGGCCTGATCTTCAGCCCGACGCAGCTTGCCCCAACCTACACCGAAGCCGAGATCACGCGCCCCTTTCCGTTCAACGCCTACTACGGCGAAGACGAGGTGCGCGAAGTAGACGAAGCCAGCTACAAGCTCGAAGTGACCGGCATGGTCGCCGACAAGCATGCCTGGACGCTGGCCGAGTTGCGTGCCATGCCGCAGCACGACCAGATCACACGCCACATCTGCGTGGAAGGCTGGAGCGCCATCGGCAAATGGGGCGGCGTGCGTTTTGCCGACTTCCTGCGCCACATCGGCGCCGACCTGACGGCCAAGTACGTCGGCTTCAAGTGCGCGGACGACTACTACACCAGCATCGACATGCCCACCGCGCTGCATCCGCAGACGCTGCTGACGCTGACCTACGACGGCCAGCCGCTGCCGCCCAAGTACGGCTTTCCGATGAAGCTGCGCATGCCGACCAAGCTTGGCTACAAGAACCCGAAGCACATCAAGGCGATGTTCGTCACCAACACCTACACAGGTGGCTACTGGGAAGACCAGGGCTACAACTGGTTCGGAGGGAGCTGAGGGGCCGACACAGCCGCTCGACTGCCGAAGAAAGCGCAAGGCCCAGTTCACTGTAACCAGGCCGATCTTTGAAACGAAATCCAAACTCAACCCAGGAAGACTCCAATGAACAAGCTCACCGCAACCCTGCTCGCAACCTGCATGGCCTTCGCCGGCGCCTCGGCTTTCGCCGCAGACGAAATGGCGAAAGACGGCATGGCCAAGGACTCGATGTCCAAGGACGGCATGAAGAAAGACTCGATGGCGAAGGACTCCATGTCGAAGGACGCCATGAAGAAGGACTCGATGGCCAAAGACTCGATGTCCAAGGACGCCATGAAGAAGGACAGCATGGGCAAGGACGAGATGAAGAAGTAAGCAGAGCAACCCGCAAACGCCATTGACGCCCGGCAGATTCGGCGTCAATGTCGCGCCAACCGGCTATCCAGCCACCGAAACTCGCCCTCAAGGAGCCCTCATGAAATCCCTCGCACTCACCGCCGGCACGCTGGCTGCCGCCGCGCTGGTCTGGCACGCAGTGCCTTCGTTCGCCGAAACCGCCCGCCGGGTGCCCGCGCCCACGGCAGACCTCGTGGCACCGCCGGCCGCAAAGACCGAAACCGCCGTGTTCGCCGGCGGTTGCTTCTGGGGCGTTCAGGGCGTGTTCCAGCGCGTCAAGGGCGTGAGCAATGCCGTATCGGGCTACGCCGGCGGCGACGCCAAGACGGCACGCTACGACGAAGTCGGCTCGGGCCGCACGGGCCATGCCGAATCGGTGCGCATCACCTACGACCCGCAGCAGGTCAGCTACGGCAAGCTGCTGCAGATCTACTTCTCGGTGGCGCACGACCCGACCGAACTCAACCGCCAGGGCCCGGACACCGGCACGCAATACCGCTCCACCGTGTTCGCCGAGAACGCCGAGCAGGCGCGCATCGCCACCGCCTACATCGCACAGCTGAACCAGGCCAAGACCTTCGGCAAGCAGCTGGCCACCACGGTCGAGATGTCCAAGCCCTTCTATGCGGCCGAGGACTATCACCAGGACTACCTGACGCTGCACCCGAGCCAGCCCTACATCGCGATCAACGACATGCCGAAGATCGACGACCTGAAAAAGCTGTTCCCGGAGAGCTACAAGGCAACGCCTTCGCTGGTGAAGGCGGCCAAGGCCGGCTGATAGCCAACCCGCAGGCCTACAGCAGCTTCAGCCGCCTGGCCTGCTCGGTCAGCTCCGCCCGGAAGGCCGGATGCGCGATGCCGATGAGTTCGCGCGCCCGCTGCTTCGCCGACTTGCCTCGCAACTGGGCCACGCCGTATTCGGTGACCACGTAGTTGATGTCGTTCTTGCTCGTGCTCACATGCGTGCCCGGCGACAGCGAGGGCACGATGCGCGAGATGGTGTCGCCCTTGGCCGTGGAAGGCAGCACGATGAAGGCCTTGCCGCCGCGCGAACGATTGGCGGCACGCACGAAGTCCGACTGCCCGCCCGTGCCCGAGTACGGCGCGTGGCCCAGGCTCTCAGAGCCGCACTGGCCCAGCAGGTCGATCTGCATCGTCGCGTTGATTGCGATGAGGTTGTCGTTGAGCCCTGCCAGCGCCGGGTCGTTGGTGAAGTTCACCGGGTGCATCTCCAGCGCCGGGTTGCGGTCCATGAAGCGGTAGAGCTTGCTCGACCCCAGCGCGAAGGTGGCGATCGACTTGCCCGGCAGGTAGTTCTTGCGCCGATTGGTCACGGCCCCGCTCTCCACCAGCGTGAGAATGCCGTCGCCGATCATCTCGGTGTGGATGCCCAGGTCGTGCTTGTGCGTTAGCTGCATCACCACCGCGTCGGGAATACCGCCATAGCCGATCTGCAGCGTCGAGCCGTCGTCGATCAGGTCGGCCACGTATTTGCCGATGGCCTCCTGCACCACACCGATCTTCGGCAGGCCGACTTCCATGACCGGCGCCTCGTTTTCCACGAGCGCGGCCACCTGCGAAATGTGCACATGGCAGGCGCCACAGGCAAAGGGCACGTTCGGGTTCACCTCGAGCACCACGGCACGCGCCCTGGCAACGGCGGCCATCGTGTAGTCGGCGCCCAGGCTCAGGGCAAAGTAGCCGTGCGCATCCATGGGCGAGGCCATGCTGAAGACCACGTCGGCCGGCATCTGCCCGCGCTCGATCTGCGCGGGAATCTCCGAGAAGTAGTTCGGCAGAAAGTCGATCCAGCCCTCCTGCCCGCCCGCGCGGGAGGCCCCACCGAAGAACAACGCGACGTGGCGCACGTGCTCGACGGTCTCGGGGTCGATGTAGGCGTACTTGCGCATCGCAAGAATCTGCGCGACCTTCACGTCGTGGAAATCGCGGCGCTGCTCCGACAGCGCCGTGAGCAGCGTGGGCGGCTCGCCGACTCCTGTCGGCACGATGATCATGTCGCCGTTGCGCACCTGGCGCACGGCGTCGGCGGGAGATGCCAGCTTCTGGTTGTACAGGTCCTGAGGGGTCGTCATGCGTGGCTCTATGCCTCTTTGTAGTCGCCGCGACGCGCGGCCTGATTGGCCCGGGTGCGGAGCACCAGCGCTTGTTGGGCAACAGACACGTTGGCGGCATCGCCCTTCCATGCATCGAGCGCGGGCTGCTGCACCGCGCGGGAGAACGAGAAGGCCAGCGCCCACGGCATGCGCGACTTGAACCGGATGTTCATTTCGTTCAGCCGTGCGGAAGCCAGCTGCGCCGACTGGCCGCCCGAGAGAAACGCCACACCGGGCACTGCTGCAGGCACGGTGCGCAGCAGGCAGTTGACCGTGGCCTCCGCGACCGCCTCGACAGAATCCTGCGTGGAGGCCTTCTGCCCCGGCAACACCATGTTCGGCTTCAGCAGCATGCCTTCGAGCAGCACGCCCTGTGCGCGCAGTTCGGCGAAAGTCTTGTGCAGCACTTCTTCGGTAACTTCGGCGCACCGCGCGAGCGAATGATTGCCGTCCATCAGCACCTCGGGTTCGACGATGGGCACCAGGCCTGCTTCCTGGCACAGCGCGGCGTAGCGAGCTAGCGCGTGGGCATTGACGCGAATGCAAGCGCGCGTCGGCAGGCCGTCGCCGATGGCGATCACGCCGCGCCACTTGGCAAAGCGCGCGCCCATGCCGGCATATTCGGCAAGGCGCTCGCGCAGACCGTCAAGCCCTTCGGTGACGGTCTCGCCGGGATGTCCGGCCAGCGGCTTAGCGCCCGTGTCGACCTTGATGCCGGGAATGATGCCCACGCCCTCAAGCGCCTTGGCAAAGGGCTGACCCGCGTTGGTCTTCTGGCGGATGGTCTCGTCGAACAGGATGGCGCCGCTGATGCTGTCGCCCAGCCCCGGCGCGGTGACGATCAGCTCACGCCAGTCGCGCCGCGCCGCCTCGGTCTGCGGAATGCCCAGCGTGGCGAAGCGCTTGTTGCAGGTGGCGTTGCTCTCGTCCATCGCGAGCAAGCCCTTGTCGCCTGCGACGAGCGCGCGGGCGGTATCGATCAGTGTCTGTGCGGTCATGGGTAGGTGCACCTCTCTGGCGAAGATCGTACGCCCTCCCCTTGGCCCCGCCTAGATCACGTTCTTCTCCAGCAGCGGCCTGTTCTCCAGAATGCGCGCGAACGACACCGGCGAAAGGTCGAGGCTGCGGTATTCCCCGAAGCGGATCAGCTCCGCCACTCCGCGCCCAGCCGCCGGGCACTGCTGCAGGCCGTGGCCCGAGAAGCCATTGGCGAAGTAGAGGTTCTCGCAGTCCGGGTGCAGGCCGAGGATGGCGTTGTGGTCGAACACGTTCATCTCGTAGTAGCCCGCCCATGCGCCTGTCATGCGGATGGCTTCGAAGGCCGGCACGCGCTCGGCCAGTGATGGCCAGATGAAGCTGTCGAAGGCTTCGTACTCGACCTCGAGCGGCACGTCGTCATGATCCTGGTCTTCGGGTGGCGCGAAGCCGCAGATGAACTGGCGGCCCTCGGGGCGCAGCCAGATGCCGGAGGTGTCGATCACCAGCGGGCATCCGGGCAGCGTGTCGGGGCACGAGAAGCTGAACACGCTGCGGCGGCGGCCGCGCACGGGCAGATCGATGCCGGCCCACTGCGCCACCTTCGCAGCCCATGCGCCCGCGGCGTTGACGACCACATCTGCCTCCAACGTCTGGCCGCTGTCGAGCTGCACACCGGTCACGGTGCGCCCGTTGCGGCGCAAGCCCGTCACATGCGCCTGCACATAGCGCACACCCTGCGAGGCGGCCTTCTTGCGAAAGGCCTGCAGCAGGCTGTAACCGTCGTACCAGCCCTCGCCCGAGAGGCCCAGCGAGGCAAGCGCAACCCCTTCGGTCGAGATCCACGGAAAGCGCGCCTTCAGCTCATCGGGCGTCATCAGCGCAACGTCCACCGCGTGCGCCTTCTGCATCGCGTGGTTCTCGCGCAGCACATCGACACCGGCCGGCGAAGCGAGGTACAGGTAGCCGGGCTCGACCAGGCCGATGTCGGGCACGTCGTCGCCCACGCGCAGCGTCTCGCCGAGATTGCGGAAAAAGTCGATGCCGTACAGCGACATCTCGATGTTGATGGCGGTGGAGAACTGCTGGCGGATCGAACTGGCCGACAGTGCCGACGACGCCTGCTTGTACGAGAAATCGCGCTCGACCACCGTGACCTCGAAGGGCTCCTCTTCGGGGCTGCGGGTCAGGAAGTAGGCGATGGCGGAGCCGATGGCTCCGCCGCCGATGATCACCACACGACGCATGAAATGCCCTTCTTCTTGCCGCTCGTCATCACTGCTGTTGTTGATTCACATACGCCAGCCGCGCCGCCGCCAGGTCCCACAGCGCGTGGCCTACGGTCTTGACGAGTACCAGGCGACCTTGTTGTACCGGCTGTGCGCTGCTGAAAGCCTGAACGGTGGACCAATCGACACCCGCCCGGATCAGGTCGCCCGCCTCGCTGCGCGCGCCCTCCAGCGTATCCACAAACACGGCGCAGCGCCGCACCAGTTCGGGCGGCACCTCGGCCATGTCAGCGCGGTAGGCGCCGACGGCGATCACGGTGGCATCCGGCCGCACCCGCGACGGGACGACCGGTTCTTGCGAGTTGGTCGCGGCGACGATCACGTCGGCTTCTTCCGCGGCGGCGGTCGGGTCAGCGATTGCACTGGCGTCGACGCCGCGCGAGCGCATGTGCTGCGCCAGTGCTTCCGCATGGGCCTGCGTTCGCGCATGGATCTTCAGATGCCGCACGCCCCACACCTCGGCAAAGGCCTCGGCGTGCGCGCGAGCCTGCACACCCGCGCCAATCAGCAGCATGCGCTCGGCGCCGCCACGCCCTGCCCTCATGGCGCCCGCCAGCGACAACGCCGCCGTGCGTCGCGCCGTCAGCACATTGCCATCCATCGCGAGCAGCCGCGTGCCGGTGGCGGCATCCATCAGCGTCACGTCGCCCTGCACCACCGGCAGGCCCTGTTCCGCATTGCCGGCGTGCACGGTCACCGTCTTCAGCGCGGCGAAGTGCTGGTCGGCCGCCGGCATCAGCAGCATGACGCCGCCGGCCGCGAGCGGTACCGAGGTACGCGGCAACGCATGCGCCTCGCCGAGACGTTCGCGCTCGAACATCTGCAGCAGCGCCTCGACCAGAGCGCCCCAGGGCAAGGCTGCGGCGGTTTCCTCGGCGTTCAGTGTCCGCATGCGGCCTCAGGAGCCGGCCACGCGCACGCGCTTGCCGTCCTTGTAGGTGAAGACGGTGAAATCCGGCTTCTGCAGGTTGCCCTTGGCGTCGAAGCTGATGGTGCCGGTGACGCCGTCGAACTTCACCTTGCGCATTGCCGGCAGGTAAGCCTCGGGCTCGACCGAGTTGGCCGCGCGCATGCCGGCGGCCAGCGCCATCATGGCGTCGTAGAGGTACGGCGCGTAGGTCAGCACGTCGACGCCATAGCGGGCCTTGTAGCGCTGCTCGAAATCGGCGCCCTTCGATGTCTTTTCGAGTTCCTTGCCGCCGCGCGTGCAGTAGAGCAGCCCGTCGACCGCGCCGCTGCTGATCTTGGCGACCTCGTCGGTGCACAGTCCGTCGGTGCCGAGCAGCTTGGCCGTGATGCCGAGCTGCTTCATCTGCCGTGCGATGAGCCCGCCCTGCGCGTCCATGCCGCCGTAGAACACCACGTCAGGCTGCTTGCTCTTGATGGTGGTGAGGATGGCCATGAAGTCGGTGGCCTTGTCGCTGCCGTACTCCTGCGCCACCACGTTGCCGCCCAGCGCCTTCACGCCGCGCGTGAACACCTCGGCGGCGCCCTGGCCGTAGGCAGTGCGGTCGTCGATCACGGCGATGTTCTTCGCCTTCAGGTCTTTCACCGTGTAGTTGGCGATGGCCATGCCCACGTCGTCGTCGCTGGCCAGGATGCGGAAGACGTTGCTGTAGCCCTGCTTCGTGAAGGTCGGGTTGGTGGCGGTGGACACGTCGGGCAGGCCCGCGCGGCTGTAGACGGCCGAGGCCGGAATGGCTGCGCCCGAGTTGAAGTGGCCCAGCATGCCCTTCACGCCCATGTCGGCCAGCTTGTTGGCGACCACCATGGCCTGCTTGGGATCGGCCTGGTCGTCTTCGGACTGCAGCACGAACTTGATCTTCTTGCCGCCGATGACAAGGCCCTGCCTGTTCAGGTCTTCGACCGCGAGCCGCGCGCCGTTGTCGTTGTCCTTGCCCCAGTGGGCGGCGCCCCCGGTGAGCGGGCCGGCGTGGCCGATGGTGACGGTCTGCTCGGCCTGCGCGAACGCGGCGACGGGCAGGCCCAGAACGGAAACCAGTGCAATGCCCAGGGCAGTGCAACGGGTGCGCAAAACAATCATCGGAAGTCTCCTCGTATCGTTGGCATGGGGTCGGCACGCAGAATAGAGTCGTGGGCGCAAGCCGAACAAACGCTAAAAACGCACAACGTTGTGCACGCCGGGAAGGACACCGCCCCCCGGGCACGACCGGTGCTTTGGCTGAACGACTGAGACAACCGCTGGCAATCGATGAGAAAAGACATTCCCAACCTTGGCGCGCTGCAGGCCTTCGAGGCCTCGGCGCGGCTGGGCAGCTTCACCCGCGCGGCAACCGAGCTGGCGCTGACGCAAAGCGCCGTCGGCCGGCAGGTGGCCATGCTCGAACAGCGGCTCGGCGTGCCGCTGTTCTCGCGCGTGCGGCGTCGGCTCACGCTGACCGACGTGGGCCGCGAATATGCGGCGCGCATCAGGCGCCACCTCGACCAGATCCGCCGCGACACGCTGGAGATCAGCGCCGGCCACGAGATGGGCTTCGTGCTGGAACTGGCGGTGGTGCCCACCTTTGCCACGCAGTGGCTGATACCGCGGCTGCCGGAGTTCAGCCTGCTGCATCCGAACATCACGGTGAACCTGTCGGCGCGCTCGCAGCCCTTCTCTTTTCAGGAGAACGCGTACGACGCGGCCATCTACTTCGGCGACCAGTTCTGGCCGAACACGCGCGGCGGGCTGATCTTTGCCGAGGGCGAGATGGTGCCTATCTGCAGCCCCGCGTTCCGCGATGCGCACGGGCCATGGGACGAAGCCGGCTTCGAGCAATGCCGCCATGTGCACCTGAGCACACGCGCCCATGCCTGGCGCGACTGGTATGCGCAGCAGGGCTGGGAGTACACGGTGCACGCGTCGCGCGGACCGCGCTATGAGCTTTTCACCATGGTCGTCGCGGCCACGGCCGCCGGCATGGGCGTGGGCCTGGCGCCGCGCATCCTGATCGAACACGAGCTGCGCGCAGGCGAACTCGTGATTCCGGTGGACCGGCACCTCGACGTGCGCCAGGGCTACTACTTCGCGTACCCCGAAGGCCGGCCGGCCTCCGGGGCGCTGGAGCACTTCAAGCGGTGGGTGCTCGGGCTGACGCCGGCCTAGACCGGATTGGGGTTGCGTTCGAGAAAGCCCTGCTGATGCCAGTAGGGATAGGCCCGCGTCGTCGTGCTGGCCGCATCGAGCTCGGCGACCTGCGCGGGCGTGAGGTTCCAGCCCACCGCGCCGAGGTTCTGCCGCAGCTGTGCCTCGTCGCGCGCACCGACCACCACGCTCGACACTGTCGGGCGCTGCAGCAGCCAGTTCAGCGCGACCTGCGGCACCGTCTTGCCGACTTCGGCGCCGACTTTTTCCAGCGCGTCGACCACGCGATACAGCAGTTCGTCGGGCACCGGCGGGCCCATGTCGGCAGTGACGTGCAGGCGGCTATTGGCAGGCAGCGGCTGGCCGCGGCGGATCTTGCCCGTAAGCCGGCCCCAGCCCAGCGGGCTCCACACCACCGCGCCCACGCCCTGGTCTTGCGCCAGCGGCATCAGCTCCCATTCGTAGTCGCGGCCGACCAGCGAGTAGTAGGCCTGATTGGCGACGTAGCGCGCCAAGCCGTAGCGCTCTGAAACGGCCAGCGACTTCATCAGGTGCCAGCCCGAGAAATTCGACACACCGATGTAGCGCAGCTTGCCCGCGCGCACGAGATCGTCGAGCGTGCCAAGCGTCTCTTCCACCGGCGTGCTCGCATCGAAGCCGTGCAGCTGGAACAGGTCGATGTAGTCGGTGCCCAGTCGCTTGAGCGCGCCATTGACGGCCTGCACGAGGTGATGGCGCGACGAGCCCACGTCGTTCGGCCCCTCGCCGCTGCGGAAGGTGGCCTTGGTCGAGATCAGCAGCCCGTCGCGCGGGCGGCCCTTGATCGCCTCGCCGAGCACCGACTCGGCTGCACCAGCCGAATAGATGTCGGCGCTGTCGAACATGTTGACGCCTGCCTCGAGGCAGATGTCGATGAGCTTGCGCGCCTCGGCCACGTCGGTGCTGCCCCACGCGCTGAAGAACTCGCCCTTGCCGCCGAAAGTGCCGGTGCCAAAACTCAACACGGGGACCTTGAGGCCTGATTTGCCTAGATGACGGTATTCCAAAGTGGTACTCCTTGGTGTTTGCGGATTCGGGAAAAAGAAAACCGGCAAGCCGAACAGCCTGCCGCGCGGCCATTGTTGGACGGAGCGTTGAACCATGTGGGCGAGCGGGCTTTGCTGAAGCCGGCCACAAGTGGTTGACAAAGCCGCCACAAAACTCTCTTTATCGGTCAGTAGCATGCGCCGCGAGGTTGTGATCCATGTCGTGCACAGATGCGCGGACACGCCTCGCGAAGAGTCAGCAACCAATCAAAAAGCTTCAGGGAGAAACCACATGCTTGTCGAAGTCGACAAACACGGAATGATCAATCACGCAAGGGTCAGGCATGCTCGCAGCCCGCAGATCGAACGAGGAAAACGGAGTGGCGCAATCACCGGCATCGTCGTGCATCAGACCGATGCCGATACGCGGGCATCCTCATTGAACAGCTACAAGAACCCCAAGGCGAACGGAGCGCACTTTCTCATCGACAAGGATGGGACGATCTATCAGACGGCGGCGATCTATCAGCGGACGAATCATGTGGGGCCGTTGAAGGCGCGATGCCTGGTGATGAAAACGTGCAAGCCGCAAGACTTTCCCAGGAAGGCAGGAGCGATGGCGATACATCGGATCGAGATGCAAAAGACTTCCGGTGATCGCTATCCGGACAACATGGAGTCCATAGGGATCGAGATGGTTGGCAGGGCGAGACTGCCGGCAGGATTCAAGCCGATCCGCGAAGAACAAAACTGGTCCCTCGACAGATTGCGAGGCGAGTACGGCATATTCGATACGCCGACTGCTGCGCAGAATCAAGCACTCTCTTGGCTTGTCAGCGTGCTTGAAGATTCGATTCAGGTGCCTCGGGGCGAGGTATTCCGCCATCCCGTGGTCAGCAGCAAGAACAAGACCGAAGCCCAAGGCGCGAACTGGAATCTGCCTTCACCGAAGCCATGAACAAATTCAACGCTCTCGTGGCTACGACCCTGATCGCGGCGGCAGGAACATCCTCAGCACAGGCGGCAGACCGGAGATACCCCGTCGCTTATGTGCAAAAGGTGGAGATCACGGAACCTTCGCGCCGAACGGCCTGGGAGGACAAGGATTTTCTGGATTGCGACGACGTCGTACTGACGGAGGAAGACGTTCGTTATGCCTTGCTGCACATGCGCAGGGTTTCATGGAACGCCTATGCGCCGGACAACACGGACACCACCGGATGCAAGGGCAGCGCGCTGGTTACGTTCAAGAATGAACGGATTCTCGCCATGGGCATCGAGCCAACCGGGCGGATCAGCACCGGGGAACTCGACTCGAAGATGAACTCCACGGCGAGTCCTCCGGGCTTCTACGAATGCGACCCTTGCAGGGAACGCAAGATGAAACTCCTGAAGGACGCTCTGTACCGTGCAGATGAACGACGGCTCAAGAAGCTGGAGACAGAAGGAAAGATTCCCCCTGGCGAGGCGGAGCGTCGGCTGAAAGCCCTGCGAACCAACCGCTGACCGACTCCCTCCGCCCAACCCGCCTCGGCGGGTTTTCGTTCGACCCGCCCTCTCGATTCGCCGACAGCTTGGCTGGATAACATCGCCCGATGCAGATCTCCCTCGAGCACCCCGATCAACCCGACGTCATCCAGCTCATCGACGACCTCGATGCGTATCAGAAGCCGCTGTATCCGCCCGAGAGCCACTACGGCATCGACATCGCGGCACTGTCCGCGGCGAACGTGCTATTTGCTGTCGCACGTGATGACGAGGGCAAGGCCATCGGTTGCGGAGCCATCGTGATGGAACCCGGATTCGGCGAACTCAAGCGCATGTATGTGCGGCCCGAGAACCGGGGGCAAGGCATCGCGGCGAAAGTACTGGGCTTTCTTGAAAGCGAAGCAATGGCGCGTGGCTGCGCGATGTTCAGGCTGGAGACCGGCGTGAGCCAACCCGAGGCGTTGTCGTTCTATGCGCGGGCGGGCTACGCGCGGCGCGATCGGTTTGGGAGCTACCCCGACGATCCGCTGAGCGTGTTCATGCAAAAGGATGCAGGCCAGGCGCGCACCGAACGACAACAGTCCGTTCATCGCGACTCCCTTGTGCGCCGGGGATTTTGACGGCTGGGCTGCCGGGCGATTCGCACCTATGCGCGGTGCCGAACAGACGCAATACGCGCTGGCAGTCATTGTGGCCGGCGTAGCCTCTATTCGAGCTGCGCGCACTCCAACACCACAAGGAACCTCCATGAAGAAATATCTACTCCCGCCCATCCTGTTGCTCGCCCTGCTTGCTGCATCTGCCTGCACCGGCCCCATGGGCCCTCAAGGCAACACGGGCAACACCGGAAGCACCGGCTACACAGGCGCCACGGGCGCGAGGGGAAATACCGGCAACACCGGGAACACGGGCGCCACAGGCGACACCGGTAGTACTGGCAACACCGGCGCCACAGGGGAAACCGGCAATCAGGGAAATACCGGCAACACGGGCAATACCGGCGCAACGGGCGCCAGAGGCAACACCGGCAGCACTGGCACCGGCAGCGGAACCGTTGTCGTGGTTCCGGCCGCACGCTGATGCACTGACAAACACACCAGCCAGCAGCTATGCGATCAGATGCGCATAGCTGCGCCGGTTGGCCCGGTAGCAGTCGCACGCCGCGTTCTCCAGACCTTCGCGATCGGTGATCGTGATGACCCCCCGCCGATAGTCGATCAGCCGCCGCGTGTGCAGCGCCGTCGCGGCGTTGGTGATGCCGACCCGGCGCACACCCAGCATGCGGCCCAGCACTTCATGCGTAAGCGCAAGGTGCGTGGAATGCGCGCAGTCCTGCGTGGTCAAGAGCCAGCGCGCCAGGCGCTCCTCGATCAGGTGGAAGCGGTTGCACAGGCCCGAACGGCCGAACTCCATCAAGAGCACGCAAACGTAGCGATTGAGGATGCGCTTGAGCTTCGAGTTCTGCTCCAGCTCCTGCGCGAACGATTGCGCGGTCAGCCGCCACGCCATGCCCGCGCCCTGCACCAGCGCCCGCAGCGGCGCGCTCTGCACGTCCAGCGACAGCTCGTAGCCCAGGGCGCCCTCGTTGCCCACCATGCCCGTCTGCAGGCCGTCATGGCCGTCCGCAGTCGACACCAGCGAGACGAACGCGCTCGTCGGGAAGTGGATGTGATGAATGACATCGCCCGGCTCGTAGAGGATCTGCGCCGTGGCCAGCTGCACGCTGTCGCAGCGCTCGAGCAGGTGCGCACGGTCTGCGAGCGGCAGCGCCTCGAGCAGGCGATTGAGAACGGGGCGGGTCGGGGCTGATGTCACGGAACCGCCTGTTGGGAAGAGTCAATCAGCGCGGAAATGCGCAACCGGGCGCATTGTTGCCGAGGGGCCCTCTCGCGTCTGTGCGCAGGCGCACCAAATGCGGCCCGGCCGCCGCCGGGCTCAGGTCGCGGGTTGGCGAGGCAGCAGGCGATCCGTCTCACGCTTCACGACCTCATAGCACTCGCACACCTGCTTCTCCAGACCCGGGCGGTCCAGCACCGTGATGTGCCCGCGCGAATACTTGATGAGATTAAGGCGCTGCAGCTTGCCAGCAGCCTCGGTCACGCCTTCGCGCCGCACGCCGAGCATGTTGGCGATCAGCTCCTGCGTCATCACCAGCTCGTTGCCCGGGAGCCTGTCGAGGCTCAGCAGCAGCCAGCGACACAGCTGCTGTTCCAGCGAGTGGTGCCGGTTGCAGACGGCCGTCTGCGACATCTGCGTAATGAGCGACTGGGTGTAGCGCAGCAGCAGATGCAGCAGCGGCCCGCCGTTGTCGGTCAACTGCTTGATGTGCCCGGCGCTCAGGCGAAATGCATTCCCCGCGCTCTGCACCACGGCGCGGTTGGGCGTGCTGCCCCCGCCCATCAGCAGCGACACGCCCACCATTCCCTCGAACCCCACGACGGCGATCTCGGCCGACTGCCCGTTTTCCAGCACGTACAGCAGCGAGACGATGCAATCGACCGGGAAATACACGTACTGCTGGACCACGCCCGATTCGTAGAGCACCTGCCCCAGCTTGAGCGGCACCAGCTCAAGGAGCGGCATCAGGCCCGTCAGCACCTCCGGCGGCATCACCTCCAGGAGGCTGTTGCGCGCCACGGCTGCGAGCGAAGAAGACGGGGGTGGGGACGGTGCCATGGGAGAAGGAGGTTCCAAAGTGCCCATCATTTTGCGGCCGATGCCCCGGCGTCTGTGCGCTTGCGCACACAGGGGTGCGCGTGCCGGCACTCCGCGTATGTGCGATGCCGCACAGACAATTCGCCCGTGGGCGGCTAACGATGGGGCGGTACGCCTTTCAAGCGGAAGCAGAAGCAGGCGGCATTCATTGAATGAACCAGGCGAAAGCCATCGAGGTCCCGCAACATGCGCAACTTTCTCACCAACAACCGGGAAGAGCTGGTTTCACGGTGCAAGTCGAAGGTTGCACTGAGGCCCCGGCGGGCCGCCACCGAACATCAGCTGGCGAACGGCATTCCGTTGTTCCTCGAGCAACTGATAAGAACCCTTGCGGCCGAAGAAGACGACAAACCTGCCGAGAGCGTCAGGATCTCGGGACCATCGGGCGGAGACTCGCTGGCGTTGTCGGAGATGGGGATGACCGCCACTGCACATGGCAAGGAGCTGCTGAAGCTGGGGTACACGGTCGACCAGGTCGTTCACGACTATGGCGACCTTTGCCAGGCGATCACGGACCTGGCCTTCGAGCGCAACGCCCCGTTCGCTATCGGGGAATTCCGGACGCTGAACCGGTGTCTGGACAACGCCATTGCCGACGCGGTCACCGAATTCAGCTTTCAGCGCGATACGCAAATCGCCCGTCAGCAGAGCCTGGATGCGACGGAGCGTTTCGGCTTCCTGGTTCACGAGCTGCGCAATGCTCTGGGGACGGCAACCCTTGCGATTCACGCCCTCGAACTCGGCAACATGACAGTGGGCGGCGCCACCGGGAGCGTGCTGAAGCGCAGCCTGTCTTCGATGACCAGTTTGATCAGCGGGGCACTCGCCGAAGTTCGCAGCGGCGCGCCGGAACTGCGGCAGACATTTTCCGTGGCCCTGCTCATCAAGGATGCCGAAACCGCGGCCCAGCTCGTTGCCAGCGCCGCGGGTTGCGCCTTCGAGGTGTCACCCGTCGACTCCCTGCTGGCCATCCGGGGAAACCGGGAGCTGCTGCTTGCTGCATTGGCGAACCTGCTGCAGAACGCATTCAAGTTCACGCACCCGCACACCGACATCGCCTTGAAGGCCTATGAGCTTGGCGAGCACGTCCTGATCGAAGTCGAAGATCACTGCGGAGGGCTGCCGCCGGGAATCGCCGCCAAGATGTTCGCCCCCTTCAACCAGCACAGTCATGACCGGTCGGGCCTGGGCCTGGGGCTTTCCATCGCCCGCCAGAGCGTCGAGGCGGACTTCGGCACATTGACCGTGCGGGACGTGCCCGGCACCGGTTGCGTCTTCACGATCTCACTGCCGCGCCACTCGCTCCAGTGACCGTCGGTGCCGCCGGAGGTACGGCGCGCATCCGCGACATCAGGGGAAATCCCTAGACGCCCGTCCGCAACCCGCTCGGGCAGCCCCTCCACGAGCGAAACGCGTCGCGCATCGCCTCTTCAACGCCCCTCTTCCCCTGGCCCGTTACTTGCAAACTCGATCAAAAATGACAGAAAATTTTCTTATCTGACTTATATTTGTAAACTGGTTTTCAAAAAACGCACACTTTCGGGCACGTTGCACCCTTCATGAGCATCCTCGTCGACACCCCAGGCACCACCGTGGCCCAGCGCATTGCGCAGGCGCTGCCGCGGCTGTCGCGCTCGCACCGGCAGGTGGCCGACTACGTGCTGGAGCACCCGCTGCAGGTCGCCACGCTGCCCATCGACGAGCTCGCCGCCGCGGTGGGGGTGTCGGTCGCCACGGCCAACCGTTTTGCGCGCGCGCTGGAGTTCGATGGCTACGCCACCTTCCGTGCGGAACTGGTGCGCGGCTTCGAGCCGCTGGTGGCGCCGGTGGAACGCATGCGAGGCAACCTGGAGCGCCCGAGCACCGTGTCCGAGGTGTTCGCCACCGCGCTCGACGAGAGCCGCCGCAACATCGAAGCTACGCGGCAGTCGCTGGACTACGCCGCCTGCGAAGCCGCGGTGGAGCGCATCGGCAAGGCGCGTTCGATCTACATCGGCGGCTTCGGCGCCAGCGCATGGCTCGCCGGCCTGCTGCAGCACGGGCTGGACGGCAGCTGCAACGACGTGCGCCTGCTCTCGGGCGTGAGCGGTGTCACCCATGCCGCGCGCACGCTGATGCACGCGGGTCCGCAGGACGTGTTCATCGGCCTGACCTTTCCGCGCTACCTGACGGACACCATTTCGCTCGCGCAGATCGCGCGCAGCCAGGGCTGCTCGGTGATCGCGCTGACCGACCGCCCCAGCTCGCCGCTGGCACCGCTGGCCGACGTGGCGCTCTATTGCCAGACCGAAACCAGCTACCGCCCGAACTGCGAGACCAGCGTCCTCGCGCTGATCGAGGCGCTGACCAGCGCGGTTTCGCTGCGCGCGCCCGACCCCGTGCAGTCGGCCGGCCGCATCCTGCAGGCAGTGCGGCCCTGGCTGCACGGTGCCAACGGCCTGCCGCGCATCAACGGCACAGGCAACGGTGCTGCCGCTCTGCCCCATACATCCGATGCCCCTGCCCCCAGCGGCGCCGGCAGCAAGAAGAAGAAAGCTTCCCGATGACCCAGACTCATGTGCCCGTGATCGCCATCCACGGCGGCGCCGGCACCATCAGCGCCGCCACGACCAGCGCCGAACAGGCGCAGGCCTATCACGACGCGCTGAAAAGCATCGTGGCCGCCGCTCAGGCAGCGCTGCTCAAGGGCGCATCCGCGCTCGACGCCGCCTGCCTCGCGGTCGAGATGCTCGAAGATTGCCCGCTCTTCAACGCGGGCCGCGGCGCAGTGTTCACGCACGACGAAACCCATGAGCTCGACGCCGCCGTGATGGACGGCGCCACGCTCGCCGCCGGCGCCATTGCCGGCGTGTGCCATGTCCGCCGCCCGGTGCGCGCCGCGCGCGCCGTGCTCGAAGACGGCGCGCACGTGCTGCTGGCCGGCGCGGGCGCCGAGTCCTTTGCACGCGAACGCGGGCTGGAGATGGTCGAGCCCTCGTTCTTCTCCACCGAGGCGCGCCGCCAGCAGCTCTACCGCGTGCGCGACACCGGCCGCGTGGTGGTCGACCACGAAGGCGCGTCGATGGCGGCAGCAACGCCGCCGCTCGACGAAGACAAGAAGTTCGGCACCGTCGGTGCGGTCGCGCTCGACATGCACGGCCACCTGGCCGCCGCCACCTCCACCGGCGGCATGACCAACAAGCGCGTCGGCCGCGTCGGCGATTCGCCGCTGATCGGCGCCGGCACCTATGCCGACGACCGCACGGCCGCCGTGTCGTGCACCGGCAGCGGTGAGATGTTCATCCGCGTGGCGGCTGCGTACGACGTGTGCGCCCGCATGGCCTACGGCGGCGCCACGCTCGAAGCCGCCACGCACGCGGTGGTGCAGCAGTCGCTGCCGGCCATCGGCGGCACCGGCGGGCTGATCGCCGTCGACTGCCACGGCAATCTGAGCCTCGCCTTCAACACCGAAGGCATGTACCGCGGCCACGCGCGCGGCGACGAAGCGCCCCATACGGCCATCTTCGCCTGACAACGCATCGCCGCACGCCCCATTTTTCTTCGCACTCCCATGTCCACCCCTGCCCTCGCCCTGCCGGACGGCCGCGTTCTCGCCGTCGACGACCTCACCGTTCGCTTCTCGACTTCCGAGCGCACGGTCGATGCCGTGAAGAAGCTGTCCTTCCACGTCGACCATGGCGAAACGCTTGCGGTGGTGGGCGAATCGGGTTCGGGCAAGTCGGTGACCTCGCTCGCGCTGATGCGGCTCGTGGAGCACGGCGGTGGCCGCATCCTCGGCGGGAGCATGGCGTTCCGCCGCCGCAACGGCGAAGTGCTCGACCTCGCGCAGGCACGCGACAGCGCAATGCGCAACATCCGCGGCGCGGACATCGCGATGATCTTCCAGGAGCCGATGACATCGCTGAACCCGGTGTTCACTGCCGGCGAGCAGATCTCCGAGGCCATCCGCATCCACCAGGGCAAGAGCGACTCGGCCGCGCGCGCCGAAGCGCTGCGCATGCTGGAGCTGGTGCGCATTCCTGAAGCGCGCAACGTGCTCGACCGCTTTCCGCATCAACTCTCGGGCGGCATGCGCCAGCGGGTGATGATCGCTATGGCGCTGTCGTGCAAGCCGCAGCTGCTGATTGCCGACGAGCCGACCACCGCGCTCGACGTGACCATCCAGGCGCAGATCCTCCAGCTCATCCGCGAGCTGCAGAAAGAGATGCACATGGGCGTGCTCTTCATCACGCACGACATGGGCGTGGTCGCCGAAATCGCCGACCGCGTGCTCGTGATGTACCGCGGCGACAAGGTCGAAGCAGGCAGCTCCGACACCGTGTTCGCGGCACCGCAGCACCCCTACACCAAGGCGCTGCTGTCGGCCGTGCCCAAGCTCGGCGCGATGCAGGGCACCGACCTGCCGGCCAAGTTCGAGTTGCTGCGCACCGAGGCCAGTGCCGACGCCCAGCCCGTCGAAACGCCCACGCGGCAAGACACGGTGCGCCAGGACACCGGCCCCATTCTTCGCGTGCGCGACCTCGTCACGCGCTTCGACGTGCGCAGCGGCCTCTTCGGTCGCGTGAAGCGCCGCGTGCATGCGGTGGAAAAAATCAGCTTCGACCTGTACCCCGGCGAAACGCTGGCGCTGGTCGGCGAATCGGGCTGCGGCAAGTCGACTACCGGCCGCTCGCTGCTGCGCCTAGTCGAAAGCCAGAGCGGCGCCATCGAGTTCGGCGGCAAGAACATCCGCGAGCTGCCCACGCGCGAGCTGCAGGCGCTGCGCCGGAACATTCAGTTCATTTTTCAGGATCCGTTCGCCTCGCTCGATCCGCGCGTGACGGTGGGCTTCTCGATCATGGAACCGCTGCTCATCCACAACATCGCCAAGGGCGCCGAGGCGCAGCAGCGCGTTGACTGGCTGCTGCAGAAGGTCGGCCTGCCGCCCGAGGTGGCGCAGCGCTATCCGCACGAGTTCTCGGGCGGCCAGCGGCAGCGCATTGCCATTGCGCGTGCACTGGCGCTCAACCCGAAGGTTGTGGTGGCCGATGAATCGGTGTCGGCGCTCGACGTGTCCATTCAGGCGCAGATCGTCAACCTGATGCTCGATCTGCAGCGCGAGCTGGGCGTGGCCTTCCTGTTCATCTCGCACGACATGGCAGTGGTGGAGCGCATCAGCCACCGCGTGGCCGTGATGTACCTAGGCCAGATCGTCGAGATCGGCCCGCGCCGCGCGGTGTTCGAAGCGCCGCAGCACGCCTACACCCGCAAGCTGATGGCAGCTGTGCCAGTGGCCGACCCGTCGCGCCGCCACAAGCCGCGCGCGCTGCTCGAAGGCGAGATTCCCAGCCCCATCCGCGCGGTGGGCGACGAGCCCGACGTGCCGCCGCTGGTGCAGGTTGCGCCCGGCCACTTCGTTGCACGGCACGCCATTGGCGGCGCTTTCTGATCCTTTCCGATCGATCAACCTATTTTTTCAACCCGCAGGCCCTCCTGCTTTTTTCCACGAACCGACTGGAGTTCTTCCATGACGCAATCTTCTTCCTCCCTGCGATGGGCTTCCGCACTGCTGGGCCTGGCCGCGCTGGCCGCTTCGGGCACGGCACTGGCCGCGAAAGACGTGGTGCTCTCGATCGGCTACCAGCCGGAAACGCTGGACCCGTACAACACCAACACCACCATCACCACGGCAGTGACCAAGACCTTCTATGAAGGCCTGTTCCAGTTCGACAAGGACCTGAAGGTGCAGAACGTGCTCGCCGAGAGCTACGACGTGTCGAAGGACGGCCTGGTCTACACCATCAAGCTGCGCACCGGCGTGAAGTTCCACGACGGCACCGACTTCAACGCCGAGGCCGTGAAGTTCACGCTCGACCGCGTGCTGAACCAGGACAACAAGCTGCTGCGCTACAACCAGTTCAACCGCGTCGGCAAGGTCGAGGCGCTGAACCCGACGACCGTGCGCATCACGCTGAAGGAGCCCTTCGGCCCCTTCATCAACTCGCTGGCCCACGCCTCGGCCGCCATGATTTCGCCCACCGCGCTGAAGAAGTGGGGCAACAAGGACATCGCCTTCCACCCCGTGGGCACGGGCCCCTTCGAATTCGTCGAGTGGAAGCAGACCGAAGCCGTCAAGGCCAAGAAGTTCGACGGCTACTGGAAGAAGGGCTACCCGAAGATCGACACGGTCTCATGGAAGCCTGTGCTCGAGAACAACACGCGCGCCGCGATGCTGCAGACCGGCGAAGCCGACTTCGCGTATCCCATTCCCTATGAGCAGGCCGACCTGCTGAAAAAGAGCGACAAGCTCGAAGTGGTGGCCACGCCGTCGATCATCACGCGCTTCCTGGCATTCAACATGCTGCAGAAGCCCTACGACAACGCCAAGGTGCGCGAAGCCATCGGCTACGCCATCAACAAGGAAGCGCTGGCCAAGGTCGCATTCGGCGGCTATGCCTTCCCCGCGCAGGGCATCGTGCCGCAGGGCGTGAAGTACGCCGAGAAGATGGCTCCCATTCCCTACGACCTGAAGAAGGCCAAGGAGCTGATGAAGGAAGCCGGCTACCCCGACGGCTTCGAGTCGGTGCTGTGGAGCGCCTACAACAACACGACCAGCCAGAAGACGATCCAGTTCGTGCAGCAGCAGCTCGCGCAGATCGGCATCAAGCTGCAGGTGCAGGCGCTCGAAGTGGGCCAGCGCACCGAGCAGGTGGATGCATGGCCCGATCCGAAGACGGCGAAGGTTCGCATGTACTACACGGGCTGGTCGTCGTCGACCGGTGAAGCCGACTGGGGCCTGCGCCCGCTGTTCGCCTCGGAAGCGTGGGCGCCCAAGCTGAACAACATGTCGTTCTACAAGAGCGAGGTGGTCGACAACGCGCTGGCCAAGGCGCTGGTGACGGTCGACGAAAAGGAACGTACCGCCCTCTATAAGACCGCGCAGGACGAGATCCGCAAGGACCTGCCGCGCGTGCCGATGGTCACGGAGCAGAACCTGTCGGCGCATGCCAAGCGCCTCTCCGGCGTGTTTGTGATGCCTGACGGCAACATCAACATCGACGCAATCTCCGTAGCGAACTAAGCCTCGCCCCCTCACCCGTCAGGGTGAGGGGTTGACCGCCTGCACCCCATGCTGAATTACTTTCTCAAACGACTGTTGGGCCTGATCCCCACGCTGCTCATCGTGGCGGTGCTGGTGTTCCTGTTCGTCCACATGCTGCCCGGCGACCCGGCGCGCCTTGCCGCCGGCCAAGAGGCCGACGAGCAGACCGTGGCCATGGTGCGCGCGGAGCTCGGGCTCGACAAGCCGCTGCCGCAGCAGTTCGTGAGCTTCTTCACCCACATGCTGCAAGGCGACTTCGGCACTTCCATTCGCACGCGGCGGCCGGTGTCGGTGGAAATCGGCGAGCGCTTCTTCCCGACGGTGATGCTGACCATCACCAGCATGGTGTGGGCAGTGATCTTCGGCATGGGCATCGGCATCGTCTCGGCGGTGTACCGCAACAAATGGCCGGACCGGCTGGGCATGACGCTCGCCGTGTCGGGCATCTCTTTTCCCGCATTTGCACTCGGCATGCTGCTGATGCAGATCTTCTCGGTCCAGCTCGGCTGGCTGCCCACGGTGGGGGCCAGCAGCTGGAAACACTACATCCTGCCCTCGATCACGCTGGGCGCGGCCGTGGCGGCCGTGATGGCGCGCTTCACGCGGGCCTCGTTCGTCGAGGTGATCCAGGAAGACTTCGTGCGCACTGCACGCGCCAAGGGCGTGCGCGAATCCAGCGTGGTGTTCAAGCACACGCTGCGCAATGCGCTGATTCCGGTGGTCACCATGATGGGCCTGCAGTTCGGCTTCCTGCTGGGCGGCTCCATCCTCGTGGAGGCGGTGTTCAACTGGCCCGGCCTCGGCCGCCTGCTGGTCGATGCCGTGCAGATGCGCGACTACCCCGTCATCCAGACGCTGGTGCTGCTGTTCTCGCTCGAATTCATTCTGATCAACCTGGTGGTGGATGTGCTGTACGGCTACATCAACCCGACCATTCGCTACAAGTGAGCAAGCAGCCATGACGCAAGCTTCCGGCGTGCCTGCCGAAACCCTCATTCCAACGACACCTGTCGCGGCCGTCCAGATCGCTGGCAAGGTCCGCACGCCCTGGGGCGAATGCTGGCGCCGCTTCAAGAAGCAGCCGGTGGGCATCGTCGCCGCGCTCTTCGTGCTGCTGCTGGTGTTCGTCGCGGTGTTCGCGCCGTGGATCGTGCCCTTCGATGCGGAGAACTTCTTCGACTACGACATGCTGAACACGGGGCCTTCGGCCACGCACTGGTTCGGCGTCGATCCGCTGGGCCGCGACATCTTCAGCCGCATCCTGATGGGTGCGCGCATCTCGCTGATGGCGGGCTTTCTTTCGGTGCTGGTGGGCGGCTTCGTGGGCACGGCCTTCGGCCTGCTGGCGGGCTACTACGAAGGCTGGTGGGACCGCATCGTGATGCGCGTCTCGGACGTGCTGTTCGCCTTCCCCGGCATCCTGCTGGCGCTGGGCGTGGTGGCCATCCTGGGCAGCAGCATGACCAACGTGGTGGTGGCTGTGTCGGTGTTCAGCGTGCCGGCGTTCGCGCGGCTCGTGCGCGGCAACACGCTGGTGCTCAAGCAGCAGACCTACATCGAGGCCGAGCGCAGCATCGGCGCTTCAGACTGGACCATCATCGTGCGGCACATCCTGCCGGGCACCATCTCGTCGATCGTGGTGTATTTCTCGATGCGCGTGGGCACCTCGATCATCACTGCCGCCAGCCTGTCGTTCCTGGGCATGGGCGCGCAGCCGCCGACGCCCGAATGGGGCGCGATGCTCAGCGAAGCCCGCGCCGACATGGTGACCTCGCCGCACGTGGCGCTGTTCCCCAGCCTGGCCATCTTCTTCACCGTGCTCGCCTTCAACCTGCTGGGCGATGCACTGCGCGACGCGCTCGATCCGAAGATCGACCGCCAGTAATTTCCGTTCTTCTTCATGTCTTCCAGCAAGCAGCAAGCCCCTCTCCCCTTCATCGGCAACCTGCTCCAGGGCGAACGCAACGCCATCACCGACGTCGCGGGCGTCACCGTAGGCCACCAGACGCTCAGCGATGGCCCCGTGCAGACGGGCGTGACGGTGATTCGCCCTCACGCCGGCGACCCGTTCCGCGACAAGGTGCCGGCCGCTGCAGTAGTGCTCAACGGCTTCGGCAAGAGCGTGGGCCTGGTGCAGGTGGCTGAGCTCGGCGTGCTCGAAACGCCGATTGCGCTGACCAACACGTTTTCGGTCGGCACCGTGGCCACAGCGCAGATCCGCCACTGCGTGGCCGACAACCCCGAGAGCGGACGCATGCTGCCCACGGTCAACCCGCTGGTGTTCGAGTGCAACGACGGCTTTCTGAACGACATCCAGCGCATGGCCGTGACCGAGGCCGACTACCTGCAGGCGCTGGCTGATGCCGGCGTCGACTTTGCGCAGGGCTCGGTCGGCGCAGGGCGCGGCATGTCGAGCTTCCAGCTCAAAGGCGGCATCGGTAGCGCATCACGGCGGGTGTCGGCGCGCGAAGGCGGCTGCCATACCGTAGGCGCGCTGGTGCTGGCGAACTATGGACGCCAGCCGCAACTGGTGCTGGCCGGGCATTCGGTGGGCGACCGGCTGGCGAAGCTTCAGGCCGCGCGCAGCCTGCCGGCGGTGGACGAGGCCGAGAAGGGTTCGATCATCATCATCGTCGCCACCGACGCGCCGCTCGACGCTCGCCAGTTGCGCCGCCTGGCGCTGCGCGCGGGCGCCGGACTGGCCCGCACGGGCTCGGTCTTCGGGCACGGCAGCGGCGACATCGTGCTGGCCTTTTCCACCGCCTACACCATGCCCGACCGTGTCGAACGGCCGATGCCAGCCGTGGCGATGCTGCACGACGGGCTGCTCGACGGGCTGTTCCAGGCCGCGGCAGACAGCACCGAGCAAGCGATCATCCATGCCCTGTGGCGCGCAACGCCCGTGACCGGTCGCGAGGGCAACCACCGCGTCGCGCTGGGCGACGTGCTGCCCGCCTCCGCCCTTCTTTCTACCCACGCCTGACTGCGAGCCGCTCCATGAAAGTCCTGATCTCCACAGACATCGAAGGCGTCGCCGGCGTCTATCACTCCGAGCAGGTGCGCCCGGGCAACCCCGAGTTCGAGCGCGCGCGCCTGCTGATGACGCAGGAAGCCAACGCAGCGATTGCCGGCGCCTTCGACGCAGGCGCCACCGAAGTGCTGGTGAACGACTCGCACGGCGGCTTTCGCAACATGCCGCCCGATGTGCTCGATGCGCGCGCCCGCGTCGTGCAGGGCAAGCCGCGCTACCTGAGCATGGTGGCGGGCGTGGAAGAAGGCGTGGACGCCGTCTGCATGGTCGGCTACCACTCGCGCGCGCAGGGGCGCGGCATCCTGGCGCACACGATCAACAGCTTTGCGTTTGCCGGCATCTCGCTCGGCGGGCAGGAACTGGGCGAGGCCGGGCTCTATGGCGCGCTGGCCGGCGAATACGGCGCGCCCGTGGTGATGGGCAGCGGCGACGACGTGTTCATCGCCGAGAACCGCCCGCTCTTTCCGCACGCGACATTCGTCGAGACCAAGAAGGCGACGGGCTGCACCAGCGGCATTTCGCTGTCGCCCGAGCAGTCGCGCCGGGCGATTCGTGCGGGGGTGGAAGAAGCGCTGGCCGCGCGTTCGAACGCGAAACCGCTCGTTTTCAAGGGCCCGCAGACCGTGACGCTGCGCACCCAGTCAACCGCGCTGGCCGACCTGTTCTGCCAGTGGCCGGCCTTCGAGCGCGTCGACGGCGTCACGCTGCGCTTCACGGCCGATACGGTTGAAGCGGCGGTGCGCATGCTGAACTGCTGTTCGGCAATGTCTTCGATGCTGCGCTGAGGCGCCAGCCCCTCTTCAGGCCTGCATGGCGAAGCGGATGGCCGCGCGGCCAGGAACCCGCTCGCCCATCCGGGCCTTGTCCGGTTCCTAGAATTCCCGGGTCCGGCAACTCTTTTCCGGCCATCTCGCCTTATCCGGAATAAGCATCAAACCGTCCCGCAACCCGCATGGATGCTGGCGAATAAGCTTATCCGCATAAAGCGCGAACCAAAAAATAGTTTGTTTCCATAAGGCCGGCTTTCAGAATCTCGGCTTCTTGCTGGGGCGCTGGACGCACCGCACTTCAAGACATACGCACGCACGATGTACCAATACACAGAATTCGATCGCCAGTTCGTCCACCAGCGGGCTGCCCAATTCCGCGACCAGCTGGAGCGCTGGCAAAAGGGCAAGCTCGCCGAAGACGAGTTCCGCCCCCTGCGGCTGCAAAACGGCTGGTACGTGCAGCGCTACGCGCCGATGCTGCGCGTGGCCGTGCCTTACGGCGAGCTCTCGAGCCGCCAGATCCGCGTGCTGGCCCGCATCGCCCGCGAATATGACGAGCCCGAAGCCGAGGTCTACAAGAAGGCCATCGAGACGCAAGGCCTGCTCGGCAGCCACAAGCTCCCGACCCACTACGCCCATTTCTCGACGCGCCAGAACGTCCAGTACAACTGGATTCCGCTCGCCAAGTCGGCCGACGTGATGGACCTGCTGGCTTCGGTCGACATGCACGGCATTCAGACCAGCGGCAATTGCATCCGCAACATCACGAGCGATGAGCGCGCCGGCATTGCCGTCGACGAAATCGCCGACCCGCGCCCGTTCGCGGAAATCATGCGCCAGTGGAGCACGCTGCACCCCGAGTTCGCGTTCTTGCCGCGCAAGTTCAAGATCGCCATCACGGGCGCCACTGAAGACCGTGCCGCCACCGGCTGGCACGACGTGGGCCTGCACGTGGTGAAGAACGAAGCGGGCGAAATCGGTTTTCGCGTGCAGGTGGGCGGCGGCATGGGCCGCACCCCCATCATCGGCACTGTGCTGCGCGAGTTCCTGCCGTGGCAGCAGATCATGAATTACCTCGAAGCGGTGATCCGGGTCTACAACCGCTATGGCCGCCGCGACAACATCTACAAGGCGCGCATCAAGATTCTGGTGAAGGCCGAAGGCCAGCGCTACATCGACGACGTCGACGCCGAGTACAAGCAGATCCTCGAGCATGACGGTGCGCCGCACACCATCACGCAGGAGGAGTACGACCGCGTGGCCGCCTCCTTCGTGCCGCCGACGCTCGCCACCCGCGTGCTGCAAAGCGCCGAGAAGACCGACGCCGAACTGCGCGCCCACGCCGCAGACGACGTGCAGTTCGCCCGCTGGCTCGCCCGCAACGTGGCGCCGCACAAGAACCCCGCGCTGCGCGCCGTCACGCTGTCATTCAAGCGCCTGAAGCAGGCGCCCGGCGACGCATCGGCCGACCAGCTCGACACGCTCGCGCAACTGGCCGACCGCTTCTCGGCCGGCGAGGCCCGCGTGACGCACGACCAGAACGTGGTGCTGCCCTGGGTGCATGCCGAAGACCTGCACGCGCTGTGGCTCGCCGCCCGCGCCGCCGGCCTCGCCAGCGCCAACGTGCACCTGCTGACGGACATGATCGCCTGCCCCGGCGGCGACTTCTGCGCGCTGGCCAATGCGCGCTCCATTCCCATCGCCGAAGCCATCACCGAGCGTTATCAAGATCTCGACGAGCTCGACGACCTGGGCGAGATCGACCTGCACATCAGCGGCTGCATCAACTCGTGCGGCCACCACCACAGCGGCCACATCGGCATCCTGGGCGTCGACAAGGACGGCAAGGAGTGGTACCAGGTCACCCTCGGCGGCTCCGACGGCTCCGAGCTCAGCGGCGCGCCGCAGGCCGGCAAGGCTGTCGGCCCCTCGTTCTCGGCGGCCGAAGTGCCGGGCGTGATCGAGGCCGTGCTCACCACCTACCGCGACACCCGCGAGAGCGGCGAGAACTTCATCGACACGCTGCGCCGCGTAGGCCCGGACCCGTTCAAGGCCGCCGCCAACGGTGCACGCTTCAAGGTGGAGGAAGCAGCATGAACAAGAAACTCAACATCCTCTCGGCAGAAGAACACATCGACGACGGCGATCCGAAGGTTCTGCAACTGGCCAACGACGCCGACCCGCTCGCCATCGAGGTGTGCCTGGCCGACATCGAGCGCATCGACCTGAACTTTCCGAAGTTCACCGACGGCCGCGCCTACAGCCAGGCCTTCCTGCTGCGCCGCCGCCTGGGCTTCCAGGGCGACATCCGCGCCACGGGCGACGTGCTGATCGACCAGCTGGTGCAGATGGAACGCACCGGCTTCTCCAGCGCCGTGCTCAAGGAAGGCGTGGACGCCTCCGACGCGCAGCGCCAGTTCGACCGCTTCGCCGCCTTCTACCAGGGCGACGCGGTGCAGACCGCGCCGCACTTCGCGGCCGGCAACTGAGAGCGAATGGGAACCTTCGACATGAGCATTGCCACGGACATCGACTTCGCACGCATCAACACCGAACTCGGCCGCAACGCCGAGGGCCTGGTGGACTGGGCGATCGGCCTGGGCCAGCCCGCGATCATCACCACCAACTTCCGCCCTTTCGAGGCGGTGATCCTGCACATGGTCACGCGCGCAAAGCGCGATGTTCCCGTGGTCTGGATGGACAACGGCTACAACACCGAGGCCACCTACCGCTTTGCCGACGAGGTGACCAAGCAACTGGGCCTGGACCTGCACATCTACCTGCCGCGCCGCTCGCGTGCGCATCGCGAAGCGGTCGAGGGCCCGACCCCGGCGCTCGACGATCCGCGCCATGCCGCCTTCACGGAAGAAGTGAAGCTGGAGCCCTTTGCCCGCGCGCTGCGCGAGACGGCACCGAAGGTCTGGTTCACCGCACTTCGGGCCACCGACACGGCCGTGCGCGCGCAGATGGACCCGGTCAGCGTCAATCCGGACGGCCTGATCAAGGTCGCGCCGCTACTGCACTGGTCGTCCAAGGAGTTGTACGAGTACTGCGAGGCGCACGGCCTGCCGAACAACTTCGACTACGTGGACCCGACCAAGGGCGAAGACAACCGCGAGTGCGGATTGCATCTCGCGCACTGAGAGCCAACGGCTCACCGATCCTCTGCATCCAGCACCCCATCCGATGAACGCCCGTACCGAAACCGAACTGCTGCTGTCGCCAGCGCACCTCTCCAACACGCACCTCGATGCGCTGGAAGAAGAAACCATCTTCATCCTGCGCGAGGTCGCGGCCGCCTTCGAGCGCCCCACCCTGCTGTTCTCGGGCGGGAAAGATTCGCTGGTGCTGCTGAAGTGCGCGGAAAAGGCCTTCGGCGTGGGCCGCATTCCCTACCCGCTGCTGATGATCGACACCGGCCACAACTTCCCTGAAGTGACGGCCTATCGTGACCAGCGCGCGAAGGAACTGGGCGCCGAGCTGATCGTGCGCAGCGTCGAAGATTCGATGAAGCGCGGCACCGTGCGCCTGGCCCATCCGGGCGAGTCGCGCAACGCGCATCAGTCGGTGACGCTGCTCGAAGCGATCGAAGAATTCCGCTTCGACGCGCTGATCGGCGGCGCCCGCCGCGACGAGGAAAAGGCCCGCGCCAAGGAACGCATCTTTTCGCACCGCGACAGCTTCGGCCAATGGCAGCCCAAGGACCAGCGCCCCGAGCTGTGGACGCTGTTCAACACCCGCCTGGCTCCGGGCGAACACTTCCGCGTGTTCCCGATCTCGAACTGGACTGAACTCGACGTGTGGCAATACATCGAGCGCGAGCATGTCGGCCTGCCGTCCATCTACTACACGCACAAGCGCGAAGTGGTGGAGCGCCGCGGCCTGCTGGTGCCGGTGACCGAGCTCACCCCGCCGCGCGACGGCGAAACGGTACAGGTGCGCGACGTGCGCTTTCGCACCGTGGGCGACATCACGACCACCTGCCCGGTCGAGAGCCTCGCGGCCGACGCGGGCGACGTGGTGCTGGAGACGCTGTCGGTCGACGTCAGCGAGCGCGGCGCCACGCGCATGGACGACATGACGTCCGAAGCATCCATGGAAAAACGCAAGAAAGACGGTTACTTCTGATGAGCGCGACGACGACTGCTACCCCTGTGAACACCGACGTCCACGGCGACACCGGCACCGCGCTGCGCTTCATCACCTGCGGCTCGGTCGACGACGGCAAGAGCACGCTCATCGGCCGCCTGCTGGTCGACAGCAAGACCGTGCTGCAAGACCAGCTCGCCGGCGTGCAACGCGGCGGCGAAACCGACCTCGCCCTGCTGACCGACGGCCTCTCGGCCGAGCGCGAGCAAGGCATCACGATCGACGTGGCCTACCGCTACTTCTCGACCGCCAAGCGCAAGTTCATCATCGGCGACGCGCCGGGCCATGAGCAATACACGCGCAACATGGTCACGGCCGCTTCGGCCGCCGACGCCGCCGTTGTGCTGGTCGACGCAACCAAGCTGGCCTGGGCCGCCGAAGTGGAAGACGGCACCGTGGTCAAGCGCGAACTGCTCCCGCAGACGCGCCGCCACACGCTGCTGTGCCATCTGCTGCGCGTGCAGTCGATCGTGTTCGCGGTGAACAAGCTCGACGCCATCGACGACGCCGGCCTCGCCTTCGAACGCATCTCGACCGCGCTGAACGCCTTTGCCGAAGCGGCTGGCGTGCAGGTGGCGGGCATCGTGCCGATCTCGGCGCTCAAGGGCTGGAACGTGGCCACGCGCCATGCCGACTGGGTCGGCTACGAAGGCCCGGGCCTGCTCGAGCTGCTCGAGGAGCTGCCCGTCACGGCGCAGGACGAGGACGTGCCCTTCGCATTCCCGGTGCAGTGGGTCGAGAAGTTCTCTTCTTCCGCCGACACCTCGCAGGGCCGCCGCGTGTTCTGGGGCCGCGTCGCCTCGGGCCACGTGGAACCCGGCCAGCGCGTGACCGTGCTGCCGAGCAACCAGACCGCCACGGTCGCGCAGGTGCTGAGCCACACGCGCCAGCCGAAGGCGGTGCATGCAGGCCACAGCGCCGGCATCGTGCTCGACCGCGAGGTCGATGTGTCGCGCGGCGACTGGCTGCTGGCGCCCGGCGCCTTCGAGCCGGTGCGCGAGATCACCGCCACCGTGGCCTGGCTCGACGACGAGCCGCTGGTCGCGGGCCGCGTGTACTGGGCGCTGCAGGGCCACCGCTGGGTCAAGGCCAAGGTGGCGCGCATCGTCGATCGCGTGAACATCACGACGCTCGAATCGGAGCCGGCAACGCAGCTGGAAGCCAATGCCATCGGCGACGTGGTGCTGGCATTGCAGCAGCCGCTGGCCGTGCTTCCCTTCACGCAATCGCGTGCATTGGGCTCCCTGGTGCTGGTCGATACGGCCTCCCACAAGACCGCCGCTGCCGTGCTTGTGCAGCCCGCCGCCGCAAAGGCCTAAAATCTCGGGTTTCCCCCGATCTCACACTGACGTTAAAAGACAAATGACTCACGTCGTCTCCGAAGCCTGCATCCGTTGCAAATACACCGACTGCGTGGACGTTTGCCCCGTCGACTGCTTCCGCGAAGGTCCCAACATGTTGGTGATCGACCCGGACGAATGCATCGACTGCGCAGTCTGCATCCCCGAATGCCCGGTCAACGCGATCTACGCCGAGGAAGACCTGCCGGCCAACCAGATCGCCTTCATCAAGATCAACGCCGAGCTGGCCCTGGCTGACGGCTGGAAGAGCATCACCAAGCGCAAGCCCGCCCTGCCTGACGCCGAAGAGTGGAAAGACAAGACGGACAAGATCGGGGAGCTGGTGCGCTGAGCACCTTGGCTACCCCCATCGAAACCGACGCCCTGATCGTCGGTGCCGGCCCCGTGGGGCTGTTCCAGGCCTTCCAGCTGGGCCTGCTCGAAATCTCCTGTCATATCGTCGATGCACTGCCCGCCGCGGGCGGCCAGTGCGTGGCGCTGTATGGCGACAAGCCGATCTACGACATTCCCGGCACGCCGATGACCAGCGGGCGCGGTCTGGCGCAGTCGCTGTTGCAGCAGGTGGCGCCGTTCAAGCCGCAGTTTCATTTCGGCGAGCAGGTTGCCACGCTGGAGCGCCAGGCTGACGACCGGTTGCTGCTGACGACTTCGGTCGGCACGGCCTTCCTGGCGAAGACGGTGTTCATCGCGGCCGGCGTCGGGGCCTTCGTACCCAAGCGCATCACCATCGAGGGCATCGCGCAGTTCGAAGGCAGCTCGCTCTTCTATCACCCCGATTCGCTGGACCGCTTCGCCGGGCAGACAGTGGTGGTGAATGGCGGCGACGACATCGCGCTCGAAACCGCCATTGCGCTCACGGCCGCGGCCAAGCAGGTCACGCTGGTGCACAGGCGCGACGGCTTCCAGGCTGACGAGGCCAACATCTCAGCTATGCGCGCCCTCGTGGCCGCGGGCAAGCTGGCCTTCAAGGTCGGCCAGCCCACTGCCTTCGACGGCAAGCAACTGCAGATCACCACGCCTGACGCCACCACGGTCGATCTTCCGCTCGACGCGCTGATCGCCTGCCTGGGCATCTCGCCGCGCCTCGGCCCCATCGCCGACTGGGGCCTGGAGTTGGAGCGCAAACAGGTGCCTGTCGACACCGAGAAATACGAAACCCGCGAGCGCGGTGTGTTCGCGGTGGGCGACATCAACACCTACCCGGGCAAGAAGAAGCTCATCGTCTGCGGCTTCCACGAGGCCACGCTGGCCGCCTGGGGCGCCACGGCCATCGTGTTCCCAGGCAAGGCCGTGCCGCTGCAGTACACGACCACCAGCACGCGTCTGCACGAGCTGCTGGGCGTTTCCGGCTCCCGTTAACGCGCGCCAGGCAGCAGCGCCCGGTATTCGCCGATGAAGCTGCAGATGGCGGCGACGTAGCGGTCGATATCCGCATCCGCCAATGGCAGCGACAGCACGACGAAGCCGCGCGGCGAGGTGTAGATGCCCTCGCTCAGCAGGTGGAAAAAAAGCAGCTGGCGCAGGCGGCCATCGACTGGTGCCAGATCGTCGACGCTGCGCACCTCGCCGCCCACGAAATGCGCGTTCATCAGCGAGCCCAGCCCGGTGAACTGCATCGCAACGCCCTCTTTCACGCACAGCGCATTGAGCCTCGCCCGCATCGCCTCGCCCCGCTCCGCCAGCGCGCCGGCCGCCTCGGGCGTGAACAGCTTGGTGAGGCCTGCATAACCGGCGGCCATCGTCAGCACGTTGTTGTTGAAGGTGCCCGAGTGGGCCAGCGACCCGGTGCGCGGGTCGAACAGCGCCATCACGTCGGCACGCCCGCCGAAAGCGCCGAAGGACATGCCGCCGCCGATGTACTTGCCCAGTGTGGTGAGGTCTGACCGAATGCCCAGCTTGTTCGCCAGCCCGTGCGGCGCCAGGCGGGAGGTCATCACCTCGTCGAAAACCAGCAGCGCACCGACGCGCGTGGCCGATTCGCGCAGCGCCTCCAGGAAGTCGAGGCTCCCCGGAATGCAGCCGCTCGCCCCCTGCATCGGCTCGACCAGAACGGCGGCGATCTCGGCGCCGTGCCTTTCGATCTGCTCGCGCGCCGTCTGCGCATCGTTGTAGGGCAGCACCAGGAAATCGAACGGCACCGTCGTCGGCAGCGGCTTTGCGCCGAAACCCAGCACGCCACCGTGGTAGCCGCCCGCAAACACCACGATCTTGCGGCGCCCCGTGAAGTGCAGCGCGGCAGTCAGCGCCATCAGGTTCGCCTCGGTGCCCGAGTTGGTGAAGCGCAACTGCTCGATCTGCGGAAAACGCTCGCAGATAAGCCTTGCCAGCCGGCCTTCGAGCAGGTTGTGGCCCGTGAGGTTGATGCCGCTTTGCATCGCCTCGGTGACGGCTTCACGGATCTCGGGTGCGGTGTGGCCGTAGACGCCGGCCGTGTACTCGGCGATGAAGTCGGCATAGCGGTGGCCGTCGGCATCCCACAGCGCGGCCCCCTCCCCCTTGGCGATGGTCAGCGGAAACGGCGCGTAGAACAGCACCGAACGGCTGTTGGCGCCGGGCATGTAGCGCGCCTGCTCCTCGAACTGATGGCGGCTGGCGGGGTTGCTCTCGGTGAAGCGCTGGTATGCGCCGGCAAGAGCCTGGTCGATGGCGGCATGGGTCATGGCGGATGTCCTTCGGGTGGTGATGCGATCGTCGCTCGCAGCGCAGTTTATTGGTCAGTGCTCAATTAATATTGTTTATACAGTCAACCCGGCTGCCGCACAATGGCCGCAACCATGACGAAGAAATCGCCTCCCAAGCCCCGTACGGCCGGCCGCCCCGCCGGCGGTGGCGGCCTGACGAAACAACGCATCGCCGAAGTCGCACTGGCGCAGATCGACGAATTTGGCCTGGGCGCCTTCAGCATGCGCGAGGTCGCGGCGCGGCTCGATGTTTATCCGGCCACCGTGCACTGGCACGTGAGCACGCGCGAGGCACTGCTGGCCGAAGTGGCCGCCGCCGTCATGGCCGAAGTCACGCCGCCGCCCGGCAAGCTCGACTGGCAGGCATGGATCACCGAACTGTTCCGCCGCTGCCGCACCGCGGTGCGGCGCCACCCGAACGTGGCGCAGCTGCTGGGCGCGCAGCTGGTGTCGAACGGCAGCCTGCCGATCGAGCTGGTCGAGGGCGTGCTGGCGGCGCTGACCGAAGCCGGCTTCGAGGGCGAGCCGCTGCTGGAGGCCTACAACTGCGTGGTCGCCGCGATGCTGGGCTTCCTGACGATGGAATTCTCGCCCCTGCCCGTGGACAACACCCAGGCCTGGGCCGAGGAGCTGCGCGAGCGCGTGCACACGATTCGCCCACTCGACCACCCGGTGCTCACGCGCAACCTGGCGCAACTGGCCAACAAAGCCTTCATCCTGCGTTGGGACAACGGCACCACCGTGCCGCTCGACAGCAGCTTCGAGCGGCACATCCAGATCACCATCGACGGGCTGGAGGCGTTCGCGCGCAGGGTCAGGGCTGCGTAGGCCCCAGCAGTTCGTAGAGCACCATGCGCGTCTGCCGGCCGCGCAACTCAGCCATCTCCTCGATGCGGCGCGTGGCGAGCCGCTCACCCAGCCCCTCGAAGGTCGTCTGCGAGATCAGCGTGCGCGTGCCCAGTTCCTTGTTGGCGCCCTCGATGCGGCTTGCCGCATTGATCGCGTCGCCGATGGCGGTGTAAGACAGCCGGTTGCTCGACCCGAGCACGCCCGCGATCACGTGGCCGGTGTGGATGCCTACGCGCGTGCGGAACTCGTGCAGGCCTTCGCCCCGCCATTTGTCGTTGAGCACGTCCATTTCGGCATGCAGTTCGAGCGCCGCGACGCAGGCCCGGTATTCCGCATCTTCCAGGTCGGACGGCGCGCCCCACAACACCATGATGCCGTCGCCCATGAACTTGTCGACCACGCCGCCATGCCGCGCAAAGATACCGGCCGCCAGGTTGAAGTACTCGGTCAGCTGCCTCACGAGCACGTCGGCTTCCATCGATTCGGAGATGGTGGTGAAGCCCTCCACGTCGGTGAACATCGCGGTGATGCGGCGCGGCGAGCCGCTGGGCGCGAGCGCGTGGCCCTCGGCGACGAGCTGGCGGATGATGTCCACCGGCACGAACTTGCGAAAGGCCTGCAGGCTGCGCGCCGATTCGTCCAGCGCCTGGTTCAGATGCTGGATCTCCAGAACCCGGCTCGGCTCGAGCGGCAGGTTGTCTAGCTCCAGCCGCCCGATGCGGCGCGCGACAAGCGCGAGGTTTTCGATCGGCTGGGTCACGAGCTTCGACAGCCGCAGCGAGATGAACAGCGCGATGCCGAGAAAACTCAGCGTCAGCAGCAGCGCCCAGAGCACCGAGCGATGCAGGCCGCCGAGCAACAGGTCTTCGGGCTCCCAGCTGACGAGTTGCCACCGGGTGTGCGGGATGTGCGAGGTCTGCACGAGGTATTTGCGCCCTTCATGCTCGATGGAAAAAGCCATGTCGTCAGCGCCACCCGCCTTGCCCGCGGCAAGCATGTGCGCATGCAAGGCGCCTAGCACACCGGTGTCTGGCGACTCCAGTTCGCGCACCGGGTCGGGGTGGTCGCTGCGCGCAATCACGTGATGGTCGGCGCTCAGCAAGGCGCTCTCGCCGGTCCCCAGCGCGCCGAAGATGCGCACGAGCTTCGACAGATGCCCCAGCGACACGTTGCCGTCGATCACGAGCCGGCGTGTGTGCCCCTCGTCGTCGACACGTGCGCTGGGCAATGAATGGCCGATTGCAAGCTCCTGTGAGTCGCTCATCAGGAAAGGCTGGGTCCACACGGGTCCATGCGCCTTCATGGCCTCCCGGTACCAGGTGCGCTTCTCGGGGTCGAAGTCGCTGCGATAGGCCGTGATGGCCGTCGTAGCAAAGCGCTGCTTCGCGTCGCCGCCCTCGGCGTCGGGCGAGCGCTTGTACTGCCAGGTTTCGGTGCTGAAGTCGGGGCCGCGCAACACCTGCCGGATGGCCGGGGTCGGGTAGCGCACAGCCATCAAGACGTGGCCGTCGTCGGTGGCCACGTTGATGCTGTCGAGCTCGGGGGTCTGCTCGAGCATGGTCCAGAGCATCTCGGCGGTCTGTTCGCCATCCTCGCCGGTGGCGTGCACGCTGGGAGAGTCGGCAATCGAGCGAATGACTCCCTCGGTCTTGGCGAGGAAGGCGAGCACGTTGTCCTCGACCCGGTCATGGTTGATCTTGTGCGAGGCCGTGCCCACCCTGGACACCAGCTTCTCAGCGGCCCAGTAGCCGAATGCCACCAGCAGCAGCGACTGCAACAGCGCGACGGCGCAGATGATGGTGCCTACGTCGACCCTGAAGCGCCGTAGGCCGGTGCCAGCGAAATCCCTATCTGCCATGCAAGTCCTTCTTCATTTCTTGTTCCTGCTCGCTTATCGGCGCGCGCTCCCGTTTCTTTGATTGGCAGTTCTTCTTTGGACGCCGATTCTCTCGTGGCCTGTGCACGCTCTGCGGGTTTTCCCTGCCTCGCAAAGGCACGCATGCTGTTGCGGCTTCCCCGCAGGGGATAAACTCCGCCCCGCGCCGTGGGTTCCTCGCGGCGTACTTGCTAGGGGTGTTGGGCGGCTTGCCGTCCGGCTGAGAAAGTCCCTTTGAACCTGATTGAGGTAATCCTCGCGCAGGGAAGCTGGTCCGGTGGCCTCTCACGTTCTCTCGCGTGATGGCCGCGCCACTGGGGCCCCGCCCACCTGCCAAACCTTTTGCACTGGAGCAAATGGATGGCAAACGACAACAACGACGCGACCGTCTCGAACGAGGCGCTGACGCCGCTGCCCGCGTCCCAGCGCGTGTTCGGCTGGCACGACCATGCTTCGCTCTGGTTCAGCCTCGGCGTGGGCCTGCTGGTGATGCAGATCGGCGCCTACCTGGTGCCGGCCGTGGGCACGCGCGATGCAGTCATTGCCATCGTGCTCGGCTCCTGCGTCGGCGCCGGCCTGCTGGCCTGGACCGCGCGGCTGGGCTGCGAGAGCGGCCTGGCGAGCGCCGGCCTGATGCACGCCACCTACGGCAGTGCCTTCGCGCGGCTGCCGGTGCTGCTCAACATCGTTCAGCTGGTGGGCTGGACCACCTTCGAACTGGTCATCATGCGGGAAGGTACGCAAGCCATCGGCCAGTCGGTGATCGGCCCCTCGCTGGGCACCGCCTGGGGCGGCGTGCTGACCACGCTGCTGTGGGGTGCGGTGCTGCTGGCGCTGCTCTCGGGCTCGATGGTCAAGCTGGTGAGGCGCTTCGTGAGCCGCTTCGGCTTGCCGCTGGTGGTGCTGTCGCTGCTCTGGCTCACATGGCAATTCGCGACGCAGCTTCAGGCCAAGGGCCTGGACGCCTTCTGGGCACGTCCGGGCGACGGCACGATGGGCATGTTCAGCGCGCTCGACCTCGTGATCGCGATGCCGGTGTCGTGGCTGCCGCTGGTGGCCGACTACGCGCGACACGGCAAACGTAATGCCGGAGGGCTGGGCAGCGCGTTCAGCGGCACCTGGATCGGCTATGCGCTGGCGAACATCTGGTGCTACGCATTGGGCGTGATGGTGGTGAGCGTGGCCGAGCCCGGCGCGAGCCTCGTCACAGCGCTGCTGCTGGCGCAGGGCGGACTGGTGGCGCTGGGCCTGATCCTGATCGACGAACTCGACAACGCGTACGGCGATGTCTATTCGGGCTCGGTCTCCACGCACAGCCTGCTGCCGCGATGGAGCGTGAAGCGCTGGGGCCTGCTGCTGGCCGCGCTGTGCATCGCACTGGCGCTGGTGCTGCCGATGCACACGCTGGAGCCTTTCCTGCTGCTGTTGAGCTCGGTGTTCGTGCCGCTGTACGGCGTGATCATCGGGCGGCTGGGCAGCGGCCAGTCGGTATCACTGGCCGGTACGCGCCAGATCGACTTCGGCGCGGCGCTGATCTGGATCGCGGGCATCGCGGCGTATCACGCGCTGGCCAAGTGGGCGCCGCAGTTCGGCTCTGCCCTGCCGACGCTGGCGGCGACCTTCGTGCTGGCCTGGCTCAGCCGGCCGAAGCTGACAACGGCAGGCGGTGCGTCGGAACTGGCGCAAAGCCGTGGTTGAGGGGGCCATGACCCGCGCCGATCTTCACATCCGCACCGGCAGCCATCGCGCCGAGGATGTAGGTGCGCGCCCGTTCGACCGCCTCGGGCAGCGCCGCACCCAACGCAAGGTGCGCGGCAATGGCGGACGACAGCGTGCATCCCGTGCCGTGCAGGTTGCGGCTGGCAATGCGCTTGGAAGCCAGGCGCCTGCGCTCACCGCCGGATTGCAGCAGCACGTCGACCACCCCATCGCCCGGCAGATGGCCGCCCTTGAGCAGCACGGCCTTCGCGCCGAGCGCGAGCAACTCGCTTGCCGCGTCATCGAGCGCATCGACGCCATCGATGGCATGGCCTATCAGCAAGGCCGCCTCGTCGAGATTGGGCGTGACGACCACGGCGCGCGGGAACAGTTCGCGCACCAGCACCTGCACCGTCTCGGCGGCGATCAGGCGGTCGCCGCTGGTGGCGACCATCACGGGGTCGAGCACCACGTTCTTCAGCTGGTAGCGGTCGATGGCCCAGGCCACCACCTCGACCACCTCGGGCGCATGCAGCATGCCGAGCTTGACGGCATCGACGCCAATGTCTTCCACCACGGCCTGGATCTGCGCCTTGAGGAAATCGGGCGGCACACCGTGGATGCCCGATACGCCGAGCGTGTTCTGCGCGGTGAGCGCGGTGATGGCCGTCATGCCGTAGCAGCCGAGGGCCGCGAAGGTCTTGAGATCGGCCTGGATGCCGGCGCCGCCGCCGCTGTCGGAGCCGGCGATGGAAAGCACGCGTGCGTAGCGCTGGGTGGGTCCTTGGGTCATGCCGAAAATTATCGGCGGTATCGGCAATGCGAAGGAGCACGGCTGTGAGCCTTCCTTTTCAATCGGCCGCCATCCTCGGCGCGGGCCTCATGGGCCGCCTGCTGGCGGTGACGCTCGCGCAGGCTGGCTGCAAGGTCGATCTGTTCGAAGCTGGCAGTCCCGATGCCGAAGGCGCTGCCGCGCGCGTGGCAGCGGCAATGCTTGCGCCGCTTGCCGAATCGGCCGTGGCGCCGGTGTCGGTCGTGCGCATGGGGCAGCACGCGCTCTCGCGCTGGCCCGAACTGCTGGCCTCGCTGGCGCAGCCCGTTTTCTTCCAGCGCGAAGGCACGCTGGTGCTCTGGCACCGGCAGGACAGCGCCGAAGCCGCGCGGCTTGCGCGCGTGCTCGCCCGCACCGGCGCGCAGGTGCCCGAACTCGCGCCGATACAGACGCTCGACGGCCCGGCCATCACAGCGCTGGAGCCTTCGCTGGGCCAGCGCTTCGCGCGGGGCCTGTTCCTGCCGGGCGAAGGCCAGCTCGACAACCGTGCGCTGTTGGCTTCGCTTCTTGCGACGCTGCAAGACAACCCTCGTGTCACGCTGCACTGGCAATCGCCACGCGCACCGTCTGATTTTTCACCCGGCACGACAGGCCAGCCCGACTGGGTGATCGACTGCCGCGGCCTCGGCGCCAAGCCCCAATGGAACGCACTGCGCGGCGTGCGCGGCGAAGTAATCCGCGTGCATGCGCCCGAAGTGAGCCTGCAGCGCCCCACCCGCCTCGTGCATCCGCGCTACCCGCTCTACATCGCGCCCAAGCCCGGCAACCTGTTCGTGATCGGCGCGACCGAGATCGAGTCCGAAGACATGTCGCCCGCCAGCGTGCGCTCAACGCTCGAACTGCTGAGCGCCGCCTATGCCGTGCACAGCGGCTTCGCCGAAGCGCGCATCGTCGAGATCGCCACGCAGTGCCGCCCCACGCTGCCCGACAACCTGCCCGCCATCCGCCAGCCGCAGCCGCGCGTGCTGCAGATCAACGGCCTGTACCGCCACGGTTTCATGATCGCGCCCGCGCTGCTCGACGCCGCGATGGAGCTGCTCGCGCACGGCCACTCGGCCCTCGCAAGGAGCTTCGGCATGGAGACCTCCGACACATGAACATCCTGATCAACGACAAGCCTTTCGTGCTGCCCGACCACGCCACGCTCACCGACGCGCTGGCCGCACTGAACGCCACGCCGCCTTTCGCGGTGGCAGTGAACCGGGAGTTCGTGCCGCGTTCGGCGTATGCCGCGCGCGCACTGCAGTCCGACGACCGCATCGAAGTGATCCGCCCCGTGACGGGCGGCTGAATGATGGAGACAAAGAACATGACGACCACGAACGACCCACTGGTGCTCTACGGCGAAACCTTCCAGAGCCGCCTGCTGCTCGGCACCGCACGCTACCCCTCGCCCGACTTGCTCGAAGCCGCGGTGAAGCGCGCAAAGCCAGCGATGTTGACCGCCTCGCTGCGCCGCCAGACGGCGAGCCAGGGCTCTGGCAACAGCGACCTCGGCAACGGCTTCTGGGAGTTGCTGCGCAAGCTCGACGTGTCGGTGCTGCCCAACACCGCCGGCTGCCACAGCGTGCAGGAAGTGATCGCCACCGCGCAGATGGCGCGCGAGCTGTTCGACACGCCGTGGATCAAGCTCGAGCTGATCGGCGACGACTACACGCTGCAGCCCGACACGCTGAACCTCGTCGATGCGGCCTCGCAGCTGATCCGCGACGGCTTCAAGGTGCTGCCCTATTGCACCGAAGACCTGGTGCTGTGCCAGCGACTGGTCGATGTCGGCTGCCAGGCGGTGATGCCATGGGCCGCACCCATCGGCACCGGCCGCGGGCCGGTCAACCCCTATGCGCTGCAGGTGCTGCGCGATCGGCTGAAGGTGCCGATGCTGGTCGACGCGGGCCTGGGGCTGCCGTCGCATGCTTGCCAGGTGATGGAATGGGGCTACGACGGCGTGCTGCTCAACACAGCCGTTGCGCTGGCGCAAGACCCGGTCGCGATGGCGGGCGCTTTCGCCGACGCGGTGCAGGCCGGCCGCACCGCATATCGCGCCGGCGCCATGGCAGCGCAAGACGCCGCCCAGCCGAGCACGCCCGTACTCGGCACGCCCTTCTGGCATCACGCACCATGAGCACCGCGAACGACGCCCGCGCCATCGCGCACGCCATCGTCGCGGCCCACGGGCTGCGCTTTGGTGCCATCACATCCACGCCCATCAGTGCACCGAACTTCTCTTCGGACGATCCGGTCTACCGCGGCGCCAAGCAGGCCTGCACGGCCCTCGGCTTCATCGAGATCGATGCCGAATGCCTGGCCCATGCCTGGCGCGTGAAGACACAACGCCTGAGCAGCTTCGACGCCGCGCTGTGGCCCGACGCGCCCGAAGACTTCGGCATGCGGCCGTTTCCACCCACTGCGCGCGACGATGCATTTCCGCTCTGCCCCGAACGACTCGGCCTGTACGCCGTGCTGCCCGACGCGCAATGGGTCGGCCGCATGGCGCGTGCAGGAGTACCGACGGTGCAGCTGCGCTTCAAGTCCGACGACGCCTCGGCCATCGAGCGCGAAGTGCAGGCGGCCGTTGAAGCGGTGCAAGGCACCGGCGCGCTGCTCTTCATCAACGACCACTGGCAGGTTGCCATCGCGGCCGGCGCCTACGGCATTCACCTCGGCCAGGAAGACCTGGACGCACTCTCGCCGAACGAACTGGCGCAACTGCGCGCTTCCGGCCTGCGGCTGGGCGTCAGCACGCACGGCTATGCCGAGATGGTGCGCGCCGACAAGGTGAGCCCGAGCTACATCGCGATGGGCGCGGTGTACCCGACCACGCTCAAGAAGATGGCGACCGCGCCGCAGGGCGCGGCCCGGCTCGGCGCCTATGCACGCCTGCTGCGCGGCTATCCGCAGGTAGGCATCGGCGGCATCGATGCCGTGCGGCTGCCCGAGGTGCTGGTCACCGGCGTCGGCTCCGTCGCCGTGGTGCGCGCGCTGGTCGCGGCCGAAGACCCCGAGGCCACGGCCGCGCAATGGATGGCAGCCATGAGCACCGCTGCGGTCAGCAACTGAACAGAATGAAGCAACACACCCTCTCGCCTCTCTCGTGCGCCATCGCCGCCACCCTTCTTGCCACGGCCTGGAGCGCCAACGCGCAACAGGCCGCGCTGCCTGAAGTCACCGTCAACGATGCGGCCGCGGCGCCGCAAGCCGACGTGAGCGGCTTCGGCGACGTGCCACTGCGCGAGCTGCCGATCTCGGCCACGGTGATCGACAGCAAGCAGCTGCGCGACAGCGGCGCACGCCGGCTCGCCGACCTCACGCAGTTCGACGCCGCGGTCACCGACGCCTACAACTCCGCGGGCTACTGGGACTACCTCACGGTGCGCGGCTTCGTGCTGGACAACCGCTTCAACTACCGGCGCGAAGGCCTGCCGATCAGCGCCGAGACATCGATTCCGCTCGACAACAAGGAGCGCGTCGAAATCTTGCGCGGCACCAGCGGCATCCAGGCTGGCACCAGCGCGCCGGGCGGGCTGGTCAACTACGTCGTGAAGCGGCCCACCGAGCAGGACCTGCGCACGGTGCGCATCGAGACCACGAGTCGTGGCAGCGTGCTCGGTGCGCTCGACCTCGGCGGGCGCTTCGGTGAAGACCGCCAGTTCGGCTACCGACTCAACGTGGCGAGCGAAAACCTCAAGCCGCTGACGCACAACCTCGACGGCAACCGCAACCTGTTCTCGCTCGCGGCCGACTGGCGCATCACGCGCGACTCGGTGCTGGAGTTCGAGATCGAGCAAAGCCGCAAGACGCAGCCGAGCCAGAATGGCTACAGCCTGCTGGGCAACGTGCTGCCGGCGCCAGTCGACCCGCGCATCAACCTCAACAACCAGCCGTGGTCGCAGCCCTCGGTGTTCAAGGCGCTGACGGGCACGGTGCGCTTCAGCCAGGCTCTGAATGCCGACTGGCGCTGGAGCGCGCAGATCGGCCAGCAGCGGCTGAAGAGCGACGACCGGCTGGCCTACGCCTTCGGCTGCAGCGCCGAAGGCAACTACGACCGGTATTGCTCGGACGGCACCTTCGACGTCTACGACTTCCGCAGCGACAACGAGCGCCGCACGCAGACGGCGGGCAGCCTCAACCTCAAGGGCAATGTGATGACGGGCAGCGTGCGGCACGAGCTCGGCTTCGGGCTGCTGCAAAGCCGCGTGCGCAACCGCTTCGACAACCAGGCCTACAACTACGCGGGCACCGGCAACATCTGGGGCACAGCCGTGGTGCCGGCGAGCCCGGACGCCACCACGCCGCAGACCAACCGCGACGAGCGCTCGACCGAACTGTCGGTGCAGGACGCGATCCGCTGGAATGACCGCTTCACCACCTGGCTCGGCGTGCGCCACACGCGGCTCGACCGCAGCAGCATCGGCAACGACGGCTCGAGCCCGACCGGGTACAAGCAGGACGTGACCACGCCGTGGATCGCGGCGAGCTACACCATCCAGCCGGGGCTGCTGGCCTATGCAAGCTGGGGCAAGGGTGTCGAGTCGCAGGTCGTGCCGAACAGGGTCTCGCAGTACAGCAACGCGGGGCAGGCACTGCCCGCGCTCACCTCGCGCCAATGGGAACTGGGCCTGAAGGGCGGCAGCGAGGCCTTCAACTGGCAAGTGGCATGGTTCGACATCTCGCGGCCGATGACCAACATCGACCTGTGCGGCGCCTATTGCGAAGTGCGCAACGACGGGCGCGCGGTGCATCGCGGCCTGGAGGCCGGTGCGCAATGGAGCCAGGGGCCGTGGCGCATCGGTGGCAGCGTCGCGGTGATCGATGCCAAGCGGCGCGGCAGCACTGCGAATCCGGCGCTCAATGGGCAATCGCCGACCAACGTGCCCAAGGAAGTGCTGCGTGCGCAGGCTGCGTACCGCGTCGCATCGGTGCCGGGGCTTGAAATCGCGGGGCAGCTTTCGTATGAAGGCCGGCGCAACGTGCTGCCCGATGGTTCGATCACGCTGCCTTCGTGGACACGCGTCGATGCGGTGCTGCGCTACGACACCAAGCTGCGCGGCGTGAACACGAGCTGGACGCTGGCCGTCGACAACTTGTTCGACCGCCGCTACTGGAAGGAATCGCCCTACCAGTTCAGCCACGTGTATCTGTTCCCGGGTGCGCCGCGCACGCTGCGTCTGGGCCTGAGCGTTGCGCTTTGAACGCACTCTTGAGAAGCCGTAAAAAAGCACGCTATAATCTAAGGCTTGTTCCTCGATAGCTCAGTTGGTAGAGCGCCGGACTGTTAATCCGTAGGTCCCTGGTTCGAGCCCAGGTCGAGGAGCCACTACAAAGCCGCAAGGCCTCTGAATGCCCCGCTACTCAAAAGGTAGCGGGGCATTTTCAATTGCGCTGTGGCGAAGGTGTTGCGGGCAGTCATCGCACCGACGCAAAAAATGCAGCCGGCCGGCCAGGATCGACAAATCCATTGCATATAATTTGAGGCTGTTCCTCGATAGCTCAGTCGGTAGAGCGCCGGACTGTTAATCCGTAGGTCCCTGGTTCGAGCCCAGGTCGAGGAGCCAATACAAGCCGCAAGGCCTCTGGAAAGCCCGCTGTCTTTTATGGACAGCGGGCTTTTTCTTTTTCTTCGCTTCACAACGCTACCAGCGCGCGCGCACGCCAGCAGACCCTTGCAACGACGACCGTGCCCGCGTGTCACCGCCCATCGCATAGAGGCGACCGATCTCGCCATAGACACTGGCGGCTCGCGAAAGCGGCAAGGTAAATCCACCGGTCAGCTCCACGCTGCGGTAGCCGGTGGCACTGGCGATGCGCGTGACGGCCGCCGCGTTGATGAACTGCGCGACGTCGGTGCCCGCGCTGGCGCTGTAGAGGTTCAGGCGTGCATAGGGCTGCAGCAGGCCGGCGGCCGTTGCAACTTCACCGCGCACGCGTACGCCAAGGCGGCCTAGCCAACCGCCACCGGTTTGCTGCGACACATTGGCACCGGAGAGAACTGCGTCGTCGAGCTTCAGCTTCTGATAGACGACCTGGGCCTGCGGCTCGATGCGCCAGCCCGGAGCGAGCCCGAAGGCCTGTCCGACCTCCAGCGACGCCAGCAGGCTGCGGCCCTTGCCCCAGCTGGCCTGGTTGCCCGTCGCTTCAACGCCGTAGCGGTGGCTGCCGCCCTGCAGGACGGCGTCGGCATAGCGATTGTTCTCATCGTCCTTCCACGTGGCGTAGGCCGCCAGGTAGCGCGAGCGCAGGTCGTTGCTGCCCACAGTGCCCTGCACGCCACGCGCAAAGCCTTGCACGCCGACGCGGCCTTCGAGCTGGCCGACGTACACACCGGCGCGCCATGCCGAGCCCGTTGGCGCATACAGGTCCACACCGGTCTGGAAGCCGCGCAGGCGCCCGTCGCTTGAGGGCGCGACCGCGCCCTGCTGGCGCAGGTCGATGTCGGCGTACACCAGCCGGCCCCATGCGGCACGCTGGCCCTGCGGCGCACTTTCATTCGACGCGACACCATCGCCATCGCCCATGCGCCGGTGCAGGTTGCCCAGCATCGCCAGATCGGCCCGCCGAAGTTGCGACGGCAGCGCGGCGAACAGGGGAACCTCGGCGCGGTAGGTTGGCAAGGTCGCGGTGGCCGGGCCTGTCGGACTCGCGGTCGCCGGCGCGGTCGAGCGCAGGTACCAGTTCTCGCCGGCCCCTGAGGCGTCCGCGCTGTAGAGGCGGTACTCGTAGGCGCCGGCGTCCACATGGCCGCCAGCCAGGGAGAAGCCATTCTTCGTGGTCTGCGCCGTGGTCGTCGCTCCATTGATGGCGCTCACGAGCATGATGCCGTCGCCCGTCGTCAATGCGCCGAGGCCGCCTGCATTGCTCACTTGCAGCGTGGTGGTGCCACTCACGGTGCCTGCGTTGATGACGATGCGATCAGTCAGTGAGCCGGAGTCCCCGAGGGCAGTGCGCATGCCCACGATGCCGCCCTGCCCCACCCAGTTGCCGTTGACGGTGAGCGTCTGCGGCACGAAGCCTGAGCCCGCAGAGCCCGGCGGCTGGAAGTCGATTCGCCCCGCGAGCGTCACGCTGCTCAGCGACGAGCTGCCCGTCATCGTCCAGCGGCTCGTGGCATCGACGGTGAGGTCCACCGGATCGATGCTGCCCGCAAGGCTGGAACCGTTCAACAGGCGCATGTCGACGACGCTGGTGGTGTCCGTCACGACGTTGCCGCTCAGCGTGCTGCGATCGGCGGTGAAAGTGAGGCTGCTGCCGTTTAGTGCCTGCAGCAGGTTGCCGGAGCTGCTGGCGGTGGCGCTCGTGTTCTTCAATGTGAGCACCGCGCCAGTGGCTGCATCGACGCGCACGAGGTCGCCCGATGCGCTTGTGATTGCAAAGCCGTCGAAGCTTGCCGTCTGGCCTGAGCCCGAGAGAAAGCCCAGCGCACTGCCAGCGGCGGTGATGGAGCCGGTGCCGGTGGCGCTGATCGAAGGGCTGCTGGCGAGCATCGCGGCGCCGTAGCTGCTGGCGTCGGTGGTGGTGATCGCGAGCGAGCCCGTCGCGTTGATCGCGCCGCCGCCGGTGACCAGCAGGCCCGCGGCGTACGACTCCTGCGTGCCGCTTGGCGTGTTCGCCTGAGTGACGCCGGTGGCCTGGATCGCCACGGGGCCCGCCAGGTTCACCTGCGAGCCGGCATCGCGCACCGAGATGCCGATGCTGTTGATGCCGCTCGAATGGATCGTGGTGCTCGACGATGCGGCGGCCGTTGCCACGCCGCCCGTGACCGCACGGATGCCCGACCCGTTGAGGCCCGAGTTGTTCAGGCTTGCCGTGCCCGTGTAGGTGATGGTTCCGGCGCTGGTGATCTTGAGCGCCGAGGCCTGCTGGCCGCTCACGCTCAGGTTCAGGCTGCCGTTCAGTTGCGCGGTGCCGCCAAGATCGGTCGCGATCGCATCGGACCTCGAGTCGCCAGCCGCGCTGATGACCATCGCACCGTTCGACACGAGGCTCGCCCCCGTAGTCATGCGAATGCCGGGAGAGTACGAAGCCCCGGCTCCCATGGTGATGCTGGTGTCGCCGTTCAGGATGACGCGAGTGTTCGCCAGCTCCGCGTAAATGCCATAGTTGCTGGCCCCGTTGGACAGCGTGATCGACAACGGCCCGTTCACGGTGACGGTGCCCCCGCTCGCCGCGCGCAGGCCGCGGATGCCCGTGCTTGCGCCGGGGCGGTCCAGCGTCAGGCCACCAAGCAGGTTGATCTGCGAGCCGGTGCCCGTCGCGTACACGCCGTTGATGCCGCTCTGGGACATCGTCATGGTGATGAGGCCCGCGGCATTGACGATGCCGCCGCCCGATGCGCCCAGTGCTGATTGCCCCCCGGGCACGCCGCTGCTGCCGTAGCTGCCGGCCGCGCTGCACACGGAGCCCGCCGTGGCTTGCAGTCTCACGCCCGAAGTGCTGGTGCAGGCCGCCATCGCGTCGCCCGCCGACCACAGCAGCAGCGCGCCGAAAAGGCATGTGCGGGGAAGGACACCAAGGGCGAAGAAATGCGGGTGCTTCAAAGACGGCTCCAGATGCACGCCATGACGATGGTGTGACAGACCGCAACTCTAGATTAGCACCAATGTATTCAATTGTGAACAAATCCGCGTTTGGAGCCTTTCTTCGGGCAGATCAGCAAGCCCCGGCATCTTTTTGAATATGCGCAAAGTCGGCTAAGTACCGGCCCGGCGAAGGATGCAAACTCCCGCGCATGGAAAGCCGTCGAACCGAGCAGGACTACCGGGCCCGCGTGGCGCGCGCAGTCGCGGCCATCGTCGCGGACCCGATGGCCGATCACCGGCTCGAAGACCTCGCGCGGCTCGCGCACTTCTCGCCCTTTCACTTCCACCGCGTCTACGCAAGCGTGGCCGGCGAAACGGTGGCCGCCACGGTCCGCCGCGTTCGGCTGGCGCTCGCCACCCGCCTGCTGGAAGGCGGTACCCAGAGCGTCACGCAGGTCGCGCTGGCCGTGGGCTACGAGAGCCCGCAAGCCTTCACGCGCGCCTTCGGCCAGTTCACCGGACAGTCGCCGCGCGCATTCCAGCAGCAGATGTCGCGGGCGATCCTCGACGTCGATGCGCTGCCGCGTTCCGGTGAGAACAACGAAGGCGCTGCACCGGCCGTGCGGATCGTCGAGTGCCCGGCGCAGCGGCTGCACGCGCTGCGGCACCAGGGGTCATTCGCGACCATTCCCCATACCCATCGGCGGCTGCGCCTGCAGGCCGGTGGGCGAGTCATCTCGGACCGGTGGGGCGCCTCGTTCAACGAACCCGAAGACTCGGCCAGCTTCAGGTACTACGCCGCCGTCGCATCGCCCGACCCTTGGCCGGAAGACGCCGAGGTCCAGATGCTCGACATTCCCGGTGGCTGCTACGCCGTGCACCGCCTGGCCGGCCCCTACTCCCAGATCAACGCGGCCGTGCGCGCCCTCTATGTCCGGTGGCTGCCGGCCAGCGGCTACGAGCCGGACGACCGGCCCACGCTGGAGCACTACCTGAACTCGTCCCGCAAGGTCTCGCCGGCCGAACTGCGCACCGATCTGCTGATTCCCATCCGACGCGCGAGCACGTCATGAGCTCGTGGCGCCGCTGCCTCTTCCTCGTCGCCCTCTGCCTTTGCGCCGGCCTGGCGCACGCCGCGGGTTTCGGCCTCATCGAAGTGCCCGCCAGCAAAGACGGCCCGGCGCTGCTCGGTGCAGTGTGGACACCCTGCGATGTACCCGCAGGCAAGATCGCAGTCGATCCGCTGGTCATCGAGGGCACCAGGAACTGCCCGATCTCCGGCACGCAACTGCCGCTGGTCGTGGTCTCGCACAGCAAGGGTGGCTCATCTCTCCTTCACCACGACACAGCAGCCACGCTTGCCGACGCGGGCTTCGTCGTGGCTGCCATCAACCACCCGGGCCACAACTTTCAGGACATGAGCGGCGCGGCCCATCTGTCGGTCTACGCCACGCGGCCGGCTGACATGAAGCGGCTGGTCGACTACATGCTCGGCGCCTGGCCCGGACGCGCCGCGCTCGATGCGAATCGGATCGGCTTCTTTGGCTTCTCGGCGGGCGGCTACACCGGCCTCGTCTCGGTAGGCGCCGTTCCGGACTTCCGGTTGCGCGAAGACCTGTGCCCGCCAGCTTCCACGGTCCCGCTGTGCGGAGAAATCCGCCGCAACGAACTGCCGCAAATGCCGCCGCGGGACGACCGCATCAAGGCCGCAGTCATCGTCGATCCCCTGACTGCCTTCGACGCCAGCGGCCTGAAGGGCGTAACGCTTCCGATACAGCTGTGGGCCTCGGCCTTCGGAGGCGATGGCGTTGCCCCGCGCTACGTTGAAGGGCTTCGCCGCGACCTGCCCGTCAAGCCGGAATGGCACATGGTGCCAGGCGCCACGCACTTCGCCTTCGTGGCCCCCTGCCCGCCGACCATGGCGCAGGCAATGGCGCAGATCTGCCGCGATCGCCCGGATTTCGACCGCGCCGCCTTCCATGCCGACTTCAATGCACAGGTGCTGGCCTTCTTCAGGCAACACCTCGGACCACACCGCGCTTACCGGCAAGGCACGTGAGGCCATTGCTTGATGGCCTCGCAGCACGTCCCTACACTCGTCCGGATGGCCCCCTCGTCCGTGTTCCGCAAACACCCTGCACGCGCAGCCCTGCCCCAGGCAGCGGCAGGCCGTCGTGCGGATGTTGCCGCTGCGGCGACTACGGCGGTCTTGCGACACACCTCCGCACTTTCCTGAGCCCGGCGGTCCGCTACCTTCCTTCCTGATGCGCGAACCATTGACCGCCGGGCACGCGCCGCGCGGCAGCGACTTCGCCCGCTCTCCTGCACAGGGCGAGGTCGCATTCAACTGGAGTGCTTCATGCTTGCAACCATTCACGGGGAGCGCACGCTCACCGAACTCGACTTCGTCCGTCTCGGCAAACTGCCGGGCCAGCAGCTTCCTCCCGCGCTCACCGAGCTTCTCGACGCAGCGGACGTGCTGCCCTCGCGCGAGGTCCCTCCGGACATCGTGACGATGAATTCCCAAGTGGAGGTGGAAGACCCTGCCACGCACCAGCGGCAGAAGATCACCCTCTGCTACCCCGGCGACGCGCAGCCGGGTGAGGGCTTCGTCTCGGTGCTGTCGCCCGTAGGCATCGGCCTGCTGGGCGTGAGAACGGGCACGCTCGCACGCTGGCAGATGCCCAACGGCGCGGAAGGCGCGGCGCGCGTGGTCGCTGTGCTGTTCCAGCCCGAGGCCAACGGCGAATACACGCGTTGACGATGCCCGTGCCTCCAGGCCGGTCGATCAGTGCTTCATGACGACGCTGGTGCGGTCCCTTGCGCTGTCGATGGTCGCGCTCACGGCGCTGGTGTTGACGGCCAGGGCCACCAGGATGGAGCCGACGAAAGCCGGGTCGGCGGCTCCGGCGAAGTTCGAGGCCCCTGCGATGGCCAGGGCCTGCTGCACCTGCTGGCGGGTCAGTTCCGCTGCCGCTTCTCCAACGACGTTCTTCCTGGTTGCCATCTGAAAGCTCCTCGGAGTGAAGGCCCGACTGTAGCTGCCGGGTGGGCCACGCCCGCATGCCCATGACTTTCGGCACTGGTGCACCGGACACGCGGAATGTATGTTCGCGCGGTCGCCGGCGGCGCGTCGAATCGGGAGGTCGTACAGGCCATGGCAATTCCATCTTCGGTCTTGATCAAGCGACGTCCGCACCGGGCATTTCATTCTTTTCACCTGACAGATCGGACATGGCTTTTTCCAAACTCTCTCTCGCAAGTGCACTCGCGGGCCTGCTGGCCCTTTCAGGCTGCCAGACCATGGACATGCAAATGGGCAGCCAATCGGCCAAGACCGTGGCCACCGGCAGCGCCGCAGGCAGCGCAACCTCCGGCGAAAGCAGCCAGCTCGAGCGCTGCGATTCGCCACTCGGCACGGTCTCGCTGATCGAGAACGTCAATGCCGGCTGGTACACCATCCTCACCGGCGAATACAAGCTGCCTCCCACTGCCAACCTGCTGCGCCTGCTGGTGCAGCAATCGAACTGCTTCGTGGTGGTCGAGCGCGGTGCAGCCGGCATGAACGCCATGACGCGCGAGCGCGCGCTGATGCAGTCGGGCGAGATGCGCGGCGGCAGCAACTTCGGTCGCGGCCAGATGGTGGCTTCCGACTACGGCCTGTCGCCCGAGATCGTCTTCAGCAACAGCGACGCCGGCGGCCTGGGTGGCGCGCTCGGCGGCCTGGTAGGTGGCGGCCGCGGCCGCGCCATCGCCCAACTGGGCGCGAGCATGCAGACCAAGGAAGCCAGCGCGCTGCTGACCCTGATCGACAACCGCTCTGGCGTGCAGGTTGCGGCCGCCGAAGGCAGCGCCTCCAAGACCGACTTCGCGGGCTTTGCGGGCCTGGGCGGCCTTTCCGCCGCGGGCGGCATTGGCGGCTACACGCGCACGCCGCAGGGCAAGGTGATTGCCGCGGCCTTCATGGACGCGTTCAACCAGATGGTCCGCTCGCTGCGCAACTACAAGGCGCAGACGGTGCGCGGCCAGGGCCTCGGCGGTGGCGGCCGCCTGGGCGTGGACGGCGGTGCGGCGCCCTCGCAAACCTCGGCGCCGGGAGCAGCAAAGCAGCAGCGCCGCAGCAGCAAGCAGGCGCAGTAGCGCACATCGCCGGCCGGCCCGCCTCGTTCAGAGGCAGCGCGTTTCGGCCGGCGGCTCGAACCAGTTGTTGTTGCGCCCGTCCATGTACCGGACGGGTGCCGCCGACAGCTCTTGCGGCGTGACGTCGTCCAGGCAGCTCACGTTCACGCTGACGTAGGCACCACCGATCTCGGGCACATTGCCGCGCCCGAACGACCGGATGCCGCAGTGCCTGCAGAACAGGTGCTCGGTGCTGTGCGTGTTGAACTGGTACAGCGACAAGTCTTCTTCTCCCGACAGCAGCGTGAAGGCCTCCGGCTTCACGATCGCGCCCCATGCGCGGGCCTTGGTGCAGATCGAGCAATTGCATTTGCCCGTGCCCTCGGCGAGATCGATCAGGGCCTGGAAGCGAACCTTGCCGCAATGGCAGCTGCCGTTGTATGTCTTCTTCATGGGTCTGTGTCCCGGGGTTGAGATGAAAGCCAAGGCTACGACCCATTGCGGACAGATCCTGTCCTCGATCGCGGGCATCATGCGCACATGCTGTCTGCCTCTGCACGCCTGATCCGGCTTCTTTCGTTGTTCCAGGCACAACGCTCCTGGACGGGCGCCGAACTCGCCGCCCGGCTCGAAATCACCGAGCGCACCTTGCGCCGCGACGTGGACCGCCTGCGCAGCCTCGGCTACACGGTCGATTCCACCTCCGGCGTGGCAGGCGGCTACCGGCTGGGCGCGGGCACTGCCCTGCCCCCGCTGCTGCTGGAGGACGAAGAAGCCATCGCCGTCGCGCTCGGCCTGGGCAACCCGGTCGGCGCCGCGGGCGACATCGAGAACGCCTCGATGCGCGCGCTGGCCAAGCTCGAACAGTTGATGCCGCCGCGACTGCGCCGCCGGCTCGACAGCGTGCGCGCGTCGGTGGTGCCGGTGCTGCGCGGCAAGTCGCCGGTGCGCCTGAAGGCCGTGTCCTTTCTTGCCGAGGCGTGCACCGACCGGCTCGAACTGCGCTTCGGCTACCGCGACCACCACGACGCCGTCACCGAACGCACGGTGGAGCCGCACCGCGTGGTGCAGACCGGGCAGCGCTGGTACCTGCTGGCCTGGGACACGACGCGCCAGGACTGGCGCACCTTCCGCCTCGACCGCATCGTCGAACCCACGCCCACCGGCGCGCGATTCACGCCGCGCCGACTGCCCCACGGCGACGTTGCGGCCTACATGGAACACGCGCTGCAGGTGTCGCCCTATCTGCACCATGCGCAGGTCGTGGTGCATGCATCTGCCAAGGCGCTCGAGCCGTACCTCGGCTGGGTCAGCGGCACGCCGCAGGCCATCGACGAAGGCTCTACGCGCATCGCCACCGGCGCCAATTCGCTCGACGCGCTGGCCGTCTGGCTTGGCTGCCTGCCGCATGACTTCGAGGTCGAATCGCCGAAGGAACTGGTCGAGCACCTGGCGCTCGTGGCCGAGCGGCTCGGCAAGGCTGCGCGCAAGCCACGGAAAGCGGTGGGCCGCCTCCCCCGTATATAGGATGGGCGGCACGTGGGCCGCCCTCTACTCTTTGCGCCATCCAGCAGCAACCCAGAGCCTTCTCCATGCGCCTCGCCCCCACGTCCTGCATGAGCGCATACAGCCTCCCCGGGCCGGCGCGAGCATGACCGCAGAAACACAGGTTGCCCTCGTCGAAGACGACACCGGCATGCGCGAGCGCATCTCGCGCGTGGTCGATGCCGATCCGTCGCTGAGCCTGGCCTACAGCGCCTCCAACGCCGCCGACATCCTCGGCTGGCTGGTCGACAACCCCATCGACGTGCTGCTGGTCGACCTCGGCCTGCCCGACCGCCCCGGGCTGCAGGTGATCAGCCAGTGCCGCAACATGCAGCCGGCCTGCGCGGTAATGGTGCTGTCGATCTTCGGCGACGAGGCCAACATGGTCCAGGCCTTCGAAGCCGGAGCCAGCGGCTACCTGCTGAAAGACGGCACCGAGGCCGACCTCGCCACCCACATCCGCCACCTGCGCGCCGGCGGCTCGCCGATGTCGCCGGTGATCGCGCGCAAGCTGCTGCGGCGCTGGCAGGCTCATTCGGGCGGAGCGCCACGGCAACAGCAACCCGCTGCCGCCAAGCCCGCCAGCACCGCACCGAGCGCTTCGACGATCGCTCCCGAACGCCTGTCGCCACGCGAGTTCGAGGTGCTCGACCTGGTCTCTCGTGGTTTCACCTATGTCGAAGTCGGAACGCAGATGGGAGTCTCGGCGTCGACGGTCCAAACCCATATCCGCAATATCTACGGCAAGCTGGATGTGCACAACAAATCGGAAGCGGTGTTCGAGGCGCGCAACCTCGGTTGGCTTCCCTAGTGTGGCCGGCGGCATTCATCGCCAGCTCTTTGCGGCGCTGCTGTGCCTGTGGCTTGCGCTGGCGGGCGTCCACGCCCATGCCGCCGGGACGCCCGGCTCCACCATCGACATAAGCTCGGCCGAGGCCACGCTCGAACCTGATGGCCTGCCGGCGCAGAAGCGCCGGGTGCAGTTGCCCTTTCGCTGGGACCACGAGTTTCCCGGCCTCGGGGGCAAGGCGACCTACCGCATCGACCTGCCTGCCGCCGCAGTGCCGGGCGATGAACCCGCGGCCCTGCTGATGTCGGGCGCGGGCAACCAGGTGACGATCTCGTTCAACGACGCGCTGGTGGCCAGCTTCGGCACGCTGGGCGTGCCGAAGCACGACGCGACCAAGAGCAACCTGCTGGTCCCGGTTCCGGCCGTGCTGCACCGTACGGGCCAGCCGCAGTCGCTGGTCGTGCGCACGACCATCCAGCGCCAGCGCGGCGCGGGGCTGGCCAGCGTCCAGTACGGCACCGAGGCCTCGCTCGCGGTGCTCTATCGCGACCGGCAAAGCTGGCGCAACACCTCGGCCATCGTGTATGCCGTCAGCCTGCTGCTGATGGGCGGCATCGCCGGCGGCCTGTGGCTGCGCCAGCGCGATGCGCTCTACGGCTGCTTCGCGCTGGCTGCGCTCTCGGGCGTGGCGCGCAACCTCGACCGCGTGTGGCCCGACGTGCCGATTCCCTGGCCGCTGTGGGGTGCCGTGGTGGCGGTCTGCTATGCCTGCCACATCGGGCTGATCGCGCGCTTCGTGCTGCTGGTGCTCGAGCGCAATCCGCCGTGGCTGGTGCGCTCGATCCACGCCGCACTCGCGCTGTCGGTCACGCTGGCCTGCGCCTCTTTCGCCTTTGCGCGGCCTTCGTTGTGGACCGCCGGCCTGGTCGTCCTGCAGCTGACCAGCATCGTCTGCCTGCCCTACGTGGTGTACGGCGCGCTGGTGGATCGGCGGCGCATTGCGGGCGTGCTGATGGCGGCGGGCACGCTGGCCATCCTGGCCGGCGCGCACGATCTGCTGCTGGTGCGCATGGGCCTTTTCGGCGGCGCCGACTTCACTCTGACGGCGCACGCGATGTTCTTCTTCGTGATGATCCTGGCCGGCCTCGTGGTCGAGCGCTACAGCCGCACCGTGGCCGACTACCGCGCGCTCAACACCAACCTCGCGGCCCGCGTGGCGGAGCGCGAAGATCAGTTGCGCAGCGCCTTCGAAACCGTGCGCCAGCAGAATCAGGAACAGGCCGTGCTGCTGGAGCGCCAGCGCATCATGCGGGAGATCCACGACGGCGTGGGCTCGCAGCTCGTGGGCCTGCTCAACGTGGTGACACAGGCCAAGCCGGACCGCGCCGTGATCGAGGAGCACGTGAAGCTCGCGCTCGACGAGATGCGCATGGCCGTCGATTCGCTGCAGCCCACGCACGACGACCTGCCGACCGTGCTGGCCACCCTGCGCTACCGCCTGCAGCCGCGGCTCGACGCAGCCGGCATCGAACTGGTGTGGGACGTGGAGGTCATTCCGCCGCTGGAGCCCTTCGCCGCGCGGGCGGCCCTGCAGCTGCAGCGCATCCTGCTCGAAGCCTTCACCAATGTGCTGAAGCACGCGGCGGCCACGCGCATCGTGATGCATGCGAGCTGGCACGGCGACGAGACTCCGTCGCAGGTGCGCATCGTGCTCACGGACAACGGACGCGGCCTGCCGACGGCGCCCCCCGGTGGTGAGCACAGGGGACACGGCATCGCGAACATGCATGCGCGAGCCCAGTCCATCGGCGCGCGGCTGCAGATCGAAACGGTGGACCCCGCAACCGGGGGGGCGCGCATGCAGCTCGACTGGCCCTGCGCACGGGCCTGAGGAGCTTCTTTCAGCGCAGCGCGAACGCCAGCGTCACCGCCCCCAGCGCCAGCAGGCCAAGGCCGGCGATAAAGACCATCTCGCCCCAGGCTTCGAGCCGCGCACCCGATCTGCGGGCGCGCATCGAGATGAAAGACAGCAACGCGCTGGCCAGGAAGACCAGCGCGTCGACGGCCAGCAGGCGATCGATCAGTAGCCGCATGTCGTCGCGCGGCCCGAGGTGCCCGATCGACATCACGGTCATGCACACGCCGATCATGGTGGCCGACGTGGGCAGGATGTGCGCCGAGAGGCCGCCGGCCGGCGAGCGTTCGTGGATCACCTCCAGCTGCAGCTTGCCTGGCGGCTTCATCGGGCCGTCGTCCCTTCGATCAGCCGATGCGAACCGGCACGAAGATCTTGTCTTCGCCGCGCTGGATCAAGAGCGCCACCGACTTGTTGCTGGCCTTGGCCACCACTTCGCGCACCTGCTCCACGCTCTGTGCCGGCGTGCCGTTGATGGCCAGCAGCACGTCGCCCGCCTGCACCCCGGCCTGCGCCGAGGGACCGGCCGCGTCTTCGATCAGCAGCCCGTTCTCGACAGCGGCCTCGCGCTTTTCCTGCGGCTGCAGCGGACGCAGCGCCAGGCCCAGCTTGCCCTGCCCCACGTCGGCATCTGCCTTCGCGACCTTGGCGGGCTTCTCGCTCGCATCGCCGAGCTTGGCCTGCAATTCCTGGCGTTCGCCCTGGCGCCACACTTCGAGCGTGACCTTCTTGCCCGGCGCCTGCTGGCCGATCACCGCGGGCAGGTCGCCCGAGGACACGATGGCCTGGCCGTCGACCTTGCGGATCACGTCGCCCGCCTTCAGGCCCGCCTTGTCGCCGGGGCCGCCCTTCTCGATGTTCGAGACCAGCGCGCCTTCGGGCTTGTCGAGCTTGAACGAGTCGGCAAAGGCCTGGTTCACTTCCTGCACCGCCACGCCGAGCCGGCCGTGCGTGGCCTTGCCGGTCGCGACGATCTGGTCTTTCACCTGGATCGCCACGTCGATCGGAATGGCGAACGACACGCCCTGGTAGCCGCCGCTGCGGCTGTAGATCTGCGAGTTGATGCCGACCACTTCGCCACGCGTGTTGAGCAGCGGCCCGCCGGAGTTGCCGGGGTTCACGGCCACGTCGGTCTGGATGAAGGGCACGTAGCTGTCGTCGGGCAGCGAGCGGCCCTTGGCGCTCACCACGCCGGCCGTCACGGTGTTCTCGAAGCCGAAGGGCGAGCCGATGGCCAGCACCCATTCGCCGACCTTCAGGTCCTTGGTGTTGCCGAGCGCGAGCACGGGCAGGTTCTTGGCGTCGATCTTCAGCACCGCAATGTCGGTCTTGGCGTCGGCGCCGAGCACCTTCGCTCGGAATTCGCGGCGGTCGGTCAGCTTGACGGTGACTTCCTTCGCGTCCTTCACGACGTGGGCATTGGTGATGATGATGCCGCTGGGGTCGACGATGAAGCCCGAGCCCTGCGCACGCACCGGCACTTCGCGCTGCTGCTGTTGCTGGCCGCGCGGGTTGATCTGGCCCTGGAAGCGGCGGAAGAACTGGAACATCGGGTCATCGGGGTCGATGCCCTGGATCTCGGCGGCTGCCTCGTCGTCGGAGGCCTTCATGGTGCCGGTCACGCTGATGTTGACCACGGCCGGGCCGTCGCGCGAGGTGATGGTCGAGAAGTCGGGCAGCGTGACCATGGCCGCGGGCGCCACGGCGGTGGCATTGGTGGTCGGCGTGCCCACGGCACGGGCGCTGGTGTAGGCACCGGCACCAACGGCACCGATCACGCCCGCGCTCGCCAGGGCAATCACCAGGGCGCGGGGCGAAGTCAGACGGGAGTTCATTTGTCGGTTCCTTTCAGGGCGCTTGGGCGCCAAAACGATGAAAGGAATGTCGTCGGTCTGACTTAAGCGCCGCTTAAACGCCCCGGCCCGCGGGAAAGCGCACCAGCACGCGCAGCCCGCCGAGGCTGGGCGACTGGTCGAGCGCCACCGTCGCCCCGTGCAGGTCGGCAATCGACTTGACGATGGCCAGGCCCAGGCCGCTGCCGGGCGCCTGCGTTTCGCCCGAGCGATAGAAGCGGTCGAGCACGCGCTCGCGTTCATCGGGCGGCAGGCCCGGCCCGCTGTCGTCCACGGTGAGCTCGGCCGCGTCGCCCTGGTGGGTGATGCCGATGTCGACCCGGCCCTCGATGGGCGTGTACTTGATCGCGTTCTCGAGCAGGTTGCGCAGCAGCATGCGCAAGGCCTCTGACTGGCCGTTGACCACGGCCGCATCGGCATGGGCGATGCCGATGTCGATGCCACGCGCCTGCGCTGCCGCCACGGCATCGGACACCGCGAGCCGCGCAACCTCGGACAGGTCGACCGGCTCGGGCTTGGCACCGGCCGCCATGCTGGCCTCGTGCCGGGCCAGTGCGAGCATCTGCTCGACGAGCCGCGTGGCGCGGTCGATGCCCGCCACCAGCCGGCTCACGGCGAGGTCTCGCGACGCATCGTCGGGCGCGCGCTGCAGGCCCTGCACCTGCAGCTTCAAAGCAGCCAGCGGTGAGCGCAGTTCGTGCGCGGCATCGGCGACGAAGTGCTTCTGCGCATCGAAGGCATGGCGCACGCGGTCGAACAGCAGGTTCAGCTCCTGCACCAGCGGACGTACCTCCTCGGGCAGGTTCTCCTCGCTTACCGGCGACAGGTCGTCTGCCTGACGCGACGCTACCTGCTTGCGCACGCGCGCCACGGGGGCAAGCGACCGGCTCACGACCCACCACACGACCAGCATCAGCAGCGGCGCCATCAGCGCCACCGGCGCAATGGTGCGCAAGGCCAGCGTGCCGGCCATGTGGCGCCGCGCCGCCATGTCCTGCGCCACCTGGATCACCAACCCGCGCGTCTGCATCGAGAACACGCGGTAGGTGGTGCCGCGCGCGTGCACGTCGGCAAAGCCCAGCACCGCTAGCTGCGGCAGCGCGGCCTCTTCGGCGGATTCGAAGATGCGCACGCCTTCGGCGGTCCACACCTGCACGACGAAATCGAAATTCTGTTCACCGGTGCCGATGCCGCCTACCGCCGCACTCGGCGGCAGGCCTGCGCGCAACGAAAGCGCCATCTGCTGCATGTGGTAGTCGAAGATGTCGTCGGCCTCGGCGAGCACGGTGCGGTAGGCCACCAGCGCCTGCGCCCCCGCGGCGAGCACGATGGCCGCCAGCAGGAACCAAAGCAGCCGTGCACGCAGCGATCCGGTCAGCGCCCTCCTCATACCTTCGGCACCATGTAGCCGACGCCTCGCACGTTGCGGATCAATTCGGCGCCGAGCTTCTTGCGCAGGCCGTGCACATAGACCTCGACCGCGTTGCTGCTGATCTCGTCCTTCCAGCTGTAGAGCTTTTCCTCGAGCTGGGCACGCGACAGCACCATGCCGGGCCGCGCGAGCAGGGGCTCCAGCACGGCCCATTCGCGGGCCGACAGCACCACCGGCTGGCCGGTCACGGTGACCTCGCGCGTGGCCGGATTGATGCTCACGCCCATGTGCTCGTACACCGGCTCGGCGCGCCCGGCCGCGCGGCGCAACAGGGCGCGGATGCGAGCCAGCAGTTCGTCGAGGTCGTAGGGCTTGAGCACGTAGTCGTCGGCGCCTGCATCGAGGCCTTCGATGCGCTGCTGCACCGAGTCGCGCGCGGTGGCGATCAGCACCGGCATCCGCTGCTTGCGTGCGCGCAGGTTGCGCAGCACCTCGAGGCCGTCGCGCCGCGGCACGCCGAGGTCGAGCATCACGAGATCGTATTGCTGGGTGCGCAGGGCGGATTCGGCGGCTTCGCCGTCTTTTACCCAGTCCACCGCGTACTGTTCGGCGCGCAGCAGGTCGAGTACAGCCTCGCCGATCATCACGTCGTCTTCTAGAAGGAGGAGTCGCATGGTTGTGTCCGTTTCGGGGGTTCGAGGCACGGGCCACGGCCAAAGTTCAGATCAGAGCAACGAACGGACTTCGCGTGCGGCCTCGAAGAGCAGCGGCAGCATGTCCCGCTGCAGGGTCTCTTCCTGATAGCGCGTGCCCGACAGCACCACATTGAGCGCGGCCACCGTGTGGCCCTGCATGTCGCGCAGCGGCACCGCCAGCGCCTGCACGCCGAGCTCGTGCTCCTCGCTGGCAAAACAATAGTCGTCCTTGCGCGCGCGGGCAATCAGCTGCCGCAGGCCGCGCGCCTGCGTCACTGTGTTGGGCGTGAGCCGCGCGAGATGACGGCCCTTGAGCCATTGCGTGAACTGGGTCGGCGCCAGCGCCGCCAGCAGGACACGGCCGGTGGAGGTGGCATGCGCAGGCAGCCGTGCACCGAGGTGCAGGCCATAGGCCAGCACGCGGGTTGGCGTGCCATAGCTGCCGCTGCGCGCGACGATGACCACCTCTTCCCCGTCGAGCACCACCGCCGAGAACGACTCGCCGGTCTGCGCCGCGAGCCGGTTCAGCGTAGGCTGCAGCGCGCGCGGCAGGCGCGACGATGCGAGATAGCTGCCCGAGAAGCGCAGCACCTTCGGCGCCATCCAGAAATAGCTGCCGTCGGTTTCCAGGTAGCCCAGGTGGGCCAGCGTCAGCAGATGCCGGCGGGCCGCGGCGCGTGTGAGGCCGGCGCGCTCGGCGGCCAGCGTGGCATTGAGGCGCTGGCGCTCGGTGTCGAAGCTTTCGAGCACCGCCATTCCCTTGGCGATGCCCTCGATGAAGTCGGCTTTGGCGATGGTCATGCGTCGGTGGTTCGTCGTCCGGTCGAAGTGTTGCGCGATCATCGCGCACGCGTTCGCATGATCGCACAGAGCCTCGCGAGCCACCGCCACAGACGCCCGCATGCGGCCTACGCTCCACGAAACCCTCTCGGAGACACGAACATGCGCACCCAGGTCGCGATCATCGGCGCCGGCCCCGCCGGCCTACTGCTCGGGCAGCTTCTGCACAAGGCTGGCATCGACAACGTCATCGTCGAGCGCCAGAGCGGCGACTATGTGCTGGGCCGCATCCGCGCCGGCGTGCTGGAACAGGTCACGATGGACCTGCTGGCGCGTGCCGGCGTCGACGCCCGTGCCAAGGCCGAAGGGTTGCCGCACGAGGGCATCGAGCTGCTGTTCAAGGGGGCACGCCACCGCATCGACATGCACGGCCTCACGGGCGGCAAGCAGGTCACGGTGTACGGCCAGACCGAAGTGACGCGCGACCTGATGGAAGCGCGCACGGCCGAGGGGCTCACCACCATCTACAGCGCGGCGAATGTCAGCCTGCATGACTTCGATTCGGGCAAGCCGCGCGTGCGCTACGAGAAAGACGGCCAGACGCACGAGATCGAATGCGACTTCATCGCCGGCTGCGACGGCTACCACGGCGTGAGCCGCGCGAGCGTGCCGGCCGATGCAATCCACACCTACGAGAAGGTCTACCCCTTCGGCTGGCTCGGCGTGCTGGCCGACGTGCCGCCGGTGTCGCACGAGCTGATCTACGCGAATACCGAACGCGGCTTCGCGCTGTGCAGCATGCGCAGCGCCACGCGCAGCCGCTACTACGTGCAGGTGCCCACCGAAGAGCGCGTGGAGAACTGGAGCGACGAGGCCTTCTGGAACGAACTGCGCGCGCGCCTCGACCCCGAAGCGCGCGAACGGCTGGTGACGGGACCTTCACTCGAGAAAAGCATTGCACCGCTGCGCAGCTTCGTCGCCGAGCCGATGCGCTTCGGTTCGCTGTTCCTGGCGGGTGACGCAGCGCACATCGTGCCGCCGACGGGCGCCAAGGGGCTGAACCTGGCAACTGCCGACGTGGGCTATCTCTCACGCGCTTTCGAGATCTTCTACAGCGAGAAATCAGCCTCGGCGCTGGACCGCTACTCCGACCTCTGCCTGCGCCGCGTCTGGAAGGCCGAGCGCTTCTCGTGGTGGTTCACCTCTCTGATGCACCAATTTCCGGAAACGGGCGCCTTCGGCCAGAAGATCCAGGAGGCCGAGCTCGACTACCTGGTGCATTCGACCGCTGCCTCCACCGCGCTGGCGGAGAACTACGTCGGCCTGCCGCTGGAAGATTTCTAGGCGGCCACCGAAACGGTACGCCCTTCGAGCGTGGCCTTCATGGCCGCACCGCCCTGCTCCATCATCGGCCCGATGTAGGCCGCCATGGCGTCGGGCAGCACGTCGGTGATCCAGACGAAGCGTGAACGACCCGCACCTTCCTCGAACACCTGCGCCGTTGCGTGGTGATGCGCGGCCTGTCCACCGGTGACGGTGTAGGCCAACCGGCGATGAGCGTCGTCGATGCCTACCAGCACCTCGCGCGCGACAAGCCCGTTGGCGAAGGTGAGGATGCGGGCACCCTCGGCGTCGATCGTGCAGCCGATGAGAAAACTCGGCGCGAGCCGCGTATGCACCGCGCCGAAGTCGCGCAGCGCGTCCCACACATGGGCTGCATCCGCCTCGACAATGAATTCCTTGTAGACCGTGGCCATGGCAAACCTCGCTTCAGGGGCAGACAGCTTCGACGTTGTTCCCGTCGGGATCGATGAGAAACGCCGCGTAGTAGGTCGGGCTGTAGTCCGGCCGCGGGCCCGCGCCGCCGTTGTCGGTGCCGCCTGCTTTCAGGCCAGCCTTGTGAAAGGCGGCCACGGCCTCGTGGTTCGGCGCGCGGAAGGCGATGTGGGTGCCGGGCCCTTTCGCGCTCTTGGCCGCGTAGAGCCACAGCGCGGGCTCGTCAGCCGGGCCGATGCCCGCATAGCTGTCGTCATGCGGGCCCGGCACATGGCCGAGCGGCGCGAGCGCGGCTTCGTAGAAGCGGCGGCTCGCGGCGAGGTCTTTGACTTTCAGTCCGATGTGGTCGTACATGATGGCTTCCTGCTCGATGGATGGATCAGGCGGTCATCATGGAAGAGCGCGGCAATGCGGTCTTGGAAAATCTTGCGGTCGCCCTGTGCCGCCTTGCGGAAGCTGCCCGGCGATACACCAGCGGCGCGGTGAAAGGTACGCACGAAATTGCTGAGGTCGGCAAAGCCCACGTCGAGCGCGACCTCGGTCACGGGCCGGCTGTCGTCGTCGGCCAGCAGGCGCGCGGCATGCCGAAGGCGCGAGCGCACGAGGTACTGGTGCGGCGTGACGCCCAGCACCTGCGAGAACAACCGCAGGAAATGGAAGGAGCTCAGGCCAGCCTCGGCAGCCGCGCCGTCGAGGCCGATGTCGTGCTGCGAGTGGGCGTCGATCCACATCGCGGCATCGACCGCGCGGCGGCGGTCGCGTGCCACAGCGACGGGCGCGGTCTTGGGCTTGGTCTGATCGGACACGACTTCGACGAAACGGCTCGCGAACCACATGCCCAGTTCATCCAGGCCCACGTCGCTCTGCCCATCGGCCGCGGCCTGCGCGAGTTCGCCGATGACCACGAGCTCGGCCAGGGGCGGCAGGCCGCCGGTGCGCCAGGTTTTCTGGTCGCCGCCGATCAGGTCGACGAAACCCGGCGAAAGGTGAAAGGCCAGGCACTCGTCGCCGCAGACATGGTGATCGTGCGTGCAGACATATTCATCGCCCGGACAGCCGACCAGCACCGAACCGGCGACCAGCTCGTAGGCATGGCCGCGCGTGCGGTAGCCGAAGCTGCCCTTGCGCACATACGAGACCGAATAGCCCTCGTGCAGCTCGGTGAAGGGCTGCGCGTCGGGGCCCGCGTCGCAGCGGTAGCTGGAGACGCGGATCGGGTCGGTCTGCAGTTCGGTGGTGACGAGCATGGCCGGCGCCTTTCTGTCCCACGGAAACGATTGCTCAATCGACCGTTTGCATGGCCTGCCACACGCGTGCAGGGCTCAGCGGCATGTGCAGGCGCGGAGCACGCGTGGCCAGGCCGTTGCGCGCGAAGGCGTCGGCCACCGCATTCACGATGGCCGGTGTGGCGCCGATGGTGCCGAGCTCGCCCACGCCCTTCACGCCCAGCGGGTTGTTCTTGCACGGCGTCGATTCGTCCATCTCCATGTTGAACATGGTGTCGACGATGTCGGCGCGCGGGGCCGCGTAGTCCATCAGGCTGCCGGTGACGGGCTGGCCGGTTTCGTGGTCGTACACCACCTGCTCGTACAGCGCCTGCCCGATGCCCTGTACCGCACCGCCTTCGAGCTGGCCGCGCACGATCATCGGGTTGATGACGCGGCCCACGTCGTTGACCGAGCTGTAGGCCACCACGCTGATTTCGCCGGTGGGCGGATCGATCTCGATCTCGCAGATGTGGCAGCCGTTGGGCCAGGTCGGGCCGGCCACGGTGCTGGTGGAGTCGACGAAGATTTCGCGCTCGGGCTGCTTGGCGGCGAGCGCGAAGAGGTCGAGTTCGAGGTCAGTGCCAGCCACGTTGAAGACGCCACGGCTGTAGACGATGTCGTCGATGGAAGCTTCGAACTCCTGCGCGGCCAGTTCGCGCGCCTTGTCGATGGTGCGCTCGGCGCCGATGCGCACGGCCGAGCCGCCGGTGAACAGCGAGCGCGAGCCGGCGCTGCCGAAGCCGTCGCCTCGATCGGTGTCGCCAAGCACCACGCGCACCTTCTCGATGGGCACGCCGAAGGCATCGACGGCCAACTGGGCCAGCGAGGTGGCAATGCCCTGCCCCATGGCATTGACGGCGGAGAACACCTCGATCACGCCATCTGCCTGCACCGAGACCGTGACGCGCTCTTCGAACACGTTGCCGCCGGTCCATTCGAGGAACGTGGCAATGCCCAGGCCGCGGTGCTTTCCCTTGCTGGCCGACTCGGCCGCGCGGGTCTCGAAGCCCTGCCAGTCGGCGAGCGTCAGCGCCTGGTCCATCACCGACTCGAAGTTGCCGGTGTCGTAGGTCTGCGCCATCGGGTTCTTGTACGGCATCTGCTCGGGGCGGATGAAGTTGCGGCGGCGCAGCACGATGCGGTCGATGCCGGTCTGGCGCGCGGCCTCGTCCATCAGCCGCTCGATGGTGAAGATGGCCTCAGGGCGGCCAGCGCCGCGGTAGGCGCCGGTGGGCGCGGTGTTGGTGAGCACCGCCTTGAAATGGAAGTCGATGGTCTGGATGTCGTAGACGCTGGTCTGCACCCAGGGGCCGATCAGCAGCTGGATCGCGACGCCGGTGCCGGTGGCGTACGCGCCCACGTTGGCAAGGGTCTTGATGCGCAGGGCCAGGATCTTGCCGCTGGCGTCGAGTGCCATTTCGGCACGCGCCTCGATGTCGCGGCCGTGTGCGCTCGAGAGAAATTCCTCGCTGCGGTCGGCCACCCACTTCACCGGCCGGCTGACTTGCAGCGCGGCGAAGGCGACGGCGATGTCTTCGGGATAGGCGCCGGTCTTCATGCCGAAGCCTCCGCCGACGTCGCCCACCACCACGCGCACCTTTTCCTTGGCAAGGCCGATGGCGGCGCAGACGGAATCGCGAACGCCGGAGGGCATCTGCGTGCTCATGCGGATCATGAGGCGGCCGGTTTCGCCGTCGCGCACCGCGAGCACGGAGCGCGGCTCGATCGTGAGGGCGACCACGCGCTGGTTGTTCACGTCGAGCGCAACCACATGGCTGGCCTTGGCGAAGGCGGCGATCGCGGCCTCGCTGCTGCCGTGGCGCATTTCGGCGGCTACGTTGCCGGAGGCTTCTTCGCACAACTGCGGGGCACCGTCGGCGGTGGCGCTTGCGAGGTCGACCACCATGGGCAGGTCTTCGTAGTCGACCACGATGGCTTCGGCCGCATCGCGGGCCTGCTGCACCGTGTCGGCCACCACGGCGGCCACTGCCTCGCCGACGAAGCGCGTGCGCTCATGCGCGATGGCGTAGCGCGGCGGGCTGGCGCTGTCGCTGCCGTCTGCGCGCTTGAAGCCCGCGGCGCCCGGCATGGGCTTGACGCCGGCCTGGGCCATTTCCGCGCCCGTGATCACGCGCAGCACGCCGGGCATGGCGGCGGCGGCACTGGTGTCGATCGAGACAATGCGTGCGTGCGGGTAGGAGGATCGGAGGAAAACGAGATGCGCCTGATCGGGGAGCGTGACGTCGTCGGTGTAGCGGCCGGCGCCTGACAGCAGGCTTTCGTCTTCGAGGCGGCGCACCGCCTGGCCGCTGCCGAAGCGCGTGGGATTGGGTTCAGTGGTCAACGTACGTGGTCCTCTTGTGCTCATCCCCGGCGTATGTGCGGGCCTGCCTGATTTGCGTGGGTCTGCGAATGCAAGCTGCGCACTATAGGGTTTCCGGCGGGTTTTGTGGTGCCGTGGCGTGTGAGCCGAACCCTTGTGGCGGTGTCGGCTGTGTGCGATTTTCGCCCAACTGGAGTGGAATTTGCGAAGCCGTGTATACCTACGCCCATGCGACAACTGCCTTGGCTCGAACCTGGAGATGCCCTGCCCGATCCTGCATCGGCCTGGGGTATGGCCGACCCCGTACCCGGCCTGCTGGCGGCCGGTGGCGCACTCGATGTCGATACTTTGATGCAGGCTTATGGCAACTGCGTCTTTCCTTGGTTCAGCGAGGACCAGCCGATCCTCTGGTGGAGCCCGGACCCTCGCATGGTGCTGCAGGTGGCGCAGTTCAAGCTGCATCGCTCGCTTCGCAAGACCCTGACGCGCTTTGCACAGACGCCGGGTTGCGAGGTGCGCATCGACCACGATTTCGCGGCCGTCATCAAGGCCTGTTCGGGCTCTCCGCGCGTGGGCCAGTCAGGCACGTGGATCGTGCCGGACATGGTGCAGGCCTATACGAATTTGCACCGCGCCGGCCATGCCCACAGTGTCGAAACCTGGATCGACGGCGAACTCGCGGGCGGGCTTTACTGCGTTTCGCTGGGCCGCGCGGTGTTCGGCGAGTCGATGTTCACCCGCCGGCCGGACGCTTCGAAGATCGCGCTGGCCGCGCTGGTGTCGCTGTGCCGGCATTTCGGCGTGCAGATGATCGACTGCCAGCAGAACACCGCCCACCTCGCAAGCCTCGGCGCCCACGAGATGGCGCGCAAACGCTTCGTCGCGCACGTGGCCAGGGCGCGACAACAAGAGGGCCCACGGTGGCGATTCGACCCCGTATACTGGTCCGAACTCCTTTCCGCGCGACCTCTTTCCCCGACGTGACGCACCTCAAGGACCTCCCGCTTCACACGCTGCAGTTCTACGCGACGGCGCCCTACCCCTGCAGCTATCTGCCGGACCGGCAGGCCCGCTCGCAAGTGGCCACGCCCAGCCACCTGATCCACAACGACGCTTATTCCGACCTGGTGCTCAGTGGGTTCCGGCGCAGCGGCATGTTCACCTACCGTCCCTATTGCGACGGCTGCCGCGCGTGCATCCCGCTGCGCGTGCTGGCCAACGACTTCCGTCCCACGCGAAGCCAGCGGCGTGCGGTGAAGCAGCATGCCGACCTGCAGGCGCGCGTGCTCAAGCTGTGCTTCATGCCCGAGCACTACCAGCTCTACCTGCGCTACCAGAACGGCCGCCACGCAGGCGGTGGCATGGACCACGACAGCATCGACCAGTACACGCAGTTCCTGCTGCAGAGCCGGGTCAACTCGCGGCTGGTGGAGTTCCGCGAAACGCTGCCCGACGGCAGCGCAGGCGCGCTCAAGATGGTGTCGATCCTCGACGTGCTGAACGACGGCATCTCGGCCGTCTACACCTTCTACGAACCCGAGACCAGCGCGGGCTACGGCACCTACAGCGTGCTGTGGCAGATCGAACAGGCCCGCAAGCTGGGCCTGCCGCACGTCTACCTCGGGTACTGGATCGAGCACAGCCCGAAGATGAACTACAAGGCGCGCTTCTCCCCGCACGAAGTGTTGGTAGACGGACATTGGCAGGCGCCGGGCAATTTCACAAGGTAAAATGGCGCCCGGTCATCACCGCAAAGCGCCATGAGAAAAAACCAATCCGACATTCCCGCCGTCCCCGTGATCCAGGTGATCGAGCGCATGTTCGCGCTGATCGATGTCCTGGCATCCCGCGAGGAGGCCATTTCGCTGAAGGAGATCAGCGAAAAAACCGGGCTCCATCCGTCGACCACGCACCGCATCCTGAACGACCTGGCGGTTGGTCGCTTTGTCGATCGGCCCGAAGCCGGCAGCTACCGGCTGGGCATGCGCCTGCTAGAACTGGGCAACCTGGTCAAGGGCCGGCTCAACGTGCGCGACGCCGCCCTGGGCCCGATGCGCGAGCTGCACAAGCTGACGCAGCAGCCCGTCAACCTGAGCATGCGCCAGGGCGACGAGATCGTGTACATCGAGCGCTCCTACAGCGAGCGCTCGGGCATGCAGGTGGTGCGCGCCATCGGCGGCCGCGCCGCCCTGCACCTCACCTCGACAGGCAAGCTCTTCCTGGCTGCGGACGATCCGCAGCGCGTGCGCAGCTACGCCACGCGCACAGGTCTGGCCGGCCATACGCGCAACAGCATCACCCAGTTGCCGGCACTGGAGCGCGAACTGTCGAAGGCGCGCCAGTACGGCATTGCCCGCGATAACGAGGAGCTGGAGCTGGGCGTGCGCTGCATGGCCGCCGGCATCTACGACGACCAGGGCAAGCTGGTGGCGGGCCTGTCGATCTCCGCACCGGCTGACCGGCTGGACGAAGGCTGGCTACCCAAGCTGCAGGCCACCGCCAATGAAATCTCGGGCGCGCTGGGATTCAAGGACGGCACGGCTGCGACGCCGTCGCCTTCGCCTTCGGGCAGCACGCCGCCAGCAGACGCCTGACCCGGGCCTATCCCCAAAAGCGAACAGGCCCTGTGAAGGGCCTGTTTTCGTTACAGCCTGCGGTTGACCGATCAGCCCGCGACCTGATACGCAGCATTGCGCGACGAAGCTGCCGGCGAACCGACGGAATGCGTAGCCTCAACCCAGCGGCGAACCCGCTCGGCATCTGCAATGCGGCTGAACTTGCCGGCCGAATCCAGGAACACCATGATCAGCTTGCGCCCGGCGACCTTCGCCTGCATCACAAGGCATTGGCCGGCCTCAGAGATGTAGCCCGTCTTCTGCACGCCGATTTCCCAATCGGGGCTCTTCACGAGGCGATTGGTGGTGTTGAACTGCAGCACGCGGTTGCCGACTTCGACCTGGTATTCCGGCGAGGTGGACAGCGAACGTACCGTGGCATCGGAATAGGCGGCATTGACCAGCAGCGCCAGGTCTTGCGCACTCGACTGGTTGCTGCTCGACAGGCCGGTGGGCTCGACGTAGCGCGTGTCCTTCATGCCGAGCATCTTGGCCTTGGCGTTCATGATGCTCACGAAGGTCGTCAGGCCACCCGGGTAGGTGCGGCCCAGCGCATGCGCGGCGCGGTTTTCGCTCGACATCAGCGCAAGGTGCAGCAGTTCGCCGCGCGACAGCGTAGTGCCGACCGTCAGGCGCGAGCTGCTGCGCTTTTCGGTGTCGACGTCGTCCTGCGTGATGGTGATGAGCTCGTCGTTCGGCAGATGGGCTTCGCTGATGAGCAGGCCGGTCATGAGCTTGGTGAGCGACGCGATCGGCAGCACGGCGTGGTCGTTCTTGCTGAACAGCACCTCGTGCGTGTCCTGGTCGATGACCAGCGCGACACTCGACTTCAGGTCGAGTACGTCTTCGGTGCCATGCAGGCCGGCCATCTGGCCGAAGGATTGGCGCGGGGGCGCCTCGACGACGCGAACCACCGAGCGGCGCTGCACGGCCACCACGGTCTTGCCATTTCTCTTGTGGATGGTGGCTACGACATTGCGGCCACCGCGAACGACCTTCTCGGCGCGCTCACTCTTCTCGGCACGGCCGCCGCGCTTGGCGACGACAACGGGCACAGGACCGCGCGCGGTTTTGGACGAAGCGGCGTTGCGCTTTACCTCGACCGGCACCGGACCCTTCGCCTTCTTGGCGACTGTGGTCTTGGCGGCAGCGGGCTTTTCTTTCTTGGCTGCCTGGGCGCCAGGCAGCAAAAACGCCGTGGCGCACAGCGCGACGGCGATGAATTTGAACGCGGGTAGAAACCGCTGGCTGGAAACTCGGCGTAGACGGGCTTCGGGCATTAATAAATCTCCAGCGGCGACAAACGAGGACCGCAGTGTATCCAAATCAAAAAAAGCACGCAATATCAGTTACTTGCATCCTCTTCTTCAATCGAATACCAAGGATCGCCTGAAAACCTAACCTTGTGCCGCAACTCTCTCAGCTTGGCTCTGTAACTTATTGAGCGCACTCAAATAAGCCTTTGCCGAAGCAACCACGATGTCCGGGTCTGCACCCACACCGTTGACCACCCGCCCTGCGTTTTGTAACCGGACTGTAACTTCCCCTTGGCTTTCCGTCGAGCCGCTGATGGCATTTACAGAGTAAAGAACCATCTCGGCGCCGCTCTTGACATGCGACTCGATGGCCTTCAGGGAAGCATCAACCGGGCCATTCCCGTCGGATTCGCCGGTGACTTCCTTGCCCTGGACGGTGAACACGACCTTCGCCTGGGGGCGCTCGCCGGTTTCGCTGTGCTGGGAGAGAGAGACGAAAGCAAACTGCTCACCAACGTTCGACACCTCTTCCGCGCTGACGAGCGCGAGGATGTCCTCGTCGAAAATTTCGGACTTGCGGTCGGCCAACTCCTTGAAGCGCAGGAACGCGGCGTTGATGTCGCCTTCGCTGGCCATGGTCACGCCCAGTTCCTGCAGGCGCTGCTTGAAGGCATTGCGGCCGCTGAGCTTGCCCAGCACGATCTTGTTGGCCGTCCAGCCCACATCTTCGGCACGCATGATCTCGTAGGTGTCGCGCGCCTTGAGCACGCCATCCTGGTGAATGCCCGAGGCGTGCGCGAAGGCATTGGCGCCCACCACCGCCTTGTTGGGCTGCACCACGAAGCCGGTGGTCTGGCTGACCATGCGGCTCGCGGCCACGATGTGCTGCGTGTCGATCCTGAGGTCCAGCCCGAAGTAGTCCTTGCGGGTCTTCACCGCCATGACGACTTCTTCGAGAGAGCAGTTGCCCGCACGCTCGCCCAGGCCGTTGATGGTGCATTCGACCTGGCGCGCGCCGCCGATCTTCACGCCGGCCAGCGAGTTGGCCACGGCCATGCCGAGGTCGTTGTGGCAATGCACCGACCAGATCGCCTTGTCGCTGTTGGGAATGCGCTCGCGCAGCATCTTGATGAAGTTGCCGTAGAGCTCGGGAATGGCGTAGCCGACGGTGTCGGGCACGTTGATGGTGGTGGCACCCTCGTTGATCACGGTTTCGAGCACGCGGCACAGGAAGTCCGGATCGCTGCGATAGCCGTCTTCTGGGCTGAACTCCACGTCGGCCATCTGGTTGCGCGCGAAGCGCACGGCCAGCTTGGCCTGTTCATGCACCTCGTCGGGCGACATGCGCAGCTTCTTTTCCATGTGAAGCGGCGACGTTGCGATGAAGGTGTGGATGCGCCCGCGGGCCGCGCCCTTCAGGGCTTCGGCCGCGCGCGCGATGTCGCGGTCGTTGGCACGCGAGAGGCCGCACACCGTCGAGTCCTTGATGGCGTTGGCAATCGCCTTCACGGCCTCGAAGTCGCCGTTCGAGCTGGCGGGAAAGCCAGCCTCGATGACGTCGACCTTCAGCCGCTCCAGCAGCTTGGCAATACGCAGTTTCTCGTCGCGCGTCATCGAGGCGCCGGGCGATTGCTCGCCGTCGCGCAGGGTGGTGTCGAAAATAATAAGTTGGTCGGTCATCGTGGGTCTCCGTTGTTCATCCCCCCACGCGCACCCGACCAAGGTCGGCGCGGCAGCGTCAGGCGACTTCAACCGCTGATTGTGCTCCGTGCGCGCCCCGGGTCCGTGCACGCTGCACGCCCGAAACAATCGCTTTCAGCGACGCCGTGATCACGTTCGCATCGATGCCCACGCCGAACAGCGTCTGGCTTTCATCGACGCGCAGTTCCAGATAGGCCACCGCCTTGGCGTCGGCACCTGCGCCGATGGCGTGCTGGTGGTAGTCCATCACGCGCACCGTGTGGCCGGTGGCCTTGCTCAGGGCCTGCGTGAAGGCGTCGATGGGGCCATTGCCGCGGCCTTCGATGGCGTGGACTTCAGCATCCCACGGCAGATCGCCGCGCAGAACCACGGAAGCGTTGGCGCCCTCGCCTTCTTCCTCGATCACGCGATTCTGCAAAGACTGCGCGGTTTCGATGCCGTACTCGCGCACGAACAGCTGCCAGAGGTCAGCGGCCGTAAGCTCCTTGCCGGCGACGTCCATCACGCGTTGCACGGTCTGCATGAACTCCATCTGCAGGCGGCGCGGCATCTCGATGCCGTATTCGCTCTCGAGCAGATAAGCCATGCCGCCCTTGCCGGACTGGCTGTTCACGCGGATCACGGCTTCATAGCTGCGGCCCACGTCCTTCGGGTCGATGGGGAGGTAGGGCATGTCCCAGATGTCGCCTTCCTTGCGCGCGGCGAAGGCCTTCTTGATCGCGTCCTGGTGTGAGCCCGAGAACGAGGTGTAGACGAGGTCACCTACATACGGATGGCGCGGATGTACCGGGATCTGGTTGCAATGCTCGACCGTGGCGCGGATCTCGTCGATGTTCGAAAAATCGAGCTCGGGCGAAACGCCCTGCGTGTAGAGGTTGAGCGCAACATTCACGAGATCGAGGTTGCCGGTGCGCTCGCCATTGCCGAACAGGCAGCCTTCGATGCGCTCGGCGCCGGCCATCAAGGCCAGTTCACCGGCGGCGGTGCCGGTGCCGCGGTCGTTGTGCGGATGCACGCAAAGCACGATGGAGTCGCGGCGCGCGAGGTTACGGTGCATCCACTCGATCATGTCCGCGAAGATGTTCGGCGTGGAATGCTCGACCGTGGTTGGCAGGTTGACGATGCACTTGCGCTGCGGCGTAGGCGCCCAGACTTCTGTCACCGCATCGACCACGCGCTTCGAGAACACGACGTCGGTGCCCGAGAACATTTCGGGCGAGTACTGGAAGGTCCACTGCGTGTTCGGCTGCTTGGCGGCGAACTCATTGAACATGCGCGCGTGGCTGCTCGCGAGTTCGACGATCTGGTCTTCGTCCATGTTGAGCACCACGCGGCGCATCACGGGCGCGACGGCGTTGTAGAGGTGCACGATGGCGCGCGGGGCACCCTGCAGCGATTCGAAGGTGCGGGCGATGAGGTGGTCGCGCGCCTGCGTCAGCACCTGGATCGTCACGTCGTCGGGAATGCGGTCTTCCTCGATGAGCTTGCGCACGAAGTCGAATTCGACCTGCGAAGCCGAGGGAAAGCCGACTTCGATTTCCTTGAAGCCGATGGCCACGAGGGTCTCGAACATGCGCATCTTGCGAGCGATGTCCATGGGCTCGACCAACGCCTGGTTGCCATCGCGCAGGTCGGTCGACAGCCAGATCGGCGCCTTGGTCAGCACGGCATCGGGCCAGGTGCGGTCCTTGAGGCCGATCGGGGCGAATGCGCGGTATTTGCTTTGAGGTTGCTTGAGCATGTCGATTTCTCTGAGATGGTTGGTGATCAACCAGCAACCCCAAAAACAAACGGCCCGTTGCTGGTGCGAACGGGCCGTGGTGAGGGATTTGCGCGTGCGCTACCGTCTCCGCCCGTGAGGGAGGGCTAGTAGGGCCAGCAGCGAAATCTTGGTCATGAGGGTTGCGAATGTAGCACAAGCCACCGGGTCAGTTGTGCAGACCCCGTTCGTCGGGCTCTTCCGTCGAGGTGCTGATCACACTGACCGGCTGACCCTTGGCCTTGCGCCACGCATAGACCACGTAGCCGCTCAGGCCGTAGATGACGAACAGGCTGAACAGCACAGTCGGCGGATGGATGTTGATGACGGCAATGCCCAGCGCGATCAGCACGATCACCGCGAAAGGCACGCTCTTCTTCATCTGGATATCCTTGAAGCTGTAGAACGGCGCGTTGGTGACCATCGTGAGGCCCGCGTACAGCGTGAACCCGAAAGTCACCCAGGTGATCTGCGTCCACGAGAGATACAGCACCTCGCCGCCGCGCTTGCCCCATTCGTTCACGAGCCAGATGAAGCCAGCCACGAGCGCAGCGGCCGCGGGCGACGGCAGGCCCTGGAACCAGCGCTTGTCGACCACGCCGGTGTTGACGTTGAAGCGCGCGAGCCGCAGCGCCGCGCAGGCGCAGTACACGAAGGCCGCAATCCAGCCCCAACGGCCCAGGCCCTTGAGCGACCATTCGTAGGCGATGAGCGCGGGCGCCGCACCGAACGACACCATGTCGGACAGCGAATCCATCTGCTCGCCGAACGCGCTCTGTGTATTCGTCATGCGGGCCACGCGCCCATCCAGGCTGTCGAGCACCATCGCGGCGAACACACCGAGCGCCGCGAGGTCGAAGCGCGCATTCATGGCCATCACAACCGAATAGAAGCCGCCGAACAACGCCGCCAGCGTGAACAGGTTCGGCAGGATGTAGATGCCTTTGCGGCGTTTGCGCGGCTGCACATCGTCGGGGAGCGTGTCGTCATGCATTGAATTTGCCTCCGTCCCTCATGGGCACTGCGCGAGCAGCTATCCATTCGATAGCATCTTGATCTTTGAATCGCATGGCTCGCAGTGTAGTTCAGGGGCTGCGTCGCCCCCGTCAAACAAAAGGGCCACCGCAACGGGTGGCCCTTGGGAAACGGGTGCCGAAGCACCCTCGTGGTCCGCAGATCAGTTGCGGGTCTGGTCGACCAGCTTGTTCTTCTTGATCCAGGGCATCATCGCGCGCAGCTTTTCGCCGACGACTTCGATCTGGTGCTCGGAGTTCAGGCGGCGGCGGCTGATCAGCGTCGGAGCGCCGGCAGCGTTTTCCAGCACGAAGCTCTTGGCGTATTCGCCGGTCTGGATGTCCTTCAGCACTTGCTTCATGACCTTCTTGGTCTCTTCGGTCACGACGCGCGGGCCGGTGACGTACTCGCCGTATTCGGCGTTGTTCGAGATCGAGTAGTTCATGTTGGCGATGCCACCTTCATAGATCAGGTCGACGATCAGCTTCAGTTCGTGCAGGCATTCGAAGTACGCCATTTCGGGCGCGTAGCCGGCTTCCACCAGCGTTTCGAAACCAGCCTTGATCAGCTCGACCGTGCCGCCGCACAGAACCGCTTGTTCGCCGAACAGGTCGGTCTCGGTTTCTTCGCGGAAGTTGGTCTCGATGATGCCGGCCTTGCCGCCGCCGTTGGCGGTGGCGTAGCTCAGCGCGAGGTCACGCGCCTTGCCGGTCTTGTCCTGGTGCACGGCCACGAGGTGGGGCACGCCGCCGCCTTGGGTGTACGTGCTGCGCACGGTGTGGCCAGGGGCCTTGGGAGCAACCATCCACACGTCGAGGTCGGCGCGGGGCTGGACGAAGCCGTAGTGCACGTTGAAGCCGTGTGCGAAGACCAGCGAAGCGCCTTCCTTGATGTTCGGTGCGACGTCGTTCTTGTAGACGTTGGCGATCTGCTCGTCGGGCAGCAGGATCATCACGACGTCGGCGGCCTTCACGGCGTCGGCGACTTCAGCAACCTTCAGGCCGGCCTTCTCGACCTTGGGCCACGAAGCACCACCCTTGCGCAAGCCGACCACGACCTTGACGCCGCTGTCGTTCAGGTTCTGCGCGTGCGCATGGCCTTGCGAGCCATAACCGATGATTGCCACCGTCTTGCCCTTGATGAGGCTCAGGTCCGCGTCTTTGTCGTAGTAAACCTTCATGTGTATCTCTCCTAAAAAATCTCGAGCATCCGTAGCGGGATGCATTTCACTCAGAGGCCGGAGGAATTCCGGTCCTTCATTTGCTGGTTGATGGACACGAGGCTGTCGTGGATGCGGAACAGCACGATGAGCAATTCACTGTAGATGCGAACGCCGATGGTGCCGAAGATCAGGACCGTGAAAGCCGGCAGGTACTGGCGCTGGTACAGCGCTGCCACCGCCAGGACGATCACACCCAGCAGGCCGAGAAAGTAGAGCCCCCGGACGATCGCCGGGGTCACCATCTTGTCGAAACCGAGCAGACCTCGCATCACTCTTGCCTCATGTGTGGATGAACGTATGAACTGAGGGCGCTTTCACCCTCCTACACGCGCAGGATGCGCTCGCCGCGCCCGATGCCGCTGGCACCGGTACGGACTGTCTCGAGGATAGCGCTACGTTCGATCGCTTCAAGAAAAGCGTCGTTCTTGCCGTGGTCGCCGGTGAGTTCGATGGTGTAGCTCTTGTCGGTCACGTCGATGATGCGGCCGCGGAAGATTTCCGCCATGCGCATCATTTCCTCGCGCTCCTTGCCGACCGCGCGCACCTTCACCATCATGAGTTCGCGTTCGGTGTAGGCGCCTTCGGTCAGGTCGACGACCTTCACCACTTCGATCAAGCGGTTCAGGTGCTTGGTGATCTGCTCGATCACGTCGTCGGAACCGGTGGTGACGATGGTCATGCGCGAGAGGCTTGCGTCCTCCGTGGGCGCCACCGTGAGCGATTCGATGTTGTAGCCACGGGCCGAGAAAAGGCCCACCACGCGGGAAAGAGCACCCGGCTCGTTTTCCAGCAGCACTGCAATGATGTGTTTCATGTTTGCGTGACTCCTCTTTTCGCCGCCCTCCCCCGCGCACGGTAATGCGCGGGCTCGGCGAGCAATAGATTCGTCAGTAAAGAGTTGAGCGAATGTTCCGCGGATCAGAGATCTTCGGAACCCAACAGCATTTCGGTGATGCCCATGCCGGCCTTCACCATCGGGAACACGTTTTCGGTGGGGTCGGTGCGGAAGTCCATGAACACCGTGCGGTCCTTGAGCTTGCGTGCTTCGCGCAGCGCGGGCTCCACGTCTTGTGGACGCTCGATCAGCATGCCGACGTGGCCATAGGCCTCGGCGAGCTTCACGAAGTTGGGCAGTGCATCCATGTAGCTGTGGCTGTAGCGGCCGGAGTATTCGATCTCCTGCCACTGGCGCACCATGCCCAGGTAGCGGTTGTTGAGCGAGCAGATCTTGATCGGCGTGTTGTATTGCAGGCAGGTGGAGAGTTCCTGGATGCACATCTGCACCGAGCCTTCGCCGGTGATGGTGAACACTTCCGAATCGGGCTTCGCGAGCTTGATGCCCATGGCGTAGGGAATGCCCACGCCCATGGTGCCCAGGCCGCCCGAATTGATCCAGCGGCGTGGCTCGTCGAAGCGGTAGTACTGGGCAGCCCACATCTGGTGCTGACCCACGTCCGACGTGATGTATGCGTCGGCGTCCTTGGTCATGTTCCAGAGGGTCTCGACCACGTACTGCGGCTTGATCACGTCCTTGTTGCCGCGGTCGTACTTCAGGCAGTCGCGCGAGCGCCAGGCCTCGATGGTCTTCCACCAGTCGGACAGGGCGCCGGCATCGGGCTTGGTGGGGCTCTCGCGGATCATCGAGATCAGCTCGGTGAGCACGTCCTTCACGTCGCCGACGATCGGGATGTCGACTTTCACGCGCTTGGAGATGCTCGACGGGTCGATGTCGATGTGGATGATCTTGCGTTCGTTCTGCGCGAAGTGCTTGGGATTGCCGATCACGCGGTCGTCGAAGCGCGCCCCCACGGCCAGCAGCACGTCGCAGTTCTGCATCGCATTGTTGGCTTCGATGGTGCCGTGCATGCCAAGCATGCCCAGGAACTTGCGGTCGCTCGCCGGATAGGCGCCCAGGCCCATCAGCGTGTTGGTGACCGGGTAACCGAGCATGTCGACCAGCGTGCGCAGTTCGTTGCAGGCGTTGCCCAGCAACACGCCGCCGCCGGTGTAGATGTAGGGGCGCTTGGCCGCCAGCAGCAGTTGCAGCGCCTTGCGGATCTGGCCGCCGTGGCCCTTGCGCACCGGGTTGTACGAGCGCATCTCGACCTTGTCGGGATAGCCCGTGTAAGGGACTTTCTTGAACGAAACGTCCTTGGGCACGTCCACCACCACGGGGCCCGGACGGCCGCTGCGTGCGATGTGGAAGGCCTTCTTCATCGTCATGGCCAGATCCTTCGGATCCTTGACGAGGAAGTTGTGCTTGACGATGGGGCGGGTGATGCCGACCGTGTCGCATTCCTGGAAGGCGTCAAGGCCGATGGCAGCCGTTGGCACCTGGCCCGAGATGATCACCATCGGGATGGAGTCCATGTACGCCGTCGCGATGCCGGTGACCGCATTGGTCAGGCCGGGACCGGAAGTGACCAGTGCCACGCCGACTTCGCCGGTGGCGCGTGCATAGCCGTCGGCCGCGTGAACGGCGGCCTGCTCGTGGCGCACCAGCACGTGCTGGATGGTGTCCTGCTTGTAGAACGCGTCGTAGATGTAGAGAACCGCGCCGCCGGGGTAGCCCCAGACGTACTGGACGCCTTCGGCCTGCAGTGCCTTGACCAGCACTTCAGCGCCCATGAGTTCTTGCGTCGGGTTGCCGGCGCCTGAGGACGCGGCTGCTGCGGAAACGATTTCCGCCTTGGAGATTTCCATGATCAACCTTTGTTTATTTCGGGAACGAAATACCTTGGGTGCCCCTTGCCAACCCTTGTGAGGTCGCGCCAGGACTTGAGGCCAAAGCCATGAGCGGACTGATGTTCCGCCGGACCGTGACCCGTTTGCCTTTTGACTTGCAAAGGGGATTATGACATTTCCGGGCGTTCAGATTCGCTTCAGCTGCCTTGTAAAGCTACAAAGGCATAATCCGCGGCGGTAAACATACGCGATCGCTAGACCCTCTTCCCCACGCGGCGCGCCCTGCGCGCCCCCTCTCGCTTGGCCACTGAACAAGAACTCTCCGACTTCCTGAAAAGCGTTGAACGACGCGCTTTCAAGCGCTCGGTCTACCACGTGCGGGATGAAGAAGCGGCCCTCGATATCGTGCAGGACAGCATGATGAAGCTGGCGCAGCACTATGGCGACAAGCCCGCGGCCGAACTGCCGATGCTGTTCCAGCGCATCCTGTCGAACTGCACGCTCGACTGGTTCCGCCGCCAGAAAACCCGGCGCGCCCTTTTCTCCAACCTCAGCGATTTCGACTCGGTCGACGACGACGGAGATTTCGACCTGCTGGAGAACTTCGTCTCACCGACCGACTCTAGGGAATCGGAGAGCGCCGAAGACACGACCCGCCGCGCCCAGGTCTTCCACGAGATCGAGGAACAGATCGCAGCACTGCCGGGCCGTCAACGCGAGGCTTTCCTGATGCGTTACTGGGAGGAAATGGACGTCGCAGAGACGGCCGCTGCGATGGGCTGCTCCGAGGGCAGCGTCAAAACCCATTGCTCGCGAGCCGTTCACGCTCTGAGCAAGGCGCTCAAGGCCAAGGGAATATCGCTATGAACACTAAGGTTCCAACCTCAACATCCACCACCGCCGAAGACCAGTTCGGCCAGCGTCTGGTTGCCCGCCTTTCGGCCGGCAATCGAGAGCTGCCGCACGACATCGGCGAGCGGTTGCGCGTGGCGCGAGCGCAGGCCGTTTCCGCGCGCAAGCAGCCTCCGCAGTTGCGGACTGCGCCTGTGGTGGTGCAGTCGGGCCACACGCTCACACTGGGTGGAAGCTGGTGGACCCGCATCGGCTCCGTGGTGCCGTTGATTGCGCTCGTGGCCGGCCTGATCACCATCAGCGTGATGCAGGACGACGACCGCGCCAGCGAGCTGGCCGAAGTGGATTCCGCGCTGCTGACGGGCGACCTGCCGCCCGCCGCCTACACCGACCCCGGCTTTGCCCAATTCCTGAAGGCCGACAGCGCCTCCGACTGATTTTTCATCGACCGAATGCGACGCCGCTCCACCCCCAGCGCAAACACCCCCCGCCCGTTGCGCCCGCTCCCGGCGGGCGCAGTCGTTTGGGCAGGTGCGCTTGCAGTCGCAGCCTTCAGCCTGACGCTCGCCTGCGCCCAGCCGCCCTCCGAAGCAGCCGCCAAGGCTGCAGCGGGCCCGGCTTCGGCGAGCTCCGCGTCAGCCACCAGCCCCAAGGCCATCTCAACAACCAAGCCGCTCTGGAGCGAACTCACGGCCGAGCAGCAGCAAGCCCTGAAGCCGCTGAACGCTCACTGGAACACGCTGAACGTCGGGCAAAAGAAAAAGTGGCTGGCGCTGTCGCGCAACTTCGCGAGCATGTCGGCGGACGAACAGGCCACCCTTCACAGCCGCATGATCGAATGGACCGCCCTGAGCAATCAGCAGCGCGCCCAGGCCCGCCTGAACTTCGCCGAGGTCAAGCGCATTCCGCCTGACGAGCGCAAGGTCAAATGGGAGCAGTACCAGGCCTTGAGCGAGGAAGAAAAACGCAAGCTCGCGGAACGCGCCCCACCCAAGCCACGCGGTGCCGCCATTCCCGTGCGGCCGGTCTCGTCCCAGAAGCTCGTGCCGGTGCCGGCCGTCACCCCCGGCGTACAGCACACGCCCAGGATTTTGCTGGCCCCGCCGCCCGCCCCCGCTGCCACGCCGGCCACGATCATGGTGGCATCGCCGCCGGAGCGCGTGCCCGCAGCGACGACGCCGGCGGTTTCCATCCTCCCCGCCGCGCCAGCCCCGTCCAGCATCGCTTCTCCACCGGTTCCGGCCGAAGCCCAGGTGCCCGCGCCGTCGTCGGCAGCCGAGCCATCCTCCCCCGCCCCCTGATCCCAAGGCTTCGATGGTTTCCAGCTCTCCCGAGGCTTCGGGCTCCGATCAGCCCGCCTCGCCGATCTCTCCTGCAGCCAGCGCTCCTGTTTCGATAGTGCCCGGCCTCTGGCGCCGCATGGCCTGCTGGCTCTACGAGGGCATGCTGCTGTTTGCGGTGGTGTTCGTTTCGGGCTGGCTCTTCAGCACGTTGGGCCAGATGCGCGACGCCATGGATTCGCGCCGCCATCTATTTCAGGCTTTTCTTTTCGTGGTGTTCGGCGTGTACTTCGTCTGGTTCTGGACCAAAGGCCAGACCCTCGCCATGAAAACCTGGAACATCCGCATCGTCGACGTGCACGGCCAGCCCATCAGCCAACGCCGCGCGCTGGCGCGCTACCTGCTGAGCTGGGTCTGGTTCCTGCCGCCGCTGGCCGCCATCGCGCCCTTCAAGCTGTCGGGCGGCGAATCGACCGTCCTGATCTTCGGCTGGGTCGCTGTCTGGGCCCTGCTGGCGCGTTTTCACCCCGAGCGCCAGTTCTGGCACGACGCCTGGGCCGGTACACGGCTCATCACCTCCAAACCGATGAGTCGCCAATGAGTGCCTTGCCCAAGCTTCCCGATCCCGCCGTCAATCCGCAAAAAGCCCGCAAGGGCTTCGAACGCGTCTGGCACGCCACGCTGATCTCGCTACACGGCCTGCACGCCGGCTGGAGCGAGCCCGCCTTCCGCCAGGAAGCCATCATGTCGATCGTGATGATTCCGGCCTCCTTCTGGCTCGGGCGCAGCTGGGTCGAGGTGGCGCTGCTCGCGGGCAGCGCCATCCTGGTGATGATCGTCGAGCTGCTCAACACCGCGGTGGAAGCCGCCATCGACCGCATCGGCCCTGAGTGGCACGACCTCTCCAAGCGCGCCAAGGACATGGGTAGCGCCGCCGTGCTGCTGTCACTCACGCTGTGCGGCGGCATCTGGGCGGCAGCGTTGTGGCAACGCTTCGTGTCATGAGAAGGCCCACGGGCTGCGGCATGATGGCAGGATGAATCCTGAATTTTCGATCTGTGTGTATTGCGGCTCGCGCCCCGGCGAGCGCCCCGAGTTTTCCCAGGCCGCGCAAGCCGTCGGCCAATGGATCGGCCAGCACGGCGGCCAGCTTGTCTACGGCGGAGGTCGCACCGGCCTGATGGGCACGGTGGCCGAGGCCACCCGCCTTGCCGGCGGCCGAGTGGTCGGCATCATCCCCAAGGCATTGGTCGACAAGGAACTGGCCAACCCGCTGTGCGACGAACTGCACGTGGTCGACACCATGCACGAACGCAAGGCCATGATGGGTGAGCGCGCCGATGCCTTCGTCGCCCTGGCGGGCGGCATCGGCACCTTCGAGGAACTGTTCGAGATCTGGACCTGGCGCCAACTCGGCTACCACGACAAGCCCACCGGCATCCTCAACACCGCCGGCTACTACGACGGCCTGCTTGGCTTCCTGGCGCACAGCGTGCGCGAGGGCTTCATGGGCGAATGGCAGATGAGCCTGATCCGCACCGGCACCGATGTGCCCGAGTTGCTCACGGCATTGCGCGCCGAAGTGCCGCTCCATCCACGCGAAGACAGGCTGTCGGAAAACCTCTGACGACCATGTCGAAAGCCCCGTCGCCGGGGCTTTCTTGCTTCAAACAGCGTTTTCGTTTTCCTCACCCGTACGGATACGCACGATGCGCTCCACGCCGGTGACAAAAATCTTCCCGTCGCCGATCTTCCCGGTGCGCGCGGAACTGACGATGGCTTCGATGCAGCGCTCCACATCGGCCTCGTTGACGACCACTTCGACCTTCATCTTGGGCAGGAAGTCGACCACGTATTCGGCGCCGCGGTAGAGCTCTGTGTGCCCCTTCTGGCGGCCGAAGCCCTTGACTTCGGTGACGGTCAGGCCGGTGACGCCCACTTCGGCCAAGGCCTCGCGCACGTCCTCGAGCTTGAAGGGTTTGACGATGGCGGTGATCTGCTTCATGGTTTTCGTGCTCCGGCGGTTTCGTTGAATTTGCTGGTGATAGGGTAACGCCAATCCTTGCCGAAGCTTCGATGGGTGACCCGGATGCCTACCGGCGCCTGGCGCCGCTTGTATTCGTTGATCCTGATGAGCCGCGCAACCCGCTCGACCACCGCACGGTCGTAACCCGCGGCAATGATCTCGTCGATGCCCTCGTCGTCCTGCATGTAGCGTGCCAGGATTCCGTCGAGGATGTCGTAGGGCGGGAGGCTGTCTTGATCGGTCTGATCGGGCCGAAGTTCGGCGCTGGGAGGCCGCGTGATGATCCGCTCGGGAATCGGCTCGGTGCCCGTGCCGTACGGATCATGGGCATTTCGCCAGCGCGCCAGCGCGAACACGGTTGTCTTGAGCAGGTCCTTGATGACCGCGAAGCCGCCCGCCATGTCGCCGTACAGCGTGCAGTAGCCGGTGGCCATTTCGCTCTTGTTGCCCGTGGTGAGCACGATGGCGCCGAACTTGTTCGAAAGCCCCATCAGCAGCGTGCCGCGAATGCGGGCCTGGATGTTTTCCTCGGCCGTGTCCTCGGGCCGGCCCTTGAATTCCTCGGCCAGAGCGCCCTTGAAGGACTCGAAGGTGTGCTTGATGGAAATCTCGTCATAGCGCACGCCCAGGCGGGCGGCCATGTCGCGCGCATCGATCCAGCTGATGTCGGCGGTGTAAGGCGAAGGCATCATCACCGCACGGACTTTGTCCTTGCCCAGTGCATCGACCGCGATGGCGAGCACCAATGCGGAGTCGATACCGCCCGAAAGCCCCAGGATGGCGCCCGGAAAACCGTTCTTGCCGACGTAGTCGCGCACGCCGAGCACCAGGGCGTCCCAGAGTTGGGCTTCAGCGTCGCGTGGCGGTGCGATGGCCGCCGGCTCGGCTACGAAGCCAACGCCGCCTTGAGGCGTGCGCTCCAACTGCGCGAAGACCAGTTTTTCCCGGAAGCTCTCGGCCTGCATGGCCGCAGCGCCATCGGCCTGCAACGCGAACGAAGCGCCGTCAAACACCACCTCGTCCTGCCCGCCGACCAGGTGCGCGTACACCAGCGGCAGGCCGACCGCGCGCGCCCGGTCGGCCATGCGCGCGACGCGCTCGCCTTCCTTGCCCACGTGGTACGGCGACGCATTGATCACCGCCAGCACCTCAGCACCGCCTTCGCGTGCCAGTTCGGCCGGCTGGTCGAACCAGGCGTCCTCGCAGATCAGCAGGCCGACCGAGACACCGCCCGCCTCGAACACGCAGGTGCCCTGCCCCGGCGTGAAGTAGCGGCGCTCGTCGAACACCTGGTAGTTGGGCAGTTCGCGCTTGGCATACGTTTCGAGGATGCGGCCTTCCTTGATGACGCTTGCCGCGTTGTGGCGCATCTGTACGGCCACCGAGCGGCTGCGCAGGCTGCCGCCGGTCGGATGCCCCACCACCACCACCATGTCTTTGAGATCGGCCAGAGCAGCGGCAATGCCTTTCACGGCATCATCACAGGCTTCGGTGAAGGCGGGACGGAGGAACAGGTCCTCCGCCGCATAGCCGGCAATCGAGAGTTCGGGCGTCAACAAGAGGCGCGCGCCCTGCGCATGGGCATCGCGCGCGGCGTCGACGATCTTTTTCGCGTTGCCGGCGAGGTCGCCCACCACAAAATTGAGTTGCGCGATGGCGAGCTTGAGCGTCATACAGAAGGAAGAAAAAGGCTTGAACGATTATGTCATTCGGGTTCTGTCGTCGCCGGCTGACGTGAGCCCGGACGCATGGAACGCGCTGCTGGCCGCCGAGGCCGAGCCATCGCCCTTCATGCGCCATGAATACCTCGCGGCGCTGAACGACAGCCGCAGCGCCACGCCGGAGAGCGGATGGATGCCGCAGTTCGTCACACTGTGGCAAGGCGAGCAGTTGCAGGCCGCGTGCCCGTTCTACATCAAGGACCATTCCTACGGCGAGTACGTCTTCGACTGGGCCTGGGCCAATGCCTACGAGCAGCACGGGCTCGCGTACTACCCGAAGGCCGTGGTCGCGGTACCCTTCACGCCCGTACCCGGCACGCGGCTGCTGGCGCGCGACGCTCAAAGCCGCACGTTGCTGGTGCAAGGACTCGTCGCGCTGTGCAAACAGGAGGAGCTGTCGTCGCTGCACCTGCTGTTCGGCGCCGATGCCGACATCGCCGCCTGCACCGAAGCAGGCCTGATGCTGCGCAACACGGTGCAGTTCCACTGGACCAACGCCCAGTACCCCGACTTCGACTCCTTCCTCGCCAGCCTCTCGCACGACAAGCGCAAGAAGATCCGCCAGGAGCGCCGCAAGGTGGCCGACGCCGGCGTTAGCTTCCGCTGGTCGCGCGGCACCGACATCTCGAAGGCCGACTGGGACTTTTTCTACCGCTGCTACGAGCGCACCTACCGCGAGCACGGCAACCCGCCCTACCTCACGCGCGACTTCTTCCGGCGCATGGCCGACACGATGCCCGAAGCCTGGCTGCTGTTCGTCGCCGAGCGCAATGGCAAACCGATGGCCACCAGCCTGATCGCCCTTTCGACGCAGCGCGATGCACCGCTCGTTGCCTACGGCCGCTACTGGGGCGCGCTGGAGCGCGTCGACTGCCTGCACTTCGAGGCTTGCTACTACCAGCCGCTGGCCTGGTGCATCGAACACGGCGCCCAGCGCTTCGAGGGCGGCGCCCAGGGCGAGCACAAGATGGCGCGCGCGCTGATGCCAGTGAAAACCACCAGCGCCCACTGGCTGGCGCATCCGGCGTTTGCCGATGCGGTCGAGCGCTTCCTGGAGCGCGAGGGCGCGGACATCGAGAACTACATGGACCACCTGGGCGAGCGCAGCCCGTTCAAGGCCGCTTGACCAGCCTTTCTTGCCATGCGGGGCTGCTATAAAAGCGCCCGATATCCACAACAACTCAGAGAGAACTCGATGCCATTCGTCGGACTGGGGCTGCACGTCCTCATCGCGCTGTTCTTCGCCGTGCACGCAATGCGCCACGGCAAGCAGATGTACTGGCTCCTCATTCTTTTCAGCTTCCCGCTGCTGGGAAGCATCGTGTACTTCGTGGTCGAGTACCTGCCCGCCTCGCGCATGCAGCGCACCGCCGGCAAGGTGGCCAGCGCGGCCATCGGTTTCATCGACCCCGAGCGCGAATACCGCGCGGCCACCGAGGCCTACGACCTCGCCCCCACGGCCCAGAACAAGCTGCGCCTTGCCAAGGCAGCGCTCGACAAGGGGCAGGCCGCCGATGCCGTCGGCCATTACCGCGACGCACTGAAGGGCCCGCTGGCCTCCGATCCCGAACTGCAGTTCGGCCTGGCCAGCGCCCTGTTGGCTGCGGGTGGAGCGACTGCCGGCCGCGAGGCATTGCAGGCGCTCCAGGCCCTGCGCGCCACGCGCGACGACTACCGCAAGGACGAAGTCGCCGTGCTCACCGCCCGCGCCCTCGCCGCCGACGGACGCCAGCCGGAAGCGCGCGAAGCCTTCGAGGCCGCGCTGAGCCAGTACAACACCGTCGAGGCCCGCGCCCGTTACATCGCATGGCTTGCCCAGCAAGGCGATGCCACCGGTGCACAGCGCCAGTGGGACGAACTCCAGCAGGCCGCTCGCCACTGGAACTCGCATGCGCGTTCGGTCAATCGCGAATGGATGCGGCTGGCCAGCGACGCGGTCCGCGCCTGAAGCGTCTCCTCTGTCCAAGGGCATAGTGCCCTTGACCATTCGGCACATCGACGGCGCGCGGCGCCTCTCCTAGCATCCGCATCGAGGAGAGAGAACCGCATGCGCGTTCGGTCAATCGCGAATGGATGCGGCTGGCCAGCGACGCGGTCCGCGCCTGAAGCGTCTCCTCTGTCCAAGGGCATAGTGCCCTTGACCATTCGGCACATCGACGGCGCGCGGCGCCTCTCCTAGCATCCGCATCGAGGAGAGAGAACCGCATGCCGCCCTTCACACGCCCTGCCCTCGTGGCACTCTGCTTCATGGCGGCCAGCCAGTTGGCCACGGCCGCCAGCTTCGACTGCGCCAAGGCCGGCAACGCCACCGAGAAAGCCATCTGCGCCGACCCCGGCCTGTCACGGCAGGACGAAGCCATGGCCGCCCTCTACAAGCGGCAAGTCGAAATGCCCGGCACGGGCCAGTGGGCGACGTTCCTGAAACGCGACCAGCGTGACTGGATAGCTGTGCGCAACCGCGAATGCCGCGGCAAGACCGAATGCCTCAAGCAGGACTACGAGCGGCGCATCACCTACCTGAGTCACCCGCTGCTGCATTGGATGGGACGCTATGTGGAAGGCCAATGCCCGAAGGACGGGCGCTTCCTCGACGTGACGCCCGAACTGGGCGGCACGCTGGACATCCAGATCTACGTTTGCCCCGACCCGCGCGGCAACATGCTGCTGCAGGGCAAGAACGTGCTCGACGGGCAGCGGCGCCTCGTGGTGCAGGAAGGCGGGCGTTGCACCCGCACACTCCAGTTCGACACCGACCGCGTCACCGTCTCGGACACGCCGGGCTGCGCGCCATCGCTGGCCGGCAGCTTCACGCGCGACCCGCGCCGCTCGCCCTTCGAGAACGAATAAATTACTTCTTGTAGCTGGCGATGCCGTCCAGGATTTCCTTCTTGGCCGCGTCGATGCCTTCCCAGCCCAGCACCTTGACCCACTTGCCTTCTTCCAGGTCCTTGTAGTGCTCGAAGAAGTGGCTGATGGCCTTCAGGCGCATCGGGTTCACGTCGTCGACCGACTTCCAGTGGCTGTAGATGGGCAGCACCTTGTCGGTGGGCACGGCCAGCACCTTGCCGTCGACGCCGGCTTCGTCTTCCATCATCAGGATGCCCAGGGGGCGGCACGGCACCACCACGCCCGGCAGCAGCGGATACGGAGCGATCACCAGCACGTCGACCGGGTCGCCGTCGCCCGACAGGGTCTGTGGCACGTAGCCGTAGTTGGCCGGGTAGTACATGGCCGTCGTCATGAAGCGGTCGACAAAAATCGCGCCCGATTCCTTGTCGACTTCGTACTTGATCGGGTCGGCGTTCATCGGGATTTCGATCACGACATTGAAGGAATCGGGGACGTTCTTGCCGGGGGAAACTTTGTCGAAGGACATGACGTTTTTCGAGTAGTGGAAAAGTATGAGAGAGATGGGGACAAACCCGGAGTTTACTTTCCGTGTCACCGACCGGTCGCACGCGCACTCGTATTTGCCTGTAAATTGCAACCGTTGGCCAATCGGCTCCTCACCCTTGGTGCAGTGAGCTTCGAGGAAGCAACGCGGCGGAAAACATGGTCCCGTACGCGTTGCACGCAGGGCCCATGCTGTCCGTCTCCACAAGTCGCAACGAACGAATGGAGAAGCAAAGCATGATCGGCAACACCCCCCTGATACTGGCTATCGTCTGCGGCCTGGTGGCCGTGGCCTACGGTTTCTGGGCTCGAAGTTGGATTCTCGCGAAGGACGCAGGCAATGCCCGCATGCAGGAAATTGCAGCGGCCATCCAGGCCGGCGCCTCCGCCTACCTCGCCAAGCAGTACAGCACCATCGCCATCGTCGGCGTGGTGCTCGCCATCCTCATCGCCATCTTCCTGGACCTGACCACGGCAGTCGGCTTCATCGTGGGCGCGGTGCTCTCGGGTGCCTGCGGCTTCATCGGCATGAACGTGTCGGTGCGCGCCAATGTGCGCACCGCGCAGGCGGCCACTCAAGGCATCGGCCCGGCACTCGACGTCGCGTTCCGCGGCGGAGCCATCACCGGCATGCTGGTGGTGGGCCTGGGCCTGCTGGGCGTGTCGGCCTTCTACTGGGTCTTGATCGGCAGCAGCACGCCGGCGGCGGGCCACAGCCTCGCGGCCACCCTCAATCCGCTGATCGGCTTTGCCTTCGGCTCCTCGCTGATCTCGATCTTCGCGCGGCTGGGCGGCGGCATCTTCACCAAGGGCGCCGACGTCGGCGCCGACCTGGTGGGCAAGGTCGAGGCCGGCATCCCCGAAGACGACCCGCGCAATCCGGCCGTGATTGCCGACAACGTGGGCGACAACGTCGGCGACTGCGCCGGCATGGCCGCCGACCTGTTCGAAACCTACGCCGTGACGCTGATCGCCACCATGGTGCTGGGCGCGCTGATGGTTACCGCGGCGCCCACCAACGCGGTGCTGTACCCGCTCGCGCTGGGCGGCGTGTCGATCATCGCGTCGATCATCGGCTGCTTCTTCGTGAAGGCCTCGCCGGGCATGGTCAACGTGATGCCGGCGCTCTACAAGGGCCTGGCGGTGGCGGGCATCCTGTCGCTGATCGCGTTCTGGTTCGTCACCAGCTGGCTGATTCCCGACAACGCGATCGCCCCGAGCGGCAGCCAGCTGAAGCTGTTCGGCGCCTGCTTCGTCGGCCTCGCATTGACGGCCGCGCTCGTGTGGATCACCGAGTACTATACCGGCACGCAGTACAAGCCCGTGCAGCACATCGCGCAGGCCTCGACCACGGGCCACGGCACCAACATCATCGCGGGCCTGGGCGTGTCGATGCGCTCCACGGCGTGGCCGGTGATCTTCGTGTGCATCGCCATCCTGGCTTCGTACTCGCTGGCAGGCCTCTTCGGCATTGCGGTGGCTGCCACGTCGATGCTGAGCATGGCCGGCATCGTGGTGGCGCTGGACGCCTACGGCCCCATCACCGACAACGCCGGCGGCATCGCCGAGATGAGCGACCTGCCCGCCAGCGTGCGCGCCGTGACCGACCCGCTCGACGCGGTCGGCAACACCACCAAGGCCGTGACCAAGGGCTACGCCATCGGCTCTGCGGGCCTCGCCTCGCTGGTGCTCTTCGCCGACTACACGCACAAGCTGGAGAGCTTCGGGCTGAACATCAGCTTCAACCTGAGCGACCCGATGGTGATCGTCGGCCTCTTCATCGGCGGGTTGATTCCCTACCTGTTCGGCGCGATGGCCATGGAGGCCGTGGGCCGCGCGGCGGGCGCGGTGGTGGAAGAAGTGCGGCGCCAATTCCGCGACATCCCCGGCATCATGGAAGGCACCGGCAAGCCCGAGTACGGCAAGGCCGTGAGCATGCTGACCGGCGCGGCCATCAAGGAAATGATGATCCCCTCGCTGCTGCCGGTGCTGGTGCCGATCGTCGTCGGCCTGGTGCTGGGGCCGAAGGCGCTGGGCGGGCTGCTGATGGGCACCATCGTCACGGGCCTGTTCGTCGCCATCAGCATGTGCACCGGCGGTGGCGCCTGGGACAACGCCAAGAAGTACATCGAGGACGGCCACTTCGGCGGCAAGGGCAGCGAGACGCACAAGGCAGCCGTCACCGGCGATACCGTGGGCGACCCCTACAAGGACACCGCCGGCCCGGCCGTGAACCCGCTGATCAAGATCATCAACATCGTGGCGCTGCTCATCGTGCCGCTGGTGGTGAAGTTCCATGGTGGCGATGCGGCGGCGGCCGTGCCAGCGAAGGTCGAGATGCCGCCGGCCGCGACCGCGCCCGCCGCGATGGCTCCGTCGACGCCTGCTGCGGTGGTCGCTTCGGGCGCCGTGTCGGCCGCAGAAGCCGCAGCGGTGAAGGTCGAGAACGGCGTCGTGAAGTTCTACTTCGCGAGCGCCAGCTCCGAAGTAGCGCCCAACGCCAAGGAAGCCCTGGCCGACGTCATCAAAGCCGTGCAGAGCGGCAGCACGGTGCTCGTGAGCGGCTACCACGATGCCAGCGGCGACCCGGCCAAGAATGCCGAGCTCGCCAAGCAGCGCGCGATGGCCGTGAGCGATGCGCTCAAGGCCGCTGGTGCGCCTGAAGACAAGATCGAGCTGGCCAAGCCCGAGCAATCGCAGGCCGATGGGCCGCCCGCCGAGGCGCGCCGCGTTGAAGTCAAAGTAAAGTCCTGAAATGCCCACGCCCGAACGACTCGAATCATTCATTGCCGCCGTCGAAGGCGGCGCGCATGCCAAGGCCATCGAGGACTACTACACCGAAGATGCCACCATGCGCGAGAACCAGGCCGAGCCGCGGCGCGGCCGCAGCACGCTGGTGGCGCAGGAAAGCGCCGTGCTCGACCGCACCGAGTCGGTGGTTTCCACCTGCGTGCGGCCGGTGCTGGTGAACGGCGACCACGTAGCGATCCACTGGATCTTCGAGTTCACGTTCAAGGGCGGCAGCAAGATGCGAATGGAAGAAATCGCCTGGCAGCGCTGGGAAGGCGAGCGCATCGCGGAAGAGCAATTCTTCTACGACCCCGCCCAGAAAAAGCCGGGCTGACCGCTTCTGCGCGCAAACCCCACCGCCATGGCGCTGCTGCAGACCTCCTAGCCCCATGCGATACCTTCACGCACTGTTCGCCGGTACCTGGGCCATCGCCCGGGCCGAGCTGGCGATCGTGCGGCGCTTTCCGCGCATCCTGCTGGCCGTGGTGGCGGTCGGCGTGGTGCCGGCGCTCTATGCGCTGATCTACCTCACGAGCGTGTGGGACCCGGCCGGGCACACGGCCGACCTGCCCGCCGCCATCGTCAACCAGGACCAGGGCGTGACCTACATGTCGCGCACCGTCAATGTCGGCGACGAACTCACGCACACCCTGCTCGACAAGCGCGCCTTCGGCTTCCGCGCGATGACCGACGCCGAAGCCGCGCGCGCCGAGGTTCGGCGCGGCACGCTGGCCTTTGCGCTGCTGATTCCAGCCGACTTCAGCGCCAACGCGGTACCGGGTGCGCAGCGCGGCGCCGGGCAACTGGTGGTCTACACCTCCGAAGGCAACAACTACAGCTCGGCCGGCCTGGCGCGGCGTTTCGCGGGTGAGCTGGGGCACCAGGTCAACGAGATGCTCAACGAGCAGCGCTGGGGGCTGGTGCTGAATGCGGCCTCCGGCTCACAGCAGCGGCTCGACAAGCTCAAGCAGGCCCTGCTGGAGCTGCGCGACGGCAGCCAGACGCTGGCCAACGGCGCGGCCCAATACAGCGCCGCCGCGCAGCAAGTGAGCAGCGGGTTCAAGCAGGTGAACGGCGGCATCCGCACCATCGAATCGAAGCTGCCGGCCGACGCTGACCTGCGTGCACTGAAGGCCGGCTCGCAGCAACTCGCGGCAGGCCAACGCGAACTCGGCAGCGGGCTCGCGCAGATCGGCGACGGACTCGGCCAGCTCGAAGCCGGTGCCGGCCAGCTCGGCGACGGCGCGCGCAAGATGCAGAAGGATTCCGCCGACATCCCCTTCGTGGGCGAGCGCATCGCCAAGGGAGCGGGCGAGCTCGCGGCCGGCGCCGACAAGCTGCGCGGCGGCATCGATCAGGCGCAGGGGGCCATGGCCAAGGCACAGGACGGCAATCACAAGCTCGCGGCCGGCGCCACTGCGCTCGACGGCGGCGTGGGCAAGCTCACCGACGGCATGGGGGCGCTGTCCGGCGGCATCCGCACCATGGCCGGCAAGCTGCCGGCGGACAAGAAGCTCGACGAGTTCGTGCAGGGTGGCGCTCAGCTTGCGCAAGGCGCGCAGCGCCTGCTGACCGGCGTGCGCACCATCGAAGCCGCCCTGCCCGCCTCGATCACCCGCATCCAGGGCAGCGCGTCGGGGCTGGCCGACTCGGTCGAGCCCAAGGTCGAGGTGGTGGCACCGGTGGACAACAACGGCAGCGCCTTCGTGCCGAACATGGTGTCGGTGGCGCTGTGGATCGGCGCGGTGATGGCCGGCTACCTGTTCAACATCCGCATCGTGCTGGCGGACCACACCCACTACCCGAAGCTCGCCAAGACGCTCGGCAAGATCACCATGCCGGCGCTGATCGTGCTGCTGCAGGTGGCGCTGGTGCTGGCCACGCTGCTGGGCGTGCTGCAGGTGCAGGCGCCGCACGTGGCCGCCCTGGCGCTCACGATGGCGCTGGCCTCACTGGTCTTCCTGGTGGTGCTGTTCGCGATCCTGCATGTGTTCGGCGACTTCGGCCGCATCCTTACGGTGCTGCTGCTCACGCTGCAGCTGTCGGCCGGTGGCGGGGTGCTGCCGGTGGAGCTTTCGGCCGGCTTCTTCCGCACTGTGCACAGCTGGCTGCCGTTCAGTTGGGTAGTGCAGGCCTTTCGCGCGGTGATGTTCGGTGCCTTCGACGACGGATGGGCGCATGCATGCTGGGTGGTGGTGCTGTCGGGCGCAGTGGCCGTCGGGCTGATGGCGCTGTTCGGCAAATGGAAGGAAGTGCTGCTGGCGGACTACCGGCCAACGGTGCAGATCTGAACAGCCCCTTGAAACGATGACACGCTGCCGCCAAGCCCTTTCTCCTTCTCTCTACCTGCTGCCGGCACTGCTGGTGCTGGGCACCGCGGCTTTCGCGCAAGCCCAGGCCCGCAACGACGACACTCTGTCGCTGAGCTTCGAAGCGGCCCGCGCCCGCATGCTCGATCGCTCCGACAAGCTGGCCGCGGCTCGCGCGGCGGTCGAGTCGAAGGAACTGCAGGGCCAGGGCCTCAAGGGGCTCGGCGGCCCGACTGTGAGCGTCTCGGGGCTGGCCTACGCGTACAACGCGAACCTGAACCTCGACCTCGATCCGCTCAACCAGAAATTCGGGCAGATCGGCTCGGCGCTGCCGTCGTCCATCCAGAGCGTGATCGCGCGCGTGCCGATTCCGCAGCTGCCCAACAGCTACACGCTCAACCGCCACGACACCGGCGCCAACACATCGATCTCGGCCGTGTGGCCGCTCTACGTCGGCGGCGCGACCGATGCTGTGCGCGGCTTCGTCTCGGCGCAGACGCGCGAAGCGCAGGCCGATGCCGAGCAGGCCGGCCACGAGGTCGACACCCTGCTGGTGCAGCGCTACTTCGGCGCCCAGCTCGCGCAGCGCGCGGCCACGCTGCGCGCACAGGCCGAGCGAACGATCGCACAACATGATTCAGCGGCGCAGAAGATGCTCGCGGCCGGCGTGATCTCGCGCGTCGAGCGGCTGCAGGCCAGCGCAGCGTACGAAGAGGCGCGGCGCAATGCGCGCAAGGCCGAGAACGACGCGGCGCTCGCCGCCGTGGCCCTGGCCCGCACGGTGCGCGCCGACGGCAGCGTGGCGCCGCAGACGCCGCTCTTTCTCATCAGCACGCCGATCGAACCGCTCGGCTATTTCATCGACTCGGCGCTTACGCGGCACCCGGGCCTGGGCAAGGTCGCGGCCAAGAAGTCGCAGGCCGAGCAATTGCACGAAGGCGAAGAGGCGCTGCGCCGCCCGCAGGTCATTGCCTTCGGCACGCGCGAACTCAAGGGCGGCAACGCCGACTGGGTGGCCGGCCTCGGCGTGCGCTGGACGCTGTACGACTCGGTCGACCGCGACGCCCTGTCGGCTGCTTCACTCAAGCAGGTCGAGCAGGCCGAGCGCACCGACGCTCAGGCGCGCAGCGACATCTCGCTGCTGGTCGAACGCAACTGGCGCGCGCTGGAGAACGCGCGCCGCCAATACCTCGAGATGAAGGCCTCGGTGGAGCTGGCGCAAGAGGTCGTGAAGCTGCGCACCTCGGGCTTGCGCGAAGGCACGAGCACCACGCTCGACCTGATCGACGCCGAAACCAACCAGGCCAAGGTGCTGACCGAACGCGCGCAGGCCGCCAACGACTACGTGCAAGCGCTTGCGCAGCTGCTCGAAAGCGCGGGCCTTTCCGAAAGGTTTTCCGACTACATCGCGCGTGCCGACGTGAAGGTGAATTGATGATGAGTGCCAAGACCCGAAAACTGATCGCGATACTCGCCGCCCTGCTCGTGCTGGCGGTGCTCATCTGGGGTTTCTGGCGCGCCTCGCAGCCCGCCCCCGAGGTGTTCCAGGGCCAGATGGAGGCGCGCGAGACCGATGTTGCCGGCAAGGTGACGGCGCGTATCGCCGAAGTGCCGGTGAAGGAAGGCGACCGCATACAGGCCGGCGCGGTGCTGGTGCGCATGGACAGCCCCGAAGTGCGCGCCAAGCTCGCACAGGCCACTGCCGCCGAACAGGCCGCGCAGGCCGTCGCCGACAAGGCGCAGAACGGCGCGCGCCCGCAGGAGGTCGAGATGGCGCGCATGCAGTGGCAGCGCGCCGAAACCGCGGCCCAGCTGGCGCAGACCTCGTACCGCCGTGTCGACGGACTTGCGCGCGAAGGCCTGGTGGCCGACCAGAAACGCGACGAGGCCGAAGCCAACTGGAAGGCCTCGCGCGACGCCGCCATTGCCGCCAAGGCGCAGTACGACATGGCACGCATCGGCGCCCGCCCCGAAGACAAGACAGCCGCCAGCGCGCAGGTGCGCCAGGTCGCCGGCGTGGTAGCCGAGGCCGAAGCCGCCAAGGCCGAGACCGAGCTACGCAGCCCCGTCGGGGGCGAGGTGGCCAAGGTGCTGGCCAAGGTCGGCGAGCTGTCGCCGCAGGGCGTGGCCGTGGTCACGGTGGTCGACCTGAGCGACCAGTGGGTGGTGCTCAACGTGCGCGAAGACCGGCTCGCCCGCTTCGCGCTCGGCAACGAATTCGATGCGCGCCTGCCCGCGCTGCCGGAAGACAGGCGCACGGCCCGCTTCAAGGTCTACTACAGCGCAGTGCTGCCCGACTTCGCGACGTGGCGCGCCACGCGCGGCGGCACCGGCTTCGACGTGCGCACCTTCGAGGTCCGTGCGCGGCCGCTCAAGCCCATCGACGGCGCTCGGCCCGGCATGAGCGTGCTGGTCGACTGAGTTCGCGATGAGCCTGCGCGGCTTTTCCGCAGCCAGCGCACGGCGCGAGTTCGCGCTGCTGCGCACGCGCCCCTGGGACCTGGCGATGGTCTCGTGGGTGCCGTTGCTGGCGGTGTTCCTGATCTGGTGGATCTTCTCTGCCGGCCTGCCCGAGCGATTGCCAATCGGCGTGCTCGACCAGGACCACTCGTCGCTCTCGCGCCAGCTGGTGCGCTTTCTGGACGCCACGCCCGGCTTGCGCGTGGTGCAGCGGTACGGCGACGAAGGCGAGATGGCGCGCGCCCTGACCAGCGGCGCGGTCGACGCGGCGGTGCAGTTGCCGCGCGACCTGAGCCGTGACGTCAAGCAGGGCCGCGTCGGGCAGGTCGTGCTGCTGCACAACGCGCAGCTCGGCACGCATTCGAGCCTGATCCAGCGCGACGTGCGCACTGCCGTGGCCACGGTTTCGGGCGGGGTCGAGCTCACGGTGCGCAACAAGCGCGGCGAGTCGATGACGGCGGCGCGCGTGAGCATGGAGCCGATCAAGGCGAGCATGGTGGCGCTGTTCAACACCTCGACCGACTACGAGCAGTTTCTCGGCGCGGCGCTGATTCCGGCGCTGCTGCACATTCTTGCGATGACGGCCGGCGCCTGGGCCGTGGGGCGCGAGCTGCGCGACCGCAGCATCGGCGAGTGGCTGGGCGCCGCGCCACGATGGCACGAGGCGCTGGCAGCGCTGGCGGGCAAGCTGGCGCTGCCGTTCGCGAGCCTTTCGGCGGTGGCCATCGCGGCGATGCTGTGGATCACCGCGGGTCGCGGGTGGCATCCGGTCGGTTCGCTCGGGTGGACGCTGTTTGCGCTGGTTGTGTTCCTGGCGCTGTCGATTGCGCTCGGGGCTTTCGCGGCGGCATTCACGCGTTCGCTGCGCACTGCGCTTTCGGCTACGGGCTTCATCACGGCGCCGGCCTTCGCGTTCGGTGGCGTGGGTTTTCCGCTGGTCGCGATGCCCTTCTTAGCGCAGATATGGGCCGGCCTGCTGCCCTACACGCACTACATCCGCGTGCAGATGGAGCAGTTGCAGATGGGCGCGCCGGTGGTGTATTCGGTCGCCACGCCGCTGTGGATGGTGCTGGGCACGGGCGTGCTGCTTGCCGCGTCCGCCGGTGCGCTGGTGCGCGCGGCCGGAGCGCCCGACAGTTGGGGTGGACGGTGATGACTGACGAACAGCTCCACCTCGGCGCCGCATGGCGCGACACCGCGCTCGCCGTGCTGCGCGACAAGGGCGTGCTGCTGATCATGCTGCTCGCGCCCATCATCTACGGCTTCTTCTACCCGTGGCCCTATGGCACGCAGGCCGTGGCGCGCGTGCCGGTGGCAGTGGTCGACCAGGACCACACAGCGCTGTCGCGGCAGATCGCGCGCTTCGCGCTGGCCAATCCGCGGCTCGACGTGCGCATGGTCACGGGAGATGTGCACGAGGCGCAGCAGGCGCTGTGGCGCGGCGACATCGAAGGCTATGCGCTGCTGCCGGCCGACCTCAAGCGCGATGTGCTGCGCGGCACCTCGGCCGTCGTCACCATCGAAGGCAACGGCGCCTATGCGCTGTTGAACAAAGCGGTGCTGTATGGCTTCTCGGAGGCCGTGGGTACGGTGTCGGCCGGGGTCGAGATCCGCAAGCTGCAGGCTGGCGGCCAGAGCGCGATCCAGGCGGCGCGCAGCCGCAGTCCGCTCAACACGCAGCTGGTCGCGCTGTTCAACCCGACCGAAGGCTATGGCAGCTACGTGGTGCCGGCAGTGGCACTGCTGATCCTGCAGCAGACGCTGCTGATGGGCGTGGCGATGCTGGCTGGCACCTGGGCCGAGGCGGGGCGGCTGCGGGCGTCGATGGGAGCCTGGCTGGGCCGGCTGGGGGCGCTCTCGGCGTTCGGCTTTCTGAGCGGGCTTTTTTATTTCGGCTGGGTGTTCTTCTTGCAGGACTACCCGCGCGGTGGCAATCCGCTCGGCGCGCTGGTGTTGCTCGCGTTCTACGTGCCGGCGATCTGCACGCTGGGCTTGGTGCTCGGCTGCTGGTTCCGAGACCGCGAGCGGGCCTTGCAGGTGCTGCTGTTCACCGCCCTGCCGATGGCCTTTCTCTCGGGCTTCTCGTGGCCAGTGGAGGCCTTGCCGGGGCCGCTGCAGGCACTGCGCTGGCTCTTCCCGAGCACGGCGGGCATACAGGCCTCGCTGCGGCTCAACCAGATGGGCGCGCCGCTGCATGACGTGCTGCCCTACCTCGGCATGCTGCTGTCGCTGACTCTTGCGGGGCTGCTGGCGCTGTGGCTCGCGGCCACCCAGCGCACCGCCGGGTCGAAGCGCGTCTAGCGCTGGCTCTCGGCCGCCACGGCGCGCACCAGCCGCGTGGCGGGCGCCACCAGTTCGCGCAGGTCGCCCGCGCGGTCCTGCTCGATGGCCTGCAACACCAGTTCGTTGATGCCGCCGACCACGGTCATTGCCATCTCGCTCGTCAGGTGCACGGCGGGGCCATCCGCGCTGTCGCTGCTGTTGATCGCCACCTGGATGAAGTTGGCGATCTCGTCGTTCACCCGGCGCCGCACCACCAGGCCCGGCATGCCGAGCCCCAGGATCTCGACGAAGAGCGTGCGCAGCAGCACCGGGTCTTGCGCGAGGTAATCGAAGTACGCGGTCATGGCCTGCTCGACCTGCGCATGCCAGGGCTGCACCGGGTCGAAGGCCTCGCTCACCGCCTGCAGCGCGAGCCGGCTGGCGGTTTCGTAGAGTGCGATCAGGCACTCGGTCTTGGTGCTGAAGTGTTCGTAGAAAGTGCGGCGCGACACGGCGGCCTCGCGCACGATGTCGGCAATGGTTGTCTCGGCGTAGCCCTTGGCTGCCACGGCGTGCGCCATGCCCTGCAGCAGACGCTTGTAGTGCTCGCTCCCTGGGCCCTCGGCGGACTTGGAAGGGGCTGCTTTTTCGATGGTTTCGCTCATGAACGGCACATTTTCCTACGTCTCGGTACTTGACAGTACCAATTCACAATTGCAACATGGCGGCATGCGGTACTGATTTGTACCAACCATCCATCCACGCAGCTCTGCTTTTCCCGAGGCTTGCTTCATGACCGATCTCGTTGTCCGCCGCCTTCTGATCGACCTGCAACCGCCCTTTGCCCGCAACTGGTGCGGCGGCGATGCATTCTCGACCGCTTTCTTCAACGCCCTGTCGATGAGTTTCCCTTTCGGCGAGCAGTTCTTCATCGACGCGGTGCGCGACGCCGTAGCCACGCTGCCGGCCGAAATACAGGAAAAACACAAGGCCGACGTGCGCGGCTTCATCGGGCAGGAAGCCACGCACCGGCGCATTCATTCGCTCTTCAACAACCATCTGGAAAGCCAGGGCCTGGTCGACGGCTGGACGGCGCGCGCCAGCAAGCGCATGGCCCTGATGGAAGAAGCCGACCCACGCCACGCGCTGGCGGTGACGGCGGCCACCGAGCATTTCACGGCGATGTTCGCTGAGTGGCTGCTGGCGCACCCGCAGGTCCTCGACGGCGCCGAGCCCCGGCTGCGCACCATGTGGCTGTGGCACAGCGCGGAAGAGCTGGAGCACAAGAGCGTGGCCTTCGACGTCTACCAGGCCGCGGGTGGCTCCGACGAATGGCGCACGCGCTGGTTCCGCCGCGTGACGATGATGTTCCTGGGCGACCTGATGCACCAGACCATCGACAACCTGCGCCACGAAAAGCAACTGTGGAAATGGTCGACCTGGAAGAGCGCCGCGCGCATCCTGCTGAGCCGCGACGGCCTGCTGCGCGGCAACCTGGCCGGCTGGCGCAGCTACCTGCGCGCGGACTTCCATCCGATGCAGCAGGACAGCAGCCTGTCGGAGCGCTGGCTGGCGGACAACCGTGCGCAGTACACGCCAGTGGGCTCGGCGCCTGAGGCGGCCGCTGCCGGCTGACGGGCAAGAAATTCAGTAGAAATTGGCGCGGTGCGGCGCGCCGCTGCCGGCCTGCTGTTGCTGCTCGGGGCGCAGCGTCAGGTCGTGCAGGGTGTCGAAATCGGACGGAGCATCCGGCACGCGCATCACCACTTCGAGCTCGTGCATCGACGCAACCCAGCGGCCTGCGGGCGATTCGGCCGGCTCGTCGTTGGCGAACACACCGTCGCGAATGTAGAAGGTCTCGCCCTCCGGGCGCTCGGCATGCAACTCGATCAGGCGCGCGATCGAGAAGTTGTACGTCACGAGCTTCTCGCGCGTCTTGCGGTCCTTGCCACCGCAGTTGAACGAGCCTTCGGCGGCGATGACGATGCAGGAGCCGTCTACCCCGCCGTCCATCTCGATCTCGTTGCCCGAGCGCCAGATGGCATTGGGCAGGCGCACGCGCACCTTGTCGATCACGAGGTCGCGCTGCTTGTTGAGGCTGCCCAGGGGTGGCACCAGCGAACGCAACTGCCGCAGGCGCTCGGCGAAGTTGTCGTCCATCAGGAATTCGACGTGGTGCGTGGCGCTGCCGGACGAGCGCTTGACCACCTGCATGACCACGTGGCGCGACTTAGCCATGGCAGGGCCCCTTTGCAAGCGTTGAATTCCATGTCCCGCGAGGGGCGTCGACGGTGTGGCTGCAATTCATTGGAAATCGGCTACTAGTAGAACTTTAGATTACATGCAATTACATGCATCATTTGTGTCCAACTGTATAACGATTGCCGGCAATGCGGAAGGCCATTCCGTGACTTATGCACGAGGAAATGTCTCCAAAATGCCTCCCCAATGTGCTAGCAGGCGCACTGCCAGCAGCCGGGGTCAATCCCCTATTCGAGGGATTCGTCGAGCGCCTTGCAGGAAGGCGCGCACACGGTCTGGGACTTGCCCAGCACTTGGCGCGTACGCAGCTGCGAGCGCACGCGGTGCTTGCCGCACATGAAGCACGACATGGTCGCGCCGCTGAACGACGCCGAGGCGCGGAACGGCGAACCCGGCGTCTTGGACTTGTAACGCAGCCCATCCGCCACCACTGCCGTCTTCACTTCACCCTTCGCCATGCGTCTTGTCCTTGCTGTTCAGTTATGCACTGCGCATTGCGCGTGCAATGGCTTCCCGTGCGCTGATTTCAGCGGCCAGGGAAGCGTCCAACGCCGAGCGGCAAAGCCCGGCGTGCTTGTAATTGAGGTTCTCGTACACCTCGGCCGCGGCCGGATAGGCATCGAGCAGGCGGCCTAGTTCGGCGCCCTGCTCGACGTCCTCGAACTCATGCACGAGGTGCTCGACCACGGAGCGGTACTGCTCTGCGCCTACGGGCACAGGGCTGTGCTCAAGCTTTTCCAGCAGTTGCGCCAGCACGTGGGTCACTGCCAGATCGGTCTTGGGAGACGGATTATCGGTCGTGTTCATGGTTTCCATCTGGGGGCAGCATACGCCTATGCAAGTGGCTGCTCGTATAGGGATGTCTCCGGCTCCCCCGCCTTTTGCGCCGCCTGCATCCGCTGGAGCAGGCTGTGCAGCATCTCGGTCGAGAGCCCGTGGATCACCAGCCGGTGCCCCGCCCGCAGGGTCGACAGGGGCACCAGCGGATGCTTGTTGTTGACCAGGATCAGGTGTTCGGGCGCGTTCAGGAGCGTCGCCGTGTAGATGCCGATGGTTTCGTCCAGCTGCAAGGAATTGGCCGCGCGCCAAAAATCGTTGTCCGTGAGCATCAGCTGGTAGAGCGGCGTGAACAGCTCGATGGCGCTCTGCAGGTCGAGAAAATTGAGCTTGCCCTGGGGCATGTCCTCCAGCCGCAGCCCTGGCTCCCTGATCATCGAGAAATCGACCTTCTCCGCCTTGCACAGCGCCACGCCCTTGTCGCGCAGCGCCTTGTTCAGCCGGATCACGAAGTTGAAGAGGTTCAGGTCGTGCTTCAGGAACATCTCGTCCTTCAGCGCGTCTATGTCGGCCGGCTCCAGCGGATTGGTGGCCACCGGAGCCGGCGAATTCCGCCCGATGAAGGCCAGCACCTGCGAGCCCAGGTGAAAGTGCCGCAGGATGAGCCAGTTGGCCTCCGGCGACACGAAGCGCTTCAGCCCCCAGGCCAGAAACCGGTGCAGCAGCATCGAATGCGACCAGTTGCGCGGCACGAACACCTTCACGATCTGGATCAGGATGATCGTCAGCCGCGCGATCGGCCGCAGGAACGGCAGCAGATACTGCCGCGAGCCCGAACTCGAATCGGCCAGCCACGCCGCCTTGACGTTGTCGGGCAGCGGCGTGCTCTGGTCGAGGTACAGCGCGAGCCAGGGGCTGGGGTCGCGCTCGTCGTGCGCCTGCGTCAGGAAATCAGGTGTTCGATCCATGGGGCATACGCTCCGTGATGTGCTGGAACTGCATCAGGTACAGCGCGGCCGTGTGGCGCGCGGTGTCTGTGATCTGGCGGGCGGCGCGCGCCTGCCCTTCCACGGCCATCACCATTTCGACCGCCGTGAGCCAGCGGCTCAGGTGGTGCTCGTCGTTGTGGCCGTGGTATTCGAGAAAACGGAAGGCATCGGGCGGCAGCTTCAGGCTGGCCTTCAGCAGCGGCAACAGCGCCGGCACGATGCGCTGGCCCGTGCCCTCGATGATGTAGATCGCGCCCAGCAGGCCGATCGGGTCGCGCGTGGCGGCCAGGCCGTGCAGATAGGCGTTGAGCGCCTCGCCGCCCGGGTTGCGGCGCAGGTCCTCGATGCGCTCGACCGTGCCGCCCGCCTTGCGGTAATCGCTGAAGAGGATGTTGAAGTCGTTCTGCTCCTCGCCCGCGTGCACGCCGATCAGCGAGGCCAGCACCTGGTACGGCTCGCTCAGCGAGGCGGCGCCTTCGCGCATCCACAGGCTGCCCTCGCGCACCTGCGGCACCCATTGCTCCATCCAGTTCAGGTAGTCGGGCACGGCAAAACGGCGCTCGCGGATCTGGCGGACCAGCGGCGTGCGCCAGACGCGCGAGCGGTAGTCGTGCCAGATGGCGGCCAGCTCGGTGAGCAAGACGCCGAGTCCTTCGGGTGCGGCGGTCGGATCGTGCGGCGGGGCGATCACTAGGTCGTCGTCGGGCACCGCTGCCGCTCGGGGCGCCACCACCACGGGCGCCGCATCGGCTGCCTCGACTTCGAGCAGCATGTACGCCGCCATGAAGCGCCCCGATTCCGGCACGTAGCAGAAGATCTGCTCGCCGGGCTTCAGCGTCTTGGTGTGCAGGAACTCAGCCAGCATCACGAGGATCGACGCTGCCCCGGTGTTGCCGCGCCATGCGAGGTTGCTCCACCAGCGCTCGCGCGGAATCGACAGGTCGGCCTTCGCCATCAGGTCCTCGACCACCGGAATGAATTTCTCCGAGGAGTAATGGCACAGGAAGTGATCGACCCGCTTCGGATCGACCCAGCCGTCGCGCACCAGCCCCGCGTACTCGTGGATGCCGATGTCGAACAGATGCGGCAGCAGGCGTATGTCCTGCCGCAGCGACAAGGCGCCCGCCGCCTCGGCCTCGGCCCAGGAGCCGAAGTCGAGGTGGCCGCGCGCGCGGTCTTCGGTCAGGCCCAGCTGCATGCAGACCGGGTAGTCGCCCGAGAACGCACGTTGATGCACCCACTTCAGCTTCAGGCGCAACCCAGGCGCGCCGGCCAGTGCGGGCGTGCCGTCGGACAGCAGCAAGGCGCCCGCGCCATCCGACAGCATCCAGCGTAGAAAGTGCGAGTCGAAGTCGGTTTCATAGCCGCGCGCCGCGAAGCGCGAACGCTTGAAGAGGCGCGACGGCATCTCGCTCGCCACCGCCATCGCCGAGCGGTGCGCGCCCAGCTCGATGCCCTGCGCGGCAGCCTGGATCGCCGACACGCCCGCCGCGCAGATGCCGTGCACCGAATGCGTTTCCATCGGCTGCGCCGCCAGTTCGCCCTGGATCATGTTGGCGAATCCCGGCATCAGCGTGTCGCCACCCGAGGAGCCGCTGGCCAGCAGCGACACGCGCGACAGCTCCGCCCCGCCCCGCCGCAGGCAATCGCGGATCGCGCCGGCCGCCAGCTGCGCGTTGGTGTGTTGCGTCACGCCTTCCGCATCGATGGCGTAGTGCCGCGTGAGGATGCCGTTCTCCGCCAGGATGCGCCGCTTGATGCGCTCCGACATGCGGTTCAGCGGCGCGATGTACGCGTCCATGCGGTCGTTGGGAATGGGCTCGCCCGGCATGAAGTAACCGGCGCTTTCGAGATAGACGCGTTGGAATGAGACAGGCATGGTTCAGGTGATGGATGAATCGGGAGGCATCAGCGGGCGGCTGCGAAAACGCGGCCACACGGTCCCCAGCACGAACACGCGCACCATGTACGGCACCAGCCCGCCCTCGTTGAGCACAGGATCCACCCGCGCGCGGTAACGCGTGCGATGCAGATGCGTGAGCTCGGACCAATGGGCATGCGGGTTCTCGTGGTGTGCGGTGTGCAGGCCGATGTTGAACAGCAAGGGGTTCACCAGCCCCTCGAAATTGCGGGCGTAGTTCAGCTGGCTACCCGAGGTATCGCTCGGCGCCTCCTTGCGCACGGGTTTTCGGCCGTCGGCGTGCGCGTGCTGCAGGTAGTTGGTCGCCAGCAGCCAGTGCAGGCCATGCAGCTGCGGCACGATCACAAACAGCAGAGCCTTGCGCCAATCGAGCGCCAGCAGCACCGTCCAGCTGACCAGCCACAGCACGTACTGCGCCATGCAGTAGCGCCATGCGCCGCGCCGATGCTTCTGCAGCCGCGCCAGCCACGCGAAGAACACCGGAATCAGCACCCACACGGCCTGGAACGGATGCAGCAGATAGCCCCGCAGATGATTGGTGTCGCCACCGAAGCGGTAGGTGCGCGCCACGTCCCTCGGCCCGTGCCGGTGGCGATGATGGTTGGCCACGTGCGCGGGCCAGAACACGAAGGTCGGGTGGCCCTGCAGCAGCGTGATCCAGAAATCCGTCAGCCGGTTCATGCGCCGCCCGCGCCACATGCGCAGGTGCACGTGGTTGTGATGGATCACGCCGACGCCGAGCGTCAGGAACAGCATCAGCCCATACAGCAGCGCGTTGAAACCGTGGAGCCATTGCCACGCCGCCAGCGCAGGCAAGGCGGCGAGGTAGGCAAGGCTCTGCCAGTCGCGCCAGTGGCGCAGCCCCGGCAGGCGACGGCTCGCGTCAGGCCGCGGTCGCGCCATGCTTCTTTCGGAAAGCCTGAAGCACCGGCTCGGCTGCATCGGCCGCAATGCGCGTCCTGAAGAGCCGGTCCATGAACGTGAACTGGAAACCGTAATTGCCGTTGTGCACGGCATGGTGCAGATGGTGGCGGCGGCTTGCCGCGAACCAGTGGCTGTACGACACGCCCGTGAAGAAGTCGTAGTTCGAATGCCCGATGCAGTTGAAGAACAGGCTGAACACCGGCACCGCCGCCAGCGACCAGAAGCTGAAGTCGTGCACCACCATCGGCAGCAGGATCACGTTGCCGAGCATCAGCGCCTCGACGGGATGAAAGCTGTAGGTCGCCCACGGCGTGGTCACGAACGAACGGTGATGCGGCCCGTGAAAGCGCCGCAGCCAGCGCGTGTGCAGCAATCGGTGGTTGATCCAGAAATGCACGTCGTTCCAGAACGCGAGCCCGAGGATCTCGACCGCGATCTGCCGCCACCCCGCATCGCCGTCGAGCCGCGCCCAGCCGAGCTGAAGCAGCCCCCACGGAAACACCATGCCCAGCCCGAAGATCAGCACCGACACGCCCGACTGCCCCAGCTCGCGCCGCAGTTGCCCCGGCTGCAGCGGCCGCGGATCGAGTTCGCGCCCGATGCCCAGCGCCGGCAGCACGCGTTTCGTCAGCAGCCACGTGATGCCGCCGAAGCCGAGATAGATACCGCCGAAAAAAAGCACGCCCCACAGCATGACCTGCGGGGCGGACAACGAAGTGAAGGTCTGCGCCATCCCCCGAGGCTACAACAGCATCTCGGGAACGATCGGCGCTATGAGCATGTTGTAGAAGCGCTGGAAGAAGCTCGACTCCGGCTCCGAGGTCAGGATCACTTCTTTCTCGCCGTCGTTCGTCAGCCATTGCAGCGTGCCGGTGTCCTTGGCCAGCCGCAGCCGGTAGGAGTTCTGCAGCTTGCTGATGTTGATGACGCGCATCATCTCGCGCGCCAGCTGCGGGCTGTCGACCACCAGCCCCATCTCGGTGTTCTGGCTGGCCGAGCGCGGGTCGAGGTTCATCGAGCCGATGAAGATGCGTGTCTTGTCGATGGCCGCGGTCTTGGCATGCAGCCGCCCGAGCGACTTGCCGAACATGCCGAAGCGCTCGCCTGCGCTGGTGCGCTGCGGGCTCAGCTCGTACAGGTCGGCCCCGCCTTGCAACAGCCGCTCGCGATAGCGCGCGTAGCCGGTGTGCACCAGCGGCTCGTCGTTGGCGGCCAGCGAATTGGTCAGCAACGTGAGCTTGACTTTGCGCCGGGTCAGGTCCTCGAAGGCCTCCATGCCGCGCTCGCCCGGCACCAGGTACGGCGAGGTCATGTCGACCTCGGTCTTGGCGTCGAGCAGCAGCGCCCAGACCTTCATCGTCACGCTGGTGGAGATCGCCTCGTCGGCTGTCATGGTCGCGGGCTTGGTGGGCGGGTCGGCGATGGCACGGGCCTCGCCCCACAGCAGGCCCATGCGGCCGCCGTCGAGCTCTTCGGCAATGGGGCCGTAGCCGAGGATGTCGGACGGCGGCAGCACGATCTTCGGCGGCGGCGCGGCCATGCCCACCCAGTCGTCGAAGTCGGTGCCGGTCGGCTTGCGGCCGCCCTCGCCCGTCACGATGTCGGCAATGGGCCAGACCTGTTCGCTGTTCCAGTAGGCGTCGAAGATCGACTCGAGCTGCGGCACCACCTTGCCGACCACCAGCGCGTCCATGTCGATGAAGTTCTGCGCCTCGCTCAGCACGAAATACTCGTCGGCGATGTTGCGCCCGCCCACCACCGCCATCACGCCGTCGGCAATGAAGAGCTTGTTGTGCATGCGGTGGTTGAGTCGCGGAATCTCCCACGGCGACGCCGCAAAGCGCGAGAGGAAACCGTTGCGCCCGCAGCAGAACGGGTTGAACAGGCGCACGTCGACATTGGGCGTCTCGGACAGCGCCAGCAGCAACTGCTGGCTCTTCACTGTGTACAGGTCGTCCACCAGCACCCTCACCTTCACGCCTCGGCCTGCGGCCTCGCGCAGCGTGCGCAGCAGCAGGCGGCCAACGGCGTCGTTCTCGAGCTGGTAGTACTGCACCACCAGCGAGCGCTGGGCCCGCTGAGCCAGCTGGATTCGCGCATCGAGCGAGTACACGCCCAGCGGCATCAGCCGGAACCCCGAGTGCTCGTCGGGCGGCGTGGAGGCGGCGACGATCTTCGCCAGCGTGGTCGATGGGTCGGCCGAGGCGGCGAACTCGGCGGGCCGCTCCCGCGCCGGCGGCAGCGAGCCGCAGGCGCCGAGTGCCGCTATCAGGACGCCCGCGAGCGCGATGCGCAGAAACGAGAGCCAGGTGTTCATGATGGTTCGCCCATTGCTTGGTGCTTCCCGCCGTTTTTCGGTTGTTGTGTTCAATACGCCGGCCAGCCCGCGCCGGTTTCAAAGGCCCATTCAGGGGATGCTCAAGCCTAGAATTCGCTCCACATCGCTCGGAGTTACATCATGGCTCGTTCGCACCTCCATCGCATCGCATGGATGACGATTTTTGCAGCCCTTGCCCACCCTGCCTGGGCCGCCCTGGACATCGGCGACCCCGTGCCCAAGTTCACCGCCAACGCCGCCCTGGGCGGCAAGACCTTCCGCTACTCGCTGGCTGATGCGCTCGCCAAGGGACCGGTGGTGTTGTACTTCTTTCCTGCGGCAGATTCCAACGACTGCTCGATCGAGGCCCACGCCTTCGCCGAAGCCGTCGACCAGTTCGCCGCGCTGGGCGCCACCGTGATCGGCGTCTCGGCGGACGACATAGGTACCCTGTCGAAGTTCTCGGTCAAGTCGTGCCAGAGCCGATTTCCGGTGGCGTCGGACGAGAACAAGACCGTGATCCAGGGTTTCGACGCGCTGATGCAGACGCGGCCGGACTTTGCCAACCGCCTGTCGTACGTGATCTCACCAGACGGCAAGGTCGCCTACTACTACCAGAACCTGAATCCGGACAAGCACGTGGAGCGCATGTTGAATGCCGTGAAGGCGCTGCCGAAGGCCACCGCCGCCAAGTAGACACGAGCAGAGGGACGCCGGGCCGCCCGGCCACGGATTGCGCGTGCTTCGCGCAAAATCCAGCCCCATGCAGCTCAACTACATCGCCAACGCGGACGTCCCGTCCTCATCCGGCCGCACCCTGCCGGTCATCGATCCTTCCGACGGCCAGGCCTTCGACGAAATCCAGCGCAGCAATGCCGCCGACATCGACTCCGCCGTGCGCGCCGCGCGCGACTGCTTCGAGGGTGTGTGGCACAAGGTCAGCGCCGCCGACCGCAGCCGCCTGCTCTACAAGCTCTCGCAAAAGATCGCCGAGCACGTCGACGAACTGGCGCTGATCGAGCAGCGCGACTGCGGCAAGCCCGTCAAGCAGGCGCGTGCCGACGCGGTGGCGCTGGTGCGCTATTTCGAGTTCTACGCCGGCGCCTGCGACAAGCTGCACGGCGAGACCATCCCCTACCAGGACGGCTACAGCGTCTTCACCTGGCGCGAGCCGCACGGCGTTACCGGCCACATCATTCCGTGGAACTACCCGATGCAGATCTTCGGGCGCAGCGTGGGCGGCGCCCTGGCGGCGGGCAACGTGTGCGTGGTGAAGCCGGCCGAAGACGCCTGCCTCTCGCTGATCCGCGTGGCGCAGCTGGCAGCCGAGGTCGGCTTTCCGGCCGGCTCGCTCAACATCGTGACGGGCTACGGCCATGAAGTGGGCGACGCGCTCGCGCGGCACGAAGGCATCGACCACATCAGCTTCACCGGCAGCCCGAAGATCGGCACGCTGATCCAGCAGGTGGCAGCCGAGCGGCATTGCCCTGTCACGCTGGAGCTGGGCGGCAAGAGCCCGCAGATCATCTTTGCGGACGCCGACCTCGACGCGGCCATTCCCGTGGTCATCAACGCGATCGTGCAGAACGCCGGCCAGACCTGCTCGGCCGGCTCGCGGGTGCTGATCCAGCGCGGCATCTACGAGCCGCTGCTCGAGCGCCTGGGCCATGCCTTCGAAGCCCTGCGCGTCGGCCCCGCGGCCATGGACCTCGACGTTGGCCCTCTGATCCGCCAGACGCAGCAGCAGCGCGTGTGGGACTTCCTGAGCGACGCGCAGCATGCCGGCATCCCGATGGTGGCGCAGGGCATCGTGGTCGAGGAAGCACCCGAGACCGGCTTCTACCAGGCGCCCACTCTGCTGCGCGACGTGCCGGTCGGGCATCGACTGGCGCAGGAAGAAGTGTTCGGCCCGGTGCTGGCCGCGATGTCCTTCACCGACGAAGACGAAGCGGTCGCGCTCGCCAATGCAACGCAGTTCGGCCTGGTGGCGGGCGTGTGGACCGCCGACGGTTCGCGCCAGTTCCGCATGGCCAAGCGCGTGCGCAGCGGCCAGGTGTTCATCAACAACTACGGCGCGGGTGGAGGCGTCGAATTGCCCTTCGGCGGCGTGAAGTCTTCAGGCTACGGGCGCGAGAAGGGCTTCGAGGCGCTGTACGGTTTCACCACGCTGAAAACCGTCGCCGTCAAGCACGGCTGACCGCGCGGGGCTGGTCAGGCCAGCGCGGTGTCCAGCAGCATCATCAGCACGAAGCCGATCATCAGCCCGCTCGTGGCAAAGGCTTCGTGCCCCTTGCGGTGCGACTCGGGAATGATCTCGTGGCTGATCACGAACAGCATCGCGCCTGCCGCAAAGCCAAGTCCCCAGGGCAGCAGCATCGCCGAATGGCCGACCACGGCCGCGCCCAGCACCGCACCCAGCGGCTCCACCAGCCCCGAGGCCATGCCGATCAGCACCGCGAACATGCGGCTGTAGCCGGCGGCCAGCAGCGCCACCGCGACCACCAGGCCCTCGGGCACGTCCTGGATTGCGATGCCGGTGGCCAGCGCGTCGGCGCGCAGCCCGTTGTTGGCCGCATAGCCCACGCCGATGGCCAGGCCTTCGGGCACGTTGTGCAGCGCGATCGCAAACACGAAGAGCCAGGTGCGGCGCAGCTGCCTGGCGGCCTGGCCTTCGCGGCCCTTGATGAAGTGTTCGTGCGGCAGCACGCGGTCCATCAGCATCAGCACGATGCCGCCGAGCAGGATGGCGGAGCCGATCACCCCGCCCGCCGCCCAGTTGCCGCCGCCGAACACGCCCACATTCTTTGCGGCCTCCAGGCCCGGGATGATCAGCGAGAAGGCGCTGGCCGCCAGCATCACGCCGGCGCCGAAGCCGAACAGCGTGTCCTGCAGCCGCTCCGGGAGCTTCTGCGAGAACAGCACCGGCAGCGTGCCGAGCGCGGTCGCCAGCGCGGCTACCGAGCCGCCTAGCAAGGCATTCCATACCAGCGGATCGCCGCGCACGAACTGCCAGAACTGCAACACGCCCACCAGCACGCCGGCCGCGACGATGGCGAAGCCGACCCACTCGCGGATCGGGCGGGCCTGCCTGGGTTGCCGTCCTGCCATCGCGCGCTGCTGCGGCTCGTTCATGGGCCTGCTCCTCAGCCGCCGGTCGCGGCGGCGTGACGCCGGGCCACCTCGGCCCAGTTCACGACGTTGTAGAAGGCCGCGATGTATTCGGGGCGGCGGTTCTGGTACTTGAGGTAGTAGGCGTGCTCCCATACGTCGAGCCCGAGGATCGGCGTGTTGCCAGAGCCGATACCGCGCATCAGCGGGCTGTCCTGGTTGCCGCTGCTCTCCACGGCGAGCTTGCCGCCGGGGCCTGCCGACAGCCACGCCCAGCCGCTGCCGAAGCGCGTGAGGGCGGCCTTGGTGAAGGCCTCCTTGAAGGCGTCGAAACCGCCCAGGTCGGTGTCGATGGCTTCCGCGAGCGCCCCAGTAGGCGTGCCGCCACCGCCCTGCCCGACTGGCGCCATCACGGTCCAGAACAGGCTGTGGTTGGCGTGCCCGCCGCCGTTGTTGCGCACCGGCGCGCGCAGCGCCTCGGGCAGCTGCTCGACGTTGGCGATCAGTTCTTCGACCGGCGTTCCCTCGTGCGGCGTGTCTTTCAGGGCCGCATTGAGGTTGTTCACATAGGTCTGGTGGTGCTTGCCGTGGTGGATTTCCATCGTCTGCGCGTCGATGTGCGGTTCGAGCGCATCGAAGGCATAGGGCAAGGCTGGCAGGGTGTACGGCACGGTCGAAAAGCTCCTTGGTTGGAAGAGCCCTTTGCGTTGTCGACGTGTTGCGTATTCAGGCACCTAAATGGTAGGAATTCTCATTGTCCACGTCAAGACATCTGCGGCAGAGATGACGCAAACCGGCCATTTCAGGAAGCTTTCGGCAACGATAGATACACTGCGCTGCGGCACGTTTCCCGGGAGATTTCCAACGATGAAGCTCAAGAGCATCCTTCCCTTCGCCCTGCTCGCCTGCGCCGGCCTCGCCGCTGCGCAAACCGCCACGCCGCCGGCCGGCGACTACATCTACGAACGGGGCAGCGGCTCGCTACGCGTCAAGCCCGACGGGCACTTCGACATCACCACCATCGGCGCCAACGCACACACCTGCGCACTCGACGGCACCATCGTGCGCGGCAAGGCCAAGCTCGACGACTCGGCGTGCGTGGTGAACTTCGCGGTCAACGCCGACAAGGTGCAGGTCACGACCAACGGCGCGGATCAATGCCGCGACAACTGCGGCGCACGCGCCGGCTTCGAAGGCACCTACACCCGCCCCACCCCCGCCTGCACCGACAAGGCCGTCGCCAACTCGCGCAAGACCTTCAAGCGCCAGTACGACGCGAAGGACTACGCTGCCGCGCAGACCACCCTCGCTCCCGTACTGTCGGACTGCGACAAGACCCTCGACTGGATCACCAAGGCCTGGCTGCGCAACGACCTCGCGCTCACGCAGTTCAAGCTCAACGACCGCGCCGCCTGCCTCAAGACCCTGCAGCCGCTGGCCGAGGATGCCGATCGCACCGATGACGGCATCAAGGACAACTACCCGCCGGCCGACGCCGAGATCTTCCTGCCCGTGGTCCGCGCCACCCGCACGAACCTGAAGCTCTGCCGCGGATAGCCCGCAGCCGCCCACGAGAGGCGGCACAGGTTTTCCATTCACAACAAGACGGAGACAACACCATGAGATTCCTGAAGCGCAGCCTGCGCGCGGCCGTGCTCGGCTTGGCCCTTCCCCTGCTGGCGGCGGCGCAATCGCTGCCGACAGCCAGGCCCGAACAGGTCGGTCTCTCGACCAGGCGCCTGCAGATGCTCACCGACGTGCTCAAGGCCGACGTGGCCGCCGGCAAGATCCCGGGCGCGGTGCTGCTGGTGGCGCGCCAGGGCAAGGTCGCGTGGTTCGAACCGGTCGGCAAGCTCGCCCCTGTGGCCAGCACTCCAATGCCACGCGACGGCATCTTCCGCATCTACTCGATGAGCAAGCCCATCACCACGGTGGCCGCGATGATGCTGGTGGAAGACGGCCGCCTGAAGCTCGACGACCCGATCTCGACGTACCTGCCCGAGTTCGCCACCATGACGGTGGGCGTCGAGAAGCCCGACGCCGACGGCAAGCCGGTGCTCGACACCGTGCCCGCGCGCCGCCCGATCACCGTGCAGGACCTGATGCGCCACACATCGGGCCTGACCTACGGCTTCTTCGGCCCGGGCCTCGTGAAGCAGGCCTACAACGCCGCCGACCTGGGCGCCGGCGACCCGACGCTGGCCGAGTTCTCCCAGCGCCTTGCCAAGCTGCCGCTGGCCTACCAGCCCGGCACGACCTGGGAGTACAGCCAGTCGACCGACATCCTCGGCCGCGTGATCGAGGTGGTGTCGGGCCAGTCGCTCTACCAGTTCGAGAAAACCCGGCTGCTCGACCCGCTGGGCATGAAGGACACCAGCTACTACGTGCCAGAGCCGGCGCGCCAGCCGCGCATTGCCGAGCCGCTGGCCAGCGACCGCAGCTTCGGCGTGGGCGCCGAGTTCAACGACCCGCGCGTCGTGCGCAAGTACGAGTCGGGCGGCGGCGGGCTGGTGTCGACAGCGAACGACTACGCGCGCTTCCTGCAGATGCTGCTCAATGGCGGCTCGCTCGACGGCAAGCGCTACCTCGGCCCGCGCACCATCGCGCTGATGACCGCCGACCATTCCAATGCGGGCGCCGGCATCGTGCCCGGCCCGCTCTACCTGCCGGGCCCGGGCTACGGCTTCGGCCTGGGCTTTGCCGTGCGCCGCAACGACGGCGAGGCGCCCTACCCGTCGGCCGGCGGTGAATACAACTGGGGCGGCGCGGGCGGCACCTACATGTGGGTCGACCCGAAGAACGAGATGTTCGTCTTGCTCATGCTGCAGTCGCCAAAGTACAGAACACATTACAGAACATTGACCCGGGACATGATTTATGCGGCGGTGATCAAGTAGCCTCCGATTCACAGGCCCTTGGGGCCTGGCGCAAAATCGGAGTCCCCTTCCACGAAGCCATGAAGAACAGCAGCAGTACCGTCATCCCGATCTCCACGATCGGCCGCGCACGCCCCGCCGTGGCCGTACCGGAGATTGCCGTGCCCGCCACGGGGTTGCTGCTCGACCGCCTGGGCCGGCCCATGACCGACCTGCGCATCAGCGTGACCGACCGCTGCAACTTCCGCTGCAGCTACTGCATGCCGAAGGATGTGTTCGACAAGGACTACAAGTACCTGCCGCACAGCGCGCTGCTGAGCTTCGAGGAAATGACGCGGCTGGCCCGCCTGTTCGCCGCCCACGGCGTGCGCAAGATCCGGCTGACCGGCGGCGAGCCGCTGCTGCGCAAGAACATCGAAGGGCTCATCGAACAGCTCGCCGAAATCCGCACACCCGCCGGCGAGCCGCTGGCGCTGACGCTCACCACCAACGGCTCGCTGCTCGCGCGCAAGGCCGGCGCGCTCAAGGCTGCCGGCCTGCAGCGCGTGACGGTGAGCCTCGACAGCCTCGACGACGCCGTGTTCCGCCACATGAACGACGTCGACTTTCCTGTGGCCGACGTGCTCGCCGGCATCGACGCGGCAATCGCCGCTGGCCTCGGCCCCATCAAGGTCAACATGGTGGTCAAGCGCGGCGCCAACGATCAAGAAATCTTGCCGATGGCCCGCTACTTCCGCACGCACCACGGCGGCAAGGTGGTGCTGCGCTTCATCGAGTACATGGACGTGGGCGCCACCAACGGCTGGCGCATGGACGAAGTGCTGCCCTCGGCCGACGTCATCGCGCGCATCCATGCCGAATTTCCGCTGGTGCCGCTCGAAGCCGCCACGCCCGGCGAAACCGCCCAGCGCTGGGCCTATGCCGACGGCGGCGGAGAAATCGGCGTGATCAGCAGCGTCACCCAGGCCTTCTGCCACGACTGCAGCCGCGCGCGCCTGTCGACCGAAGGCAAGCTCTACCTCTGCCTCTTCGCCAGCGCCGGCCACGACCTGCGCCCACTGCTGCGCGGCACCGCCAGCGACGACGACATCTCCTCGGCCATCGGCCACATCTGGCAGGGCCGCGCCGACCGCTACTCGGAGCTGCGCGCCCTGCACGGTCCGGACGACGACAGCGGCGATGCCGGCGACAAGGCCCCGCGCCGCGTCGAGATGAGCTACATCGGCGGATGACGCAGGCGGCCGCCATGCCCGAGCACGCCACCATCGCAACCGCCGACATCACGGGGCTGCTGCTGGCCGGCGGACGCGGCTCGCGCATGGGCGGTGTCGACAAGGGGCTGCAGCCTTTCAACGGCGAACCGCTGGCGCTGCATGCAATACGGCGGCTGGGGCCGCAGGTCGGCCGGCTGATGGTCAATGCCAATCGCAACCTCGCCGACTACGAAGCCTTCGGCGTACCAGTGTGGCCCGACAGCCTCGCGGACTATGCGGGGCCGCTCGCGGGCTTTCTGACCGGGCTGGAGCACTGCACCACGCCCTGGCTGCTGACCGTGCCTTGCGACACCCCCCTGTTCCCGACCGACCTGGCCGCCCGGCTCGCCGAAGCGGTCGTTGCCGGCAATGCGGAAATCGCCATCGCCACCGCGCCCGAAGCCGCCGAGGGCGACGTGGTGCTGCGCCCCCAACCCGTCTTCTGCCTGCTGCGCGCCGACCTGCGCGGCAGCCTGCAGCGCTACACCGAAGCCGGCGGCCGCAGGGTCCACGCATGGACCGCGCAGCACCGCACGGTGCACGTGCCCTTCGACCGCCCCGGCGACGCGCCCGACGCCTTTTTCAACGCCAACACCCTGGCCGAACTGCACGCACTCGAAAACCGATGAGCCGCATCGCAGACATCGCTTCCACCCTCACGGGCTATGACGACGCCGCCGACCTGAGCGTCGAGGCCGTCCACGCCTTCCTTTCGCAACTGACGGCCACGGCCGTCGTCACGCAGCGCGAAAGCGTTTCGTTGCTCGACGCCCTCGGCCGCGTGCTGGCCGAAGACATCGTCTCGCCCATCAGCGTGCCGCCGCACGACAACTCCGCCATGGACGGCTACGCCTTCGACGGCTCGGTGCTGCCCAAGGACGCACCCATCGACGCCTCCATCACGCTGCGCGTGGCGGGCACGGCACTGGCCGGCGCGGCCTGGCGCGGCGCGCTGGGCCCGGGCGATGCGGTGCGCATCATGACCGGCGCGATGATGCCGGCGGGCCTCGACACCGTCATTCCGCAGGAGTTCTGCAAGGTCGACGGCGACCGCGTGTGCTTCCCGGCCAAGGTGCTGCGCCGCGGCGACAACCGCCGCTTCGCGGGCGAAGACCTGATGAAGGGCCAGCCCGCGCTGCACAAGGGCGAACGCCTCTCGCCCGCCGCGCTCGGCATGGTCGCGAGCCTCGGCCTGCCGGGCGTGCCCGCGCTGCGGCGGCTGCGGGTGGCCTGTTTTTCGACCGGCGACGAGATCCTGAGCCTCGGCGACGCGCCGCGCGAAGGCGCCGTGTACGACAGCAACCGCTACACCGTGATCGGCCTGCTCACGCGGTTGGGCTGCGAGGTGATCGACCTCGGCCTGGTGCGCGACGACCCGGCCACGCTCGCCGCCACGCTGCAGCGCGCCGCGCGCGAGGCCGATGCCATCGTCACCAGCGGCGGCGTCAGCGCGGGCGCGGCTGACCACACACGCGACGTGATGCAGCAGTTGGGCGACATGGCGTTCTGGCGCGTGGCCATGCGCCCGGGCCGTCCACTCGCTGTGGGGTTGATTCCGCGCGAGGCGTCACCGCAGCCGGCCGTGCTGTTCGGCCTGCCGGGCAATCCGGTGGCGGTGATGGTCACCTTCCTGGCCTTCGTGCGGCCGGCGCTGCTGCGCATGATGGGCTGCCATGAAGCAGCCGCCGCGCCGCCACCGCTGCTGCGCGCGCGCAGCACGAGCCCGATCCGCAAGAAGCCGGGCCGCACCGAATACCAGCGCGGCTTCGTGAAGAACGTGCGGGGCGCGTTGCCCGAAGTGTGCGTCGCGAGCCACCAGGGCTCCGGGGTGCTCAGCTCGATGGTCGAGGCCAACGGGCTCGTGGTGCTGCACCACGATCAAGGCAGCGTGGCGGCGGGCGACGAAGTCGACGTGATGATGTTCGACGGCGCGATCTAGCCGCCAGTAAAAGAAAGAGCGGCCCGCGGCCGCCCGGCTCAGAGGCGCCCCAGCGCCTTGTCCACGCCCTTGTTGGCCAGCATGTCGGCGCGCTCGTTGCCCGGATCGCCCGAGTGGCCCTTGACCCAGCGCCATTCGATCTGGTGGCCGCCTTCGCTCACCAGCTTGTCGAGCCGCTGCCAGAGCTCGACGTTCTTTACCGGCTGCTTGCTCGCGGTGAGCCAGCCCTTGGCCTTCCAGCCGCGGATCCATTCGGTGATGCCCTTGCGCACGTACTGGCTGTCGAGATACAGCAGCACCTTGCAGGGCCGCTTGAGCGCGGCCAGGCCCTCGATGACGGCGGTCAGCTCCATGCGGTTGTTGGTGGTGTTGAGTTCACCGCCGAACAGGTCTTTTTCGGTGGCGCCCGACTTGAGCCACGCGCCCCAGCCACCGGGGCCGGGATTGCCCTTGCACGCACCATCGGTGTAGATCACGACTTCGTTCAAACTGACTTTTCCTTCTCTTTCATTCGATCCTCTTCATTCGATTTCGATCATTTCAATTCTTGTTCGGCTCGCTGCGATGCACCTTGCCGGCAATGGGCACGGGCGCGGTGGCGCGGGCGCCTGCGCGCCGCCAGTCGGCGCTCAGCAGGCGCATGCCGCGCACCCGCTTCACAGCGACCAAAAAATAGGCTGCGCCAAAGATCGGCCACCAGCGCTCGCCGGCGGCGTCCATCCAGCGCGAGCGCTCCAGCCAGGCCTCGCTGCGCACTGCCGGCCGGTAGATGCCGAAGCGGCCCGACTCCACCTCGAAGCTCAGCAGGCGCAGCCAGTCGCGCATACGCCAATAGCCGATGAACTCCCCGCCTTCGGGCAGGTAAAGATCGCCGATGCCCAGCCGGCGGTAGATGTGCGCGCGGCGCTGCCGCATGCCCCAGAGGCTGGCCGGGTTGAGCCCGCAGATCACCACGCGGCCTTCGGGCACCAGCACCCGCTCGACCTCGCGCAGGGTGGCGTGCGGGTCGGGACTCAGTTCGAGCGCGTGCGGCATCACCACCAGGTCGAGGCTGTTGGCTGCAAAAGGCAGCGCCGCGAAGTCGGTCAGGAGCGTTGCCTTGCTGGCGCGGGCGGGGTCGTCCAGCGCCAGCCAGCGGTGCGGCATGCGGTTGGCGCGCAGCCCGTCGACCTCTGCCGCGCCCAGCTGCAGCGCGTGATAGCCGAACACATCGGCCACCGCCTGATCGAACTGGGCCTGCTCCCAAGCCAGAAGGTAGCGCCCCGGGGGGGTCGCGAACCAATCCTGCAAACCTATAATTTGACCGCTCATGACCCTTGTTCCGCTGCCCGCCTTCGCTGACAACTACATCTGGATGCTGCACGACGGGTCCCACGCCATCGTGGTGGATCCGGGCGATGCCCAACCGGTGTTCGACGCGCTGGCGCGCCACAAGCTGCAGCTGGCCGCGATTCTAGTCACGCACCACCACCCCGATCACACGGGGGGCGTGGCTGCGCTGCATACAGCCACCGGCGCCCCGGTCTGGGGGCCCGCACGCGAGAGCATTCCCGAACCGTACACGCCGCTGGCGCAGGGCGACATCGCGGAAGTGCTCGGCCTGCGCTTCGAGGTCATCGACGTGCCGGGCCATACCGCCGGCCATATCGCCTACTTCCTCCCCGCCGCGCAAACCGCGCTCAACGACGCACCGCTGCTGTTCTGCGGCGACACGCTGTTCTCCGGTGGCTGCGGACGGCTGTTCGAGGGCACGCCTGCGCAAATGCTGGCCTCGCTCGATGCGCTCGCCGCTTTGCCCGGCGACACGCGCGTCTGCTGCGCTCACGAGTACACACTTTCTAACCTGCGTTTCGCCCAGGCGGTGGAACCGGCCAACGCCGAACTGAGTCACTACAACGCGCGCTGCGAAAGCCTGCGCGCGAAGGGGCAGCCCACGCTGCCGTCACAACTGGCGATCGAACGCCAGGTCAACCCCTTTCTTCGCAGCCGCGAAGCCACTGTCCTTAGAGCGGTGCGTGCCCACGCCGAGCTTGCTGCCGATGCAGCCGAAGCCGACGTGTTTGCCGCACTGCGCCAATGGAAAAACGACTTCCGATGAAATTTATCGCTGCCACCTGCCTTGCAGGTTCACTGGTGCTCGCGGGCTGCGCGGGCACGAACAACAACAGCTCTTCCCCCTCTTCTTCATCGTCACCCCAGGCCGGCGGCACCGGCTCCAAGGTCGCCGGCAGCGCGGCCCCCATCTACCCACGCGACTCGCTCTCCCCCCTCCCCAGCGGCCAGGCCCATTCGCAGAGCGTGGTCACGCTCGCGCCGCCGGTCGACATGTGGGACCGCATCCGCCGCGGCTTCAAGATGCCCAACCTCGACAGCGACCTGGTGCGCGACCGCGAGCAGTGGTACGCCAGCCGGCCCGACTACATCCAGCGCATGACGGAGCGCTCGAACAAGTACATCTTCCACATCGTCGAGGAACTCGAGCGGCGCAACATGCCGACCGAACTCGCGCTGCTGCCCTACATCGAGAGTGCATTCAACCCTCAGGCTATCTCCAGCGCGCGCGCCGCGGGCATGTGGCAGTTCATGCCGGCCACCGGTACCGATTTCGACCTGAAGCAGAACATCTTCCGCGACGACCGCCGCGACGTGGTGGCCTCCACCCGCGCCGCGCTCGACTACCTGCAGAAGCTCTACGGCATGTTCGGCGACTGGCAACTGGCCCTGGCCGCCTACAACTGGGGTGAAGGCAGCGTGAGCCGCGCCATCGCCAAGAACCAGCGCCTGGGCCTGCCCACCACCTACAGCGACCTCACCATGCCCGCCGAAACGCGCATGTACGTGCCCAAGCTGCAGGCCGTGAAGAACATCGTGGCGAACCCGCAGGCCTTCAACACCGAACTGCCGCTGATCGCCAACCACCCGTACTTCCAGACGGTCACGCTCACGCGCGACCTCGACGTGGAGCTCGCCGCCAAGCTGGCCGACGTGCGGCTCGACGACTTCCGCGCGCTCAACCCCGCAGCGCACAAGCCGGTGCTGATCGCCGCCGGCACGCCGCAGATCCTGCTGCCGTGGGACAACGCGGCCGTGTTCCAGCGCAACTTCGACGCCTATTCACAGGGCCAGTACGCCAGCTGGACCGCCTGGGTCGTGCCCAACACCATGACGGTGGCCGACGCAGCCCAGCGCTCGGGCATGAGCGAAGCCGACCTGCGCGCCATGAACAACGTGCCGCCGCGCATGCTCATCAAGGCCGGCTCGACGCTGATCGTGCCGCGCGGCGCCCGCGTGAAGGAAGACGTGGCGGCCGTGGTGGCCGACGGCGGCCACCTGAGCTTCCAGCCCGAGATCGTCACGCGCCGCACGACCGTCAAGGCCGGGCGCGCCGACAGCGTTGCCAGCATCGCGCGTCGCTACAACCTCAAGCCGGCCAACGTGGCCGAGTGGAACGACGTGAAGCCCAATCACGCGTTCAAGCGCGGCTACAGCGTGGTGGTGTATCTGCCCGTTCGCGCGACGGTTGCGACCCGCGCGGGCACCGGCATCCGGCCCGTGCAGACGTCGCACGTCGCGGCCGCTCCCGCACGCCGTGGCGGTGCGTCCTCGAAGGCTGCCGCGCCGCGGGGCTCCAATGTGGCCAAGGTGCCTGCCAGCAGCAAGCAGCAGGTCGTGCGCGAGAAGCGCGGCGGCACGCCGGCAAAGAAGAAGCGCTAAGGCTGGCCGCGCTTCAGTGGGCCTTGGCGGCCCACGCCCTGCGGCGTACCACGGCCTCCAGCGCGGCCACGGCGATCATGATGACCGTGGTGAGCGTGCCCACCACCATCACCGTCATGTGCGACGCGAAGACCGCAAGCACCGCCAGCAGGCCCAGCCCATAGAGATGCGATTGCGGCAGGAAGCCGCGCACCACGCGCTTGAAGAGCGCATTGCCGAACAGATAGAGCGCCGGTCCGCCGATCAGCGCACCGAGGTACTTGAGTTCGGCATGGTGCGAGCCCTCTCCGATGGTCAGCTCGTCCGCCACCGCGCAGACGATGATGCCCGCCACCAGAATGACGTGCGTGTAGTGGAACTTGGCGCCGACGCCGCCCGGGTCCGCCGCATGCTCGATGACGTGGGTCGCCTCCTTGGCGCTGGTGTCGAAGTACATCCACCACATCGCCAGGCTGCCCGCGAAGCCCACGAGCAGCGCGAACAGATCGCTCCCATGCCATTCGGGGTGGTGCCCGAAGGCGATGCCGGTGGCCAGCACCGACTCGCCCAGCGCAACAATCACGAACAGCTGGCAGCGCTCGGCGAGGTGGCCGCCGTCGATGGTCCAGTCGCTGGTCAGCGAACGGCCCAGGCCCGGAAAGCGCAAGCCGATCATCGGTGCGATGTACTCGCACAAAACGCCGCCGAACCAGAGTGCGAGGCGCGCCGGCCCATCGGCCAGGCCACCGGCAATCCAGAACACCCCGGCCACGCAGTTCCAGGCCAGCAGACGGCGGAAGTTGGGCGTGAGCGGATCGTTCGGGCCGATGGCGATCAGCATGCAGAGCGTGCGCCCCGCCTGGATGCCCACAAAGCACAGCGCGAACGCCAGTCCCCGCTCGGCAAAGGCCCCTGGCAGCGCCGAGGCCATCACCATCGCCAGCAGCATGATTGCGAACAGTACGCCGCGGATGCGCAGCGCGCTGGGGTTGAACCAGTTGGTGGTCCAGGCCGTGTACTGCCAGCCCAGCCAGACGGCGAACCACATGACCAGCGTCTGCAGCGCACCCAATAGCGTGAGGTGGTCCAGCAGGTAGTGGGAAAGCTGCGTGACTGAAAACGCGTAGACCAGGTCGAAGAACAGCTCTTCGTTCGAAACCTTGGCGGCCTGGTCGCGCGAGCGCAAGGTCGTGGCCCGCTTGTGGTCGTGGCTCATTGTTCGTTTACCCCCGTGGATCGTTGCGGCACTCCTCAGCGCCGCGCAGGATCATCGCATGAGGGCTCTACAGCTTTTCGGTCTCGCCGGTCTTCGGCTGCCACTTCATCAGGCGCTTTTCGATGAGCCCTACGATCCCGTCGAGCGCCAGCGCAAAGGCCGTGAGCACCACAATGCCGGCGAACACCGTGTTGACGTCGAAGGTGCCCTCCGCCTGCAGGATCAGATAACCCACGCCCCGCGCCGAGCCCAGGTACTCGCCCACCACCGCACCCACGAAGGCCAGGCCGACCGAAGTGTGCAGGCTGGAAAACACCCAGCTGGTCGCGCTCGGCAGGTACACCGTGCGCAGCAGCTGCCGCTGGTTGGCGCCCAGCATCTTCGCGTTGGCCAGCACCACCGGGCTCACCTCGCGCACGCCCTGGTAGACGTTGAAGAACACGATGAAGAACACCAGCGTGACCGCCAGCGCCACCTTGCTCCAGATGCCCAGCCCGAACCACAGCGCGAAGATGGGCGCGAGGATCACGCGCGGCATCGAATTGGCGGCCTTGATGTAGGGGTCGAGGATCAGGCTCGCCGTGGGCGCGAGCGCCAGCCACAGCCCGCAGGCCAGGCCCAGCACTGTGCCGATGACGAAGGCCAGCACTGTCTCCAGCAGCGTGGTGCCCAGGTGCTGGTAGATGTCGGCGTTGCCCTTCAGCCCTTCGGGAAAGAGCCCATTGGCCGGCAGTTCAAAAGGCAGGAACCAGCTCCAGATGCGGCCCGCCACCTGGATCGGCTCGCCGAGGAAGAAGGCGAACTGCTGGTTGCGCGAGGCGATGTGCCACGCCACCAGGATCACCACCAGCAGTGCCAGCTGCCAGAAGCGCGCGTTGCGTTCATTGAGTCCGAGGCGAGGCATCAGGCGGCCTTCCTCAGTTGCTGCGCATAGCCCTTGAGCACCTCGTCGCGTAGCACCTCCCAGATCTGGGTGTGCAGTTCGACGAAGCGCGGCTGCGTGCGCACCTCGGCCACGTCGCGCGGCCTTGCAAGGTCGATGGGGAACTCGCCGATGGGGTGCGTCGCCGGGCCGGCCGACAGCACCACCACGCGGTCGCTCATGGCAATGGCCTCGTCGAGGTCGTGCGTGATGAACAGCACGGCCTTCTTCTTTGCGCTCCAGAGGTCGAGCACCTCGTTCTCCATCAACTGGCGCGTCTGGACGTCGAGCGCACTGAAGGGTTCGTCCATGAGGATGATGTCGGGGTCGAGCACCAGCGTCTGCGCCAGCGCCACGCGCTTGCGCATGCCGCCGGAAAGCTGGTGCGGATAGCGGTCGCCGAAACCCGTAAGGCCCACGCGCGAGAGCCAGGCCTCGGCCTGCTCGCGCGCCTCGGCATCGGGCACGCCGCGGTATTGCAGGCCCACCATCACGTTGTCGACGGCGCTGCGCCAGGGCATCAGCGCCTCGGTCTGGAACATGTAGCCGGCGCGCGTGTTGATGCCCTCGAGCGTCTGGCCGAAGACCTTCACGATGCCCGAAGAAGGCTCGAGCAGGCCCGCGCCCACGTTCAGCAGTGTCGACTTGCCGCAGCCCGTGGGTCCGACCACCGAGACGAACTCCCCTGCCCTGATGCGCAGCGTGGTGTCGGACACCGCCGTGTAGCGCTGGCCCGGATCGTCCTTCGAATGGAAGGTGCAGCTGATGGAGAGAAGTTCGAGTGCGTAGTCGGACATGGCGTAAAAAACCCGGCCGAGGCCGGGTCGCGGGGGCGTTCGGAATCAGGCTTTGAACCTGTCTTTCGCGCGCCTAGCAAAATCGTTGGTGTAGGTTTTCGCAAGGTCGATCTTGTCGGCCTTCACGGTGGTATCGAAGCTTGCGATCGCAGTGAGCGCCGTCTTGGGGCCGTCGACCGGCACGAGGCCGTCGGTGGCGATCGATTCGCGCACCTTGTCGAACGACGCGAGATACAGCGCGCGATCGCCGAGCAGATAAGTCTCGGGCACCGTCTTGATGATGTCGCCGGGCCCCGCCGTCTGCAGCCACTTCAGGCCGTGCACGATGGCATTCGCCAGCGCCTGGCAGGTGTTGGGATTCTTCTGGATGAACTCGCTCGACGCATACAGGCAGGCCGCCGGCATCGTGCCGCCGAACACCTGCAGCGTGCCCTTGAGCGTGCGCGTGTCGCTGATGATCTTCACGTCACCCTTCTGCTCCAGCATCGTCATCACCGGGTCGGTGTTGCTGATGGCGTCGATCTGGCCCGAGCGCAGCGCGGTGAGCGCACCGGCCGCCACGCCCACGCCGATGAAGCTCACGTCACTGGCCTTGAGCCCGCCGCGCGAGAGCACGAGGTTAGCCACCATGTTGGTCGACGAGCCCGGCGCGGAGACGCCGATCTTCTTCCCCTTGAGATCCTGGATGCCGGTGTAGCCGGCCATGTTCTTGGTCGACACGCCCACCGCGATCTGCGGTGCACGGCCCTGCAACACGAAGGCCTGGAAGAACTGGTTCTTGGCCTGCAGGTTGATGGTGTGTTCGTAGGCGCCCGAGCAGACATCGGCCGAACCGCCGACCACCGCCTGCAGCGCACGTGCGCCGCCGGCGAAATCGGAAATCTCCACATCGAGCCCTTCGGCCTTGAAGTAGCCGAGCTGCTCCGAGATGGTGAGCGGCAGGTAGTAGAACGCCGCCTTGCCGCCGACCGCGATGGAGATCTTCGTCTTCTCCAGCTTCGCCTGCTGTGCAAAGACACGCGGCAACGCGATGGTTGCAGCGGCAATGGCGGCAGTAGCTGAAATGAGAGTGCGGCGATGAAGCATGAAACGTTGCCCGTTGGCTCTGTGACTCGTAAGAACTGAATCGAGCTTAGGGGCCGCACCACACGGCTGCATCGGGGTGATCCCGTGCGGGTTTTCACGTAAGCACGAAGGCCTCTCCGAGAAGCCTTCGCCAAGGCTTCATCGCGCCGGAAAAAGTATTGCGATATCGAGCGGAAACGCGAGTGCCCGGACAGCGTTGCTCGTGTTACCTGCGGTCTACCAGGGCATGGGCGATGGTGCCGAGATCGACGTACTCGAGCTCGCTGCCTGCCGGCACGCCGCGTGCAAGGCGCGTCACGGTCAGGCCATGCTGCTTCAGAGCTTCGCCGATCACGTGCGCGGTGGCCTCGCCCTCAGCGGTGAAGTTCGTGGCGAGGATGACCTCGCTCACCGTGCCGTCGCGCGCGCGGTCGAAGAGCTTCTGCAGGCCGATGTCCTTCGGCCCGATGCCGTCGAGCGGACTCAGCTTGCCCATCAGCACGAAGTAATAGCCGCGGAACGCGCCGGTGCGTTCGAGCGCGGCCTGGTCGGCCGGCGTCTCGACCACGCAGAGCTTGCTCGCATCGCGCCGCGTGTCGAGGCAGACGTTGCAGACCGGCGCCTCGGTAAAGGTGTTGCAGCGTTCGCAATGCCGCACGTGGCCTGCGGCCTGCTGCAGTGCGCGTGCGAGCAGCTGTGCGCCCTCGCGGTCGTGCTGCAGCAGGTGGAATGCCATGCGCGAGGCCGACTTGACGCCGACACCGGGCAGGCGGCGCAGCGCATCGACCAAGGCGTCGAGCGAACTGGCGTCTGCCATTTATTGCGATCGCTCGCTCAGAACGGCAGCTTCATGCCGGGCGGCAGACCTGGCATGCCGGCCGTCAGCTTGCCCATCTTCTGCTCGCTGGTTTCCTCGGCCTTGCGCACGGCGGCGTTGAAGGCGGCTGCCACGAGGTCTTCGAGCATGTCCTTGTCGTCCGCCAGCAGGCTGGGGTCGATGGTGATGCGCTTGACGTCGTGCTTGCAAGTCATGACGACCTTGACGAGGCCGGCGCCGGATTCGCCTTCGACCTCGATGTGGGCCAGCTCTTCCTGGGCCTTCTTGAGGTTGTCCTGCATTGCCTGCGCCTGCTTCATGAGGCCGGCCAGTTGTCCTTTGTTGAACATCGTTGGTCCTGTGTCTGGTTGGAAAGTGGGTGAAGGATAAGAGAGACGGAAGCTCAGGCTGGTTTCAGCGTGCCAGGGACGATCTTCGCATCGAAGTCGCGCATCAGCGCCTGCACTTCGGGGTCGCTGAGGATGGCCTCTTCGGCCACGCGCTGCCGCTCGTCGGCGGCCTGCTTGTTGCGGCGCGCGGGGCTGTCGACCACGCTGCCGATCTCGATGGCGAGCTTGACGTCGTGGCCCAGGCTGCCCAGCGCAGCCGTCAGCTTTTCGCGGCTGGACGGCTGGTTGAGCGTTTCGCGCTCGATGCGCAGCAGCCACTGGTCAGTGTCGCGGCCCACCAGCTGCGACTGCAGCGCCAGTTCACGCGCCAAGGCGGCGATGGCCTCGGCCGCGATCAGTTGGGAGACCGTGGCGTACCAGAAATCGCCGTCTTCGCTGGTCGGAATGGGGGTGAAGGTGCTGCGCGGCTCGTCGGCGCGTGGCGTGTCGCGGGCACTGGGCGGAGGCTGCACGCGGATGGGCACGCCGACAACCCGGGCGGGTGCTTCGGCGGCAGCGCCGGGGCGGGGTTCGGCCTGCCGGGGTTCGTCGACCACGGCGAGGCGATGGCCGGCGGGAACCGAGGCAGCGTAGGCAGGCGCTGGCGCGGGTGCAGCAGGCGATTCGACCGGGGGGCGAACCACCGGCGCGGGGGCCGGAGCGGGTGGCACGGCGCGCGCCGGAGCTACCGGCGCCACGGCCGCAGCTTCATTCAGAGTTTTTTTTTCCGGGGAGGCCGTCGAAGCAGCCGCGCTGGAAGGTTTGAAGGCCAATAGCCGCAACAGCACCATGGTCAGGGCGGCGTACTCGTCGGGGGCCAGGCCCAGCTCGCCGCGGCCATGCAGGCACAGGCTGTACAGCAGTTGCGTCTCGTCGGCCGGCATCAGCGCGGCGAGGCGAGCGGTGTCGGCCGCGTCGGGGTCGGTGGCGGAATCGGCCGACTCCGCCCGCGAGGGCACGGCCTGCAGCACGGCCATGGCCTGCAGCACCGCCGTCATTTCCTCGAGCGTGGAAGCGGCGGACATGCCGTCGACGCGCAGCGCCTCCGATGTCTCGACCACCGTCCTGCCATCGCCCTGCGCCAGCGCCTCGATCAGGCGGAACACATGGCCGCGATCGACGCTGCCGAGCATCTGGCGCACGCCGGCCTCGACCAGCTCGCCGTTGCCGAATGCGATGGCCTGGTCGGTGAGCGAGAGCGCGTCGCGCATCGAGCCGCGCGCCGCGCGCGCCAGCAGGCGCAGCGCCTGCGGCTCGGCCGGGACATTCTCGGTCTGCAGCACGCTGGTGAGGTGCTCGAGCACCGTCTCGGGCGCCATCGGCCGCAGGTTGAACTGCAGGCAGCGCGACAGCACCGTGACCGGCACCTTCTGCGGATCGGTCGTGGCCAGCACGAACTTGAGGTACTCGGGCGGCTCCTCGAGCGTCTTCAGCATCGCGTTGAACGCGGTGTTCGTGAGCATGTGCACTTCGTCGATCATGAAGACCTTGAAGCGCCCCTGCACCGGCTTGTAGACGGCCTGTTCGAGCAACGACTGCACCTCGTCCACACCGCGGTTCGAGGCCGCGTCGAGCTCGGTGTAGTCCACGAAGCGGCCCGAGTCGATGTCGCGGCAGGCCTGGCACACGCCACACGGCGTGGCCGTGATGCCGCCCTGCCCGTCCGGCCCCTGGCAGTTGAGCGACTTCGCCAGAATCCGCGAGACCGTGGTCTTGCCGACACCCCGGGTGCCGGTGAAAAGATAGGCGTGATGCAGGCGCTGCGTGGTCAACGCGTTCTCGAGCGCCTGAACCACATGCCCCTGACCGACCATCTCACCGAAGGTTTTCGGACGGAACTTGCGAGCGAGCACGAGATAAGACATTGCGGGCATTCTAAAAGGCACGGCGCCGGCCCTCAGCCCTACCCCGCAATCAAAAAGGCCTGCCTTTTCGTGGGACACCGAGGAACCGGCTTCACCGGGGCCTCAGGTATCGCCCCCCGGCAGGGGGAAGGAGAAGCGACACGAAGTGCGCGCATCCTGGGGGGTTACAATGCGTGCTGACGGGCCTCCCTGCATGGTGAAGTGGCCAACCGGGTCAGGTGGGGAACCAAGCAGCCCTAACTGCGTAGTCAGTGCCAGGGGTAAGGCTCGTCAACCTCTTCAGCGGCTTCGTTTCATTCCGTGCGAAATGAAACGAGGCTTGCAAAAACTCTCAGCGACAGAAATTCCAACGGCGCGAGGCCTTCACAGGCCCAGCCGCTGGATCGCGCCGCGTGCTGCCGCAGCGCCACTGGCCATCGACGCCGTCAGCAGGTAGCCACCAGTCGGCGCTTCCCAATCGAGCATCTCCCCTGCCGCGAACACGCCGGGCAGTGCGTTCGCCATCAACTGCGCATCCAGCGCATCAAAGCGCACGCCGCCTGCCGTGCTGATTGCCTCGTCGACCGGCCGCGTCGCGACGAGCTTCAAAGGCACGGCCTTGATCGTCGCCGCCAGTTGCGCCGCATCCTGCATCGCTTCGCGGCTCAATGCCTCGTGCAGCACGCCGGCCTTGATGCCTTCAAGCCCGAGCCGGCTCTTGAGGTGGCTGCTGAGCGAGCGAGCGCCGCGCGGATGCGTCACTGCGGCCAGCACCTGCTCGGCGCTGCGGTCGGGCAGCAGGTCCAGCAGCAGCGTCGCACTTCCTTTTGCAGCGATCTCGTCGCGCAGCAGCGCCGATGCCGCATAGATCAGGCTGCCTTCGATACCCGTGGCCGTCGCAACGAACTCGCCCTTGCGTGCAAAGTGCCGTCCCTGACTGTCAGTGAAGGAAGTCGCGACCGACTTGAAGGGCTGCCCCGCGAAGCGGCTGGAGAAATGCTCGCTCCAGCCCGCACCGTCGAAGCCGGAGTTAGCGGGCAGCAGCGGCGCCACCTCCACGCCCTGCGCCTGCAGCCATGGCGCCCACGCGCCGTCGGAGCCGAGGCGCGCCCAGCTTGCGCCGCCCAATGCCAGCACCACGGCGTCGGCCTTCGCCGTGACCTCGCCAACCGGAGTGACGAATCGCAACGCCGCCGCATCGAACGGCCCATCGCCCACCCAGCGATGCCGCATATGAAACTGCACACCCGCCGCACGCAGCCGATGCAGCCACGCACGCAGCAACGGCGCGGCTTTCATGTCGGTCGGAAACACACGCCCCGACGTGCCGACAAAGGTCTCGATTCCAAGGCCGGTCGCCCATTCGCGCACCTGCTGCGGCCCGAACTGCGCAAGCATCGGCTCCAGCTGCGCGCGGCGCTCGCCGAAGCGGCTCATGAACACATCGAAGGGCTCCGAGTGCGTGAGATTCAACCCGCCGCGGCCGGCCAGCAAAAACTTGCGGCCCACCGAAGGCATCGCGTCATAGACGTGCACTTGCGCACCGGAGGCGCTCAAGACTTCAGCCGCCATCAGGCCAGCAGGTCCGCCGCCGATGACGGCGACGGTAGGGGAAACAGTCATTCGAGATTTACCAGTTCGCCCTGCCCGGTGAGGAACGCGACGCGCACCGTGGCACCGGGATAGGCATGTTGCACTGCCGCGCGGTAGCGCTGCATCTGTGCGATCAGCGCGGCGTCCCGTTCGGGGCGCGCCGCGGATTTGTAATCGAGGATCCACCAGGCGCCGCCGTCGCGCTCGCGCACCAGACGGTCGATGCGCAAGGTTTCGCCTTCATGCACCAGCGTGACTTCGTTGCCATGCCAGTCGACCCTGCGATCGTCCCACACCCACGCCCCTTCGCCCGCGCGGATGCGCTGGGCCAGCGCGGCGGCACCGCGTGCCTGCTGGGCATCGAGCATGAATTCGCGGGCTGCGGCGCGCACGTGGGCGGCCGGTAGCGGCTCGCCCGGCACCGCCCATTCGAGCAGCCGGTGCATGGCCTGGCCGAAAGCGGCGGCTCGCGCATCGATCGTGGTGTTGGCAGCCTTCTTTGCAGACGGTTGTTCGGTGGGTGCAGGCGCTACCGGCATGTGCTTCATCGAGAAGCTGGCCGCGCCGGTCTCGGTTGGAAGCGCGACCAGCGGCTCGTCGGCCTCGGTGGGCTCGCACAGGGGCTCCAGGCGCGTCCACCAGCTGCCTTCGTTGGCACGCGCCGGACGCACCGACGACAGCACCAGCCGCTCGCGCGCCCGCGTGGTGGCCACATAAAGGCCATTGAGTTCTTCGCGGTGGCGCGCGCGTTGCTCTTCTTCGAGCAGCGTTGCGGCGCAGGCCGGCGGCGTCTTCTCGCTTGCGAGGAACACGAAGCGCGTCGGTGCGCTGTCGCTGCCCTTCCATTCGACGAGCACGCCCATGGTCTGGGCGCGCGGTGGCGGCGCGTCGCAATCGAGCATGAGCACGGTGTCGGCTTCCAGCCCCTTCGCGCCGTGCACGGTCAGCAATTGCACCGCATCGGGCGCTGCTACTGTCGGGGCGCGAACGCCGCCCGCACGCAGCGCGCGCACCAGTGCATACGGCGTGGCGAAACGCGCGCCATCGATGTCGAGCGACGCGGACAACACGCCGCGCAGATTGGCCAGCGCGCTCTGGCGCATCGCGGCCGGAACCGCGGCGCCGAATTTCGCGAGCAGGTCGCCGTCGTGAAAGATCGCGTCGAGCGCGTCGTGGGGCGGCAGAGTCATCAGCCAGCGCTGCCATTTCTTGAGCTTCGGGCCCACTTCGATCAACGTTGGCGGCAGGCTCTCGTCCTTCTGGATCAACGCGAACCAGCTCACCGCCCCGCGCTCGCGCTGGCGCAGCGCGAGTTGCACCAGCGCCTCGTCGTCGATGCCGAACACCGGCGACTTCAGCGCCCGCGCCAGCGAAAGATCGTGCGCGGGCGACACCAGCGCGTCGATCAGCGCAACCACGTCCTGCACTTCGGGCGCGTCGTGCAGGTCGTTTTTCTCGGGCTGCTGCACGGGGATGTGGCGCTGGCGCAGCGCGTCCTGCATGGCCGAGAGCCGGCTGCGCCTGCGCGCCAGCACCATGATCTGCCGCGGGGGCGTGCCGTCGGCGATGCGCTGCGCGACCCATTGCGCGGCCTGTTCGCATTCTTTCTGCAGCAGTTGCTCTTCGGGCAGCACGCGCGGCGTGACGAGGCTGTCGCGCCAGTGCAGCATGCCGTCGTCGGCCGGCGCTGCTTCGGCCATATCGCCGAGCGCATCACGGTCGATGGCCGGCAGCTTGAGCAGTTCGCCTTCGTCGCCGCGCTCGGTGGTGTGGGCGCGGTAGCCGTCGAACTCGCCGGCCTCCTGTGCGGCCAGCATCGCTGCGTTGACCAGTCCGACCACGGAACGCGCATTGCGGTGGGTGTGGTCGCAGTTCAACAGCTCGCCGTCGAGCCCTTCGCGCACGAACTTCTTGGCAGCGATGAAAACCTGCGGCTCGGCCCGACGGAAGCGGTAGATGCTCTGCTTCGGGTCGCCCACGATGAACACGCGCGGCGCGCGGCCCTGAGCGCCCGTGTACGCGCTGAGCCAGCCGTAGAGCGCCTGCCATTGCAGCGGGTTGGTGTCCTGGAACTCGTCGATCAGCAGGTGCGCGATGCGCGCATCGAGCCGCTCCTGGACCCATCCCGACAGGGCCGACTGGCCGAGCAGCAACTGCGCAGCCTGCTCGACGTCGTTCATGTCGACCCAGCCGTGGGCGCGCTTCACATCGGCAAAAGCCGCGATCAGGATGCGCGTGAGCCGCGTCATGCGCTGCTGGTAGAGCCATGCGGCGTGTTGGGCCTGTGCGCCGCACAGCACCTGCAGCTCGGCCTCGGCCTCTTGCGCGGCAGGGAATTTCTGCAGATTCTTGTTGAGGCGGTCCTCGGTCGCCACGAAGAAGTTCTTGCGCAGGTGCGCGAGCGCGGCAGCCAGCGAATCGCCGGAGGGTTCGCCCGTGCCGAACACGTCGATGATGGCTTCGGCCGCCTTCTGCGGCGTCTTGTTGCTCTCGCGGCCGAGCGCCGCGGCGCGGTCGAGCCAACGCTGGCGAACCTGCTCGCCCCGCAAGGCCTCGGTCGGGTCAGCCAGGCCCTCGAGCGATGGATAGAACACGCTGAAATGCAGCACGGCGTTCTCCGCGTCGGCCAGAGAGAACTCGACACGCTTCGACAGCGCCTCGCTCAAGGCCTTGGCCGTCTGCGAGCGGCCGTGCGTGGCGACGACGGCGTAGTAGTCGGCCAGCGCGTTCCTGTCGGCGGTCACGGCCTCGAAGAATGGCCGCCATGTGTGCCCGCGCGCCTCGGCGTCGTCTTCGAGCAGTTCGTAGTTCGAAGGCAGGCCCAATTCGCGCAGCACCGCCAGCGGCGCATTGCGCAGCAAGCCCGCGAACCAGGCGTGGAAGGTGCGGAACTGCACCGGCCGGCCGCCTTCGAGCAGGCGTCGGTAGAGGCCTTTCAGGCGCGGCACGGCAGCCAGCGCGGCTGCAGGCTCGACGCCGCGCATCAGGAGTTGGCCGACCAGCTCTTCCGGTGTTCGTTCGGCGAAGTCTTCGAGCCACTGGTCGAGCCGCTCGCGCATTTCGCCGGCCGCCTTCTTCGTGAAGGTGATGGCCAGGATCTCGTGTGGCTCGCAGGCGGATTCGCCCTCTTCGAGCAACGCACGCAGGATGCGCGACACCAGCATCCAGGTCTTGCCGGCGCCAGCACAGGCCTCGACGGCAACCGAGCGGCGCGGGTCGCATGCGACGGTGTAGAAGGCCTCGCGCGTGACATGCTGGCCGTTGTGCTCGTAGGCTGCGCCGTTCATTTCGACGCCTCCCAGAAGTCCTTGCGGCAGAGGCCTCTTGCGGCGCAGTAATCGCAGACGGCGCCCTCCCCCAGTGGCGGTAGCGCTGCACCCTGCGCGATGCGCGTGAAGTCATGGATGATGCCGGCCACCAGTGCGTCCCTGGCTTCCACGACGGCAGGCTGCTCGACGGTCTGCGTGCCGGAGGATTTTTCGCCCACGTTGACGTAGGCCGCGCGCAAGGTGTCGTCGGCCACCAGCGCGGCGTAGAAGGCCAGCTGCGTGTCTTCGGTCGGGTCTTTCACGCGCTCCTTGCTGACGGCTGCCGACTCGGTCTTGTAGTCGATCACGAAGGCTTGGCCGTCGGGCATGCGGTCGATGCGGTCGAGCCGGCCGATCAACCGCAGGTTGCCCAGCGGCTGGTCTTTCCACGGCTCGGCTTCGGCGAAGACGGCTCCGGCCGCCTCGTGCCCGGTGAGCCAGCCGAGATAGCCGTCGCGCACCGCGGGCCATGCCGCAGCGAAAGGCAGGAACTCCGCCTCGGAGAGGCTGAGCTCGTGCATCGACCGCCGGGCCGCCTCTTCGATGAGGGCGGTGCGTTCCTGCGCATCCTGCGTCGGGGTTGCGGCCAGCGCCTCGTGGAAGTGGCCGAGCACGGCATGCAACCAGTTGCCGAAGTCGCGCTTGTCGATCTCGGCGTCGAGTTCGTCTGCGCTGCGCAGGCCCAGTTGCCGCAGCGCGAAAAAACGGTAGGGGCAGCGCCGCAGGTCTTCGTACACGCTGGTGGAGATGTTCTCCAGCGGCAGGAGCGCGCCCGAGGGGGTCGGATACTTTGTTGGCTGCACTGCCACCTCGCGCGGTGTGCGCGGGTCGGCCGAGGGCTGCAGCGCGTGGTCGAGCTGCAGCGCCTGTACGAGCGGGCTGGGCCGCACCGGCTCGCCGCTGGCATCAGATTGGCGCCAGATCAACTCGCACGACGGGTTGTGCAAGGCCGCAGCCCAGGCCGCACGCTGTGCAGCTTCGAGCGTTTCGCGCGACGGCAGGCCCAGCTCGAGGCGCTGCGCCGCGCTCCAGTTGCCGGGCGGCTCGGGCGATGCGGGCAGGCGGCGGTCGTCGCAGCCGGGAATGACCACCGCGCCGAACGCGCGGCCCAGCAGTTGGTATAGCGGCAGCACCACGACCTTAGGCGCCTGGTCGCCGGCAGGGGGCACAAAGCTCGCGTCTTCCAGCACGTCGCGGACCCAGGCGGTGAATTCGGCCAGCGTGTGGCGGCCACCGGGGAATTCGTCGTCGTCGCCGTGCGCGCCGGCATCGAGCCACAGGGCGCCGATCACTTTGCCGCCGGCGAGGTCTTCGTCGAGCAACGCCCATTGGCCGCTGGCCTCCAGCAGTTCGCGCAGCGCATGCAGCCATTCGGCCAAGGGGCGCGAGCGGGTCATGGGCGCTCGGCGTTCTTCGATGGCCTCGGTGAAGGACAGCAGCGTGGCGTCTTGTGGTTTCTCGCTGCGTGCCATGAATGCACACCACGCCGACCAGTCGCGCTGGCCTTCACGGCGCAGACGTGCTTCGAGCAACTGTACGGTCGGTGCGTCACCGTCGACGCCGCTCTTGAGCCATTCGAGCACCTGGTCGCTGGCGGCGTCGTGGGCGCAGGCGCGCAGCGCGCTCATCAGCGTGGCGGCGGCGCGCGTGGTCGAGAGCTTCCAGCCGGTTTCGTCGTGCGTGACGACGCCTTGCGCGCTCAACTGGGCGCTGATACGGCGCGTGAGGGCACGGTCGGTCGCGACCAGGGCGACCGGTGCGCGGTCTTCGGCGAGGTGGCGCAGCACGCAGGCGGCGGCGAGTTCGGCCTCGTCTTCGGGGTCGAGGGCGATGTGCGAGGCACAGGGTTGCGCCAGCACACCGGAGGGCACGAGCGAGAGATGAAGGGCATGGTCGCCCCACAGCTTGCAGAGAGATTGCGTGAGCGGATCGGTCTGGAAGCCCTCGAGCACGATCAGCGCATCGACCTGCGCGCGGGTGCTGTCGCGCTGGAGCACGTCGGTTGCGTAGCCCGAGGTCGAGGTCCACGCGACGGCGATGCGGATCAGCGCGCTTTCTATGCGGAACCACTCCGATTCGCTGCCCGCCTCGGCCACGACTGCCGCGCGCTGCGCCCAATCACCGCCCCGCTCTTCAGGCGTCACGGCAGCGGCAAGGGGCGCCAGTTGATACGCCAGCTCGACGACGCGGCCGGCCAGGGCGAAACGCTCGGCGTTGAAACCGGCCTGCGACAGCAGTGCCTGCGCCGTGACGAGATCGCGCGCCATGTCGTGCGCGATGTCGTAGCCGGTCGGCACGAAACCGCCCGCGCTGCGGGCCCAGTTGTGGGTGGTTTCGAAGCGCGGCACGAAGCCGGGGCTGCCACATCGCGCCCACATGGCGCGCGCCACGCCCATCAGCTGCGCATAGGGCACCAGCACCACGGTACGGGCGGCATGCAGCTGGCGCTCGGCGAGCGCGCGGACGATCCGCGCGACGACGCCGTCGGCGGGATCGCACCACAGGGCCTGGACGGGGTGGCCTTCGTTCATGTTCTATCGAGGGGTTGGAGAGCGCGTGGACGTGACACGCAAGGGCTTTGGCTATCGCCGCCATAGCGGCCCTGCAAGGCACGCCACCCCTTGGTTTCTGTCACAATGACCAGCACTTTAGCTGCACCGAAACTCTCTGCGCACAAGGATCCATCACATGGCCAGCGAACTCATCAAACACATCTCCGATTCCTCCTTCGAGGCCGACGTGCTCAAGTCCAGCCAGCCCGTGCTGGTCGACTACTGGGCCGAATGGTGCGGCCCCTGCAAGATGATCGCCCCCATCCTGGACGAAGTGTCGGCCACCTACGAAGGCAAGCTGCAGATCGCCAAGCTGAACGTGGACGAGAACCGCGACATCCCCGCCAAGTTCGGCATTCGCGGCATCCCCACGCTGATGCTGTTCAAGGACGGCCAGCTGGCCGCCACCAAGGTCGGCGCCATGAGCAAGGCGCAACTCACGGCCTTCATCGACCAGCAACTCGCTTAAGCGACATTTCAACCGGCCAGCGCGCAATGCGTTGGCCGGCGCGTTTTTCCTGTCATAATCTCCCACAGATCACCGGCCCTTTCATTCAGGCAACCGGTTCGAGTTCCCCGGTTGGTGAGGCAGTTCTCGCTTCACACCCAACCTCCCCCCGTTTTCCGTTCGATTACCCCGCGAGGGGTCATTCCATGCACTTAAACGAACTCAAGGCACTCCACGTGTCTGAAGTCCTCAAGCAGGCTGAAGCGCTTGAAATCGAAAACGTCGGCCGCATGCGCAAGCAGGAGCTGATGTTCGCGATCATCAAGAAGCGCGCAAAAGCCGGCGAGCAGGTCTTCGCCGACGGTGTGCTCGAAATACTGCCCGACGGCTTCGGCTTCCTGCGCAGCCCCGACACCAGCTTCACGGCCAGCACGGACGACATCTACATCTCGCCCAGCCAGGTGCGTCGCTTCAACCTGCACACCGGCGACATGATCGAAGGCGAAGTGCGCACGCCCAAGGACGGCGAGCGCTACTTCGCACTGACCAAGCTCGACAAGGTCAACGACGGTCCGCCGGAGCAGAACAAGCACAAGGTGATGTTCGAAAACCTGACGCCGCTGTTCCCCAAGGAGCAGATGAAGCTGGAGCGCGACGGCGTCAAGGGCGAAGAGAACATCACGGGCCGCATCATCGACATCATCGCCCCCATCGGCAAAGGCCAGCGCGCCCTGCTCGTGGCGCCGCCCAAGAGCGGCAAGACGGTGATGATGCAGCACATCGCCCACGCGATCAGTGCCAACTACCCCGACGTTCACATGATGGTGCTGCTCGTCGACGAGCGCCCTGAAGAAGTGACCGAAATGCAGCGCACGGTGAAGGGTGAAGTCATTGCTTCGACCTTCGACGAGCCCGCTGCGCGCCATGTGCACGTCGCCGAAATGGTGATCGAGCGCGCCAAGCGCCTGGTCGAACTCAAGAAGGACGTGGTGATCCTGCTCGACTCGATCACCCGCCTGGCCCGCGCCTACAACAACGTCGTGCCCTCGTCGGGCAAGGTGCTGACGGGCGGTGTCGATTCCAACGCCCTGCAGCGCCCCAAGCGCTTCCTGGGCGCCGCGCGGAACGTGGAAGAAGGCGGCTCGCTGACCATCATCGGCACCGCGCTGATCGATACCGGCAGCCGCATGGACGAAGTGATCTTCGAAGAGTTCAAGGGCACCGGCAACTCCGAAATCCACCTCGACCGCCGCTTGTACGAAAAGCGCGTGTTCCCCTCGATCCAGCTCAATCGCAGCGGCACCCGCCGCGAAGAACTGCTGCTGGCACCCGAGATCCTGCAGAAGACCCGCATCCTGCGTCAGCTCATGTACAACATGGACGAGATCGAGTCGATGGAGCTGATGCTCAAGAACATGAAGGCGACCAAGACCAATGTCGAGTTCTTCGACATGATGCGTCGCGGCGGCTGAGCACCACGCTCTCCCGCAAAAGCGCGTTGGCCCTCACGGGTCAACGCGCTTTTTTCATGGGCGCCCTGCATGCAGGGCGCGGCCTTCGAGGGCGCTCTGGCGGCCGAGGTCAAGCAGTTCCATCAGAGCGACAGCCTGCTCGGGCGGCACGGGGTTCGAGCCGCGGCCGAGGATGGCATCGCGCACTGCGACGTAGTAGTCGACATAGTTGCCGGCGCGGGTGGGAATGTTGCGCTTGCTGGATGCTCCATCACTGCCAATCAGCGTGAGCTCGCCATCGAGCAGATCTGCGCCCCACCCTTCGGCCGGCGGCCGCTGCCCGGCGCGCAGCGCATCTTCCTGCGTATCGACGCCGTACTTGACGTAGCTGCCGCGCGTGCCGTGGACGATGTAGCGCGGTGCCGCATGCGCTGCCAACGTCGTCGAATGCAGCACCACGCGCAGCGGCGCGTGCGGCCCACTGTCGTACCGCAGCACGGCGTGAAAGTAGTCCTCGACTACAGCGCGATCGCGCAGGACCGCAGTGTCGAGTTGAACCGTGTCAGGCCGGCCGAACAGTTGCACCGCCTGGTCGACCAGATGAGCACCCAGGTCCACCCAAAGGCCCGAACCCGGCACGGCCTGCTCGCGCCAGCGCTCCTTTACCTCGGGCCGGAAGCGGTCGAAATGCGACTCCAGGTACACGGGGCGGCCCAGCTCACCGGACGCCAGAACATCCTTGAGGGTCAGGAAATCGGCATCGAAACGCCGGTTCTGGTAGACCGCCAGGACACGATTGTTGCGCTTAGACAACAATTCAAGCCCCCTCGCTTCGGCCACATCGAGCGTGAAAGGCTTGTCCACTACCACGTGCTTGCCGGCCTCCAGCGCCGCTCTGGCGACCGGATAGTGCTGGGCGTTGGGCGTGGCCACCACAACCAGATCGATGTCGGAGCGGGCCACGAGCGCCGCTACGTCCGGCACCACGGCAACACCGGGCCAGTCGGCGTGCACCCTGTGCGGCTGCGAACTAGCCACAGCCGCCAATTCGAGCCCCGGAACGGCCGAAAGCACGGGCGCGTGGAAGGTCTGGCCGGCAAAACCATAGCCAACGAGGCCGACACGAAGAAGCGCAGAGGTCATGGGGGAGGCCCGGTTTGCTCGGAAATGGGGCAGTATGCGATAATCATGGGCTCCGCGAAAAGTGCGGCTGGGCAGCTTCGTCCGGCACGTGGCTCTCGCATCGACCGCGCATTGATTCCAACAGCGCAAAAGGAAAGACCATGGCAAAAGAAGGCATCCACCCGAATTACCGCGAAGTTCTGTTCGTCGACATGTCGAACGGCTTCAAGTTCGTGACCCGTTCGTGCGCGAACACCAAGGAAATGGGCAAGACCGACGACGGTCGCGAACTGCCGCTGTTCAAGCTCGACACCACGAGCGAATCGCACCCGTTCTACACCGGCACTCAGAAGTCGGTCGACAACATGGGCGGCCGCGTCGAGAAGTTCCGCAACCGCTTCGGCAAGACCACCGGCGCTGCTTCGAAGTAAGGCACGCGCTTTTGCGTCGAGGGCAGCCCGGTTTACCGCGCTGCCCTTTTTCTTTCTGAATCCTGCCTTTTTCCGCCACTTGAACCTGCCCACTCCCGCGATCGTTGCCCAGAGCGCCGTGCGCCGGCTGCCGCGCATCGCATTGCTTCTGCTGTGCGCGGCCTACCTGCTGCCGGGCCTGGTTGGCCGAGGTCCCTGGAAGAGCGCCGACATCACGGCCTTCGGCTACATGTCCGAACTGGCTCGCAGCACCGAAGGCATCGCACGCTGGTTTGATCCCATGCTGCTGGGCCTGCGCCCCGAAACCCCCGCCTTGATCCCGTACTGGATCGGCGCCCTGGCCATCAAGATCGCCCCGTCGTGGCTGAACCCCGACCTGGCCGTGCGCGTTGCGTTCGCGTTCCTGCTCTGGGGCGCCTTCACCGCCACCTGGTACGCCGTGTACTACCTGGCCCGCACGGCGCGCGCCCAGCCCGTGGCTTTTGCCTTCGGCGGCGAGGCCCGGCCGACCGACTACGCACGCGCCATCGCCGACGGCGGCCTGCTGGCGCTGATCGCCTGCCTCGGCCTGGCCCAGCTCGGCCACGAGACCACCCCCGCACTGGCGCAGTTGTTCTTCGCCTCGCACCTGTTCTATGGCGTGGCCGCACTGCCCTACCGCCGCACCGGCCCGGTGATCGCGCTGACCGTGGGCACCATCGGCATTACGCTGAGCGGCGCGCCCACCGTCGGGCTCGCGCTGGCCATCGGCAGCGCGCTGTACATCGCGTATGAACGCCGGCTCGCCGCGCAGTCCAAACGCGAAAACGCCGACAACAACGAAGACAACGGCCCCGGCTACACACGAGGTGCACTCCTCACGATGATCGGCATCACGGTGCTGGCGGCGGTGCTCGTGTTCAGCCTGAAGCTGCCGACATGGAAGATCACCGTGGTCGGCGGTTCGCTGATCGGCGACGTGCGCAGCCAGGCAAAGCTGCTGCTGTGGTTCACCTGGCCGGTCTGGCCACTCGCCATCTGGACGCTGTGGCGCTGGCGGCGCCAGCTCACGTCGCGCCACGTCGCACTGCCCTTCTGGTTCGCGCTGGTGCCGCTGGCCGCCACCTGGACCACCGACTACTCCGACCGTTCGCTGCTGCTGGCGCTGCCCGCCTTCGCCACGCTCGCCGCGTTCGCCCTGCCCACCTTCCGGCGCAGCGCTGCAGCTCTGATCGACTGGTTCAACGTGCTGTTCTTCAGCGGCCTCGCCGTGCTGGGCTGGATCTACTGGATCGCCATGCAGACCGGCGTTCCACCCAAGCCAGCCGCCAGCGTCACGCGACTGGTGCCCGGCTTCGTGCCCGAGTTCTCTCCCATTGCCGTGGCGCTCGCCGTGGCTGCGACCATCGCCTGGTGCTGGCTGGTGCGCTGGCGCACGGGGCGGCACCGCGCTGCGCTCTGGAAGACTCTGGTGCTGCCAGCCGGCGGCACGGCACTGTGCTGGATGCTGCTGATGACGCTGTGGCTTCCGCCCATCGACTACGCACGCAGCTTCGCGCCGCAAGTGCGCGCCGTGGCTGAACGCGTCGGCCAGCCGCGCTGCATCGCCGAGCTCGCGCTGAGCCGTCCGCACATTGCGGCGCTGCGCCACCACGGCAACTTCAACGTGCAGCCGCTGCTGCTTGGCACCGACTGCCCGTGGCTGCTCGCAAGCCCCGAAACCATCGAACGCCTGCACACCATCATTCCCTTTGACCAGTGGCGCTTTGCCGGCACGCTGCGCCGCCCCAGCAGCGCGGCCGACGACCTCTTGCTCTACCAGAAGATCACGCCGCAGTGAGGAGCGAACGGGCTCTGATCGCGCGGCACGCGGGCACGGTGCTCGTGGGCCAGCTGGCCGTGATGGCTTTCGGCGTGACCGACACCATCATCGCGGGCCGCTACTCCGAGCACGCGCTGGCCGCCCTCTCGGTCGGCGCCGCCATCTTCGTCAGCGTATACGTCTCGCTGATGGGCGTGCTGCAAGCTCTGCTGCCGGTCTGGGCCGAACTACATGGCGGCGGCCGCGGCAGTGAAGTGGGCCGCTCGGTGCGGCAATCGCTATACCTCGCCGCGATTGCCGTTGTGGTCGGCATGACGATCCTGCTGCTGCCGGGCGCAGCCCTGCGATGGACCCAGGTGCCGCCGGAAATGCGCGGCGAAGTCGAAGCCTATCTCGCGGTGCTGGCCTTTGCGCTGGCGCCGGCTCTGCTCTTCCGCCTGTTCAGCACGCTCAACCAGAGCCTGGGCAGGCCCCAACTCGTGACCTGGCTGCAGCTCGGTTCGCTGGTCGTGAAGCTGCCCTTGTCGATCTGGTTCACTTTCGGCGGCGCGGGCCTGCCGGCCATGGGCCTCGTGGGCTGCGGCTGGGCCACGCTGTGCGTGAACTGGGCGATGCTCGGCTGCGCCATCTGGCTGCTGCGCAACCGTCCGTTCTACCGCGACTACGGGCTCTGGAAGCGCCTCGAGGCGCCCGACTGGCAGCAGATCCGCAAGTTCGCGCGGCTCGGCGTGCCAGGCGGCTTGGCGGTGCTGGTCGAAGTGACCTCGTTCACGCTGATGGCCTTGTTCATCGCACGCCTCGGCACCGCAGCCGCGGCGGCGCACCAGATCGCGTCGAACCTGCTGGCCGTGGCCTACATGACCCCACTGTCGCTGGCCATCGCGACCAGCGCGCGCGTGAGCTTCTGGCTCGGCGCCGGGGACGCAGCCAAGGCTCGCCACGCTTGCCGCCTGGGCTTCGAACTGACGGCGCTGTGTGCACTGTTCTATGCCACCGCCATGGCCGTGCTGCGCTACGAGCTCGCCAACGTGTATTCCGACAACCCGGCCGTGATCGCGATGGCGGGCGCGCTGTTGCTGGCCGTGGCCCTGTATCACTTCGCGGATGCGGTGCAGACCTTCTGCGTGTTCGTGCTGCGGTGCTACCGGGTCACGCTGGCGCCGCTGGTGATCTATTGCGCGATGCTGTGGGGACTGGGTTTGGGCGGGAGCTATCTGCTGGCGTACCACGGTCTGGGCCCCTGGGCGGCCATGCAGTCACCGCTGGCGTTCTGGATCATGAGCGCCGCCGCGCTGGCCCTGACGGCCCTGCTGTTCGGTGCACTGCTGCGCTGGACGATGCGCCAGCGCGCGAGATAAGCCACGCCTACTTGGCCAGCACTCGCGCTTCCCGCACGCGCGCTGCCGGAAACAACAGAGCAAAGCGGGAGCCCTTGCCCACCGTGCTTTCGATACGCAGTTCGGCACCGTGCCGCTGGGCGATGTGCTTGACGATCGCCAGTCCCAGTCCCGTGCCGCCAGTCTCGCGCGAGCGGCTGCGGTCGATGCGGTAGAAGCGCTCGGTCAGCCGCGGAATGTGCTCGGCGGCGATGCCGGGGCCGGTGTCCTTCACGGCGTATTCGCCGCGCCCGTCGGGCAGCGTCCGCCAGCTCACGGCCACCTCGCCGCCGCCGGGCGTGTAGCGGATGGCGTTGCTCAGCAGGTTCGACATCGCGCTCTGCAGTTCGGTCGGCGCGCCCGACAGCTCGGACTCCGCGTCGACCGTGAACGACAGTCGATGCCCCTGCGGCGTCAGACGCCCCGACAGCCCTCGCCCCTCGTCTTCGCACTGTGCGAGCAACGCACGAGTGCGGATCCACTGGTTGCCCGAAGGTGCCGCGCTGCCCTCCAGCCGCGACAGCGTCAGCAGGTCGTTCACCAGCGTCTCCATGCGGTGCGATTGCTGCCCCATCAGCGACAGATAGCGCGTGCGCTCTTCCGCATCGAGCGGCAAGTTCTGCAGTGTCTCGACGAAGCCCGCCAGCACCGTAAGCGGCGTGCGGATTTCATGCGACACGTTGGCCACGAAATCGCGCCGCATCGCCTCGGCCTGCTCCAGCGCCGTGATGTCACGCGTCAGCAGCATGCGGCGATTGCCGGCATAGGGATGCACCTGCACCGACAACCGCACCGGGTGACCGCGCTGATGCCCATGGCCGAGTCCGGAGGCGTCGATGACCACGTCGCGGCTGTAGTTCCAGGACGCGAGGTAGGCAACGAAAGCCGGATCGCGCACGAGGTTGGCGAGGTGCTGTGCCAGATCGCGTTCGGCGTCGATACCGAACTGGCTGGCCGCCGTCTGGTTGCACCATTCGATGCGGCCCTGCTCGTCGAGCAACACCACGCCATTGGGCGACGCCTGGATGGCGGCCAGGAATTCCTGCAGCCGGTCTTCGGCCTGCCGGGTCTGCTGCTCGCGGTCGCGCAGCAGCTTGCGGATGCGCTCGGACAACTCACCCCACACGCCGGACCCGCGCGACGGCAGGCCGGCGGCATCGTTGCGCAACACCCGCATCAGCCGCTCGGCGCGCCAGGCGTCAAGCCCCAGCCAGAGTACCGCACCCAGCCAGGCGCCCAGCCACCCGAACTTCCATCCAAAAATGACGATAGCGCCCGCTCCTATTAAGAGGGACGCTATTAAAAATGTAGCAATTCGGAAAGGCATGGCGGGCGATTATCCGCGCCCGCGGCCAAAGGGTGCCACGGCGGTCAAACCGTGACTTGGGCGGTCAGGCGGTAGCCCGCTCCGCGGACGGTTTCGACCATCGGCGCAGCCGCACCCAGCGATTCGCGCAGGCGCTTGACGTGCACGTCGACCGTGCGCTCTTCGATGTAGACGTGGTCGCCCCATACCTTGTCGAGCAGCTGAGCACGGCTGTGCACACGCTCGGCATGCTGCATCAGATAGGCCAGCAGCTTGAACTCAGTCGGCCCGACCTTCAGGGCACCGCCCTGCCAGGTCACGCGGTGCGTGGAGGTGTCGAGCGCCAGTTCGCCAATTTCGACGCGCTCCGTGACCACTTCCGGTGCCCGGCGGCGCAGCACCGCACGGATGCGGGCCAGCATTTCCTGGGTCGAGAACGGCTTGGTGATGTAGTCGTCGGCACCAGCATCGAGGCCGGCGACCTTGTCGGGTTCGTCGCCGCGCGCGGTCAGCATCAGGATCGGGATGGCCTTGGTGCGCGGGTCCTTGCGCCACTGGCGCGCGAGCTGCAGGCCGCTTTGGCCGGGCAGCATCCAGTCGAGCAGGATCAGATCCGGCAGGAAGGCGTCGATCTCACGCTGGGCCGCAGCACCATCTTCCGACCAGATCGGCTCGAAGCCGTTGTGGCGCAGGTTGACGGCGATCAGCTCGGCGATCGAGGACTCGTCTTCGACGATAAGGACACGGGGTTTCTTCATGCTTTCTTGGGAGTCTTGCCGCTGTTGTTACTGCAGCGCGGACTCGATTTCCTGCATCGAAGTGTGCCGCACATCGGCGCCCTTGACGATGTAGATGATGAATTCGGCGATGTTCTTGGCGTGGTCGCCAATGCGTTCAATGGCCTTTGCCAGGAACAGCAGGTCCAGGCTGGCGGAGATCGTGCGCGGGTCTTCCATCATGTAGGTGACCAGCTTGCGCACGAAACCGTCGAACTCCTTGTCGATCAGGTCGTCGTCCTTGAGGATGGACAACGCTGCGGAGGTGTCGAGCCGCGCGAATGCGTCGAGCGCCTTGCGCAGCAGGCCCGAGGCCAGGTCGGCCGCGATACGCAGCTCGGTCGTGGGCAATTGCCGGGCCGAACCGCTCTCGATGATCGACTTGACCATGCGCGCAATCTTGTTGGCCTCGTCACCCACGCGCTCGAGGTTGGCGGTGGTCTTGCTGATGGCGATCAGCAGGCGCAGGTCGCGTGCCGTGGGCTGGCGGCGCGCAATGATCGAAGACAGCTCGCGGTCGATGTCGATTTCCATCGCGTTGACGCGCTGCTCGGTCTCCATCACGCGGTCGGCCGCTTCGACGTCGAACTGCAGCAGCGCGTACACGGCCTGGTGAATCTGCGACTCGACCATACCGCCGAGCTCCATCACGCGCGACGAGACGCCGTTGAGTTCGCTGTCGAACTGGCTGGAAAGGTGTTTCTCGGTCATGTTGTCTCCTTTGACTTCAACCGAAGCGGCCGGTGATGTAGTCCTCGGTCTCCTTGCGCTGCGGCTTGAAGAACATCTGCTCGGTGGCGCCGAACTCGATCAGATCGCCGAGGTACATGTAGGCGGTGTAGTCGCTGCAGCGGGCGGCCTGCTGCATGTTATGCGTCACGATGACCACCGTGTACTCATTCTTGAGTTCGGCGATCAGCTCCTCGATCTTCGCGGTCGAGATCGGGTCGAGCGCCGAGCAGGGTTCGTCGAGCAGCAGCACTTCGGGCTTGATCGCGATGCCGCGCGCAATGCACAGGCGCTGCTGCTGGCCGCCGGAGAGGCCCGAGCCGCTTTGCTGCAGCTTGTCGCGCACTTCGGTCCACAGCGCGGCCTTCTTCAGGGCCCATTCAACGCGGTCGTCCATTTCACTGGCCGAGAGGTTCTCGAACAGCTTCACGCCAAAGGCGATGTTGTCGTAGATCGACATCGGGAACGGCGTGGGCTTCTGGAACACCATGCCGACCTTGGCGCGAATCAGTGCCACGTCTTGCTTCGAGGTGAGCAGGTTCTCGCCATCGAGGGCGATGGTGCCTTCGGCGCGCTGCTCCGGATAAAGCTCGAACATGCGGTTGAAGGTGCGCAGCAGGGTCGACTTGCCGCAGCCCGACGGGCCGATGAAGGCCGTGACCTTGTTCTCGGGAATCTCGAGGTTGATGCCCTTGAGCGCGTGGAACTTGCCGTAGTAGAAATTCAGGTCCTTGACCGAGATCTTCGAGCGCGACGGTTGTGCAACGGTATTTGGCATGTTGTCTTCTTCTGCTGGGTTCAGTGTTTGTTGCGCGTCAGGACCCGCGCCAGGATGTTGAGGGCGAGCACGGCGACGGTGATCAGGAACACGCCGGCCCATGCCAGCTGTTGCCAGTTCTCGTACGGGCTCATCGCGAACTTGAAGATCGTGACCGGCAGGCTGGCCATTGGCTGGCTCACGTCAGCGGTCCAGAACTGATTGTTCAGTGCGGTGAAGAGCAGCGGTGCGGTTTCGCCGGCGATGCGAGCCACGGCCAGCAGCACACCGGTGACCACGCCGGCGCGGGCAGCGCGCAGCGTGATGCTGAGGATGACCTTCCACTTCGGCGTGCCGAGCGCGTAGGCCGCTTCGCGCAGGCCAGGCGGCACCAGCTGCAGCATGTTCTCGGTGGTGCGGATCACGACCGGAATCACGATCAGCGCCAGTGCAATCGCACCGGCCAGACCCGAGAAGGTCTTGAAATAGGCCACCACCACGGCATACACGAACAGGCCGATCACGATCGACGGCGCCGACAACAGGATGTCGTTGACGAAGCGCGTGACCGAGGCGAGCCAGCCCTTGGGGTTGTATTCGGCCAGATAGATGCCGGCCATGATGCCGATGGGCGTACCCACGCAGGTGGCCAGCATCACCATCACGAACGAGCCGAAGATCGCATTCGCGATACCGCCCGCCTCGTTTGGCGGCGGCGTCATTTCGGTGAAGGTGGCGAGGGCGAGGCCGCCCACGCCCTGACGCAACGTTTCCCAAAGGATCCAGACCAGCCAGAACACGCCGAAGGCCATCGCGGCGAGCGACAGCGTGAGCGCGATCTTGTTGACGCGGTTGCGCGAGGCAAACTTGGCCTGGCGCGTTTCGGCCAATGCCTTGGCCGCGAGAAGATTCTGGGCGGTGCTCACGATTTGGTTCCTTCGCTCTTCTTCATCTTGGCCAGCAGCATCTTGGAGAGCGACAGCACGACGAAGGTGATGAAGAACAGCACGAGGCCGAGGTACATCAGCGCGGCCTGATGCAGGCCCGCGCCGGCTTCGGCGAATTCGTTGGCGAGTGCCGAGGTGATGCTGTTGGCAGCCTCGAACACGGAAAGGGAGTTGAGCTGGTTCATGTTGCCGATCACGAACGTGACCGCCATCGTCTCACCCAGCGCCCGGCCGAGGCCGAGCATGATGCCGCCGATCACGCCGGCCTTGGTGTAAGGCAGCACGACCTTGGAAACGACTTCCCAGGTGGTGGAGCCGAGGCCGTAGGCCGACTCCTTCAGCAGCGGCGGCGTCACTTCGAACACGTCGCGCATCACCGAAGCGATGAACGGAATGATCATGATCGCGAGGATGATGCCGGCCGACAGGATACCGATACCCACTGGTGGGCCGGACACCAGCGCACCGAGGTACGGCACGCCGCTGAGCAGCTTCTGCAGCGGCTGCTGCACCCAGGTGGAAAGGATCGGGCCGAACACCAGCAGGCCCCACATGCCGTACACGATGGAAGGCACCGCCGCCAGCAGTTCAATGGCCGTGCCCAGCGGGCGCTTGAGCCAGTTGGGCGAGAGTTCCGTCAGGAAGAGCGCAATACCGAAGCTCACCGGCACCGCGATCACCAGCGCGATGATCGAAGTGGCCAGCGTGCCGTAGATCATGACCAGGCCGCCGTACTCCTCCTTGACCGGATCCCACACGCTGCTCGTGAGAAAGCCGAGGCCGTACTTCGAAATGGCGGGCCAGGCGCCGACAACCAGCGACAACAGGATGCCGATGAGCATCGCGAGCGTCAGCAGCGCGGCGCCCTTGGCGGCCCAGCCGAACAGCCGGTCAGCCATCGGGCCGGAGCGCGGAGCCTTCACGGGCGGCGGGGGTGCAGTAGCACGACCGCGCTCGGCCGCGAGGTCGAGAGAGGTTGTGGCAGCGGGAAAGGTGGATGACACTGGTCGCTCCGGCAAAGACGAAAGCGGCGCGTCCTGGAGCGAGGAATTGCTCATGGGCGCGCCGTCCTGGACTGATAGGTAGATTTACTTGAACGCGACGGCCTTGCCCGACGCATCCTTCACATCACCCCATGCCTTGGCGATGGTGGCCTTGACGGCGTCAGGCATCGGCACATAGTCGAGATCGTCGGCCGTCTTGTCGCCGCTCTTGTAGGCCCAGTCGAAGAACTTGAGCACGGTAGTCGCGTTGGCGGGCTTGTCCTGCACCTTGTGCATCAGGATGAAGGTGGCGCCGGTGATGGGCCATGCGTCCTTGCCGGCCTGGTTGGTCAGCACCTGGTAGAAGCTCTTGCTCCATTCAGCACCAGCGGCGGCGGCCTTGAATGCCGAGTCGTCGGGCGACACGAAGGTGCCGGCGGCGTTCTGCAGCTGGGCGTACGTCATCTTGTTCTGCTTCACGTAGGCGTACTCGACGTAGCCGATCGAGTTGGGCAGGCGGTTCACGAAAGCGGCGACGCCTTCATTGCCCTTGCCACCCGCGCCGGTGGGCCAGTTCACGGCCGTGCCTTCGCCGACCTTGGTCTTCCACTCGGCGTTGACCTTGCTCAGGTAGTTGGTGAACAGGAAGCTGGTGCCCGAACCGTCGGCGCGGCGAACCGGGGCGATGGCGGCGTCAGGCAGGGCCAGCGAACCGTTCAGTGCCTTGATGGCGGGGTCGTTCCACTTGGTGATCTTGCCGAGGTAGATGTCGCCCAGAACCTGGCCGTTGAGCTTCAGCTCGCCGGGCTTGATGCCCTGAATGTTGACCACGGGAATCACGCCACCGATGACGGTGGGGAACTGCATCAGGCCCTTGGCCTGCAGTTCGTCGTCCTTCAGGGGAGCGTCCGAAGCGCCGAAGTCGACGGTCTTGGCTTCGATCTGCTTGATGCCGGCGCCCGAGCCAACCGACTGGTAGTTGATCTTGACGCCGGTGGCCTTGTTGAAGTCAGAGGCCCACTTGGCGTACAGCGGTGCCGGGAAGCTGGCACCAGCGCCGGTCACGTCTTGTGCAAAGGCGGGAATGGAGAACACCGCGGCCACCAGGCCGGCTGTTGCAAATTTGAACGTCGTTTTCATGAAGCTTCCTTTAGAAGTAAGAAGTAGTCCCTTTTTCGGGCTTGGACGGACTCTAGAAAGCTTGTGTGACATCGGTGTGACACCCCTCTGTCGAGGGAAAATGCCTTTATTCCTCCGGTGGTTCGTGTGACGCTGTCACATAACCGTCATGCGCCGCGCCTAGCCTTCCAAACCTCGCCATTGCGCGATCCGAGAGGTGGCGCGCCCTGTCACGGCGCTACGATCAAACACAAAGACACCGCCTTCTTCTTCAGAACCACATGCAAAACGGCACCCGCCTCGCAGCAGTCGACCTGGGCTCGAACAGCTTCAGGCTCGAAATCGGACAGGTCGACCACGGCCAGATCCACCGCACCGAATATCTCAAGGAGACGGTTCGCCAGGGCAACGGCCTGGACAGCGCACGCAACCTCACGGCCGAGGCCATGCAGCGCGGCTGGGACGCGCTCGCGCGTTTCGGCGAACGCCTGGCCGGCTTCAAACGCTCGCAGGTTCGGGCTGTGGCCACGCAAACGCTGCGCGAAGCGCGCAACCGCGAAGAATTCCTGTTGCGCGCACGCACCATTCTGGGCTTCGGCATCGACGTGATCCCGGGCCGGGAGGAGGCCCGCCTCATATATCAGGGCGTGGCGCACATGCTGCCGCACACCGACGCCTCCGACAGCGAGCGCCGGCTGGTGGTCGACATCGGCGGGCGCTCAACCGAAATGATCATCGGCCACGCCCTCGAGGCCGACCGCATGGAGTCGTACCGGGTCGGCAGCGTCGCCTGGTCGATGAAACACTTCGGCGAAGGCCTGTTTACCGCCAGCGCCTTTCGCGCGGCCGAAGTGGCTGCCAAGGCCGTGCTCGACGACGCCCTCGCCACTTACACCCGCGACCAGTGGGACGTGGCCTACGGCGCGTCCGGCACCATCGGCGCCGTCGGCGATGTGTTGGCCGCGGCGGGTGGCGAGCCCGGCCTCGTCACGCGCGAAGGCCTCGACTGGCTGCTCGACCGCCTGCTCAAGGCCGGCAGCGCCGACAAGCTGCGCATCGACGGCATGCGGGAAGACCGCAAGGCCGTCATCGGCGGCGGTGTGAGCGTGCTACGCGCGGTGTTCGACCTGCTCGGCATCCAGGAAATGAAAGTCGCCCAGGGCGCCCTGCGCCACGGCGTGCTCTATGAATTGCTGGAACGCGACGAAAGCGTGGCCGACATGCGCACCGCCACGGTGGCGCGGCTGGCCAATCGCTTCACCGTCGACACGGCACAGGCCAAGCGCGTGGGCGAAACGGCCGCTGCGCTGTTCGTGCAGCTCTCCCCCGCCGCGCGCGGCGGCAGTACATCAAGCCGGGCTGGCCGGGCCCTGCGCAAGCTGGGCTGGGCGGCGCAGTTGCACGAGATCGGCACGCTGATCTCACACAGCGACTATCACAAGCACGGCGCCTACATCCTCGACAACACCGACGCGCCCGGCTTTGCGGTGAACGAGATGCACGCGCTCGGCCAGTTGGTGCTGGGCCAGCGCGGCAAGCTGCGCAAGCTCGAAGCATCGCTGGACGATGAGACCTTCGTGATGCAGTTGCTGTCACTTCGGCTCGCGGTGATCCTGTGCCACGCGCGCCGCGACCCTGATCCGCAAGCGCTGCACCTCGCAGCGCTGGGCGCACGGGCCTTCACCATTGTTTGTGCCCCGGACTGGGCCGAGGCGTTTCCGCAATCGGCGCACCTCCTGCGCGAAGAAGTGCTGGCCTGGCAGAAGATCAGCAGTTGGCGCGTCGAGCTCAGCGGCTGCTGAGCCAGCCGCCCCATTAGTTAGTTAGAGCAGTTCCGGCGACTGCACCGTCACAACGACGGTCTGCACGTCGCCGTCGCGCTCACGCGTGCGAATCCACCACAGCGCTCCCTTGCGAACCGGGCAGCTGTCCTGCTTGAGGCCCAGCAGCAGGGAGATAGCCTGCCCCACCGATGGCTGGTGGCCGATCATCAGCACCACCGACTTGCCGTTGGGCCAACCGGCCGCGCCAAGCAGCGCCTCTGCCGTCGTGTCGGGCGCGAGCTCTGAGCGCAGCTTGTACTTGCGACCCAGCGCCAGCGCAGTCTGTTCGCAGCGCCGCGCGGGGCTGCAGATGATGCGCGTGCCGTCCGGCAACTGACGATCCAGCCAAGTGGCCATCCGCTTGGCCTGCTTTTCGCCGCGCGCGGTGAGGGAGCGCTGCATGTCGTCGCAACCCTCGGTCCAGTCCTCGGCTTCGGCGTGACGCCAGAAGATCAAGTCCATGGTCATCGTCTTTCGATCTTCAGTTGCTGGATGCATCTCTGAGATGCCCTCTGGATGCGTAGCGGTTCATGAGTGCGGCCTGCGCACCGTGGGCCTCGACGACGGGCGATGCGCCTGCCTCGCCCGAATGCGTATCGTCATCGACGCGCGTGTAGATGCCGTCCGCGCCCAGATCCCAGGCGTCGCGCCCGTCGTGCAGGTAAGCCACCAGACATTCGTCGATCAGCCGCTGGCGCAGTCCCGGGTCCGTTACAGGCCACGCAAGCTCGATGCGCCGCATCATGTTCCGGTTCATCCAGTCGGCGCTCGACAGGTACAGCGATTCATCCTCGCCATTGCGGAAATAGAAGACCCGCGAATGCTCCAGGAAGCGGCCAATCACCGAGCGCACGCGGATGTTGTCGGTGAGCCCCGGCACCTGCGCGGGCAGCGTGCATGCGCCGCGCACGATCAGATCGATCTTCACGCCCTTCTGCCCCGCGCGGACGAGCGAGGCGATGATCTCGTCGTCGGTCAGCGCGTTCATCTTGGCGACGATGCGCGTCGACTGGCCGGCCGCTGCGGCCAGGCCCAGCGCATCGATCTGCGCCACGATGTTCTTGTGCAGGTCGAACGGCGCCAGCCACATGCGGTTGAGCTTGGGCAAGCGGCTCTGGCTCGCCAGATGCACGAACACGGCTTCCATGTCGGCCGTCAGCATCGGATCGGCCGTGAGGTGGCTGATGTCGGTGTAGAGCCTGGCAGTGCGCGGGTTGTAGTTGCCCGTGGACAGATGGCCGTAGCGGCGCAATTGCTTGCCCTCGCGCCGCGTCACCAGCAGCATCTTGGCGTGGGTCTTCAGGCCGACCACGCCGTACACCACCTGCGCGCCGATCGATTCGAGCATTTCAGCCCAGTTGATGTTGGCCTCTTCGTCGAAGCGCGCCTTCAGCTCCACCACTACCGTGACTTCCTTGCCGCGGCGCACGGCTTCGCGCAGCAGATCCATCATTTCTGAATCGGCGCCTGTGCGGTAGATGGTCTGCTTGATCGCCAGCACCTGCGGGTCGAGCACCGCTTCGCGCAGGAAGGCCAGCACGCCCTCGAAGCTTTCGAAGGGCTGGTGAATCAGCACATCGCCGCGCTGCAGCTGCTCGAAGAATGACTGCCCGGGCGACAGAGCAACGGGGTAGGAAGCCGGATACGGCGGAAAGCGCAGTTGCGGCTCATCGAGCAGGTCGGCCAGTTGCGTGAACCGGGCCAGGTTGACCGGGCCATGCACGCGGTACAGCGCCTCGGGCGGCAGGTTGAACTGCGCCAGCAGGAAACTCGCGAGAGACTCGGCGCAGCTCGCCGACACTTCCAGCCGCACGGCCTGGCCATAGTGCCTGTGCTGCAGCCCCTGGCGCAACGCGGTGCGCAGGTTCTTGACGTCTTCCTCGTCCACGGCAAGGTCGGAATGCCGGGTAACGCGGAACTGCGAGAAATCGCCCACCTCGCGCCCCGGAAACATGCTCGCGAGATGCGCGCGCACCACGCTAGACAGTGCCACGAACAGCGTCTTGCCATCCGACACCTTGGCCGGCATCTTGATCAGACGTGGCAGAACTCGCGGCAGCTTGACGATCTGGATCGGGTTTTCGCGCCCGAAAGCATCCTTGCCACCCAGCCTCACGATGAAGTTGAGCGACTTGTTGGCCACCTGCGGGAACGGGTGCGCCGGGTCGAGACCGACTGGAATCAGCAACGGGCGTACTTCGCGCTCGAAATACTCGCTGACCCACTTGCGCTGTGCCGGGTTGCGCTCGCCATGCGAAATGATGTGGATGCCGTGCGTCGCGAACGTCGGCATCAGCTCGTCGTTGTACAGCGCGTACTGGCGCGCCACGAGCTTGTGAGCCGCCTCGGCCAGCCGTTCGAACGACTCGACCGTGTAAGTGCCCTTGTGGTCCCCAGCGCTGCCCGCGATCAGGTGCGGCGCGGCGCGGACCTCGAAGAATTCATCGAGATTCGACGAAACAATGCACAGGTAGCGCAGCCGCTCGATCAGCGGCACCTCTTTGCGATGCGCCCAGTCGAGCACACGCTCGTTGAACGAAAGAATGCTGTGGTCGCGGTCCAGCAATGTGAACGTGGGTGCCGCAACGTCAAGCGACGGATCTGCGGAGGCGGGTGACATGGGCACTGATTCTGGAGCAAGCGGCACAGGAGAACACGTAGGCTGAAATATGACAGTGTCAGCCCCTCTTGTGACAGTTCCATGACTATCCCGTGACGCCTCTGAGCCAGCCGCGTGCTGGCTGGCAGCGCCAAGCGTAGAAGCGGGCGGCCCGGTTTCGGGCCGGTCGGCCGCCGGCTTCATGCGCCCAGGAAGTGCTTGCGGTAGCGCGCCGGCAGATCGTCGATGCGCATCAGCATCGGCAGGTCGGCGGCGTTGAAATCCGGATCCCAGGCGGGCGCGCCGAGCACCTTCGCACCCAGGCGCAGGTAGCCCTTGATGAGCGCTGGCGGCTCCACGTCAAGCGTGCTGTCGAGTCGCTCGACCGGCAACGGCAGGCGGGGCTGCACCTGATACTGGATCGGTGCCATGTGCTTGGCCGACACCTGGCGCCAGATGCTGGCCGCGGCGTCACCGTTCGTGACACCGTTGTGTGACATCGGAATGCTCGCGCAACCGATCATCGTGTCCAGTTTGTTGCGGTGCATGAAGCCAGCCAGCGCACCCCAGAGTGCGAGGATCACGCCGCCCTGGCGGTGGTCGGGATGCACGCAGCTGCGGCCCAACTCGACCATACGCTCGCGCAGGTCGCGCAGGCGGGTGAGGTCGAATTCAGTATCGCTGTAGGTGCTGCCCACGCGGCGGGCCTGGGCGGGTGTGAGCACGCGATAGGTGCCGATGACCTGCCCGGTCAGTTCGTCGCGCACCAGCAGGTGTTCGCAGAAGTCGTCGAACAGGTCGATGTCGTGGCCGGCCAGCGGCGACGAAACCCGGGCGCCCATTTCGCCGACGAACACGTCGTAGCGAAGGCGTTGGGCAGCGCGCACGTCGTCAAGGTGGCGGGCCCAGCCCACGGTGATGCCCTGCTTGGACTCGACGGCCGGCGGCAGGATGACAGCGGGCGCCTGAGGCACCGATGTGCGGGCAGCAGCAACAGCGGTAGACACACCGGTTGCAGGAGCGGGCCACAAGGCCGCGCGCAGCCCGATCTGCGAAAGCGGAAACGTCGGGTTGGGCAGTTCTTTCATGGGGAACCCTTTCTGCCGAGGGAGTCTCCGCACCTGCGATGAAGCGGGCATGTCAGGAACATTGCAGGCACGTGACGTTGTTACAGCCCAAAGCCGCCTGTGAAACGCCTGCAAACCGCTTGGCGCCGCTTCGTCGTCTAATGCGGTGGATTCGCGAAATGGAGCTCCACCTATGGCCACCACCAACGCAACCGGCACCGACAGCAGCCGCCTTCACCAGACTTTCCCCGTCCTCAGTGACACTGAGATTGCGCGCATTGCGCGCTTTGGCAGTGTTCAGCAATTCGCACGCGGCACCAGACTATTTACAGCAGGCGAAACCGGCCCCGGCATGTTCGTGCTGCTGAAAGGCGTTGTCGCCGTCACGCAACGCGACGGCCTTGGTCATGTGGTGCCGATCGTGCGGCAAGGGCCAGGTGAATTCCTGGCCGAAGTCGGCCAGCTGAGCGGCCGCCCTGCCCTGGTCGACGGCCATGCCGACGAAGACGTCGAGGCGCTGCTCGTATCGCCCGCGCAACTGCGTGCGCTGCTGGTGGCCGAAGCCGACTTGGGCGAGCGCATCACCCGCGCGCTGATCCTGCGGCGCGTGGCGCTGATCGAGTCCGGCGCCAGCGGCCCGGTGCTGATCGGCCAGCCCCAGTCACCCGACATGGCACGGCTGGAAAACTTCCTTCGCCGCAACGGCTATCCATATCACCTGGTCGACGCCGCCGAAGACCCCGACGCGGCCGCGCTGCTCGCGCAGTACGGCGCCAGCAAACTGCTGGCCGTGTGCCCTGACGGCTCGGTGCTGGTCAACCCGGCCGACGAGGCGCTGGCGCGCTGCCTCGGCATGGTCGACACCGCCGAGCGCAACGAGTTGTTCGACGTGGCCGTTGTCGGCGCCGGGCCGGCCGGCCTGGCGACCGCTGTTTACGCGGCCTCGGAAGGCCTGCGCGTGATCGTGCTCGACTGCCGCGCCTTCGGCGGCCAGGCCGGCGCCAGCGCGCGCATTGAGAACTACCTGGGCTTTCCGACCGGCATCTCGGGGCAGGCGCTGGCGGGGCGCGCGTTCGTGCAGGCGCAAAAGTTCGGTGTCGAGATGCTGATTCCGGCCAAGGTCGTGTCGCTCGACTGCTCGCGCGACAACCCACTTGAAAGCCTTGCCATTGCGCTGACCGACGGCCGTACGATCCACGCGCGCACGGTGGTCATCGCCAGCGGCGCACGCTACCGCCGCCCCGATGTTCCACGCCTCGCCGAATTCGAAGGCCGCGGCGTCTGGTACTGGGCCTCGGCCATCGAGGCAAAGATCTGCTCGCAGCAAGAAGTGGCGCTGGTCGGCGGCGGCAACTCGGCCGGCCAGGCCGCCGTGTTCCTGTCGCGCCACGCAGCCAAGGTCAACGTGCTGGTGCGCGGGCCGTCGCTGGCGGCCAGCATGTCGCGCTACCTGATCGACCGCATCGAGGCCACGCCGAACATCTCGTTGCAGCCTCACACCGAGCTCGTACGCCTGCATGGCGGCTCCGACGAAGGCCTCACCGGCGCGACATGGCGTTGTCACACCTCGGGCAACGAACATGACTGCGCGGCGCGCAACATCTTCCTGTTCGTCGGCGCAGAGCCTGAGACTTCGTGGCTCGACGGCTGCGGGGTGGCGGTTGACAAGCACGGCTTCGTGCTGACAGGTGCCGCCGCCAGCAGCGGCTTTCCGGCGCGGCCGTCCACGGCGCTCGAATCGAGCGTATCGGGCGTGTTCGCCGTGGGCGACGTGCGCTCGGGCTCGGTCAAGCGTGTGGGCGGCGCCATCGGTGAGGGCGCGGCCGCGGTCGCGCTGATTCATCAGCACCTGTCGCAGGCCTCGGCCGTCGCCTGAAGCGCGCCCCCAATCGATCCATCGTCAAGACAAAGGAGCCCGACGTTGCCCATCAAACCCTGTGACCACGTGCCCGCCGAGATCGCGCAGCCCCATGACCAGCACGGCCAACGCGGCTGCGAAGACTGCCTGAAGACCGGCGACACCTGGGTCCACCTTCGCCTGTGCGTGCACTGCGGCCACGTGGGTTGCTGCGATTCGTCGAAGAACCGCCACGCAACTAGGCATTCGCACGCCGAAGGCCACCCCGTCATCCAGTCGCTCGAGCCCGGCGAAGACTGGATGTGGTGCAACGCACACGAGAAACAGGTCGGCTGAGATCCCGTCGGGCAGATTGCGAATGAATTCCCGCGCCTGCACGCGTTTGAACTCGCACGTATAAGCTGCCGGGCTCGCATCAAATCCACCGGAGTGCCAGACAACATGCCTGCATCGCCCATCGAGGTCTATTCGTGGCCCACGCCGAACGGCCACAAGATTCACATCATGCTGGAGGAGTGCGGCCTGCCCTACCACGCGCACCCCGTGAATATCGGCAAGGGCGACCAGTTCGCGCCCGACTTCCTGCAGATCAGCCCCAACAACAAGATCCCCGCCATCACCGACCCCGACGGTCCGGACGGCAAGCCGATCTCGCTCTTCGAATCAGGCGCCATCCTCGTCTACCTCGCGGGCAAGACCGGCAAGTTTCTGCCTACCGGCGACCGTGAACGCTACGACGTGCTGCAGTGGCTCATGTTCCAGATGGGGGGCGTCGGCCCGATGCTCGGCCAGGCGCACCACTTCCGGCTGTACGCGCCCGAGAAGGTCGCCTATGCGATCGACCGCTACAGCAACGAGGCCAAGCGCCTCTACGGCGTGATCGACAAGCAGTTGTCGAAGAACAAGTTCATCGCGGGCAAGAGCTATTCGATTGCCGACATTGCCATCTTCCCGTGGCTGCGCAGTTGGGAAAACCAGGGCATCACCCTCACCGACTTCCCGCACCTGAAGGAATGGTTCGATGGCATCGCAGCGCGTCCAGCCGTGCAGCGCGGCGTGAAGGTGCTGGCTGACCTGCGCAAGCCGATCACCGGCGATAAAGAACGCGAGATTCTTTTCGGCAAAACGCAGTACGAGAAACGCTGACTGAGAAACTTTGGGGATCGGCCAATATCCGGGCTAGAATAGAAGGCTTGTCGGGGTGTAGCGCAGCCTGGTAGCGCATCTGGTTTGGGACCAGAGGGTCGAAGGTTCGAATCCTTTCGCCCCGACCATAAAAATGAAATGCACACAGTCACCAGCGGGCTGTGTGCATTTTTCGTTTTGGATCGTAGAGCGCGAGCAAGCACAGCGAGTCAAGGCGCGGAACTCGGTAGAATCCGCCGCTGCTGCTTAAGAGAAAAAGCTCCTAAGTCATTGATTTTCTTGGCTTCTCTCCAGCCTGAAATCTGCCCGTAGCTCAGTTGGATAGAGCACCTGCCTTCTAAGCAGGTTGTCGGGGGTTCGATCCCCTCCGGGCAGGCCAATTTCCAGTCCCAAACCTCTCCAAATCGTCCTGTGACTTGAGGCAAACCGCGACACGCAGTGTGCGTTTTCGCCCCTCTCTTCAACCCGCCTGTCCACTTGCTCTACAAGGGTTCGGTACGTTCCTCGAGGACGTACCCCTCGCCTCGCACCGTATGCAGCAACTTCGACTCGAACGGGGCGTCAAGCTTGCTGCGCAGGCGAAGGATGGCTACGTCGACCACGTTGGTCTTGGCATTGAATTCCATATCCCAGACGCGCCTGGCGAGTTGGGACCGTGAAAGTACCTTGCCCTGGTTGCGAAGCAACACCACCAGCAACGTGAACTCCATCCTGGTCAGTTCGAGTTCGGTCCCATCGCGGGAGAACTTTGCGCGCCGCTCGTCGAGCTCCAGATCGGCCAGGCGAAGCACTGGTTGATGGCGTGCACCGGTGCTGCGGGCCAGCGCCTTGACGCGGGCAAGCAGTTCGGAAAACTGGAACGGCTTGACCAGATAGTCGTTTGCTCCAAGCTCCAGGCCCGCTATGCGAGCGGCAACGCTGTCGCGTTCGGTCAGAACCAGGAGAGGTGCATCCGTCTTGCGCCGGATCGTTCGAACGGCATGGGCTCCGTCCTGGCCAGGTCGCATCGAGTTCAGGAGGATGAGCGCGTAGTCCTGTGCGATGACCGGGTTCGCGGTTGCGTTTTCGCTGTTCACGATGTCCACGGTGAAACCGTTTCTCTCCAATCCTTCGTTGAAGGTCTTGCACTGGGTCGATTGATGGTCGATGAGCAAGACCCGCATGGGGTCCATGTCCTCGTCGAGTTCTGCGCTGCGTGCATGGCTGGTGCCGAGAAACGAGCCGCTCAGTGCGGTTTCAAAAGGAAGCGGGGAAACATACAGTCGCACAAGTTCTCCTGTTCCAGCGCCCAGGTGGAGCCGTTGCACTTTTATATGCATCGAGGAGTTATTGATCTAATTCATCATTTCTGCCGATGAGGCGGTGTTGCCTCTCTGCGTTCGCAAAGACGGTGTTCGAATGCCCGACCTGGGCTTACGTGGTCTGTGCTTAGATTTCCAGGCTCGCTTGCCCACCTCTGTTACCCAAGTACATCAGGGTGTTCGACGGCAGCGTCTCGTCCAGCAGCTTGCGCGCCGTCTCGACACCCGCCACGGGCAGCAGCTTCGCATCGAGCAGGCCCACCTGCACCAGCACGCTGGCCTGGTCCCAGTAGATATGCTCGTGATAGAGCTTGTCGCCGCGGAACTTGATGACCGCGAGCAGTGGCACTTCGACGCGCTTGCCCGTGGGCGCGACGCCCGGGAGCATCCACGGGATTTCGGTGGTGTGGGTGAAGCAGAACAGCATCTCGTCCACCACCTGCGTGGCGCCCACCGTGCGCGAGATCGC
>NZ_FNPM01000030.1:0-23304 GCF_900107295.1 Variovorax sp. YR266
ACCGTCTCGATAGTGTTCACGTGTCCGCCAAGAAATAAGTGGAGTAGTGAACACGATGCTCCTAGGCCCGCTGGCGGGAATCAAGATGAGTTGGCGGACGCTTACACCCGCTCGATGGCCAAGCCTTTGCAGCGCGCTTTTCAATCAAGGCCACTCTGGCAAGGATCTCGTGACGGCAGGAATGCGGGTGTCGATTGAATCTTGACAGTCGGTTCCCGGTCGGCGGCAGCAGTGCGCTGAGCGGGTATCAAAAATGGATGGGAAGAGTGTCGCTGGGGAGCTGGGTCGAATCCGACCCGATCAAATCCTCAGAAGGCGCTTCATCAAAAGTGTCGGGTAGTCTTGCCGATGTCCCGCAACGACATAGACGAATGTGTCATCGCCAATACGCCGGTAGACCAGCTTGTGGTGCGAGGTAAAGGCGTTCCGATATTCAAGGATGCCAACGGATGCAAGTTCCTGGACGGGTGCCCCAGTCAAGAAACCTGTCTCGACCAGCGCCAGTTTCGCGAAAATCTCATCTTCGGCCTTGAGCCAGTCGGCTTCGCTCCACTTGTCGAGCATGTACTCCTGAAGCGAGAGCAAGTCCTCCTGGGCATCAGGAAGAATGAAGATGGCCATTACTTGCGGCGCTGGCGAGCTGCGGCCAGTTGCGCACGGGACTCGGCAACGGAAATACCTTTGCCCTGCATGCGCTCTTTCTCACCCAAGGCGATGATTTTCAAGACGGCGATCAGCGATTCTTTTTCCTGAAACTGCTTGGCGCTTTCAATCACCATGCTGGCTTCGCCATTCTGGGTGATGAAGAAGGGCGCGCCGTTCATCTCCAGGTCTTCGGATATTTGAGCGGCGTGGCTTTTCAGGTAGGAGATGGACTTGATGTTGGAGATGGATGGCATGACGATCTTCGAGTGCCTTTGGGTCTGAATTTAGTACCGAATTTAGTTGATGTCAAGACGCGCCGCCCGAACGGCGGGCTGGCTTGTCAGCAAGATGGCAGCGCCCTGCACCGGCCACGAGCCGACGTGCCGCCGTGCCGCCGTGCCGCCATTGCACAACACAGAGCCGCCGCGAGAGCCGGGCATGTGCAAGCACCGCCCATGCCCAGCCATGCGAGGCGTGCATACCCTGGCGTGCGCCGGTCGGGACCTCAGGCCTGGATGCGCCCCGCGCTGCGGGCCCCCTTCGCGTAAGTGCTCATGCGCTTGTCGGCACAGAAATGCGGAGCCCGCTCTATCGGCAGGTTCAGCATCCCGCGCAACCGGGCAGGCTCCGCGAGGCTCACGCAGCCCAGCTCCGGAAAGCCCATCCCGAGATCGCACAGGCCGAAGGCGGTGTCGTGGTCCTCGGGGTCGATCTCGCTGAGCAGCCAGGTGACGCCCGCATCGGGCGTGAACAGCTTGACCACAGGCAACGGATCGAAGTCCGCCTGCGCCCGCGAAGACAGGCCGTTGGCCAGCAACTGGTCGGACTGCGCGTCGCTGAGGAAGGTAAAGATGGAAGCAGCCATGGCGTTCTCCTTGAACGGTTGCGGGCGGGATCGCCTGGCACCGTGGCCCGCACGGCGCAGCGCAGCCCTTGACGGCGAGAACGCCGTGCGACGGTGAAGGCAGCAGCAAGACCGCCCTGCCCCAGGTCCTGGAAACTGTCTCCCGAGCAGGCCTGCACGCACAATGCGCATCGCAGGGTCGCCGGGATCGGCAGACGCCCCAAGGGGTGCCGAAGCGCCCCCGCGGCCGCCCTCAGAGGAGGCCGCGCTCGGCCTTGATCGGGGCGTAGCGCTCCGAGGCGTAGAAATCCAACGCCGCCGCCAGGGTGGGGAATTCGAAGAGCCCGCCAGAGGCGGTGGTGGGTCGCCGCCTTCCAGCACCCGAGCGACGGGACCGAAGTGGAGGATACGGCCGCCGGCTTCCTCCAGCGCGGCTTGGAAACGAGGCGCGAGTGCGGCTTGCTTGGCCGAATCGATGACGCGCGGGTTGATATGGAGCAAAAGCGTGTCGCGGTGGAACGTCCGGGCTTTCAAGCCCGCGCCACGGCGCGCGCTCACGCGTTTCTATAACGGTTGTTTCAAGCCGCTCGGGCTGACGGCTGAGCAATTCAGTCTGCTGGTCGGCATCGGCGCTGCGCATGGAGCGAGCGTTGTTGATCTGGCGACGAGCGCTGGTGTTGATGCCGCGACGCTGAGCCGCGGTGTGCAAGCCCTGCAGCGGCGAGGGTTGGTCCAGGGCGAGGGCGGCCGAGGTCGTGCAGGCAAAAGGTTGAGTCTGCCGCTATCGGGGCTTTCGCTGATGACTGACGCTTTGCCGGTGTGGGAGCGCGCCAAGGCGAGCCTGTCGCATCGGTTGAGCGAAGCTACGTTGCTGGCCACGCGGCAGGCCATGAGGGACCTCGCCGACGCGGCGGCCAAGGCCGGTCGTGGCCCGCCACATCCCGGGCACCACGCCCGCTGAGGCTCGTTAGCCGGCTGCTGCGATCAGACCAGTGCCTTGCTGAATGTCGCCAGCAGGCGCGTCCAAGCGCGCTCGGCTTGGGCGGCATCGTAGACCTGTGTATCGGGCGGACACCAGCCGTGGGCCGCCGGGTAAACCTCCACCTCGGCCGACAGCTTCGCGCTGTCGAAAGCGGTGCGCAAGGTGACTTTGGCTTCGGGCTCTTTGGTGTCGTCGTTTTCGGCCACTGCGATCAGGTAACGCGCCTGCGTCTGGGCGACTAGGCGATGCGGGCTGTCAGGCGCTGCGGTCACCATGGCAGCGCCGTGGAAGGTACCGACCGCGCCCACCCGGCTGGGCGCCACGGTGGCAGTGCGCACCGCGATCGGGCCGCCCATGCAATAGCCGGTGGTACCCAGCTTGCGCGCCTTGTCCACCTCGCGTTGGGCATCGAGCCAAACCACGAAGGCTTTTCCGTCGCTCAGATGCATGGCCGGCGTCAGGGCCTGCATGAGCGGCATCACTTCGGCGATTGGCGTCTGACCGCCCTGCGCTGCGGTGGGTGCTTTCTTCTGCCTGTAGAACGGGTTCACCACCAGCACGCTGTAGCCCGATTCGGCCAGCCGCCGACCCATTTGCCTGAAGGCTGGGCGAAGACCAAACACGTCGGGCCACACCAGCACGCCGGGTGCCGCGCCCGCTGTGGGTGCGACAAAATACGCGTCGCAGCTGCCATCTGCCGTCGTGATGATCACCTCGCGCTCGGCAACGGCCACGGCGTTGGCCACGCTCGGCAACGCGGTCAGCAGTCCGGCGGATGCGGCCAATGCACCGAAGTCGCGGCGGGTGTACTTCTTGATTTCTTCTTGGTCGTTCAGATCACACACTGTGGTTTACCTCATTAGGATCACGTCAAAACATCAGCTTGTGCCACGAATCGGGACGGCCAGCAAGCAGCACGTGTTTCCGCTGGCGCCCGGCGTCTCAAAGGCATTCAGGATCTCAAACCGCCGGGTCCAAACTGGTACGTCATGGAGTGAACCCCATCGACTGGACCACTGGGGTCGCCAGGACTAAGCCGCCTGCTGAACGAGTTGGGATTCGAATTCGTTGGGCGGACGGTAGCCGAGCGCCGAATGCAGCCGTTTGGCGTTGTAGATCTCTTCGTGAACTGCGGAAGTCGTGTTGCCACGTCAGCGAACGTCTCGTAGCCAGCCAAGTACACCTCCTCGACCTTGAGCGTCTTCATGAAACTCTCGGCTTGGGCATTGTGATACGGATTGCCTGGCGAACTCATCGATCCTAGGAGCCCAGCCTCTTGCAGTGCGCGTCGGTACGTCTCGCTTGCGTACTGACAACCGCAATCCGTGTGATGGATGCAACCTGACTGCGGCTGTCGACTTCGGCCGGCTGAATACAGCGCAGCCAACGCAAGCGGTGTGTCGATGCGCCGCGAGATCGCATAGCCCACGACCTTACGGCTGCAGGCATCAAGGATCGCTGCCAGATAGCAGAACCCGGTCTCGATGCGGATGTACGTGAAGTCCGCCACCCACACGAGATCCGGGCGACTGGGCGATGCGGGTCGGCTGCTCTCTGGGGGGCGGGTCGAGATCGATGCTGCATTCGCGCGGCCCGGCCAGGTGAGCGGGCGAGTTGTGTCAGCAGAAGTCGCGTGGGGGACCAGCCGCGGCAGCCGAGATCGCGCCCAACTTTCTAGGCCACCCCCGCCAGCTTCTGGGATGCGATCAACGCTGCACCGCAACTGGTCACCATGCCGTCTACCGCGACTTCAATCCCGTTGACCTTGGCCCGCACGCCTCGGTTGGAAATCGGGAACACGCCTTTGCATTTGGGGCAGGCAACCATATGGCCCACACCGGAGGGAATTCTTCCATTGATCGAGAACGCGGAAAACCCCTCCAGCACAGTGCCCCCGTGCGTTGTCCTGTCACCCACGCAGACGATGCGATCGTTCATTTCAAGCTCTGAATGAAGGAGAGGATGGCGGTGCTCTTCCCCTCGGGAGATGAATTGCTCGCGATGATCGACATCAGGTAGGACATGTCCTCGGGGGCGAATCGCGAGGGGTGAGGCGAATAGAGAGCCTGCACGACCTTTTCGAGCCAGTCGATATCGTCGAGCCCGAATTCCTCGCAGGCCTTGACGAGCGTGCGGACCTCCGAGAGGAGCAGGTGGAACGGATACTCGCGGTTCGAAAAATACTCGCCATAGACAAGCTCGGCCAGGCGAAAAATATGCCGCTCGAAGAAATTGCGGGCTGCAATGTCCTCGGGACTCATGGCGCTTGGTTCGGACGCTGGGGCCACGAAGGACATCAGAGGCGGATATGGCTGCGATCGACGACGGCCCGGATGTCGCACACCTCGGCACCGGGCGGCATCCATATCCCGTCCTCCGTGATCAGCTTCTGTCCCGCCGCACGCAAAGCATCGAACGGGAAGTCGGCCGTCGAGAAAACGCCTGCCGTACCGACGAGCCGGATGAGGTGCATGCCCGCTCGAACCGCCTTGATCGTCAGAAAGGGGTCGTTGCCGGCAAAGTCGTCGAAATAGTTGAAGTTGTAGGTCTCGAGAATCTTCTTGTCCAAGGAGGACATGATCGGCGACTCCTTGATGCGGGAGACATCTCTTGCGTATCCGTCGTCCTGGATCCGCTTGTATGCCCCGAGCATGTCCGCGATCAGGGCTTTCCCCGCCGGATCCGCACCTTCGACTTCAATCCCTCGGAACAGCAGGGCGTGGAGTATCTTCAGCCAGCAGGAGATGTCGATGTCCTCGGCGTGAATGCCGAAGTAGAGCCTCCGACCCCAAGCGTCAAGCGTCTCCCGGTCTTCTTTCGGCAGAGGCAGCTGTTCGAACGATGCGCCGATTTTTTCGTAGTCCCGCGAATACCCTGCATCGAGCAGCGCCTCTCTGAAGACCCGGTTGATCGAATCGACGTCGCCGTTCAGGTCCACGTACTTGTAGACCTCCTTCATGTCCTCGATGGACAGAATGGCGATCAATTCGCCCAGGCGTGCTTGTCTGCTCATGTCAGTGCGTTTCGATGATTTGATTGAAGATGGACCGGAGTTTGCTGCGCGCGTCCGGCTTCAGCTTGGCGACGAACTTCTTCACAGCCTCGTTTTTCAGTTGGCAGACCCCGAGGTGAATGACCGTTCCCAACGGATCGACCGCCCCCAGTGTGCCTCGATGCTTCTCCAGCAATTCGCGGTCCCAGGTCGACAGGCGTCCCGATTCGATGGCCCGATCGACCTGCATGGCCTGCATGGCCTGCCGGCCCAGCATCATGGCCCGGCGCTCGTCGAATGACTTGTTGGCCGCGTTCGCATCGAAGTCTTCGCCAAGCTCCGATTCCAAGCGATCCCTCAGCGATTGCTTGAAATTCAGGCAGTCGAAGAGCAGCGGATTGAAAAAGCATTCGTTGCGTACATAGCCTCGAAAACCCGAGAACGTCTCCTCGACGAATCCCGCATAGGAAAGCACGCCGCGCTGGATCGGGGCCGCGTGCTTTTGGGCAATCTCCGATATCCGTGACCTTGGCATCCGGGCCGTCGAGCGTGGCTTTTCGAGTCCTTTGCGGCTCTCGAGAATGGCCTGCCTGTTGGCGCGCAGGACGTCTTGGTAGTCCAGGCCGGTGTCCAGGAATTCCCAAAGTCCCGCAGTCAGATCGAGGCTGAGCAAGACGGCCGCCTCGCCCCAGACACGGTCTGCGTGAAGGTCGGAGTGGGTTGCCATACTCATGGGACCGCGAGACTCGCGCCGCCTGCGAGCGGCGTCGCGACAAACGAAACGGCGATGGCGCGGATCACCTTGTACGCAATGTACCCCCCCACCAGCCAGTAGGCGGGTGTCGGGTCGATGCCTTGCATGGGAACATTGTTCGCGTCCCAGTCGGCCTGGGTTGGCAAGGGGCGGGATGCCAGCTGCCGAACGCCGGCCGGCAACTGGCCATTCGGGCAGCCCGATTGATCGTACTCGTCGATGTGGTCCTGCAGGTTCTTCTGCTGGCGCGCGATCTCGTCCTGGTGCGTGGCCCAGGCGCTCGTGCCCGGACCCTGCGCGCCCTTCTGAACCTGTTCCGCAAATCTGGTCGCCAATCCCTTGGGGCTGCCCGGTCCCTTGGCGGAATTGGCTATCTCGTCGATCTTTTCCTTCAGGCAGGTACAGACGTCGCCGTCGCATTCCCTCAGGGTCTTGCGAAGGGAGGTGCTGTCCGGGTGCGTCTTGGGAATGGCATTGGTGAAGGTGCCGCTGGCCATGATTCGTTACTCCGCCTCATAGACAATGAAATCATGCCGTTCCCGAAAGTTTCGGCAGTAGATCTTCGATGCGTGATCGAGCAGTTCGGAAAAGCGCTCCTCGGATTCGAGAAAGAAGCTGAGGCTGATCGCCGTGTAGTACTTGTTGAACTGGGCGTAGTTTCCCTTGGGATGCAGCAACACCTTCAGCCGACGCTTGAGATGATCGGGCGGCATGCCGGAAATGAGGACCACGCCATGTCCGGCGGACAGGTAGGCGACGATTTCCTTTCGGTTGGACGGCCTGATCGCGTCCCAATCCAGCAGGTAGGGCGCAGAGAGGCCCGCGGCTTCCTTTTCGTCGCCGTCGAAGAGACAGCGGCTGTGGGAGCTTCCAACCTCCTTGATGACTTCGTAGCGGGTCGCGTCCGACGGATCCAGGAGGATGTATCTGCCTTCCCGGTGCGCGCCGATGATCGCGGCGAATTGCTCGTGGTCCTCGATATGGATCAGGCTGGTCTTCAGGCGAGTCATTTCGCGCCCTTGATCTTCGGCTTCTTGCTCGACAGGCACTCCTTGTTCGACTGTCTGCCGGTGAAATCGATCTGGTCCGATTTCAGCCAGATGTGCTTGGCATTGATGACGATGCCCTTGTCGTCGATCTGGATGAACCCGCCGGGACCACTCAGCAAGATCTTCTCGGTTCCATAGGTGCTGTTGCTCTTCGAGTAGTGCAGGATGTCGGAGCCCGCGCTGATGTTGTATTCGTCTCCGACCTTGAGGTCGTACTGCTTTCCAACGACGTCGATCCGTTCGACGCCGACCAGGGAGTTCTGGGCAACGCCGACCACGGTGTTCTTGATCAGGCCGACTTTCTCACTGGAGCTCAGCAGGACGTTGCGGCTCATGTTTTGCTTGACCGTGAGCGTCTTGTTCTCGCCGATCTCTTCGTCGTGGTTGGCACCGACCACGATGGACTTGTTGTTTCCGATGCGCTCGGACTGGTCATGGTCGACGGTCTTGCTGCGGTCGTGGCCCACCCAATGGGTTTCGTCGTGCTCGACCTCGATGTCCTGGTTGCGCTCGGCGTGCAGCCATACCTGCTCCTGGCCCTTCTTGTCCTCGAAGCGCAGGGCGTTGGCGTTGCTGTCGTTGCCACCTTCCGAACTGCGTGTGAGCAGGCCGCTCTGCGTTGCGTTGGCGGGCAGCTCCCACGGCGGCATGTTGTCGGCGTTGTAGACGCGGCCGGTCACGATGGGCCGGTCGGGGTCGCCGTTCTCGAAATCGACGATCACCTCCTGCCCGATGCGCGGGATCTGGATGCCGCCGAAGTTGGTGCCGGCCCAGGGCGACGACACACGCACCCAGCACGAGCTGTTCTCGTCCTTGGTGCAGTAGCGGTTCCAGTGAAAGCTGAGCTTCACGCGGCCGTACTCGTCGGTCCAGATCTCGCGCCCAGCCGGGCCGGTGACGATGGCGGTCTGCGGCCCTGTGGTGCGCGGCCTGGGCGATGGCGGCACAGGTGCGCGAAAGACCTTGCTCGTTGGAATCACCTCGAAGTCGACGCGGCTTTCGAACTCCTGCTGCGTACTGGCGTCGCCTATATCCTGCAGCCGCAGGTGCGCATTGGTCACAAGGTACTCGCGGTTGGAATCGTTCTGCGGATGCCGCTCCAGCGACATCAGGCAGCCCGGCACCACGGCGCGCAGGTTGCCCGAGCCGCTGGCGAGCTCGCCCTGGCTGCCGGTTTCCTCCATGCGGGTGCGCACCAGTTGCTCGCCCTCGGACTCGACCACGTAGTCGCCGGGCCAGCCGTAGCGCTCCTGGCTACTTTGCGCGGTCTTGCGCGGCATGGCGCTCACCTGCTGCAGGCGCGCCTTCGGCCGCTTGAAGTCGAAATCGTCCGTGACCCAGCGGCCGCTTTGCAGCGTCTCGCAGGCGTTGAACCGGTCGCAGTGTTCTTCGCGCACGGTATCGTCGGCGCCGTAGAAGGGAATCTTCTGGTAGCCCGCATTGGCGTAGGGCTGGTGCGCGGACATGTCGTCCACGATCACGAGCTTGTGGCTGTCCTCGGCGTGCTCGAAGTAGTAGTACAGCCCCCACTCGTGCATCAGGCGTGCGACAAAGTCGAAGTCGCTCTCGCCGTACTGCACCTGGAACTCGCGCGCCGGGTAGCTGCGGGTGGCCTTTACTTCATGGGCGAAGTCGTAGTCGGACAGCACCTCGCCGAGGATGTCGAGCACGGTCTTGTTCTGGAAGATGCGGTAGTCGCTCGTTCGCGTGGCCAGGGTGAGCCAGGGCTCGATGACACCTTCATACAGCGCGCGACGATTCTCCAGGCGCAGGAAGCGCACGCGTGTGACCAGGCCCGAGATGTGGCGCTTGCCCCCGTCCGCGCCGGGGCGCCCGTCGAGCACGACGTGCACCGTGAGCGTCTCGCCCACCAGCTTCTTGATGTCCACGTTGGCGGCCTGCCGCTCGTTGTAGCCCGCCTGCTCGGGCGTGCTGAACGTGACGGTGTAGCGGAACAGGCTGCTCAGGCCTTCGTCGCCTTCGATGGCCACTGGCTCCAGTGCGGGTTGCCCGCCCAGCGTGGGCATGGCGGCACAAGAAGCGGTCAGGACGCGGATTGCCCGCGCTGCGCCTGTTGGCATGACACTCTCCCTGGAAATCGGATCAACGCACGAAAAGCAAGACAGCAAGCCGGCTCTTGCGGCTCGATGAAACGGAAGCGCTCCGCTTCCGCTTCACACACAAAGAGGCATCAAGCCTCTTTGTTTTCCTTGATGTTCCAGCCCAGCACCGTCTCGGCGCCCTTGCCGCCCTTGTCGGTCTGTTCCCAGTACTGCTGCTTCACCTTCGCGGCCTGGAAGGCGTACTGCACGAACACGGCGTCCGAGCCCTGCTCGGCCGTGTACTGCACCGAGGTGACCAGCACTTCTTCGAGCGTGACGCGCGTGTATTCGATCTGCGCGCCGCCGGCCTTGCAGACGGACACTTCGATCTTCGCCAGGTGCTTGCCGCTGGCGCAGTTCTTCAGGACGGACGGTGCCGCTTTGTCGATGCGCGCCACCACCTGCAGGTCATTGAAGCTCGCCTTGCCCACACCGCCGCCACCGCCGCTGACCATGTTGCCGGGCTGCGTTGCGCCCCATGCGAACGACTTGATGTCGGTCCACTCCTTGTGGTTCGAGTCCTTCGATTCGCCGTTTGCGCCTTCAACGCGCATGAACATGTCTACTGCCATGATGATTGACTCACTTTGCTTCCCGAAGAAAAGAAAAAGTGCGGTGATGACCGCGAGATCGAAGTGAGTAGGTTTGACCGACAGCCTCGACTATGGAATCGAGTGCGTCGCCGTTTCTTCCTCTTACTTTCTTGTAGTTTGAGGGACTCTAAGGGGTGAGAAGAAAATCAGAAAGCGAGCAAACTTACTAACCATCGTTCAGCTTTTTCTCTCAATAACCCTCTTGTTTTAGAAATGAGAGGGAATCCGGCGGAATTGCCGCTTCCGAATTCCTTTGGCTGCCCCTTCCTTTCGCCGCTTCTGCCTGATGACGCAGGTGCGCGATGCAGATCATCCGCGCGTTGACGCCGCGGGCCCACGGCATCGAGCTGCCTGACGATGCCGATCCTGGCCGCCACTCAACGACGCCCCGGTATGTCCAGTGGCTCGAGTCGCGGCATCTCCTTCGCCACGATGAACGCGAAGGCCGTGCTCGCATGGCGCGCGGCCGCGAAGATGGCGCTCGGGTCGTTGCGCAGCATCCGAAGCCACGCATCGAGGCAGGAGGAAGCCGCATGGCCCTCCACCGCCGCGCCGATCAGGCCGCAATGGCCCATGAGGAAGATGCTGCCGAACTCGGCCACCAGTTCCTCGAACGCCCAGGCCGCACCGCCCACGCGGCGGCCGAAGGCGCGGCCCAGCCGGCCCGCATGGCCGCTCCAGTGCACCAGCGCGCGCAGCACGGCCGCGCAGTGGGCTTCCGCGTTTGCGAAGCTCTCCGGCCACGGCAGCCGGATCTCGTCGGGCGCCGGCAGGTACACGGCGCGTTCGCAGCCGTAGCGGATGACCGCATCGCAACCGCACAGCAGGCGCAGCGTGCGCTCGACGGGCGACAAAGACGACAGCGGCAACGCCTGCGCGGTGCAGCGCGCAAGGACCTCGGGCGGCAGCCCGTCGATCTGCGCGACGTTGAAAAGCCAGAACGGCTCGCACCGCAGCACGCCGCGCGACCGCGATGCGTCCCCCGCCCTCCCCGCCTGCGGACCTTCGGCATGTCCGGCGCGATCGCTGGCTTCGACGCCACCACCGCGCGCGCCACGCTCGAACTGCGCGCACAGTACCGCCCGCTCGCCCCGGCGCACCTGGGCGCCAAGGCCTGCGGCCTGCCGGTAGGTCAGCCACACGTTGGAGGCATAGCCCTGCGCAGCCAGAGCGTCCAGCAGCAACAACACGTTGACCCCGCGGTACGGCGCGCCGGTCCGCCCGTTGCGCGGCATCCCGCACGCCGCCGCGCGCGTCCACCGGTCGCGGAACACGGACTCGCCCTGCGCGAGCATCGCAGCGATCCGGTCGGTGACGGCCCTCCGCACGTCGATGCGCCCGCCCCCGCGGCGCAGGCCCCCGGTAGATTGGCCTTCGCCTTCACGCCTGCCTGCTGGTGGTGAGTCCTCGGGGGGCACGGGGGGAACGCCCGCGGCCGTCCGGTTGCCCGTCTGGCATGGCAACGGAATCGATGAGGAAAATGACGATGGCGATGAAGGCGTGGCATGCATGGCGGGTCCTTTCTGCGGCGGTGCCGCGGCGCGTGAACATCTCGTCTGCTTTCGGAGCCGCCTCGACGCAGGGTCCGCGCGCGAACGGACCGATGTCCAGGGACCGCCCGGAAGCCGCAGCCGAGCAGCGCGAGGACCGGGTGAGAACGGTGGCGACGCCCTGGCCCTGGACACCGGCCCTGAACGCGCGATGCGTCGGTCGGAAAGAAGGCGGCCCCGACAGCAGATGTCGCGCACGGCCTGCACAACGCAGAACAGCGCAACGCATGCCACCACCTTCCGCCCATCCGGCGCCCCACGGGTAACGAGGACAGCCAGCGCCCGCCTACTCGCGCAGCGTGAACACCACCGAGAGGTAAGACACCGGCTGCACCTCGATCGCCTCGATCCCGTGCAGCGCGGTCGCATCGAACAGCAGCGAGTCCCCTGCCCTCACCTCGACCACCTTGCCGCCGTAGCGGTAGCGGACCTCCCCGGACAGGAAGTACAGGAACTTCAGGCCCGGGTGCTGGAAGGTCACGTAGGGATCGGCACCGGGCAGCAGCGTGACCAGATAGGGCTCGACGAACAGGTTGCCCGACAGCAGGTGGCCCAGCAGCTCGTAGCGGTAGTCCGCCGCCGCGCCGATGCGGTCGACAAGAACGCCACGTCCGGCCCGCACGTGGCAGAAGTCCGTGCGCCGCGCCTGGTCGCTGAAGAAGCGCGACGTCGGTACGTGCAGGCCCTGCGCGAGACGCTCCAGGGTCTCCACCGAAGGCGAGACCAGCCCGCGCTCGATGCGCGAGAGCATCGAGGCGGAGATCCCCGAGGCCAAGGCCAACTGGCCTGCAGACGCCCCCGCCGCCATGCGAAGCGCCCTCACCTGCGCGCCGACGCGCGCCGAGGACAGGCTTCGCACGACAGGCGCTGCTTGCCGCGATCGGGCGCGCGTCACCGAGACCGGCAGCCGCAAAGGCCGGGCACTGGGCAGAGGAGACGCAATCGCTCGAGTGGGCACGCTGAACAACCTGTCGCGAGGCGAAGTTGCCTCATTCAATTCTACGTTAAACGTAGAGACGGGCAAAGCAGATATTACGAGTATCGTAGAGTGTCATCCAGCCCCACGACTCCTCGCTCCGTCTTTGGCGCTCGCCTGCGACTTGCGAGATTGGCTACCGGGCTTCCTCAAGACAAGCTGGGCGTAAAGGCGGGATTGGACGAAGGTACAGCGAGCGCGCGCATATCTCGCTACGAGAGTGGTATCCACGAGCCGAACGTTTCATTTGCAAATCGACTTGCGGACGAACTTGGCGTGCCAGTTGCCTATTTCTACGCGGCAGACGATGAGCTGGCCAAACTCATCCTTTGGTTTGGCCAACTGAATATGAAGCAGCGAAAGTTGCTCCTTGATTTCGCCAGTCAGCTCAAACCGCCTTCTTAGATTCTGGCGTCCATTGCCGGACTCCTATCGAATGCAACTACAACGATGCGATCCGAACACTGGAGCCGCGCTACTGCCAAAGGAATGGCACGAGATCGCGAAGGATCCTCGCATCGCGTTCGCTCGCTCAGTCCAGCAGCAGCCAGTCTCGCGGTCCGTGACCAGGCATCAATGGCCTGACGTATTTCGTCTTGAAGGCGCTACTGCCTGCGCCCAAATCACCCTCGACCACTATGCAGCTAATGCGGTCTTCCGGTCCGAGGGATGCGAATGACTGCAACTGTGGTCCCTTTTGCGCGAACAAGCCCCTAGTCGCGCCCACGGTCCGGAAATTGCAGCTGGTTGCATCGGTTGTCGTTCCTGAAATCCTCGCGCAAAATAGTTACAGATGTCCTCGAATGAGGCGGCACGATAAACGTGGCAGGGGAAGGGCCGCAGATGCAGAAGGGTATGTCGAAGAGACGTCAGGCTGACGACCGGTTGGGCCACCTATGAGTCGCATGCCGGCTGCTGCCAATCAACCAGCGCAGTCACTCTTGTCCCGTGTCAACTGGCGAGGGCTCGGACGTCGTGCCGCAAAGGAGTTGAGCAATCGCGAGTTGCATGCGCCAGTGGTGTCGTCCTATCGCTGGTGGGCGCGCCGTCCGCACAGTGTGATGGGTGCTCTTCTCGATGCAGCCGTTGCGGAGTATGGGAAAACCCTTACCATTGCCGACCCCTTCAGCGGCGGCGGTACCGTGACGTTCGAGGCGGCGCGGCGCGGGTTAAAGGCCTATGCGCAAGACCTCTATCCCTGGCCCGCTCGCGGCTTGGCTTCCGCTTTGTCATCGTGCAACCCAGAGATCTTGGCTCACGGCTCGCGGTCGGTGCTCGAGGCGCTGGAGCCACTTCGTAGACAGTACCGCACCGCCTCTGGAGCCGAGCTTAGTCACATCTTGCGAGTTCGCACCGCGGACTGCGCCGGCTGCGGAAAGCATGTTTATGAGTTTCCGCACGCCCTCGTGTCGGTGACCAGCCGGGGCCTCACCGACCGACACGCGTACTTCGGCTGTCGGCAATGTGGTGAGGTCACCCTCCGTGACCGAAGCGTCTCCACGTTCACTTGTGATGGATGCAAGGTCCGATGGACGGTTAAGGATGCCTCCGACTGCCCATACTGCGCGCATGAGCAGCTCAGCCCGCGTGGCTGGCACGCCGTTCTTGTCCAAGAACTGATGCAAAAAGGGCGGCAGCTCAGGGCGGTACTGAGGAAGGTAAAGGATGGCGACCCCGTGGACTTTGAGGCCGCGGGCGCCGTTTCCCCCGAACTGGCCCTGCCGATTCCGCAAGGCAAGGAAACGAAGCGTCTGCTGGACAACGGCTTTGCTTGTTGGGCCGATCTATACACGCGGCGCCAAGCGGATGCTCTGGCTCAGGCCCTCTCAGCTGTTCGTGCCCTGAGCGCGGACTCCGCCACACGCGACCGTCTCGCGTTCTGCATTCTCGGGGCGGCTGAGATGCCAGCCTTCCTCAGCCGCTGGGACCGCTTCAATCTCAAGCCCTTCGAGGGCATGGCGAACCACCGCTATGCCCAGTCGCCCCTCACCGTCGAATGCAACCTGCTTTCGCCCGTCGGCCGAGGGACTCTCCCCCGTCGGCTGGAGGCCGCGGCACAGGCGCTTCACTGGCTCATCGAGGCCCAGAGCACGCTTCCTCGTGTGGTGACGGCCCAGAGTGGTCGAAAAGGCCGGAAGCGCACCGAATGGGATGTTATGGTGACGACGGGCAGCAGCGTCCGCCAGGAGCTGCGTACCCAGTCGGTCAGCGTCGTCATCACCGACCCACCCTACTTTGACGATGTGCAGTACGGCGAGCTGGCCCGGTTGTTCCACACCTGGCTCCGGATCTACGACCCGGGCGTCATCGTCGACGAATCTAAGGAAGCGGTGCCGAACTCAAGCCGTGGCATCACGGCCGCTGACTATGAGCAGACGATTGCTGCCTGCCTTGCCGAGAGCCGGAGAACGCTCAAGGCCGATGGCCGCCTTGTCCTCACGTTCCACAACAAGAAGCTGGCCGCTTGGCGGGCTCTTGCGGGAGCAGTCCGAAAGGCGGGCTTCGCCGTCCACTCGCTGGCTGCCGTGCTGGCCGAGAACCACGCAGACCATTGCAAGCGAAACGTGAACGCGATGCTTCACGACCTGGTCATCGAGTGCGTGGCGGCGGGCGAGGACGCACCTGCGGCGCCTCAGCTTGTTTTTCGGCCCACTTCCGTCGCCGAGAAGAACTTGGCGGCCATCGGGCTCGCGCTCGCCGACTGTGTGGCCAATCAGTGCCCCGACGAACTCCCGAAAGCGTACCTCAAACGTCTCGAGGACTTCGGCACCAAAACCCGCCTCATCGGGACGTGAATGTGGGACAGCGCGCTCCAGGTGTCCACGCAGCCTGTCACTGACGCGCTGCTCCATCGGCAGGTCCTTCCAAGCAGCGCGCTTGCATTTGAGAAGGTCAGCGGAGTCCTCGCAGTTCGCACTGCCCTGCGCACACGCGTGGAGGAACAGACGTTGTTGTTTGTCGTCCCTGAAGCCACGGCGGGGACGGCAAGGCACATCACGGCGGCGCTCCTCATCGGCGACCATGCGCATACGCATGCACAGGCCGATGGTCGGCTGCCTGCAGCGGAGTCACGCCCTCTACTGAAGGGCGACATTCTGCTGGTCACGCAAGCCGTCTCTGACTCCAAAGCAACGCTCGACGACTTGCCGATTGGACGCAGCCAGCGTCTCTCTGACATGTGGGAGGTCACTCCTTTCTCGAAGTACACGGCCACCAAATCCGACAAGCCGCGGGTGTTTGTCGCCAACCCGGGCTGGTTGGCGAAGAGCGCCGCAGGCCGCTCGTTCGGTGCAGTCATCATCGACGCGTCCCACCCACGCACGCTTGAGCAGCTTTCGGAGCTTGTGAAGGCTGCGACTGGCTGCACCAAGCTGCGGCTTGTGGTCTGCCCTCCTCCGGGCGATGCGGTCCTCGCCGCTTGCGGCTATCCAGGAAAAGCTTGCGTTTGGGCGTGGGACCCTCAAGCCCAGGTCGACGCTCAGGTTGCAGTGGAAGCCAACGACCCGGTGCAACACAAAGCGGCCGACCGCTTCCTTTGGGTCTGCGACTCAGACGCCGAAACAGGCAGCGTTCTTGCAGAGCTTCATCGCCGCCTTATTGGTGCCGCCAAGGCTGCCGCTGGTCACAGCTATCCAGGTCTCAAGCAATGCTGGTCCATCTACAACCGCCTTCGGCAGGTGATGGTGCCGTTGTCACAGCTCGAACAGGCCGCGGCAACCTCTTGGGCCGGGAATTTGCGGATTCGAATCGACGAGCTTGGCTCCGTTCAGGGCCACGGCAACGTCGCCTGGGATACCACGTGGCCAGGCCTGGTTGAGGCAACGAAGGCGGCCTATGAGACGCTACTCAAGCGCAGGGAGACCGCGAAGTTCTGGGCGGTGGCATCGAACATCGAAGCCTGCTTGGCATCTCCGACAGCCCGACAACGCATCGTCGTTGGGTCCGAAGCGGAGCTGCAGTTGCTGATTTCTGAATTTGAGACGCTGGTTGACGGGTTCGCGCAGGCGCTCGCGAACGGTCGCATCGAATTCGTTACAGCTGGCCGTGAGGCTCGATTGGTGGCGGAGGGTCACTTGGCGCCGACCATCCTCCTCAGCCCGCGTACTAACGGCCACAAATACCTCGACGTCTTCTCGTCGCAGCGAGTCGATGAGTTTCTCTATCCACACGAGGTGGAGGCCGAGCGCGCTTCGCAAAATCGGCTATATGGAGCTTGGACCCGGGCCCTCGACGACAAGCAGCGAATTCAGCTGCTTGAACCCTTGGGATTCTGTGCACCGTCGTCGATTGTCACCCGGCCCACCCCGGCAAGACCGACCGTTACTGTCCTAGGCACCAGCGGCCACACCATCCAGCTCGTCACCGATGCCCCGGTGGACGCCGAGCTTGACATCGAGAGCCTCACGAGCGTCCACGGCGGTAGCTTGTTTGATGACCAAACGCCCCAGGTCTACGGAGTAGGCGGAGTCGCTGGTGCTGCCACTGAAGTTCGGTTCGTGCGCGGCAGCCCACACGTCTACTACGCTGGCCAGCGAGTCGACGTCTACTTCTCCGAGTCGGAATCCATTCAGCGGTTTCCACCGACCGAGCTTCGGCCCGGCTGGCAGGTGGTCTCGTTTGTCGACGGACGCTACGACGGACTCTTCCAGCGACTCGCGGAAGTGGTCACCGCCCGGATGAAGCCGGACGAGCGCGTCGCCTTAGAGCTCTGGCGCAAGACCAAGGAAAGCATTGCTGAGCGTTTCGAGAGCAAGAAGGCTTTATTCGACCACCTGGCCACGAAGGGCCTGACGTCCAGCTATGGAACCTTCATCAGCTGGTTCCGCGAGGGCGACGAAGGAACGATGGCTCCCCAACAGTACGACGAATTCACAGTGCTGGCGAGGCAGGCGAGCGTCTACGACTCAAAGATATTCCTCGACGCCACGTTCAAGGCAGTGCAGCACGAGCGTGGTCGCAACCGTGCTGCAGGCCGAAAACTCAAGAACTTTCTGCGAGCGGTGATTTCCGGCCACGGGTATGAGGAGGCGCTTGCGAGCGCACGAAAACTAGACGCAGCGTTGCATGACGTGCTCGCGGCCGCGGAGGTGCTTGAAGTGGCCTCTATCCATCAGATTCTGAGGAGCTCCGATGTCTAACTCCATCTACTCACCGACTTACCGAGACGAGTTGGCTCTCTCTCACCACTTCATCCGGGTGCTAGAGCAACGCCTCGCAGGACGCGACAGCGCACGCCGAATCAACGTGCACCCACTCGACTGGTGCCACCTCGGCGTCATCGGGCCCACGAAGCAGTTGCACGCGCCGGTTGACCTCGATGCTGCGGCGCTTGAGGCTGAGCCCACATCCGAAGTCGCAGAGGCGGCAGTGCCCGCACCCTCCGCCGTTCAAGCCAAAGCGCCACTAGCGCCTTCGAACGCGACCACCGGCAAGGGAGCAGCCGTCAAGGCTGAAGGTGACGACGCAGACGACCCTCCGATTTCCGTCGAGAAGCGCGATGACAAGGAGAGCACGCGCCGACCTCCCTCTGCAATCGGATTCGAGGTTCTTGTCCAACCGGATGAACAGGGCGAAATCAGCCTGACCTTGAACGCCAGCTTTTGCGTCTTCACCAAGCATCTTCCTACTTGGAGCGAGCAAACAGGGGTGCTCGAGTCTGCATCCGCAGGCGCCCCACTCGCTGATGTCGTTCAGCGCTGGCCGCTTTCCGTCAAGACCATTCGCATCAGGGTACCGAAATCGGGCGGTGTATTCCAAGACAAGGGGGTCATCCAAGCTGTGCTTGAGAAGACGCTACGTGATGCCTTCGACAGCGTCGACGTTGAGCGTCTGTGGCCGGGCACCCGTCCGAAAGTCAGTGAGACGGACCTCAAGAGCAGGGAAGCCTTCGACGCATTCCTGGCCAGTCGCGTCAACGGGCTTGCGTCTGACGAGTGGCAAATGCATGCCTCGTTGGAAGTACGGGCAACCGTCCGCCCGGACGGACGGGTTCGAATCGGGTGCTACTTCAAGAACGACACACCTGAGACACCGCCGCTGACCAAGGGCAAAGGCCTCAAGGATGCCTTCAAGGTCATCAGCGACGTTCGAATCGAAGCCTCCTTCGAAGCTGGCGAGCTCGTGCCCATCGAAATTCTCCCCGTTCCGCAGGATTACCAGTACGACCGACGGGTTTGGGCGGTGGGGCACAACACGAGTGTCCGCGCCGACCGCGATGCCGGAACTGTGCAGACGGCGGCGCTGGCCGTTTATGAGCAGCCACGCATCATGACGCGCGACGCCGTGAAAGCGCGGTTCTCAGCCTTGTCCACCGAACCGTTCCAGACGCTCAACGCCATCTATGAAGCGATGGTCGAGTACCAGCGCGATTGGAAAGAACGCGTGTTGGATGGAAACGACTTGGGGCTGGATGCTTCGGCTCTCGCCGAGTGCACTCACGACTACACCGGGTTCGTCGACGAAATCCGTAGGTTTGCGTGCGGCGTCGCTGCACTCAAGGCCGACGAGCGGCTCTTGCGTGCGTTTCAAGCCGCCAACCGAGTGTTCGGCCGGCTGGCTAACGGGTACGACTCCTGGCGGTTGTTCCAGCTGGTCTACATCGTCACGCAGCTGCCGGCGCTGGCCGTCCGCGAGAACTTCGTCGAAGGCCACTACCCCGAGGGCGAGCAGCGTAGCTGGAAAGACGTGCTCGATTGGGGCGATGTCCTCTGGTTCCGCACGGGGGGCGGTAAGACGGAGGCGTACCTGGGCCTCGCCTGCTGCGCAATGCTCTACGACCGGCTTCGAGGGAAGGCCTTCGGCATGACAGCGTGGCTGCGGTTCCCGCTGCGCATGCTGAGCATCCAACAGCTGCAGCGGGCAATGCGTGTCATCTGGGAAACCGAGCAGGAGCGCTTGCAAGTTCTCGGCGAAGCAGCTAATCAATCCGCGCCTATCCGCCTAGGCTACTTCGTCGGCAGTACGACCACGCCCAACAGCTTGTCGCCAGAGTACCTGAGCAACCTGACCACGGACGACAAGCTCGAATGGGTTCGCGCCGTCCCTGATTGTCCGGCATGTCTGGAGCGCGGCACCGTCAAGGTCAAGGCCGATATTCAGGGCATTCGCTTCAGGCACATCTGTTCGGCATGCAACGTGGAGCTTCCGCTTGACGTCTCCGATGACGAGGTTTATCGGCACTTGCCTGCCTTGGTGGTTGGAACCATCGACAAGATGGCGACAGTAGGCCAGCAATCGAAGTTCGGCCTGCTATGGGGCGGTGCGAAGTGGAAATGCCCCGAGCACGGCTACGCATTCGGGGAACATTGCTCCGCCTGGGGTTGTAAGGTCGACAAGAAGCTCCGGCGGACGGTCAAGCCGCGTGACGCAGCGCCGGCACTGCATATCCAAGACGAACTGCACCTATTGCAAGAAGAGCTTGGTGCATTCGCTGGTCACTACGAAACGCTGATTCGGCACTGCGAGGCAGAAGTCGGAGGCAAGCCCTCCAAGGTGATTGCTGCGACTGCAACTATTGAAGGCTTCGAGAACCAGGTTCGGCACCTCTACGGTGTCAAGGACGCGCGACGTTTCCCCGGGCGCGGCTACGACCGTATGAAGAGTTTCTACGCGGAGCCCGACAAGGATGAACATCAGACCCTAAAGACGGCGCGCATCTTCGTCGCCTTCAAGAGCCCCTCGCTATCGCCGGCGGACGCTTCGGCGTACTGCACCGAGATTCTCCATACGGAGATTGGGAACCTGTTCGGCAACCCATCCATCGCCCTCGGGTTCCTGCAAGACGCTCGAACCGACGCGGATGTCGCCGCGCTGCTATGTCACTACACGACGACGCTGAACTACGTCGGGAGCCTGCCCAAAGGGTCTCGTGTCCGTCAAGCGCTCGAAGATGTGGCGGCGAAGGTTCGACCAGGCGCTCGCGAGCTGAACGTCGAGTTCCATTCGAGTCGCTCGAGCAGTGCGGAAGTGGCAGGCGTCGTTCACCGCGTCGAAGCTCCGCCACAGTGGAATGACGAAAGCTTCCTGGATGCGCTCGTCGCAACCAGCATGATTAGTCACGGCGTCGACTTGGAGCGTGTGAACCTCATGACGATGGACGGCGTGCCCGAGGAGACCGCGGAATACATCCAAGCCTCCAGCCGGAGCGGCCGCCGCCACGTGGGCATCGTGGTCGTCGTCTTGGCCAGCTTCTCGCTTCGCGCATCGAGCATTTACCACCGATTCCTCGAGTACCACCAGCACCTCGACCGCATGGTTTCGCCCGTCCCCGTCAACCGCTTCGCCAAGTACGCCGCGCAGCGCACCCTGCCGGGCATCGTCCTCGGCCTGGTCTACGGCAAGCATGTCGCGCAGACAGGGAACTCCGGACTGAACATGCGCAGCAACGCGAGTCAGCTTATGAGTTCCATGGGTTCTGACTTTATGGACGAACTCAAGGCGGCCTATTCGTTAGGCGACAACGTGTACGACTCGCGGCTTGAACAGGCTCTCGGCAGTGTCCTGGAGGCCCAGCTCGACGTAGTTCAGATGTCCATTCGCAACAGCAATGAGAAGAAGGTCAAGGATGCTGTGCGACCAGCTCCCATGACTAGCCTACGCGATGTAGAGGTCGGGGTGCCATTCTGGCCTGACCAGTGTGACTCTCGACTGCTGACTTTCGTGCAGCGCAGCAAGGACTGAGAAATGGCAAACAAGGGATTCTCTCGCGGGCAGACTCAGGTGCTCTTCCGGCATCTGCCCGAGGCCGTCTTCGAGCACGATGACTACGGCCTGTGCAAGGTCACCCAAGTTGCACTTAGCGATGCCGAAGTGAATCGCGAAGCACTGTTTGATGCCATCGCGGACGCTCTGGCCATGTGGCCTGCCGACTTCGTGAAGAAGTACCCTGACCCACGGGATACCAGCAAGCGCTCCGTTTATGCTGTGGGCTCGCCTCGCGAAGTTCGCTTCACGCCATATCCGCAGGTCTTCAAGTGCCGGACGTGCTCGCGTACCGGCAAGTTCACTGACCTGCTCAAGCGAGGCGCAACGTCGAACGGCCGTTGCTCTTGCGGGGGCTATCTCAACCAGATGCGCTACGTCCAAGCGCACAACTGCGGACGACTGGAGGAACTCTTCGTTCCACAGATGCGCTGTCCCAATGGCCACGGGCCCGCGGACCTCGCCTTCTATGATCCGGGACGCGTCAAGCAAGCTCGATGGTACTGCGCACAATGCAAGGCGGACGTCCAGGCTCTGCGCATGACGCCGTGCAAGTGCGCCTACAACGACTCTTTGCCCAAGGGCCCGCGAGCCGAGAAATACCTGAGAGTCGTGCCCACAGGTGACCCGTCGCTGTACATCCCGCACACCGTCGCGTTCATCAATTTCCCTGAGGACGTTCAGGGGCGTCTACGCGGCTCTCCAGACTCCCTGGCGCTGATGCTCGCACGCACATGGGGCCTGCTCGCCGAAACCGTCGGCGGAACCATCCAAGACCGGTCGAACGCGGGCAGCCAAGAAGACAACCAAATGCTGGCCGCAATGGTGGAGGAACTGCGCAAGCGCGACCCCTCCAACGCGATGGTTTTGCAGTACGACGCACGCAAGCGCAAGCCTAAGGGCCAGGACGCCATCGACGCCGTGACGAAGCTCCTCGCAGACCAGGGCGCGACCGCAGGAGGCGCGCCCCGTCGATGGCTTGTCGAGCACACGACGCTGCTCGACCAAACCGACATCAGCACGATTGCCGATGTCGCCGGCATGCTGCGCCGGGCTGGCGACGAGGCAGGGGCCCAAGACATCGAAGATGGCAAGCGCAAGGCTTCTGACCTGCTGGGCATCAAGCACATCCGCGTCGTCAACGACTTCCCCCTCGCGCTCTGCGCCTACGGCTACACCCGCACCGCACGGGACCCGTCGAGAACGGTCATCACGCCTTTCCCCGTCGACGACCGCGGCCGCATTCCGGTGTATGCCATCGCGTCTGAGACCGAGGCATTGTGGTTCCAGCTCGACCCGCTGCGCGTCTACGGATGGTTGCTGGAGAACGGTTTGGTCGCGGGTCTAATGCCGACGTCGCGTGAAGAGGCTTGGGCCCGCCTGTACGCGGAAATTCCGGGTCTGCGCGAAGCACCACATGAGCCGTTCTACAACCAACGTGAGGCCGGCGCAGTCAGGACTCTGCTCCACACGATGAGTCATCTCTTCCTGAGTCGTATCGAGTGGAGCGGGTTCGCGCCTTCGAGCGTCGGCGAATACCTTATTCCGGGATCGCTCTCCTTCATGCTGTATGCGAACCGGCACGCCGAGACCAAGATTGGCGGCCTGACCACGTTGTTCGAGCAACGCTTGAACACGTGGCTCTGGGACGCAGCACAGTCAGGGCGCGAATGCGTCTACGACCCCATCTGCGCCGATGACGGGGGCAGCTGCGCAGGTTGCACACACCGTGAGCACAACTGCGTCGCCTTCAATCGAGAGCTGTCTCGGGCGGCGGTCTACGGAGGAGCTACTCCGCAGGCGAGCGCCTTCGAGGGCCTGCGAATCGAGCACGGCTTCTGGAAGGACGCCTGGCAGGCAACGCCTACCGAGTGATGACTACCCTCGCCACCCTTCGTCAGCAGTTGGTTCGGCCGGACAGTGTCCGCCGCATTGGCCAGACACTCTGGATGATGGTTGGCGAGCCGATGCAGCCAACGAGACTCTTGTGGGCCCCTGGGACCCCCTTGGTGTAAGTGCCCGGCCAACTCATCTTGATTCCCGCCAGCGGGCCTAGGAGCATCGTGTTCACTACTCCACTTATTTCTTGGCGGACACGTGAACACTATCGAGACGGT
>NZ_FNPM01000043.1:0-1997 GCF_900107295.1 Variovorax sp. YR266
GGGCATTCATGGCGAGTGCCATTCCACATGCTGCGCCAGGTCTTCGACATCTGATCGTTCAGCTGCGGTCAAGAGGGCCGTGAGCTGACGCTTACGCTGCGTGGCAGTGCGCGTCATCTGAGGGGGATCGACCGTTCAAGAAATGTTGACCGTTACGGCTCACGGAGATGCCGTCAGATTTTCAGATACGCAAACGAGAAAGCACGAGGGAGCGCGCGATGAGTCTTTGGGAAGCACTGCAAAAGGTCCGCGAACCGCTTGCAGTTTCGAGGGAAGCGACAGATCGACAAGCTGGACCGCCGAGATTTCTACTGGGCCCGAAGATGGCGATGCTCAAGAGGCTTCCCAACTTGATAGTTCTGCTGACGCTGGTGCTTGCGTCGAGTGTCGCGAGTGCAGTACAGCCGGTTGCTTCTACCTTGTGGGTCGGGTCGCAAACCGGCACGAGCTATTCGGACCCGGATGTTGGGTTGGCAGCAGAGAAAGCCGCGTGGGATGCGAGGTGGGCGCCGTATGTGTACTGCCGCATTTGGACCTCGGTTAACTGGGTTAGCGCGACGAAGATTTCTTATGGAGCTTCGCTCTCGGGTTGCGCAGGTGGTGGTTTGGACGTGGAGGCTGGCTGGACCAATTGCCCAGAGAATTCGGCAAGGGCAGGCAATTCGTGCGTATGTGACCCGGGCTCGCCGGAAAATGCAGATGGGCGCTCATGCGGCGGGCCGAGCGCTCCTCAGCCGATAGCAAGCCAATCGTGCAAGATTTCGGATGGCGCTGGCACCCCAAATCCGATTCTTCCTGCGACTGCCGAGAAGTACCGCTCCGAGACCGATTGGTCCGACTCCGGCCCCGCTGCCCTTTCCTTCACGCGCACTTATCGCAGCAGTTGGGCGAGCGATTCGACCCGAGCTGGCAATCCACTCGGCCAAGTCTGGTCACACAACTTCAGTGCAAAGCTGGTCACCACGCCCAGCACAGCGCCCGTGGCTGTGGCCGTCACCACCGGCGAAGGCTATGTGCGGACCTTTGGTAAGGCTGCAGGGGCCACCAGTTGGAGTGCCGGCAACAATGCAGACACGCTGACCCAACTTGCCTCTGGCGCTTGGAGTTATCACCGCGCCGATGACGACACCACGCTCAGCTTTGACGGCCCCGGCAAGCTGCAGACCGAAGCGGATCGCAATGGCTGGATCACCACGTATGGCTACAACAGCGCAGGCCAACTGGCCTCCGTTACGAACGGCTTTGGCCGTAGCCTTGTGTTTGTGTACAACAGCGCAGGCCAACTGACCACCGTCACGATCCCGGATGCGCGCGTCATCACCTACGCCTACGACAGCTCCGGTCGCCTGTCCTCGGTTCTGTACTCCGACGGCAAGGGCCGCAACTTCGTCTATGAGAACGCTTCGTTTCCGCAGGCACTGACCGGCATCTTCGATGAAGCCGGTGTCCGCTGGGGTACGTTCGCATACGACACCACGGGCCGCGCGATCAGCACCCAACTTGCAGGGGGCGTCGACGCCTATCAGGTCAGCTATCCGTCGACAGGCTCTGCCGCCGTAGTCGATCCGCTGGGCACGAGCCGCAGCTACAGCTACAGCACCATCAAGGGCAAGCTCGCCGTCACAGGCGGCTCGCTGCCTTCGGGCGAAGGCAAGAGCGATGCCGCCAGCCGCGTTCAAGACGCCAATGGCCTGATCGCCAGCGAGACTGACTTCAAAGGCATCGCCACCACCACGACCTGGGATACCGTTCGCCGTCTGCCCACCACTGTGGTCTACGGCTCGGGCACCTCAGACGCACGGACAGTCACGACGCAATGGCATGCGATCTTCGCCTTGCCTGTGTTGGTCACCGAGTCCGGCCGTACCACCGCCTACACCTACGACGCCCTCGGCAATGTGCTGTCGAAGATGGTGACCGACACCGCGACCAACAAGGCCCAACTCTGGCAGTGGACCTACAACTCTTCGCAGTTGGTCGATACCGCCACCGATCCC
>NZ_FNPM01000013.1:0-98682 GCF_900107295.1 Variovorax sp. YR266
GGGATCGGTGGCGGTATCGACCAACTGCGAAGAGTTGTAGGTCCACTGCCAGAGTTGGGCCTTGTTGGTCGCGGTGTCGGTCACCATCTTCGACAACATATTGCCGAGGGCGTCGTAGGTGTAGGCAGTGGTGCGGCCGGGCTCCGTCACCAGCACGGGTAGCGAGAAGGTCGCATGCCATTGCGTCGTTACCGTACGCTCGTCGGGAGTGCCAGAGGCGTAGACCGCGGTGGTCGGCAGGCGTCGGGCAACGTCCCACGTCGTGTTGGTCATCACGCCATTGAAGTCAGTCTCCGAAGTGATTAGCCCGTTGGTGTCTTGCACGCGACTGGCGGCGTCTGCCTCGCCTTCGCCAGAGGGCAGTGACCCCGAGATCACGGCCAGCTTGCCGACGGTGGTGCTGTAGCGGTAGGTGCGGGTGGTTCCCCGAGGGTCTTGTACGGTGGCCGAACCCGCGGTGGACGGGTAGAACACCCAGTAGGAGTCCACTCCGCCAGCCAGTTGGGTGCTGACGGCACGCCCCTGGTCGTCGTAGCCGAAGGACCCCCAGAGCACGCCGGCTTCGTCGATGATGTCCGTCAGGGCCTGTGCATAGGTAGCATTCCTGTAGAGGAACGTGCGGCTTTTGCCGTCTGGATGCAGCACCGAAGACAGGCGCCCCGAGGCGTCGTAGCTGTAGCCCAAAACGCGGCCATCCGGAGTGGTGACGGTGGCGAGGCTACCGTTGGCATAGGCAAAGGCCAAAGTACGGCCGAAGGCGTTGGTAACGCTGATCAGGCGTCCATCGTTGTTGTAAGCGTAAGTCGTGGCCCGACCGTTGCGGTCGACCACCGTTTGCAGCTTGCCGTCAGCGGTGAAGCTGTAAGTACTGTCGTCGTCGGCGCGATGCCAGACCCAGACGCCGCCAAGCTGGGCCAGGGTGTCGGCGCTGTTACCTTTGGCGGGGGTCCAGGCAGAGTTGGCATCGGCGCGTGTGAAGCTCCGCAAATAGCCTGCGGGTAGGCTGATAGTGATCGCCGGTGGGTCGGTGCCAAGCGAGGCAGTCAGACCGGTGTTGTAGTTATGACTCCAGACTTGCCCCAGGCCCGATGCCGGCCCCGCCGTGCCACCAGCCCATGTACTGCGGTAAGTGCGCACGAACGACAGGGCGTCGGGGCCAAAGTCAGACCAGTCGGTTTCGGCGCGGAATTTTTCGCCGGAGGCAGGGAAAATCGGATTGCCTTCAAAGGCGCCGGCAGGCAGGCGGGGGCGGACGCAGATTTGTGGACCAGAGGCCGGCTCAGGAGCTGCTGCTTGGCAAGAGGTGCGGCCGGGGGTTTCTGCGTAGCCATCCTTGCAATCGCAAGAATTCTTATTATTCAGGGTGCTGTATGCAGGACACCCAGTAATGATCTGAACAATCGTGTCCGACATGTACATCGGGCCGCCAGCATTGGTGTAGTACACCATGCACTGATTCGCCTTGCCCCACGCATCGACACCGAAAGAATGCGAAGTCACCGTGACGCCAACAAAGTTCGACGACACCACGAAGGCATCACAGGCCGCAGATGCACTGGAAGCGCGGATCCCTACCTGATAGTCATGCGTCGTCCAATATGCCATCGGAGGCAAAGCAGCCGATGCCCCACTGGCAAACCAAAGCGCCAGCGGAACCAGAGATTTCCTGACTGCGCCACCGGCCGCAACAAGAAGCAGACGCCAAAGAGCGCTGCGAACTTGAAGGGACGGGGACGGAACCTCGCCAGGCACTGAGGAGAAGGTACGTCCGGATGCAGGAAATGCGACTGCCTGAGGCAAAGCCGACAGCAGCGCCTTGCGTGCGAGCCACGTCCACGGGAAGGAGGCCAAGCGCAAAAGGCCTTTGGTCTTCGACAGCGCCAGACGAGACGTCCGCAATCCATATCGTTGACCTGACGCCTCCCTCGAAATTGCGATCAACTCACTGATCTTTTGCAGTGCTCCCCAAAGCCTCATCACACACTCTCCCATGCTTCTCATCTGCGTGTCTGATCATCTGATGGCATCTTCGCGAGCCGTGATGAACAGTATTTCTTGAATGGTCAATCCCCCTCGGGTGACGCGCACCGCCATGCAGCGCACTCCGTACAAGTTGTTTCAGATTAGCCGAAAGGCCACATGCAGACAACGACAGATCGATGGCACGGGGTGAGTTGATCACGAGCTGAACATGAAAGTACGCAGCGTCCAGAGGTTGCTGTTGTCGGAGGGCGACGATCGGGCGCTCCAAGCATCGCCTTCAGATACGGCGTTGGATGTCGTAGCAGAAGCGGCCATGGCCATGCCGATCTCGGTGCCGGTGACGGCACCAGAGAGCGCACCGGAGATACCACCAGCTGCGCCGGCGACGGTGCCGATCGCCGCGCCGGCCTTCTTGCCGGTGTCGCGCGGAATGGTTCGCGGTGACTGGCAGGCAGGACAGGCGAAGTTCGCAGACGTTGCACGCGTCTCGTGCTGAGGGAATGGCTCATCGTCGAAAGTGGTGGATGTGAAGTCGTGATCCATGAGGTGCGAGGTGATCGGGAAAGACATGCCCTTGGAGGGAAGAGAGAACACGCCAGGCGGAGCCAGACGGCACAAAGCCCAGCTCGGCGGTGAGGCCGAGCTGAGCTTTGTGAACGAGGATGGACGTTCTACCGTCTATCCAAGGCAGTCATATGGGGTTGAAAATTTCTGGAATCATTTATCGCCGCGTGACCTGTGGGCATGTGTTGCGCGGATGTCATCCGCGGCGAGTGCTCTGCACCCGATCCAACAGTCGCGGTAAACAGTTCGTCAGTTCGACCTCTTGATCAGCCGGTGCCCCGTGTACATCGACCTGCGCAGATGTCTCTGATCGTTGGAGAGTCTGTCTCTGCCCGAACTGAGAAATCACTGATCGAATTGCTGGTGGAAGGTGAGACAGTGCTCCACATGAAAAGCCGAGTAATCCATCAGGCAGAGCGTTGATGTGACCTCGAAGCTCCAGACGTTGCAGATGGAGCGCGAGGACGACCGTCACCGGCAGCTGATCGACAGCATCGACAACGTTGCGCAGACTGTCGAGGAATCCAGTGCGTTCGCACAGGGCAAGAAACTAGTCGAGCGCCATCCGTTCCTGACGGGGCTACTCGGACCATCGATCATCTAGAAGATTTTCGGACGATGAGAAGCGAAAGCCCATCGTCAGATGTTCACCCCTTTTCGCTCTGTTCGATCGCACTCACAAGTGCAGATGCGGCATAGCCTTGAACGCCGTTCGTATCTGCGATTTCATCAAGAATCGCGAACAGAACATCATCGGGGTATCTTGCTCGTCCGACTGATTCAGAAAGGGCCTGAGAGAGCAACTTGTGTTGAAGTTCGTTGAGAGCATCTCCCATCTTTCGCGCATCGCGATCTTGCAGATCACGTAGTCCACGAAACTCAATGGTCAAGTTGAATGCTGCAGTAACCAACACAGCGGCCTTTTGCGTAGAAGGCAAACTGGCGAACCGCAATGAGAGAGGCTTGATTTCGTTGTTCATGTGTTCTCCTAGGAGCATCGGGGGTCGCAGCTGCACGGGTCCTTGCTGCATTGCATGTCTCTCTTGATCGCCTCAGCAGCGTCCAAAGCAATGCCGATGGCACTGAGAATGGGAATGCATCGAAGACCACTCATGCCTCCTGGACGGTAGCTTTCTCTCGGCAAGCCATTAACGTCGAAACCACGATCGTTGAGGACCTTGATTCGGGTATTTCCATCCCAAATTTTTCCGGTCGCTGGATCAACCTTTAAGCTTTCGGGGAGACCGGGTTGCAACGACTTTACGATGTCTCCGGTTGGCTGGCGAGACCAAAAATCAAGGCCCGACTTCGATAGTGACGAATCAGGGTGCATCGGTGTCAGCGGTAGCCTCGGAGACCCTTGGCCCTCCATTGAGTTGAGGCCCAGCGGATCAACTTTCGACAACGGATTGGCATCCACATACCCAAACCGATTCCACCCTCCGTCAAGCCCGATGGGGTCGCCCTGCGTATAGCGACCAACTTTCGGGTCATACGTTCTGAACCCGTTGTAGAACAGCCCCGACTCCTCATCCGCATACTGTCCCGGATACCTCAGGTTGAACTTCACTTCCGCGATGCCGGTCGTGCCCGAGTTCGGCGTCGTCTCCGTGTTGGCGAACCGGTACCTCGCCAGCGTCGGCTTGTCTTCTCCAAACGCGCTGTAACCCCACTGCCAGACCACTTGCCCATCTGCGTTCGTGAGCTTCCTGGGCGTGTTCAGGTGATCGCTGTGGATGGCATAGGTGGCGCCATTGATCACAGCCGCAATCGGCATCGGCCCATTGCCCGTCGGCAGGTAGATGTAGCTGGCCTGCCCCGCACTGTTCGTGCCCCCGCTGCCCACCTCCGCAATCAGCGTGCCCTGCTCGTCGTAGACGTACGCATAGCCCAGTTGCTCCGCCTGTGTCGTGCTCGGGCTCCACAGCTTCGTGAAGAACGCGATCAGGCTCTGCATGAAGCCCGGGTCGGCCTCGTCGCCCTGGCTGGGCGGGTACAGCGGCTCGGTCTTGAACACCCGCTGCCCCAGCGCGTTGTGCGCATAGCGCGTGGTCGGGCTGACATCGGTCGCACCCGTCGTTGCTGCGGCCAGCCTGCCTTCGGCATCGTAGGTGTAGCTGCGCAGGCCATCGCTCACCATGTCACCGTTGGCGTTGTAGCCGTAGGTGACGCTGGTGCTGCTCGCGCCGTTGATGGTCTGGCTGAAGCCCGTGAGCTGGTTGCTTGTCGATCCCACCGTGTAGGTGCGGCTGGTGCTCGTGCCATCGACAGCCCGGGTGCTGCTGTTGCGGTTGCCGTTGGCGTCGTAGCCGAAGCCGGCCGTGTTGCCCGTGGCGTTGAAGCTCACGATGCGCCCTACGGCGCTGTAGCCCACGCTCCAGGTGACGTTGGCATTGGCGATGGTGCTGTGCGTCGGATCGGTGTCGCCGGGCTGGTAGAGGTTCTGCGTGAGGCTCGTGATGCGCCCGGCTGTGTCGTAGGCGTAGCTGCTGAACTCGGTGGCGGTCAGCCTGCCTGCGGTGTCGTAGGTGCGGCTGGCCGCCAGCTGCGGGCTGCTGGTGGTGAAGGCCCAGGTCCATGCGGTGGGCTGGCCCAACGGGTTCCAGGCGATGCCGGTGACCAGCGGGTTGCCGTTCCAGTTCAGGCCCGTGAGGCGGCCGGTGGCGTCGTAGCTGTGGCTGAGCGTGCCGCCGTTGGGGTAGCCGATGCTCGCCAGCGTGCCGTTGGGGTTGTAGCCGTAGCTGACCTGCTGGACGCTGCCGTTGGCCAGGGTCTGCTTCTTGAGGGTCACGCGGCCGAAGACGTCGCGGGTGTACTCGGTGGTGCCGCTGCGGTCGACGATCTCGGACAGATAGCCCTTGCTGTTGGCCGTGAGGTCGTAGCGCAGGGTGGTGGTCTTGCCGTCGGCGAAGACCAGGCCAGTTGGGCGGTCCAATGCATCGCGCGTAATCGTTGTCGCCTGGCCCAGGGCGTCGGTGATCTGGCTGGGCGGGCCGAGGTTGTCGTACTGGGTGCTGGCGGTGCCTGTGTCGGCGCTGGCCTCAATAGTGGCGTTGCCCTGGGCGTCTCGGGTGTAGCTGGTCACGACCCCCTTGAAGTCGCTGGCTGCTGTCACCGCATCCAGGGCGTTGTACGCGAGGGTGGCACTGGCGTTAGCCGCGTCGGTCACGGCCTTGACGCGGCGCAGGTTGTCCAGGCCGTAGTTCGTGCTCTGGTTCAGGCCGTTGGTCGAACTGATCAGCTCGCCGTTGGCGTCGTAGCCGAAGGTGTTGGACTGATTGGGGCCTTCGGTCTTTGAGGACAACCGGTTGATGTTGTTGACCGTGCGGGCCACGCTCCAGGCCACATGGCCAGCGCTGTCCTTGATCTGCTCGGCGGTGCGGTTGCCCATGCCGTCCAGGGTGTAGGTGCCGCTCTCGCCTCGGTTGTTGCTCCAGCCAGTCAGGCGATGGGCTGCGTCGTAGGTGTAGGTCAGGACGAGGCCGGCGGGCAACGTGACTGTCTCGACCGTGCCGTAGGGCTTGTAGGTGAGCGTGGTGGTCAGACCGCCGACGGATTGGGTCAGCAGGCGGTCGCGCAAGTCGTAGGTGTAGGTGCTGACGAGGCCATTGGGGGCTGTCGAGCTCACGACACGATTGGCTGTGTCGTAGGCGTAGCTGGTGACGTGGCCCAGCGTGTTGGTCGAAGTGAGGACGTTGCCCCGGGTGTCGTAGGTGTAGCTCGATGCAGCACCGTTGGGCTCCGTGGCTGTATCAACCAGCTGCGACGTGTTGTAGGTCCACTGCCAGAGCTGGGCCTTGTTGGTCGCGGTGTCGGTCACCGTGCGAGTCAGGACATTGCCGACAGCATCGTAGGTGTAGGCGGTGGTACGGCCAGACTCAGTGACCAGCACGGGCAAGGCGAAGGTCGCATGCCATTGGGTGGTCACTGTTCGTGCATCGGGGGTGCCGGAGGCGTAGACCACGGTGGTGGGCAGACGGCGAGCGGCATCCCAGGTCGTGGTGGTGACGAAGCCCTTGAAGTCGGTCTCGGAGGTGACGAGGCCGTTGGCGTCCTGCACGCGACTGGCGGCATCGCTCTTGCCTTCGCCCGAGGGCAGTGAGCCGCCAGTGACGGCGAGCTTGCCCAGCGTGGTGCCGTAGTTGTAGCTGCGGCTCGTGCCCAATGGGTCGACCACAGTTGCAGAACCTATCGATGGATAGCTGACTTGATAACTGTCAACGGAGCCCGCGAGCTGAGTGCTGATCGCGCGGCCCGTGCTGTCGTAGGCGAACGAGCCCCAGCGAACTCCGGCTTCATCGAAGATGCCGGTCAGCGCCTGGGGGAACGAAGCGTTCTCGTAGACGAAATTACGGCCCTTGCCGTCGGGGTACAGGACCGAGACCAGGTGACCGGAGCCATCGTAGGCGTAAGCGATAACACGTGCATCCGGGGTCGTGACGGTGGTCAACTGGCCTGCGCCGTTGTATGCGAGCGTGAGGGTGCGTCCGAAGCCATTCGTAACGGAGGCCAGTTGGCCAGCGCCGTTGTAGGTGTACGCAGTGACCCAGCCGTTGCGATCTGTCTCCGTCTGCAGCTTGCCCGAGCCGTCGAAGATCTGCGTCGTGTCGTCATCAGCGCGGTGGTAACTCCAGGCGCTGGAGGCGAGTTGCGCCAGCGTATCGACGCTGTTGCTGGCGCTCCAGCTGGTGGCGCCGGCAGTCTTGCCAAAGGTCCGTACATAGCCTTCTCCAGTGGTGATGGCCACACCCATGGGGGCTGTGCTAGGTGTGGCGACCAGCTTGCTGCTGAAGTTGTGCGACCAGACTTGGCCAAGTGAATTACCGACTCGGGTCGAATCACTCGCCCAATTGCTGCGGTAGGTCCGCGTGAAAGACAAGGCACCGGGGCCGGAGTCGGACCAGTCGGTTTCGGAGCGGTACTTCTCGGCTGTTGCGAGGAAAATTGGAGTGGGAGTGTTGGCACCATCGGCCTGGCGATGGCACATCGGGGGTTCTGGTGTAGCAATAAGGCACGACGTGCCAGCTGCGTCCTCCTGTGTTTTTGAGTCGCAGTTGCACCCAGTTCGAGCAGTGTTCAGCGCGCTGTTGATCGGACAAACGGGAGCGAGAGCAGAGATGCTCCCAAGCCAACTCCCAGATTGTTTTCCTGCGAATGAACCATGGCTGGGGCCAAAGAACTGGTCGAGTCGGCATATCGTGTTGCTCGACGCGCTGTTGATCTCGAAGTAGTAGTCATTGACGATGCTTGGGTCATGCACATTCAAGTAAGCCATCCCTTGCGCACAAACATCCAAAGGACTCGACCCAATTACGACTGTAGATGTAGACGCACTCCCCGTATTCGCGTACATCTGGTACTTGATGGTTGGAGTGATCGTGGCAAACACTTGCATCGGCACCAGCAGGAAGAGCGCTGCTTGCAAGTAGGGAGAGCGGTGGATGCGCCCAAGAAACCAAGAGCAAAGACGCTGCACGCTCGGTGTCTCGTCAACGAAAAGACGCGTTCGTTGATCATTCAGATGCAACATTGCGGAAGAAATGTGCCACGCAAGCCACTTCAACGGATTCCAAATCCTCATCGCACTCCCCATGCTTTTCGTTCACGCATCTGAACATCCATAGCCCACTTCTCGTGGACCACGACGGTCAGCATCCTTCTTGAACGGGCGCGATCAACTCCTCAGGTGACGCACACTGCCATGCAGCACATTCCGTACAAGTTGTTTCAGGCTAGCCGAAAGGCCTTATGCAAACAACAACGGATCGATTGCACGAGGAGCGTTATTGATAGTCTGAGCATGAAAGTACACAGAGCTCCGAGATAGCTGTTGTCAGTAGGCGACTGTTGAACGGCATGCGATCGTGCCCTCCAAGTTCACACAACTGAGCCCGGAGTTGGAGCAGATCTACCACTCCGCAATCAAACCAACGCAAGGCGCGCCTGACCGCGCCCCCATCCACTACAAATAATTGAACAACGAAATGCTATTCAACTTAGCAAACGTCATCTGCGTAGCCTGCAACGAAGACTGCCGCTGATAAAACTCCGCAATCGCGCTATACGGGTCCAGGTCTTCAATCGAAGACAGATAAGACTCTTCCTGCAGCTTGCGGTCCCCGCCACCCGAGTCCAGCGCATCGATCTCGCTCTGCCGCGAGCCCACCGACGACAACACCGTCAGCACGTTGTCATGCGCATTCGTCACCTTCACGTTGGCCGTGGCCAGCGCGTTCTGCAGCTTCGCCTGCGCAGCCGCGCCACCACCGCTCAGCGGCGTGCGCAGCGCACTCACCAGTTCGCCGATCGCAGCGAACACATCGGTGCCGGCATTCTTCGCGGTAGACACATCAAAGCTGTCGCCAGCCGCCGGCGTGCCGGTGATCTTGATCTGCACGCCGCCGAAGTTGATGGGCGTGTCCGCCGAGATGGGGCCGGTGGCTGCGACCACTGGCGGCGTGTCCTTGGTCGTCACCGTGTAGTCGGTGGCGCTGAAGGTGATGGTGAAGTCCTTGCCGTAGTTGGGCGCGGTGGCGTCGGTCACGCTGACGGAGCCGAACACGCCGGTGCCGGTGTTGCCCGCGGCGCCTGACGCCACATAGCCCGCGCCGCCCTGCACCGACTGGAAGACGCTGCGGCCGTCGTCTGACGTAGACATCTGGCGCGCCACGTCGACCTGCATCAGCCGCTGGCCCTGGTCGCCGACGTACTGCACGCCGCCGCTGGCCGTGGCCACGAAGGGCGGGGAGCCGCTCTTGAAGCCTGCGAACAGGTACTGGCCGTTGCCGTCGTCGGAGTTGGCGATGCCCACCAGCTGGTCGTAGCTGCTCTGGATGGTGGTGGCGAGCGATGCGCGGTCGGCGTCCGACAGGGTGCCGTTGCCGGCCTGCACGGTCAGAGCCTTGATGTTCTGCAGGATCGAGGTCACCGAGTTGAGCGCGTTCTCCTCGGTGGAGAGCGAGCGCGACGCGCGCTGGCGGCTGGTGGCGTACTGCGAAATTTCCGACAGCGTCTGGCTGACGCCGAGTGCGCGGGCTGCGCCCACCGGGTCGTCGCCTGCCGAGAGAAATTTTGAGTTGGTCGCCAGCTGCTGCTGGACCCTGAACAGTTTCTGCTGCTGCTGGCCCATGGCCAGTACGTTCTGTTCGTAGAAGGATTGGGTGCTGATGCGCATCGCTTTGCCTTGTTGAATCTGCTTGACGTTGAGCTGGCTCAGCTGCCAATGCCGAGGATGGTGTCGAAGATGGTCGAGGCGGTCTGGATCACCTTCGCATTGGCCTGGTACATCTGCTGGAACATCAGCAGGTTGGCGGTTTCCTCGTCCTGGTTCACGCCCGAGATGGCCTGCTGGCTGGCCTTGATCTGGCTGGTAACGCTGTCTTGCGTGGTGGCTGCCACCTTCACTGCCATGGCGCGGTTGCCGACTTCGCTGACGATCTGCGAGTAGGCGCCGTTGAAGGTTGCCGTGCCGTTGGCCATGGTGGTCTTGCGCTGCAGTGCGCCCAGCAGCAGCGCGTTGCTGCCGTCGGACACGCCCGCGGTGTTCTTGCCGATGGTGAAGGTGTCGCCTTGCGCAGGCGCGCCGGTCATGGCAACGGTGATGCCGTCGAAGCTCATCTTCGCGCCGGCGGTGTAGGGCACGGGCGTGCCGGCCGCGTAGCTGGTGCTGGTGCCATCGGCCAGCGTGACGGTCACGGCCGAGGTGGCCGGAAAGCCGGTCAGGTTGCCGGTGGTCGCGTCGTAGCTCAGCGTGACGGTGCCGCCCAGCGGCGTTGCGGGGTAGCTCGCATCCACCGTGGCCGCGCCCAGCGCACCGGAGCCCTTGTTGCCGACGGTATTGCCGGTGACGATGGGCGATGCCGCGGCCACCTTGGCGGGGTCGAGCGTCAGCACGTCGAGGTCGCGCGCGCCGGTGCGCGTGGGCTGCACCAGAAACGAGTCGCCGGCCTGCGCGGTACCGCTGGCGGCCGTGAGGCTCACGCCGTCGAAGGTAATGGGGAAGGTGGTGAAGGAGCCCATCGACTGCTTGTCCGACAGGCGGGTGACCGAGTAGGTCAGCGTGCCGGCCACGTCGGTAACGCTCACGTTGTAGTCGCTGGTCGTGAGTTGCGACGCGTTCGAGAGCGTGCCGGTGAGTTCGAGGTTGCCCGCGTTCTTTGCGTTGGAGAGCACACCCGGCACGGACTGCGTGAAAAAGTCTTTGCCCAGTGCGCCGCTGAGGTCCACGCCCAGCTTGCTCTGCGCGTTCACGGCGTCGGCCACCGACATGGCGAGCCGGCCGATGGAGTTTTGCGTGGGAATGAGCGTGTCGCGCCGAAAGCTCATGAGCCCGCCCAGAGTGCCGCCGGTGATGACGCCGTCCGACAGCTCGGTCGTGTTGCCGGCAAAGCCCTGCAGCGCCACGGCCTTGCGCGACGGGTCGGCGGCGGAGTTAACTGCCGCCATGGTGGCGGCGTAGTCGCCCGTCACCAAAGACTGGCCGGTGGCGATGAACACGTTGTACTTGCCGTTGTCCTGCTGCAGCACCTTCACGTCGACCACCTGGCTCAGCTCGCTCACGAGCTGGTCGCGCTGGTCGAGCAGGTCGTTGGGCGGCTGGCCGCCGGCCATGGCGCTGATCTGGCTGATCTGCTGGTTGAGGCTGGCGATCTTGCTGGCGTAGGTGTTGATCTGGTCCACGCTGCCAACGATCTGCTCATTGACGGAGGAGTTCAGGTCCGACAGGTACTGGTCGGTCGCGCGAAACTTGCTGGCCAGCGCCTGCGCCGAGCTGATCATCTGCTGGCGCGCAGCCGGGTCGGCCGGTGTGTTGGCCACGCCCTGCACGCCGGTGAAGAAGCTCTGCATCAGCGGCGCGATGCCCGAGGTCTTGTCGGCCAGCAGGGTGTCGATGCGGTTGATCTGCGTGCTGTTGGTGGCAAGCGCGGCCGAGGCCGACTGCGCAATAGAGAGCTGCGCCGTCAGGTAGCGGTCGTAGCTGCGCGAGACGGTCGTGACGTTGGCGCCCGAGCCAATGAAGCCCGAGCCTGTGCCAGTGGCGTTGCCCGTGGCGATCTCTGCCACCTGGCGGCTGTAGCCGGCGGTGTACACGTTGGCTGTGTTGTGGGCCGTGGTCATCAGCGCGGTGCGTGCAACGCCGAGGCCGCTCAGACCCGTGTAGAACAAACTTCCGGACATATGGCTTTACCTGTCGATGAGGTGTGTGAAATGAGGTGGCATCGCCTGGATGCCTCTGGGTCTATATCGGCAGCGCCGGCCGAAAGTTGAGGGCCTATCGGGTCAGAACTCGGTCCAGTCGCCCTTGGCGTCGTTGGCCATGACGAGTTGCGGGGCGCCAGAAGGCTCGCGCCGGGTGGGCAAGGCCTTGGCGGGGCGCTTCGGCGCTGGCTTGGCGGGCTTCGGGATTGGGGTGATTCGCGTGAAGCCGGGGCGTGTGGTGGCGACGGCATTGGCGTCGAGCTTGAAGACGCTCACCGCCTGTACGAGGCTGCTGGCTTGCTCTTGCAGCGATTGAGCGGCTGCCGAAGCCTCTTCGACCAGTGCGGCGTTCTGCTGCGTGACCTGATCCATCTGCGTGATGGCCTGGTTGATCTGTTCGATGCCTGACGTTTGCTCCTGGCTGGCAGCGGTGATCTCGCCCATGATGTCGGTCACGCGGCGCACGCTGCCGACGATCTCGTCCATCGTGCGGCCAGCCTCTTCCACCTGCTTGCTGCCCTCTTCGACCTTCTCCACCGAGTCACCAATCAGCGTCTTGATCTCTTTGGCTGCTGCAGCGGAACGTTGAGCCAGGCTGCGAACTTCTGAAGCCACTACGGCAAAGCCTCGGCCTTGTTCACCTGCACGTGCAGCTTCGACCGCTGCATTCAGCGCCAGGATGTTGGTCTGGAAAGCAATGCCGTCGATCACGCCGATGATGTCGACGATCTTCTTGGACGATGCATTGATCGAGCCCATGGTGTCGACCACTTGCGATACGACACTGCCGCCCTTCACCGCAACTTCAGAGGCAGACACAGCCAGCTGGTTGGCTTGACGCGCGTTGTCCGCGTTCTGCTTGACGGTGCTGGTCAGCTCTTCCATCGAAGCAGCCGTCTGCTCCAGCGAACTCGCCTGCTCTTCGGTACGCGAAGACAGATCCTGATTGCCCGAAGCAATCTGCCCCGAAGCAGTGGCGATCGTCTCCGTGCCCGTGCGCACCTCGCCCACCACCTTCGCCAGGCTCGTATTCATCTCTCGCAGCGCGTGCATCAGCTGCCCTGTCTCATCGCGGCTTTCCACCTCGATGTGCGTGCTCAGGTCGCCCGCGGCCACCGTCTCGGCCACTTCCACCGCATGCCCCAGCGGGCGCACGATGCCCAGTGTCAGGCGCCATGCAAACAGTGCCCCCAGCACCAGCGCAATGCCCGACAGCACCATCAACGTGGTCTCGCCGGTCGTATGGTTGGCTTCGATGTCTTGCGCCAGTTCGTCGATGCGGTCGCGCTGATACGCCGCGAGCTTGGCCACGGCCTCCTCGTAGACGGTGAGTGCGGGCGCGAACTGGTTGTCGGCCATTTCCATGGCCTCTTCGTTCTTCCCCTCGGTCTTGAGCTTGTTGATCTTCCCGATGGTCGCGAGCACGACGCCGCGAGCGTCAGCCACACCGGCATACAGCTTCTTCTCTTCCGGAGAGGTCAGCAGTTCCTCGAGCTTCTTCTGCACCGGGTTGATAAGCGCCGACTTGTCGGCCCGGCCCTTCTCGAAGTAGGCGACCGCCTTGGGGTCCGTCGCCTTGACTATCGCGAACGAATTGACGATTGCCGGCCCGAGCAGGTTGGACCACTGGTTGGCCAGGCGCTCCTTGACCAGCGCGTTCTGCATCATGTCTTCCGTGGCCTTGCCCACGCTCGCAAGGCGCTGCATGCCGGTGGCGGCAATGACCAACATCAGGAGCAGCACGACCGCAAAGCCGAGGCCCAGGCGGGTGCCGATTTTCAGGTTCTTCAAGTTCATTTGATTTCCTCCAGCAGACTCAGAATTCCGTCCAGTCGCCCTTCGCATCCCCAGCTACAGCGAGCTGTGGGGCTGCGGCGGGTTCGCGGCGGGTGGGCAAGGCCTTGGCGGGGCGCTTCGGCTCGGGCTTGACGGGCTTGGCGATCGGGGTGATGCGCGTGAATCCGGGGCGTGTTGTGGCCGCGGCGTTGGCGTCGAGCTTGAAGATGCTGACGGACTGCACGAGGCTGCCAGCCTGCTCCTGCAGCGACTGGGCTGCGGCCGAAGCTTCTTCGACCAGCGCTGCGTTCTGTTGCGTGACCTGGTCCATCTGCGTGATGGCCTGGTTGATCTGTTCGATGCCAGAGGTCTGCTCCTGGCTCGCGGCAGTGATCTCGCCCATGATGTCCGTCACGCGGCGGACACTGCCGACGATTTCATCCATCGTGCGACCAGCCTCTGCAACCTGCTTGCTGCCCTCTTCGACCTTTTCTACCGAGTCGCCGATCAGGGTCTTGATCTCCTTGGCTGCAGCAGCGGAGCGTTGAGCCAGGCTGCGAACTTCCGAGGCCACCACTGCAAAGCCACGGCCCTGTTCACCGGCGCGTGCCGCCTCGACTGCCGCGTTCAGCGCGAGGATGTTGGTCTGGAACGCAATGCCATCGATCACACCGATGATGTCGACGATCTTCTTGGACGATGCATTGATCGAACCCATGGTGTCGACCACTTGCGATACAACGCTGCCGCCCTTCACCGCAACTTCCGAGGCCGAGACTGCAAGCTGGTTCGCCTGCCGCGCGTTGTCCGCGTTCTGCTTGACGGTGCTGGTCAGCTCTTCCATCGAGGCAGCCGTCTGCTCCAACGAGCTCGCCTGCTCTTCCGTGCGCGAAGACAGATCCTGATTCCCCGAAGCAATCTGGCTCGAAGCCGTGGCAATGGTGTCGGTCCCCGTGCGCACTTCACTGACGATCTTCACCAGGCTGTCGTTCATGCCCTTCAGGGCCTCCAGCAGTTGCCCGGTTTCGTCCGTCGTCCGCGCCTCGATGCGGCTGGTCAAGTCGCCTGCCGCCACCGACTGCGCCACCTTTACGGCTTCCGCCAGCGGCCGCGCGACGATGCGTGCAATCCACAGCGCCAGCCCCAGGCCGAGCGCCATGCTGCCCAGCAGCAGGCCCAGCACCCAGAGCCTGGCTCGCCCGTGCACCGCGTCGGCCGTCTGGCCCGCGCGAAGGGCGCCCGCCAGGTTCACCTGCGTCAGCTTGTCCAGCGTCGCGTTCATCTCGCGGCTCAAAGTCTGCGACTTTCCGCGAATCAGATTGGCCGCCTGGTCGATGTCCTGCGTATTGGAGATGGCGACGATCTTGTTGTGCTCGAGCGCGTATTGCGCCAGCAGCTTCTCGAACACCGGATAGAGCTCGCGCTCCTCGGGCTCCGAGATGAGCGTCGCATATTCGGCGCGCTTCTTCTGCAGCACCGCCCACGACTCGTCCATCGTCTTCTCATGCGCAGTCATTTCGGTGAACGAACCCAACAAGGCATGCTCCGTCTCCTGCGCGCGGTAGCTCGCCACCAAAGTCTTCAGCTCCAGCAGCGAGCGCGTGGCGGGCAGCCAGTTGGTCGAGAGGTCCGTGGACATCTCGTGAACCTTGCCGAGCTGCATCACCGAAATCACACCGAGGCAGGCCGTCAGCACGAGGACGGCAATGAACGACGCAAGCAGCTTGGTCGCGATCTTGAGGTTGTAGAAAGACTTGATCATTTTTCAGGCCGAGAAGGCCAATACCGTGTGTTGCCGGCCTTCGCCGAGCTTGAAGATGCTGACGGCCTGCACGAGACTGCCGGCCTGTTCCTGCAGCGACTGGGCTGCGGCCGAGGCTTCCTCGACCAGTGCCGCGTTCTGCTGCGTGACCTGGTCCATCTGCGTGATGGCCTGGTTGATCTGTTCGATGCCCGAGGTCTGCTCGTGGCTCGCGGCGCTGATCTCACCGATGATGTCGGTCACCCGCTTCACGCTGCCCACGATCTCTTCCATGGTCCTTCCGGCTTCGCCCACCAGGGCGGTGCCCGCATCGACCTTGCCTACCGAGTCATCGATCAGGCCCTTGATTTCCTTGGCCGCTGCTGCCGAGCGCTGCGCGAGGTTGCGCACTTCGGCAGCCACCACGGCGAAGCCCCTGCCCTGCTCGCCTGCGCGCGCTGCTTCCACCGCGGCGTTGAGCGCCAGGATGTTGGTCTGGAAGGCGATGCCGTCGATCACGCCGGTGATGTCCACGATCTTCTTCGACGAGGCATGGATCGAGGCCATGGTGTCCACCACCTGGCTGACCACATCGCCGCCCTTGAGCGCCACCTCCGAAGCCGACAGCGCCAGCTGGTTGGCCTGCCGCGCGTTGTCGGCGTTCTGCTTGACGGTGCTGGTGAGCTCTTCCATCGATGCAGCGGTCTGCTGCAGCGAGCTCGCCTGTTCCTCCGTGCGCGTCGAAAGGTCCTGGTTGCCCGCCGAGATCTGGCCCGAGGCGGTGGCGATGGCATCGGTGCCCTCGCGCACGCCGCCCACAACGCCGGCCAGGCCCTCGCGCATGCTTTCCACGGCGCGGGTGATCACGCCCATCTCGTCACGGCGGGCCGAGTCCAATCGCTGCGACAGGTCGCCCTGGCCGAGAGCCTGCACATGCTCGCTCAGAACGCTCAGTGGCCGCACGGTGCGACGGATGAAGACGATCAGCGCCGCCCCCAACACGAGGGCCGCCAGCGCAATGCAGGCGCCGATCCAGGCCATCTGGCGATAGAGCCCGGCGAGCACCTCCGAAGCGGGAAGCTCGGCCACCACCAGCCAGCCCGTCGCTTCGCTCCTGGCCACAGAGGCATAGCGCCGCTGCCCGTTCGCTGCGGATGCAAGCACCGCCCGCGCGTCGTCGATCCACATGGCGTCAGGCGCCGCGACCCGCGACAGCCAGGCGGCCGACTCGTCACCAGGCAGAAGCTCGCTCAGCTTCTTGCCGGCCGCCGTCGGATGAAAGACCAGCGTCGCCGCATCGGCACCGCCGCTGGGGTTGACGATGTAGAGCCCGCCGGTCTCGAAGATCCGCGTCTTGCCCACGGCTTCGCCGAAGGAAGCCTGCTGCTGGGAAATGTCCAGCCCGATGTAGAGCACCGCGACGACGCGGCCAGCCGCATCGCGCACCGGCTCGTAGACCGTCATGTAGGGGCGCCCGAACAGCATGACGCGCCCCACGAACCGCTTGCCCTCGCGCAGCACCGGATAGGCGCCGCTCTTGCGATCGAGCAGCGTGCCGACGGCGCGTTCGCCGCTTTCCTTCTTCACCGAGGTGGTGACGCGGCGGAAATCTTCGCCTTGCGCTACGAACACCGTGGCATTGGCGCCGGGGAAATCGCGCGCGAAGGCATCCACCTCCGCGATGCGCTTGGCGTCGATGGGCGTGCCGTCACTGCTCAGCGCTCCCTGCGCGGCTCCGTCGAGAACGAAGCTGGACGCGAACTGGCGGCGGAAGACGCCGAAGGCGTTCTCCGCCGTGAGGCGCATGGTCTGGTCGAAGATGTCCAGCGAGCGGGCGATGGCTTCCGCCTTGGCATTGGCATACTGCGCGGCACTGCGCTGCTGCTGCGAGGAAGCCAGCGCGTAGAAGACTGCCAGCACCAGCGTCACCACCAGGAGCATGCCTGCGACGGCGCCGAGGGTCATGGTGCGAGCCAGGGAGACGAAGGCGGGATCGCGCCTCGCGGGGTTCGCGGTTTTCATAACTACAGAAAGCCCTATGGTTCAGAACTCGCGCCAGTCACCGGCACCGGCCACCGCAAGCTGCGGTGTCGTGGGCAAGGGCGACCCGACGCGCTTGGCCGGCTGAGTTCTGGCCTGCGCGCGAGGCGCGGCTTGGCGGCCTTCGTCGAGCTTGAAGATGCTGACGGCCTGCACAAGGGCGCCGGCCTGCTCTTGCAGCGATTGAGCTGCGGCCGAAGCTTCTTCGACCAGCGCTGCGTTCTGCTGCGTGACCTGATCCATCTGCGTGATGGCCTGGTTGATCTGTTCGATGCCCGACGTTTGTTCCTGGCTGGCAGCGGTGATCTCGCCCATGATGTCCGTCACGCGCTTCACGCTGCCGACGATTTCGTCCATCGTGCGGCCAGCTTCTTCCACCTGCTTGCTGCCCTCTTCGACCTTCTCCACCGAGTCACCAATCAGCGTCTTGATCTCTTTGGCTGCTGCAGCGGAACGTTGAGCCAGGCTGCGAACTTCTGAAGCCACTACGGCAAAGCCTCGGCCTTGCTCACCTGCGCGGGCAGCTTCGACCGCTGCATTCAGCGCCAGGATGTTGGTCTGGAAAGCAATGCCGTCGATCACGCCGATGATGTCGACGATCTTCTTGGACGATGCATTGATCGAGCCCATGGTGTCGACCACTTGCGATACGACACTGCCGCCCTTCACCGCAACTTCAGAGGCAGACACAGCCAGCTGGTTGGCTTGACGCGCGTTGTCCGCGTTCTGCTTGACGGTGCTGGTCAGCTCTTCCATCGAAGCAGCCGTCTGCTCCAGCGAACTCGCCTGCTCTTCGGTACGCGAAGACAGATCCTGATTGCCCGAAGCAATCTGCCCCGAAGCAGTGGCGATCGTCTCCGTGCCCGTGCGCACTTCGCCCACCACCTTCGCCAGGTTGGCGTTCATGTTCTTCAGCGCCTGCATCAGCTGCCCTGCTTCGTCGCGGCTTTCCACTTCGATGTGCATGCTCAGGTCGCCGGCAGCGACCGTCTCGGCCACCTGCACGGCTTGCGCCAGCGGGCGCACGATGCTGCGCGAGATGAAGAACGCGAAGATGCCGCCGCTGACCACCGTCAGCACCGTCAGCAGCAGCTGCAGGTTGAAGCTGCGCGTGTTCGCCGCGTCGATGGCCTGGCTCATGTCGTCGATGGCCTGGCGCTCCATCGACAGCAGGTCGAGCACGCGGGTTTCATAGGCCTTGGCGGCCGGCTGGAACGACTCCTTGAAGGCGCGCGCAGTGTCCACCGCATTGCCGCTGGCCTTGGCCTTGCCCACGTCGTCCTTGGCAGTCTGGTACTTCGCGCGCAAATCGAGAATGGACTTCAGGACGGCCTTCTCCTCCTCCGTCACCAGCAGTTTCTCGACCTTGGCAATGGTCTCGCTGCCCTTCTTCACGCTGTCGGAGATCACGTCGGCAAAAACGACCGGCAGGGTCTCGTCGGTCGTGCGCGCGATCATCGAGGTGCGGGCGATGGCCGAGTAGGTAAGCACGTACCAGTCGGAGATGAGCCGCTCCTTCGCGAGCGGGCTCTGCATCATGACCCGGGTGGCTTCCGCGTTGTTGCGCGAGGAAACCAGGGCGATGGCGGTCGAGATCACGGTCAAGCCCAGCACGATGGCGAAAGCCATGGCCAGCCGGTTGCCGATGCGGAGGTTCGAGAGAAATTTCATGGTGCAGGCCTTGAAAGGTGAAGATGTGGAGCCGAGCCTGGCCATGCGGCCATGGCACCGGTGTCAGGCAGTGGCGGCGGCTTCGACGAGCCCCATTTCTTCGCTGGACATCAAGCGGTCGATATCCACCAGGATCAGCATCCGCTCTTCCAGCGTGCCCAGCCCGATCAGGTAGTCGGCGTCCAGCACCGAGCCCATCTCCGGTGCAGGCTTGATCTGCTCGCCCGTCAGCGTGATCACGTCCGACACGCTGTCCACCACCATGCCCACCACGCGCCCTGCGATGTTCAGCACGATCACCACCGTGAACTGGTCGTACGTCGGGTCGCCCAGCTTGAACTTGATGCGCATGTCGATGATCGGAACGATGATCCCGCGCAGGTTCACCACACCCTTGATGTACTCCGGCGCGTTCGCTATGCGCGTCACCGCGTCGTAGCCGCGCAGCTCCTGCACCTTCTGGATGTCTATGCCGTACTCCTCTTCGCCCAGCTTGAAGGTCACGACCTCCAGGCGGTTTACGCCGGTGGACGCTGGCGAAGCCGAGGCGGCTTTCTGCAGTGGATCTCTTGCCTTGTTCAGACTCATTGCTCTCTTCCTTCGATAACAGGGAACGGGTTCATCCTGTTATCGGCATCGGATCGCTGAACTTGAGTCCTTTTTTCTCAAAACTCGGTCCAGTCGCCCTTGGCGTTGCCGGCCATGGCGAGCTGCGGAGCGCCAGAAGGCTCCCGTCGGGTGGGCAAGGCCTTGGCGGGGCGCTTCGGTGCGGGCTTGGCTGGCTTCGGAATCGGCGTGATGCGCGTGAAGCTGGGCCGCGCGGTGGCGACGGCGTTGACGTCGAGCTTGAAGACGCTCACAGCGCGCACGAGGCTGCTGGCTTGTTCCTGCAGCGACTGGGCTGCGGCCGAAGCTTCTTCAACCAGTGCGGCGTTCTGCTGCGTGACCTGGTCCATCTGCGTGATGGCCTGGTTGATCTGCTCGATACCGGAGGTTTGTTCCTGACTTGCGGCAGTGATCTCGCCCATGATGTCCGTCACGCGCTTCACGCTGCCGACGATTTCGTCCATCGTGCGGCCGGCTTCTGCAACCTGCTTGCTGCCCTCTTCGACCTTCTCGACCGAGTCGCCGATGAGCGTCTTGATTTCCTTGGCGGCGGCTGCCGAGCGCTGCGCGAGGCTGCGAACTTCTGAAGCCACCACCGCAAAGCCCCTACCTTGCTCGCCCGCGCGGGCAGCTTCGACTGCGGCGTTGAGTGCGAGGATGTTCGTCTGGAAAGCGATGCCGTCGATCACGCCGATGATGTCGACGATCTTTTTCGACGACGTATTGATCGAGCCCATGGTGTCGACCACTTGGGAGACGACGCTGCCGCCCTTCACAGCCACTTCCGAAGCCGAGACCGCAAGCTGGTTCGCCTGCCGCGCGTTGTCGGCGTTCTGCTTCACCGTCGAGGTCAGCTCTTCCATCGAGGCTGCCGTCTGCTCCAGCGAACTCGCCTGCTCTTCAGTGCGCGAAGACAAGTCCTGATTGCCCGAGGCGATCTGGTTCGAAGCCGTTGCAATCGTCTCGGTGCCCGTGCGCACTTCACTGACGATCTTCACCAAGCTCTCGTTCATTTCCTTGAGCGCGAGCATCAGCCGGCCAGTCTCGTCCTTCGACTGCACCTCGATGCGCGAGCTGATGTCGCCCGCCGCCACCTTCTCGGCCACCTGCACGGCCTCGCCGATGGGCCGGGTGATCGAGCGCGTGATGAGCCATGCAATGGCCGCGCCAAGCAGGACCGCGAGGGCGCCCAGTGCCAGCATCAGGTTGCGCGACCATACGTAGCCGGCGTGGGCCTCTTCCTCGGCCTCCTGCGACAGCTTGCCCTGGCGTTGGCTCATGGCGTCGAGCTCCTCGAGCAGCGCCCGCGTGGCCGGCTGGAACTTCGAGATGAAGATTGCAGTTGCCTCGTCGTTCCTGTTCTGCAACGCGAATTCGGACAGTTGAGCGCTCAGCGGCACGAGCACGGCCACCTTCTCGTCGATGCGCGCGAGCAGCGCCTTGCCATCGGAAGTGGCCAGCAGCTTCGCCAGCACGGCGCGGTTTTCGGTGAAGCGGTCGCGCGCGGCGGCAACCTTCTTCGACTCTTCGCGCATGGCGTCGGTGTCGGTCAGCAGGATCAGGTTGCCGTCGAGGATGGCGATGTCGCGGACCGCGTCCAGCATCTTGTTGACCGAGGCCACCTTGACGTTGTTGCCGTTGACGATGCCGTCCAGCCGCAACTGGATGTTCGACATGGCGCTGAGGCCGAGGCCGGCAATGCCGGCCAGCAGCAGGAGCACGGTGGCAAAGCCCGCGCCGAGACGGGTACCGATCTTGAGATTGATGAATGAGTTCATGGGGTGGAGAGCTTGTTTTCAGGAATCCTGGGCATTGACGTGCTGGAAGACCCTGTCGAGCCGGTCGGAGACCTTCGCGGCGTCGTGGGTCGAACGGGTGACCGAACTCGTGACGAGCCACGCGACGACACCGGCGGTGAGCAATGCAGCCACGCCCAATGCACACACCGTCAGGCGCGCCCATTCGTAGCCGGCGCCGGCCTTGAAGCCGAGGCTCAGCGCGACGGCCAGCAAGAGCAACAGAATGGCGAAGCCCACGCCGAGGCGCAGGGCAAGCCTGGGGCTGAGACGTGTGCGCATGGGTGCTTCAGACCGTCTCTACTTCTTCGACGTCGGCGTCGAGCTTGAAGGTGCTGACGGCGCGCACGAGGTTGTCGGCCTGCTCCTGCAGCGACTGGGCAGCGGCCGAGGCTTCTTCGACCAGCGCGGCGTTCTGCTGCGTGACCTGGTCCATCTGCGTGATGGCCTGGTTGATCTGCTCGATGCCCGACGTTTGCTCCTGGCTGGCAGCGGTGATCTCGCCCATGATGTCGGTCACGCGACGCACGCTGCCCACGATTTCCTGCATCGTGCGGCCGGCTTCACCAACCTGCTTGCTGCCGGCCTCGACTTTTTCGACCGAGTCGCCGATGAGCGTCTTGATTTCCTTGGCCGCCGCTGCCGAGCGCTGCGCCAGGTTGCGCACCTCGGACGCGACAACGGCAAAACCCTTGCCCTGCTCGCCGGCACGGGCGGCTTCGACCGCCGCGTTCAGCGCGAGGATGTTGGTCTGGAACGCGATGCCGTCGATCACGCCGATGATGTCGACGATTTTTTTCGACGACGCATTGATCGAGCTCATGGTGTCGACCACTTGCGAGACAACGCTGCCGCCCTTCACCGCGACCTCGGAGGCCGAGACGGCCAACTGGTTCGCCTGACGTGCGTTGTCGGCGTTCTGCTTCACGGTCGAAGTCAGCTCTTCCATCGAAGCCGCCGTCTGTTCCAGCGAGCTGGCCTGCTGCTCGGTGCGCGACGACAAGTCCTGGTTGCCGGCCGCAATCTGCCGCGAGGCCACCGCGATCGAATCGGTCGAAGCCTTGATGCGCGTCACCAGATCGGTGAGCGTGTCTTCCATCTCGCCCATGCCGCGCAGCAGCCGGCCGAAGTCGCCTCCGCGCTCGGTCTCGAATTCCTGGCTCAGGTCGCCGGAGGCCACGGTCTCGGCGATCAGCAGTGCCTCGGCGATGGGCTGCACGATGCTGCGCGTCAGCAGCCATGCGATCACCGATCCGGCAACGACTGCGAAAGCAGCCAGCCCGACGAGCCAGGCCCGGCCCGACCGGTACTGCGCGCCGATGCCGGCAGCGGTCCTGTCGATCTCCTTCTGCTGGTGGCCCACCATGGCACGGATGCTCGCGTCGTAGCCGTCGAGCGCGGGCAGCAGTTGCGTGTCGGTCAGCTTCGTGGCCTCTTCCTTGCGGCCGTCGGCCTTGAGCTTGAGGATCTGGTTGCGCAGCTCGACGTATTCGCCGCGCTTCTTCTTGATGTCGGCGCTCAGCGCCAGCTCTTCTGGCGAGACCAGCATGGCCTCGAGCTTCTTCTGCGTTTCGGTGATGACAGCGCTGGTGGCCGTGATGTTCTTCTGCAGATACTCCTGCACGGCCACGTCGTCGCTCTTGAGCAGGGAGAAGGTGCGCACGCTGTTGGTGTTGGTGCCCAGCTGCCAGGCGGCCGCCAGCCGTTCCTTTGTCAGCGACTGCCCGGCCATGGCCTCCGTCGCATCGCCCACGCCCTGCAGGCGCAGCACGCCGATGGCCGCGGTGATGACCACCAGCGCCAGCACCAGTGCAAAGCCGGCACCCAGGCGCCGTCCGATCTTCCAGTCTTTCATGTGCGTCTCCTCGCGGAACCTCTGTGTGTCGTTGTTCTGATTGGCGTTGGCGTGCGCGCCCGGCCGTCAGGCGGCGATCTTTTCGACGAGCCCCATCTCGTCGCTGGACATCAAGCGGTCGATGTCCACCAGGATCAGCATCCGCTCTTCCAGCGTGCCCAGCCCGATCAGGTAGTCGGCGTCCAGCACCGAGCCCATCTCCGGCGCAGGCTTGATCTGCTCGCCCGTCAGCGTGATCACGTCCGACACGCTGTCCACCACCATGCCCACCACGCGCCCTGCGATGTTCAGCACGATCACCACCGTGAACTGGTCGTACGTCGGGTCGCCCAGCTTGAACTTGATGCGCATGTCGATGATCGGAACGATGATCCCGCGCAGGTTCACCACACCCTTGATGTACTCCGGCGCGTTCGCTATGCGCGTCACCGCGTCGTAGCCGCGCAGCTCCTGCACCTTCTGGATGTCTATGCCGTATTCCTCTTCGCCCAGCTTGAAGGTCACGACCTCCAGGCGGCTGCCTGCTGCGGTTTCTTGGGTCTTTGCCATGGGGTTTCCTTGATGTGGTGTGCGCGAGCGCGACTCACCCGAATTTCTGCATGATGCGAACGAGCTTCTCGCCATAGCGCGGATCGGTGGCGTAGCCCGCGCGCTGCAGGCCGTGCGCGGCCTCGGTCGGGTCGTCGGTGGCCAGCACGTTCGCGTAGCGCGGGTTGCGGGTGATGAAACGCGCGTAGTCGGCGAAGGCTTCTTCGTACGAGGCGTAGGCGCGGAACTTGGCGCGCACCTTCTGCGGCTCGCCGTCGACGTATTCTGTGGTGGTGGTTTCGACCGTTGCGCCCTTCCAGCTGCGGTCGGCCTTGATGCCGAACAGGTTGAAGCTCTGCGTGCCGTCGTCGGCGCGAATCTCCCGCTTGCCCCAGCCGGATTCGAGCGCGGCCTGCGCAAGGATCAGCGGCGCGGGCACACCGCTGGCCGTGCTGGCAGCCTGCGCAGACGCACCCATGCGGCCCACGAAATCATCGACCTGCCCTTGCAGCGAGGCATTCGCACTACCAGCACCGGGTGCGCGGCGCTCGCTGTTGAATTGATAGACGCTCAGGTCGGCCCCCACGCGGGCAGTCGGCGCCGAGCCAATGGGAATGCCTGCGCGCGGACCGTACGGCAAGCCGCCGCGCGGTTCGAGCGACATGGGCTTGGTGCCGATTTCGGCGTCGGCATCCGCATCGGGCGGACCCGACGGCATGCTGCGCCGCAGCTGCGCGAGCATGGCCTCGGCCAGCCCCACGCCGCGCCCCGAAAGGCTCTGCGTGAGCTGCTGGTCGAACATCGAGAGGTACACCTTCTGGTCCTGGCTCTCGAACAGCCCGCTGGAGGGCGTTGCCTCGCGCATGCTCTTGAGCACCATGTTCATGAACAGCGCCTCGAACTGCCGCGAGACCTGCTGCAGGCCTTCTTCCGGCGAGGTGCGCACGGTGCGCCGCAGGGCATCGACGCCCTGCACGTCGAGCGCGAAGCGCTGGTCGAGCGCGCCGCTGCGGTCGGTAGTGGCCGGTAGCGTCATCGCATCGACCTCAGATGATTTCCAGCTCGGCGCTCAGTGCGCCGGCCGACTTCATGGCCTGGAGAATGGACACCAGGTCCTGCGGATTCGCGCCCAGGCTGTTGAGGCCCTTCACCACGTCCGACAACGACGCGCCACCGCGCACCATCTGGATCGCACCGCCGCCCTGGTTCACCGAGATCTGCGATGTCTGCGCCACCACCGTGCTGCCGCCCGAAAGCGCCCCCGGCTGGCTGATGACTGGCTCGGTGTTGATGACCACCGACAGGTTGCCGTGCGCAACGGCGCAGTCCTTCACGCGAACGGCCTGGTTCATCACCACCGACCCGGTGCGCGCATTGACCACCACCCGGGCCCCGGCTTGCGTGGGCGTCACTTCAATATCTTCGAGCCGCGCGAGAAAACCCACGCGCTGCTGTGGCTCCGGCGCACGCACGCGAATCGACCGTGCATCGACCGCCTCGGCCGTGCCCGAGCCGAACTGCCGGTTGATCGCATCGACCGCACGCTGCGTGGTGCCGAAGTCCGACCGGTTGAGCTCGATGGAGAAGGTGCCTTCGGCACCAACAGGCGCTTCCACAGTGCGCTCCACCAGCGCGCCAGCCGGAATGCGACCCGAGCTCAGCTGGTTGACCTGCACCTTGCTCCCGTTGGCCGCGGCACCCGCGCCGCCGACCACCATGTTCCCCTGCGCCACTGCATAGGTCGCCCCATCGACACCCTTCAGCGGCGTCATCAGCAGCGTGCCCCCACGCAGGCTCTTCGCATTGCCCATCGAAGACACAGTCACGTCGATGTTCTGCCCCGGCCGCGCGAACGAAGGCAGCGTAGCCGTCACCATCACCGCCGCCACGTTCTTCAGCTGCATGTTCACGCCCTGCGGAATCGTGATGCCCAGCTGCTGCAGCATGTTGTTCAGGCTCTGCGTGGTGAACGGCGTCTGCATAGTCTGGTCGCCAGTACCGTCCAGACCCACCATCAGCCCGTACCCGATCAACGGGTTGTCCCGCACCCCCTGAATGCTGGCGAGCTCCTTGAGCCGCTCTGCATGCACAGGCGCAAAAAACAAAGCACCCAACACGGCCAACGCCGCGATGCGCAAGCGAGCCGAAAAATTCGTGGAATGCCGCGGAACCGGCTTCGCCGGGCCGCAGGCATTGCCCCCTGCAAGGGGGGGGGAGTAACGACACGAAGTGCGCGAAGCCTGGGGGTTTTTCATATTCAAAATGGCATGACGTTGAGGAAGATGCGCTGCATCCATCCCATGGTCTGCGCCTCGTCGATGTAGCCCTTGGCCGAGTACTCGATGCGCGCATCGGCCACCAGCGTCGAAGGCACGGTGTTGTTGCCCGACACGGTGCGCGGGTTCACCACGCCCGAGAAGCGGATGTACTCGGTGCCCTGGTTGATGCCCATCTGCTTCTCGCCGCTCACCAGCAGGTTGCCGTTGCCCATCACGTCCGTCACCGTGACCGTGATCACGCCGTTGAAGGTGTTGTTGGCGTTGGCTCCGCCCTTGGCGTCGAGCTTGTTGGTGCCCGAGAGATTCGTGCCCTGTCCATCGAGCAGGCCGCCGATGAGCTTGGGAATGGCGGAGAACACGCCCGTCGTGCTGCCCGTGCGGCTGGCGTTGGCGCCGGAGTTCTTGGTGGCGTTGACCTTCTCGCTGATGACGATGGTCAGGATGTCGCCGACGTTGCGCGGGCGGCGGTCTTCGAACAGTGCATTGGCGCCAGGGCCGTCCTGGAAGATCGCGCCGGGCGCGCGGCGCGGCTGCATTGCCGCGTAGTTGTCGGCGCGCGCCGTCATCGGCTGATGCACCAGCGGCTCGCGCGGAATCTGCGCGCAGCCCGTGGCCAGCACTGCGGCGGCAAGCAGCAGCGCCCTCGCGGCCGCGCCACTCCCACGAAGAAGACGCACACCCCGCAACATCACAGCTGGGCCAGGCGCTGCAGCATCTGGTCCGAAGTCTGGACCGCCTTGCTGTTGATTTCGTACGAACGCTGCGTCGCGATCATGTTGACCAGCTCTTCCACCACGTTCACGTTCGAGGCTTCGACGTAGCCCTGGCTCAGCACGCCAGCGCCGTCGATGCCGGGATTCACCTGGTTGGGCGCACCGGAAGCATCGGTCTCGGCATACAGGTTCTCGCCCTTGCTCTGCAGGCCCGTCGGGTTCACGAAAGTCGCAAGCTGAAGCTGGCCGACCTGCACGGTGTTCGTGCTGCCCGCCTGCACCACCGAGACGATGCCGTCGCGGCCCACCGTGATGCTGGTGGCGTTGGCCGGAATGGTGATGGCCGGCTGCACGGGAAAGCCGCTGGCCGTAACGAGCTGGCCGTCGCGGTCGGTCTGGAACGAGCCGTCGCGCGTGTACGAGGTGGTGCCGTCGGGCATCAGCACCTGGAAGAAACCGCTGCCGTTGATGGCCACGTCGGTAGGCTTGTCGGTCTTGGTGAGGTTGCCTTGCGAGTGGATGCGCTCGGTGGCAACCACGTGCACGCCGGTGCCGACCTGCAGGCCCGAAGGCAGGCGGGTCTGGTCCGACGACTGGCCACCGACCTGGCGCAGGTTCTGGTAGACCAGGTCTTCGAACACGGCGCGGCTGCGCTTGAAGCCGGTGGTGCCGACGTTGGCGAGGTTGTTCGAAACCACGTCGAGCTGCGTCTGCTGCGCGTCGAGGCCGGTCTTGGCGATGTAGAGGGAGCGAATCATTTTTTGAAGAATCCTGCGGGTGTGTTGCGGGGCGGGCTGCTACGGATCAGCGGATCAGCCGTAGGCCAGCAGCTTGTTGGCGGCCTGCGCATTGGTGTCGGCGGTCTGCAGCGACTTCATCTGCATCTCGAAGCTGCGCGCGTTGGCGATCATTGCCACCATGGCCTCGACCGGGTTGACGTTGCTGCCCTCGACCACGCCGGTAACGAGCGTGACGGCCTCGTCGGCCTCGGCGGGTGGCTGGCCGGCGCGCATGCGGAACAGGCCGTCGTCGCCGCGTTCGAGATCGGCGACCGGCGGGTTGACCAGCTTGAGGCGGCCCACTTCGGCAATGCCCGTGAGCGTGGTCGAAGATGCGTCGCGCGAACCCACCAGCCCGTTGGTGGCAATGCTCACGCTGGAGCCGGGCGGAACGGTGAGCGCGCCGTTGTCGCCGACCACCGGGCGCCCGCCCATGGTGGTGAGCTGGCCGTCGGCGCTGATCTGCAGGTTGCCCACGCGGGTGTAGGCCTCGCCGCCATCGGCCGTCTGCACCACCAGCCAGCCCTCGCCGCTCACGGCCACGTCGAGCTCGCGGCCGGTTTCGGTCAGCGGGCCGTGGGTGAAGTCGGCGCCGGGCGTGGTGGCCGCCACGAAGGCGCGCGTGGGCGCCTCCTGGCCGACCACGGGCACCGCGCGGAAGTTGGCAATCTGCGCGCGGAAGCCCGGCGTGGAAACGTTCGCCATGTTGTTGGCAACCGAGGCCTGCTGTTCCATGACCTGCTTGGCGCCGCTCATGGCGACATACAACATTCGATCCACTGGGTGCTCCTGGTGTCAGTCGTTCTGCGTTGCTGTTGCCGCGTCAGCGGATGTTCATCAGCGTCTGCATGACCTGGTCCTGCGTCTTCACGGTCTGCGCGTTGGCCTGGTAGTTGCGCTGCGCGACGATCAGGTTGACCAGCTCGGAGGTGAGGTCGACGTTGGACGACTCGAGCGCGCCCGACTGCAGCGCGCCGAGCTTGGTGCCTTCGCCCGGGGTGCCGGTGAGCGCGTTGCCCGAGGCCTGCGTTTCAGCCCACACGTTGTCGCCCTTGGGCTCCAGGCCGTTCGGGTTGGCGAACGACGACAGCACGATCTGGCCCAGCAGCTTGGTCTGTTCGTTGGAGAACTTGCCGGTGATGGTGCCGTCGGCGTTGATCGAGAACGAGGTGAGTTCGCCCGAGCGGTAGCCGTCCTGCGCGAGCTTGCTCATGGCGTTGGCCGCGCCGAACTGCGTGGTGCCCGAGAGGTCGACCGTGGCGCTCAGCGCCGCGGCGCCGTTGGTGAAGGTGATGGGGCCGATGTTCAGCTGGCCGTTGGCCGGCGCGGTCATCTTGCCGGCGGAGTCGAAGGTCAGCGTGGTGAGCGCTGCGCCGGCGTTGAGCGCCGCGCCGTCGGAGGTGCCGTACACGCTCCAGGTGTTGGCGGGGGTGGCGCTCTTCACGAAGTACACGGACACGTCGTGCGGGTTGCCCAGCGAGTCGTAGATGGGACCGACGGCGTTCGAGTAGTTGAAGGTGTCGGAATCGGCCGCGTTGAAGGGCGTCTTGGTGGGCGTGGTGAGGCGCGCGTCGAGGTTGAACTCGGCGTTGATGCCGGTCGTGGCCTTGGGCGTCATGGCCGCGGTCGGGATCTGGATGGCCGCCGGCGTGCCGCCGCTGATGCCGCCGCTGGCGTTCACGCCGAAGCCGGTGAGGCGCAGGCCCGATGCGTTGACGATGTAGCCGTCCTTGTCGCGCGTGAACTGGCCGTTGCGCGAGTACATGACTTCACCGCTGGGGCTGCTCAGGCGGAAGAAGCCGTCGCCGTTGAGGATGGCCACGTCCAGCGGGCGGCTGCTCGACTGCGTCACGCCCTGCGTGAAGTTCTGCGTCACGCCCGACACCGATGCGCCCAGGCCGACGCGCGAGCCCGCGTACACGTCCTGGAAGGTGGCGGCGGCCGACTTGAAGCCGACGGTGCCCGAGTTGGCGATGTTGTTGCCGATGACGTCGAGGTTGGCTGCGGCCACGCCGAGTCCGCTGATGCCCTGGGAAAAAGCCATGTTGGTTCCTTGGTTCGATGCTGCGTTGAATGCGTTTTGAGAAAAAAGCTCAGAGGAACAGCCGCACGTCGGACAGGCTGATGTTGTTGCCCGTCATCAGTTCGAGCGAGACCCCGTTGGTGCCCTGCTTGACCGCGGCCACCTGCGAGAAGGTGAGCGAGGTGGCCTTCACGGTCGCGCTGCCGTTGGTGGCGTCGACGGTGAAGCGGTAGGCGCCCGCGGGCACCACGGCGCCCGTGTCGTCCTTGCCGTCCCATGTGACGGCGTTGACGCCTTCGGTCATGGAGCCGGCGCTGATGGTGCGAACGACCTTGCCGGTGCCGTCGACGATCTTGATGTCGACGTCGGAGGCGGTGCCGGGCAGCTCCACGGCAAAGGCCTGCGAGGCAGGTTCCTTGCCCTCTTCGGGAGCCTTGGTGGTGAGCGTGTCGCCCGGCGACAGCACGTTGTAGCCAATCAGCGAGGTAGCCTGCAGCAGCTGGTTGGAGCTGGTCTGGTTCACCAGGCCGGAGAGCGTGCTGTTGAGCTTCTCGATGCCGCTCACGGTGCTCATCTGCGCGAGCTGCGAGGTGAGCTCGGCGTTCTGCATCGGGTTGAGCGGGTCCTGGTTGTTCAGCTGCGTGACGAGCAGCTTGAGAAAGCGCTGCTCGCTGTCTTCGTTCGAGACGTTGCTGCTGGTCGCCGCTGAAGTGGCGTTCTGACCGGTGATGGACGAGGTGTCGGAGATGGCCATGGCGTGGTGCCTGTTCTGTTCTGGTGGATCTGATGAATCTGGCGAGAGGTTTACTGGCCGATGGACAGCGTCTTGACCATCAGCGTCTTGGCCGTGTTGAGCACCTCGACGTTGGCCTGGTAGCTGCGCGAGGCGGAAATCATGTTGGTCATCTCCTCGACCACGTTGACGTTGGGCATCGCCACGTAGCCTTCGGCGTTGGCGTGCGGGCTCTTCGGATCGAACACGAGCCGCGGCGGCGACTGGTCTTCGATGACGCCCGCGACCTTGACGCCGCCGATGTCCCCGGCGCCGTATGCCGACGGCTCGACCTGGAACACCACCTGCTTCGCGCGGTAAGGCATGCCGTCGGGGCCGGCCACGCTCTCGGCGTTGGCCATGTTGCTGGCGGTCACGTTCATGCGCTGCGATTGCGCGGTCATGGCGGAGCCCGCCACGTTGAAGATGTTCATGGAAGTGCTGTTGAAGGGCATGGTGGCGGCCGCTCTTCTTTCTTGTTACTGCTGGATCGCCGAGAGCAGCGACTTGATCTTCGAATTGATGACGGTGAGGTTGGACTCGTAGCGCAGCGCGTTGTCGGCAAAGGCGATGCGCTCGACGTCCATCTCTACGGTGTTGCCGTCGAGGCTCGACTGGTTGGGCACGCGGTAGAGCAGGTCTTTGTCGGACGCGGCTTGCGCCTGCCCTGCAAGGTGGCGCGACGAGGTGGTGGCCAGCGACACCGACTGCGCCGACGCGCGGCCGCGCTCGACGGCTTCGCTCAGGCGCGAGCCGAAGTCGAAGTCGCGCGCCTTGTAGTTGGGCGTGTCTGCATGGGCGATATTGGCCGCGAGCACTTCCTGGCGCTCGGCGCGGAGGTTGAGGGCTTCGCGGTTGAAACGAAGCGCCGCATCCAGCTTGTCGATCATCTTTTTTCCATCCGTTGAGGCGTCGCCAATGCGCAAGCGCAGCGACAGATGGAAAGCGAGTCTATGCATGCATCGCGTTTGCAATCGCCCGAACAAAGGGGGTTTTCGCCTGCTGCTCGCACCTTCGATCGGCGGGCGGATTTCTAGAATTTCCGGGCGGCGGCATGCGCCCTCTTGCTGTGGCGCGCCGCAATCCAGGCCCTCTTTTCCGACACACCCGATGACCCTCTTCAAGCTTCGCAACCGCAGCCTGCCGGCACTGGTGGCCATGGTGTGCACGGCGTCCGCGTTCGCCGCCGCTGCCGATGCCAATGCCGCCGATGTCAATACGGTCATCGAGAAATACCTGCAGGTGCAGACAGCGGGTTTGCCAGGCAAGGTGACGATCAACATCGACGCACGCAGCACCTCCAACCTGCCCGCCTGCGATGCGCCAGAGGCCTTTCTGCCGCCGGGCGCGACGCCCTGGGGGCGCGTGTCGGTGGGCGTTCGCTGCCAGGCGGAGCGGCCGTGGACGCGCTTCGTGCAGGCACACGTCGCGGTGGAAGGCAGCTATTTCGTGGCCGCGCGCGCCATCGATTCGGGCCGCCCGCTGGGCGCGGGCGACGTTACCGAGCGCACCGGCGACCTCACTCGGCTGCCGCGCTCGGTCATCACCAGCGCGGCCGAACTGGCCGGCGTGGTGACGGTCAACCGGGTGGCGCCGGGCGCGCCGCTGCGCAAGGAGCTGGTACGCGGCGTTACCGTCATCCAGCAGGGGCAGGCGGTGAAGGTCGTGGCGCAGGGCCAGGGCTTCGTCGTCAGCACCGAGGGCAAGGCCATGACCGGGGCCGTCGTCGGCGCCGTGGTGCAGGCCAAGACCCGCGACGGACGGCTGGTCAGCGGCGTGGCGGACGAAGAGGGGCAGATCCAGCTCGCCCAGTAAGCAGCTTCGTGCACGCCCTGCCTAAAGTTCTTGCCCAAGCTGCCGATATACGGGTCAGCCCCTGAGGAATCACCTTGAAAATCGATCAACCCGCCCCTTCGGCCACGCCCCCTCATCGCCCAACGCCCGCGCCGGGCGCGGCTACGGTGACCGGCGCCGATGCCGCCCAGCGCCCCAAGGAGGCGGCGCCGGCTTCCGCGCACGTTCATTCGCTGCCCAGCGCCGCGGGCACCGCCAGCGATTTCGACGCGGCCCGCGTGGCGGCGATCCGCGAGGACATCCGCGCGGGGCGCTACCAGATCCGCCCCGAGCGCATTGCCGACGGCTTGCTGGCAAGCGTGCGAGACCTGCTCGACCCCAGGCTCGACCCGAACAGCGGCAAGGGCGGCAACGAATGAAACCCACCCTGCTGACCCACCTGCGCACCGAGACTGCCTGCATCGAGGAATTCCTGTCGGTGCTGGACCGCGAGGCCCAGGCGATGTCGGACGGCGCGTTCACCGACCTCGCGGCCATTGCCGGCCAGAAGACCGTGCTGCTCGACCGCATGGCCGAGCTGGACACGCAGCGCGAAGCCATGCAGGCGGCGCTGGGCTTCGAGCCTGGCCGCGTGGGTGCCGATGCTGCCGCAGCAGCCGGCGGCCCGGACGTGGCGCAAGCCTGGGCTGCACTGCTGGAGCTTGCCGGGCAGGCAAGAGGCCACAACCTGCGCAACGGCTCGATGGTCTACGCGCATCTCGATTTCACGCAACAGGCCCTGCACTTCCTGCAGGCCAGCGCGCAGCTGTTCTACGGACCGGACGGCGTGCGCAAGACACAGGCGGGCAGCGGCAACCGCCTCGCGGCGGGCTGATCGCCGTGCGGGCCGGGCTGCTGGTCATGCTGTGGCTGTGCGCCACCGCCCTGCCTGGCGTGGCGAGCGCGGCGGACGGCGTGCTTGTCACCAACGTGGCGCCGGGCGCCCTGCCGGGCGACGCGGTCAACCTCGGCCAGCTGCAACAGGTGCCCGCTGCCTTGCGCGACGTGGAACGCATCGCGTACTCAGGTACTGCGATGGCCGTAGCCATGTCGGCTGCGTACGTGCCCACGCTCTACCCCGGCGAGAAGACGGTGGGCCTGGCCGTCGGCACCTACAAGGGCTACACGGCGGCGAGCCTCGGCTTCAAGACCCTGTCGGACGACGGGCAGATGGCCTGGGGCATGGCCATCGCCAATGCAGGCCGGGACTGGGGCTTCAACGCCGGCATCGGCTGGAAGCTGCCGCGCGCGGGCGACCGCTGAAGCAGCCCTTCCACCCTCACCATCACCAACACACGGAACCCCTCGACATCATGAACAACGACGCTCACGGCGGCTCGCGCCAGGTGGCCATGGTGGGTTGCGACGAGGCCCAGGCGCAGGCATGGGGACAACGGCTGAGCCTGATGGGCTGCGCGCCGGTTTCCTTCGACAGCAGCGACGACTTTCTGCGCGCGGTAACGCGCGGCACGCAAGGGAGCCACTTCGACCTGCTGCTGGTAGTGCTGAAGGACGAGGGCGCGTGGCCGGTGCTGACGTCGATGTGCAAGGCGCTGCGCCTGCCGATCTTCCTGGTCGCCAATGCGCTGCAGCGCGAGCTGCTGGCCGAGGTGCTGCAGGCAGCGGAGCCCGAAGCGCAGGGCGCGAGCATCGATTTCGCGGTGCTGCCGGTCGACGACTTCGAGGTGGAACTGCGCGTGCGAGAGGCGCTGCGGCGCAACGAGACGCTGCTGCATCCGCCGTCGGTGAATGCGCTGTTCGGCGACTACCAGTTCATCGGCAGCCGCAAGGTGGTGGTGCACAAGGGGCAGGACATCCGCCTGAAGCCGCGCGAATTCGAGCTGGCGCTGCTGCTGTTTCGCAATACCGGCCGGCTGCTGGAGCGCGACTGGCTGCTGGGCTCGCTGTGGATGGACTCGCAGGTCGAGCGCAGGAGCCGGGTGCTCGACTGCTGCGTGGCGAACATCCGTCGCAAGCTGTCGCTGCACAAGGACAGCGAGTTCATGCTGCACTCGGTGTACGGACGGGGCTACGAGCTTCGCCATGTGCCGGGCTCGCCGATTGCAGGCACCGTGGACGACTCGGGATTTCCGGACACGTCGAACGAGCCGATCTGGCTGGGGGAAATCTCCCAGGCACGGGCGTAGGAGCCTGTCAGGCCTGGGAATCGCTCCCGCGGCGGCGCCGGGTCGTCCATTCGTCGACGAAATACCGGGCGCGGGAGCGGACCCGCTCGAGCGCTGCTTCGCGCGAGGGCTGTTGCGTCAGCACGAACACGCAGCGCTGCACCCGTCCCTGCCGTAGTTCGGCCTTGCCGGCATAGGTGCCTTCCAGGGTCTTTTTGAGGTCCAGCCGGCACGTCCAGCCTTCAGGGAGATTGAAGTCGACGGGGTCTTGGGTCATGGCGTATCGAAGAATAGTTCTCCGCAGGCCGTTTGAAAATGTGACGATCGCCAGCCTCGAGGAACCGCCACCAATGGGCGGGTGCCTGAGCGACCTCTACCAACGCCAGCAGACCGTCCACCCGAGTATCAGCCGGCAACCTTAAGCCGAACTGAAGGCCGGAAAATAAGAGCGCTGGCGTCATGGAAGATCGCGCCACCCGAGCAAGAATTGCGGATGCAACAACTGCAGCTCGACTCGCACCAGGTTCACCTGTGGCACCTGTACGTCCCCGAACAGGACGACGACGCCACCTGCGAAGAAAAGGGCATGGCCCTGCTGGCGCCCGAAGAGCGCGAAAGGCATGGGCGCTTTCACTTCGCCCGTGACCGGCGCCGCTATCTCATGACGCGGGGGCTGATCCGCTCGCTTCTCTCCTGCTATGCACCCATCGCCCCGCAGGACTGGCAATTCGAGAACAACGCTTATGGGCGCCCCCGGATTGCCAATGCACTGCCGCAGGCGCAGCGACTTCGCTTCAATATTTCGCACAGCGCCTCGCTCATCGTGGCGGCGCTGACGGTGGAGCGCGAAGTGGGCGTGGACGTCGAGCACACGGCAAGGGCCGCGCCGCTGGAGATTGCTGAGAACTTCTTCTCCGCCAGGGAGGCGAAAGAGCTGCAGCAGCTTCCGGTCGGGCTTCAGCCTTCACGCTTCTGGGATCTCTGGACGCTCAAGGAAAGCTATATCAAGGCGCGCGGAATGGGGCTGTCTCTGCCGCTGGACCGGTTTTCCTTCAGCTTCGACGACGCCAATCGCGTGGCAATCGACTTCGAGGACGGCCTCGAGGATTCCGCAGCACGCTGGCAGTTCTGGCAGCTTCAGCCGGACAACGCGCACGCCGTGGCCCTCTGTCTTGAGCGAACTCAATCGCAAGACGTGCAGATCCTGTGCCGGAAGGCAACGCCGCTGCTTGCGTCCTTCGGGGAATTCCAGGGCACGGTGACGCGCCGGTCAGCAGGTAGCTGACTACTTGCTGGCCGACTGACCGCGCTCCGCCTCGAATTCGGCCCGGTTCCACAGGCCGAAATACAGCACCTCCGACCACTGCAAGCCGAGCGGATGCTCCGTGGCGCCGGTGCGGGTGCTGTCGCAGTCATCGTCCAGCCGCAGCCCGAAAAAGGCGTCGAGCGGGGCGGCGCGCTTCTGCATGGTCGCCTGTTTCAGCTGCCGCCCTGCCTCAGCGATGTCGGCCGGCAGGGCATCGATGGCAGCGCCCACGCGCAGGCACCGCGCGATCTCCTGCTCCACGCAGGCTCGCAGCGCCGCCTCATCTGATTCGGACATGGTGTCGAGCTCGATCGTCTCCAGCAGCAGGTAGCGGTCGCGATGGGCTTCGAGGAAGGCGATCGTCTCGTCGAGCCAGATGGGCAGATGCACCGGCGCCGTGGACGCACTCGCTGGCTCAGCGGGGGCCGCTTCCGTCTGCGGCGAAACCAGCCGCTTGAGACGCCCGAGGAAAGACACCGGCTGCGCTGAAACGGCAGGTTGCGGCTCGGGTGCTGATGCTTGCGCCGCAAGGAGAAACCGCACGATGTCGATGAAACGCCGCACGCGCTCGAAGCCCGGATCGAAGCTGCTGCTGATCGCATGGAGCCTGACCTTGTGCTCCGGCTCGTCGTCATCGAAGCCATCCGACACCAGCGAGGCACACAGCTGCGGATCGCCCGACATGAGAAGCCGGTACATGAACGGCACGTCGTACGCCCATTCGGACAGGCCCGAAATTGTTTCCGGGCGGTCGGCATATGCGCCGGGCCGATTGCTGACGCTGTAGAGATAGGAACGGTTGGCCATCTGGAACTCCCTGATTCGCGCGCCATTGTTCGAGCGCTATTGCCCGATTCTAGGAGGTAGGCCCGGCTGAATGACTATTCCCAGGAAACCTGAAATTAAGAAAAAACTTCAACAAAATCAAAGACGCACCAATAAGAGGCATCACTTTTTTGTCGCCGCCGATATCAAAATAGTGATTCAGAAAAATAACTACATTGAAAAAATAAAACAACTGTGATATTCATTTAATTCACTAGTATTTTCATATTACTATTCATCGATAACGCTCGATTTAAAATACAAATCAATTTGACACAATGACTCCAAAATGCGACATGGCTAGTTGCAAATACCCGCCCTCCTTTTAAGATTTATTTAGAAATAATAATTTCCAAGTGTTTCTTAAGTGGAATGGCCTCACGACCATTCAATAGTTTTCCAACGGATGGATGGGGCTCATGAACACAACTTATCGCTCGCTCTGGAACGAATCCCTTGGCGCCTGGGTAGCGGCGTCGGAAAACACCCGTGCCTGCGGCAAGCGCGGCGGGAGTCGCGCCGCGCTTTCGTTGCCTCCGTCGGGGCGCCTGCGCGCGGGGCTCATGACGGCGCTGCTGGCGATGGGCGGGGCCGGATGGTCCTCGCTGGCGCAAGCGCAGTCGGTGGACTGCAGCGGGGCGCCTTTCAACGCGTACAACGACACCGCTTCATGCATGGGCCTCAGCTCCAAGGCTTCGGGGATCGGGGCCACGGCGCTTGGTTCGCTCTCGCAAGCCCAGCAACTCGGCGGGCTCGCAGTGGGGTACAACGCCCTCAGCTCTGCACAGAATTCCATTTCTCTGGGCTTTCAGGCCTATACCGCGGGCGTCAACTCCATCTATCTGGGCGCCCGCACCGGGCCCACCACGGGCGCACTGGGTGGGGGCTCCATCGGAATCGGCACGGACGTGACAGCAAGCGGCGGCAATGCCATCGCCGTTGGCAGTCAGGCCCTCACCAGCGGGGATAACGCAACCTCCATCGGCGTTACCGCGAGAGCAACCGGGTTGCGCAGCCTCGCCCTTGGATTCCAGGCAAATGCGGCCGCATTGGATTCCGTTGCCCAGGGCAACACCGCAACCGCAAGCGCTCAGAACGCCATCGCCGTCGGCTTCCAGTCGATCGCGTCCCAGCTGAATTCGGTCTACATCGGCTCGCGTACCGGCGCGGGAACGGGGGCCACCGCAGTCGGCGCCGTTGCCATCGGCACGGATGTGACGGCGTCCCAGCTCAACACCACAGCCATGGGCTTCCAGAGCCAGGCGACCGGACAAAGCGCAGTGGCTGTCGGGTCGACTGCGGTCGCTTCGGGTACCTCTGCAATGGCGCTGGGGACGGGCACGCTCGCAAACAACGTCAATGCTGTCGCGCTCGGCGCTTCCGCCAATGCCACCGCGGCCGGCGCCAGCGCCCTCGGCACCTTTGCCAATGCTTCGGGAGCGAACTCCACAGCGGTCGGTGTCAGCTCGACGGCCAGCGGCTTGCGCGGGTTCGCTGGCGGCTGGGGGAGCAACGCCGTAGGCGCCGATGCCGCAGCCATCGGCACGTCGGCCAACGCGGCAGGAACAAGCTCGGCAGCGCTCGGCAACCTCGCCAATGCTTCGGCGGATTTCTCGCTGGCCATGGGCAATCAAGCCCTCTCGAGCGGAGTCGGCTCGGTCGCGGCGGGGTCGGGAGCCAACGCCGCGGCCGACGGGACCGTGGCGATGGGCAACAACGCTGCGGCAACCGTCACGCGCGCAACCGCACTGGGATTCGGCACAGCAGCGAGCGGCCAGAACGCTACTGCAGTGGGCGCACTCGCCAATGCGTCCGCAGCGCAGGCGGTCGCTATCGGCAACAGCGCCAATGCCTCGGCGCTCAATACGATAGCGATGGGCACCAACACCGTCGCCGACTCCGCCGATGCAGTCGCGATCGGCAACAGTTCCAGGGCCACCGGCGGCAAGGCGGTGGCCATCGGCTCCGGCAACGTCGCCAGCGGCAATGGCGCCGTGGCGATCGGCGACCCGAACACTGCAACCGGCAACGGCGCGATCGCGAATGGCCTGGACAACACCGCCACCGGCAACGGCTCTGTGGCCATGGGCAACACCAACAAGGTCGGCGGTGGCGGCCAGGATGTGAGCGTGCCCGGCACGGCGGCTCAGGGCGCAGTCGGCATCGGCTACCAGAACACCGTGGTCGGCCAGGGCAGCGTGGCCATCGGCAGCACCAGCAAGGCGCTGGCTGCGGGCGCGGTCGCGTTCGGCGACACGGCGGTGGCGAACAATGCTGGCGACGTGGCGCTGGGCTCGGGCTCCACGACGGACGTGGCGGTCGGCACGCCCAACGCCGTGGTCGGCGGCACGACCTACAAATTTGCCGGCACCACGCCGACGAGCACGGTCAGCGTCGGCGCTTCGGGTGCGGAGCGCACCATCACCAATGTCGCGGCTGGCCGCATCTCCGACACGTCGACCGATGCGATCAACGGCTCGCAGCTGTTCGGCACGAACCAGCAGGTCACGAAGAACACGAACGACATCACCAACATCAACGCCGGCGCGGGCATCAAGTACTTCCACGCGAACTCGACCCTGCCCGATTCGCAAGCGGTGGGGACGGATTCCGTCGCCATCGGCCCGAACGCGGTAGCCAACAACGCCGGCGCCGTGGCGCTGGGCTCGGGGTCCACGACGGACGTGGCAGTCGGCACGGCCAGCGCCGTGATCGGCGGCACGACCTATAACTTTGCCGGCACGACACCGGCCTCGACGGTGAGCGTCGGTGCAGTGGGTGCCGAGCGCACGGTCACCAACATGGCGGCCGGCAGGCTCTCCAACACGTCGACAGATGCGGTCAACGGCTCGCAGCTGAATGCAACGAATCTGCAGGTCACCAAGAACACGACCGACATCACCGTCCTTGGCAACACGATCAACGACATCAACACCGGCGCGGGCATCAAGTACTTCCACGCCAATTCGACGCTGGCCGACTCGCAGGCGCTGGGGACGAATTCAGTCGCCATCGGACCGAACGCAGTGGCCAACAACGCTGGCGACGTGGCACTGGGCTCCGGCTCCACGACGGGCGTGGCAGTCGGCACGGCCAGCACCACCATCAACGGCACGACCTACAACTTTGCCGGCACTACGCCGACGAGCACAGTCAGCGTCGGCGCGGTGGGCGCCGAGCGCACGATCACCAACGTGGCGGCCGGCAGTATTTCCGGCTCTTCGACCGATGCCATCAACGGCTCGCAGCTGTTTGCCACCAACCAGTCGATCGAGAACCTCAGCACCACGGTCACAGCCAACAAGACCAGGTACTACAGCGTCAACTCGACCGGTGGCGGCAACGAAGACAACCTCGGCGCGACTGGCGCCGATGCCATCGCATCGGGCAAGGATGCGAGTGCAACTGTCGCCGGCTCCGTGGCCCTCGGTTCAGGCTCCGTCTCCGACCGCGCAGTCGCAGGCAGCACCGGCAACATCCCCGCGGGCAGTTCGCTGATCCCCTTCAACACGACCGACCGTACGCTGCTCGGCGCCCTCTCTGTCGGCAGCGCCACCACCTACCGCCAGATCACCAACGTGGCCGACGGCACGCAGGCGCAGGACGCCGTCACGGTGCGCCAGCTCAGCGGCGCGCTGCAGTCGTTTGCGGTCACGCCCATCCAGTACTTCCACGCCAACTCCACCGCGGCCGATTCGCTGGCCATCGGCACGGAGTCGGTGGCGGTCGGCCCGCAGACGGTGGTCAACGGCAACAACGGCGTGGGCATCGGCAACGGCGCCATCGTGCAGCAGAGCGCACCGGGCGGCATTGCAATCGGCCAGGGTGCAACCTCGCACCTGGCCGACTCCATCGCGCTGGGCACGCAGTCGTCGGCCGCCGCGGTGCAGGGCGTGGCGCTGGGCGCGGGCACCAGCGTGACGCAGGCCGGCGGCGTGGCGCTGGGAGCTGGCTCGGTGGCTTCGACTGCGGCAGGCGTGGCAGGCTATGTGCCGCCCACCGCCACCGACGCGCAGCGCATCGCCATCGGCGCGACCACCAGCACGCTGGCGGCCGTGTCGGTGGGCAATGCCGCCAGCGGCCAGTTCCGCCAGATCACCGGCGTGGCCGCGGGCACGGCCGACAGCGACGCGGTCAACGTCTCGCAACTGCGGGGCGTGCAAGGCCAGGTGGCAGTGATCGATCAGTCGACGGTCAAGTACGACACCAACGCGGACGGCACGACCAACTACAACAGCGTGACCATGGGCGGCAGCAATGCCACCGGCCCCGTCACGGTGCACAACGTGGCGCCGGGCGTGGCGGGCACCGACGCGGTCAACGTCAACCAGCTCAATGCGGTCAGCGGCGGCCTGAACAACCGCATCAATGCCCTCAGCGACCGCCTCGACGGAGTCGAGAAGAACGCCTATGCAGGCGTTGCCGCGGCCATGGCGCTGCAGATGCCCGGAAGCTACGTTCCGGGCAAGACGGTCATGCGCATCGGCGCGGGCTCCTTCAAGGGCCAGAGCGCGGTGGGCGTCAGTTTCCGGCGCACATCCGAGAACAACGCCTGGAGCATCACCGGCGGCGTGGCCACCAGCCGTGCCGGCGTGGGCGCCACCGTGGGCGCGGAATGGGTCTTCAACTGATCGCCGTACGAATGAACTGGACGAACTCCATCATGAACAAGCTTCTTCAAGCCAAGGCCCCTTTCACTGTTCTCTGCCTCGCAGCACTGCTGGCCGGCGGCTGCGCCAGCCCGAGCTACACCATCACGCCGGAGATGCAGGCCCGAGCCGCTTCGGAGAACCCGGCGCCGCCGAAGGACGAGGACTTTCCCGCGCTGAACTCGGCCAAATGGCAGCAGGGCACGTTCCCGAGCCTCGAGGCCTTGCGCAACATGCGCACCGGCCTGGGCAAAGACCAGGTACGCGAACTGCTGAGTTTTCCGCACTTCAGCGAAGGGCTGGGCGGCGTGCGCGAATGGAACTACATCTTTCACTTCCGCACGGGTGCGGGCCCGGAGTACATCACCTGCCAGTACATGGTTCGCTTCAATGCAGACGTGCTGACCAACGGGATGTACTGGAAGGGGCCGGGCTGCGCGGATGTGCTCAAGCCATCCGTGGTGACGAGGCCTGCCGCGGCCGCTCAGCCGGCGGTTGCTCCTGCGAAGACGACGCTCGGTGCCGACGGCCTCTTCCGCTTCGACGGCCGCTCGCTGGCCGACTTGCTGCCTGAAGGGCGACGCAAGCTGGACGCCCTGGCAAGCGACATCAAGGGCAGCCTCAAATCAGTGGACACGATCAGGGTCACTGGCCACACCGACCGGCTCGGCAGCAGCACCTACAACCAGGCACTCTCGCTGGCGCGAGCCAACACCGTGCGCGACTACCTCGTGCAGGCCGGCGTGTCCGCGCAGAACATGCAGGTGCAGGGCAAGGGCGAATCGGAACCGAAGGTGCAATGCGCGCAGACACGGCGGGCAGAACTGATCGACTGTCTTGCTCCGAACCGCCGCGTCGAGATCGAGGTCTTCGCGCAGCGATGAACTCTTCGGCGGGCCTCGCATACTCATTCATCAATACGAAGGAGGTATAAAAAAGCATCTCGAATGAGTATTTCCAGATATGGATTTGTCTCCCTAGGATGCGCCCACAACTATCAGGAGACGAGACATATGAAGAGGATCACCACTCTGGCTTTGCTATGGGCCGCCGGCTTGCAATGCACCATGGGCGCTGCGTTTGCACAGAGCGCGCCCTGGCCCCAACGAGCCATCAAGATCGTGACGCCAACGCCAGCCGGCGTGGGCTCCGACATCTTCGCGCGCAGCTATGCCGACCAGCTCTCGCGATTGCTGAAGGTGCCCGTGATCGTGGAGAACAAACCGGGCGCACTGTCGACCATTGGCACGGACGCGGTGGCCAAGGCAACGCCCGACGGCTACACGGTGCTGTTCTCGACGAGCAACCCGTTCACGATGACGCCGTTTCTCCTCTCGAAGCTTCCCTACAACCCGAAGGAAGATCTTGTGCCTGTGACGCAGGCACTCAAGGGCGGCTCATTCATCGTGGCGAACAACGCGGTGCCCGCGCGCAATACGGAAGAACTGGTCGCACTGGCCAAGCGCCAGCCGGGGCATGTGAGCTTCGCGTCTTACGGCTCGGGCAGCACATCACACCTGGGCTTTGAGCTGCTGCAGGAAGCAGCGTCCATCGAGATGCTGCACGTTCCCTACAAGCAGGGCGCCATGCCCGATGTGATCGGTGGGCAGGTGATGCTGGGCTTCGAGCCCCCGATCTCGGCATTGCCGAACATCAAGGCGGGCCGGGTGAAGGCACTGGCCTATACCGGCAGCCAGCGCAGCGCGGCACTGCCCGACGTGCCGACCGTTGCAGAGCGCTATCCCGGTTACGACGTGTCGACCTGGCTCGGCTTCTGGGTGCCCGCGCGCACGCCCGAGGTCATCGTCGAGCAATTGAACCGGGCGATCACCACCGTGACGCGCTCGCCGGAGATGGCGCGGCAGATCGCCGATGCCGGGCTGGAGCCGATGACGACGAATTCCGCCGACACCCGCGCCATCATCGAACGCGAGGCCCAGACCATGGGCCGGCTGATCAAGGCCAAGGGCATACGCATCGACTGACGATGTCCCGGCGCGGCTGAACGAACGCCGCTCCCATTCTTCTTCTGAGGTTTTCACGCCGTGGTGCTTGCAGCGCAAGCACCGCGCGCCGACACGCGCCGACACGCGCCAACACGCGCCATTTCCGCACGCCATTTCTACAACGAGGAGACACGCATGAAGACAACAACCACCCCACCCTTTCGCCGCCGGCTGCCGCACACCATTGCGGGCGCGCTCTGCATCGCCGCCAGCGCTGGCGCGACAGCTCAATCGAGCGTCCAGCTCTTCGGTACGCTGGACATGAACCTCACGTACACGAAGAGCGACGGGCGCTCCGTCAAGTCGATGGACCAGGGAGGCAACATCTTCCCCAGCCGGCTCGGCTTTCGCGGCACGGAGGACCTGGGCGGCGGGCTGGCCGCGAGCTTCTGGCTGGAAATGGCACTGCTGCCCGACACGGGCGAGGTCCAGGGCGTCGGCTTTCACCGGCGCTCGACGGTGAGCCTGTCGCACAACAGCGTCGGCGAGCTGCGGCTCGGGCGCGACTACACGCCCACGTTCTGGAACATCTCGCAGTTCTCGCCCTTCGGCACCGTGGGCGTCGGCGGCTCTGCCAACATCGTCGAAGGCTGGCCCTTCGGCCTCGGCGGCGCACGCACGCTGGCGCGAGCCAACAACTCCGTGGGCTACTTCCTGCCCAAGGGCCTGGGCGGCTTCTACGGCCAGGCGATGTACGCCCTGCCCGAAGGCGAGGACGGCGCCCGCTACCGCGGCGGGCGGCTGGGCTGGACCAACGGCACGGTCGATGTCGCGGCTGCCTACGGCGTGACACCGGTCGGCCCCAACGACTACAGCGTGGCGAGCCTGGGCGGCACCTACGACTTCGGGCTCGCAAAGCTCTACGCAAACTACTACCGGCAAAAGACCGAGGGCGACAAGCAGGTCAACGTGATGCTGGGCCTGGGCGTGCCGGTCGGCCCGGGCGTGATCAAGGCCTCGGTGGCACGCTCCAACCGCTCCGGACCGGGCATCGACAGCGACGACGCGACGCAATATGCCGTCGGCTACGTGCACTACCTCAGCAAGCGCACCGCGCTGTACGGCACCTACTCGCTCGTCCGCAACCGCGGCAATGCGGCCTACACCGTTGCCGACTCGGCACCGGCCAGCACGCCGGGACGCGCAGCGCGCGGGCTGCAGTTGGGCATTTCGCACAACTTCTGATCGGGTCAGCTGCAAGAAAAAAGCCGCAGTGAAAAATCACTGCGGCTTTTGATAGTGGCTTTGCCAGCAGAAGAATGAAAGGCCAGAAGGCTTTCAGCAATCAACCGCTTGCAAGCGTATTTGGAGGAGAGGGAGGGATTCGAACCCTCGGTACTATCGCTAGTACGCCTGATTTCGAGTCAGGTACATTCGACCACTCTGCCACCTCTCCGGTGCTGTCGAGCCTGCGATTATAGCAGACAAAAATTGGGCTTTTGAAGCTCCCTGCGATCAACCGCGCAGAACTTCGAGCCCGCCGAGGTACGGACGCAACGCCGCAGGCACGTTGATCGAGCCGTCCTCGTTCTGGTGGTTTTCCAGCACGGCCACCAGCGTGCGGCCCACAGCGAGGCCGGAGCCGTTGAGCGTGTGCACGAGCTCGTTCTTGCCCTGCGCATTCTTGAAACGCGCCTGCAGGCGGCGCGCCTGGAAGGCCTCGCAGTTCGAGACGGAGCTGATCTCGCGGTAGGTGTCCTGCGCCGGCAGCCAGACTTCGAGGTCGTAGGTCTTCGTGGAGCCGAAGCCCATGTCGCCGGTGCACAGCAGCACGACGCGGTACGGCAGCTCCAGCGCCTGCAGCACGGCTTCGGCATGGCCGGTCATCTGTTCGAGCGCGTCGTAGCTCTTCTCGGGATGCACGATCTGCACCATTTCGACCTTGTCGAACTGGTGCTGGCGGATCATGCCGCGCGTGTCGCGGCCCGCGCTGCCGGCCTCGGAGCGGAAGCACGGCGTGTGGGCAGTGAGCTTGATCGGCAGTTGCGACTCGGCCACCACCTCGTCGCGCACGAAGTTGGTCAGCGGCACTTCGCTGGTGGGAATGAGGTACAGCGCCGAATGGTCGGGCGCGGGTTCGCCGTCCTGGCCGCCCTTCTTCGCGGCGAACAGGTCGCCTTCGAACTTGGGCAGCTGGCCGGTGCCGCTGAGCGTGGCGGCGTTGACGATGTAGGGCACGTAGCACTCGCTGTAGCCGTGCTTCTCGGTCTGGATGTCGAGCATGAACTGCGCGAGCGCGCGGTGCAGGCGGGCGATCGGCCCCTTCATGACGGTGAAGCGCGAACCCGCGAGCTTGGCGCCCATCTCGAAGTCGAGGCCGAGCGGCGCGCCCAGGTCGACGTGGTCCTTCGGCGCGAAGGCCAGCGGCGTGGCATTGGCGCCGGCGCCGCCTTGCGGGCTCCAGCGGCGCATTTCGACGTTGCCTGTCTCGTCCTCGCCCACCGGCACACTGGCGTGCGGCAGGTTGGGCACGGCGAGCAGCAGCGCGTGCAACTCGGGCTGGATTTCTTCGAGGCGCTTCGATTGCGACTCTTGCTCGGCCTTCAGCGCATTGACCTCGGCCATCAGCGCATCGACCGACTCGCCCTTGGCCTTGAGCGGGCCGATCTGCTTGTTCAGCGTATTGCGGCGCGCCTGGATTTCCTCGGTGCGGGTTTGCAGCGTCTTGCGTTCGGCCTCGAGCGCGGTGAACGCCGACACGTCGAGGTACGGCTGGTTCTTCTTGCGTTTTTCGAGGCCGGCCACAGCGGAGGCCAAGTCTTTGCGGAGCAGGGTGATGTCAAGCATGGGGGGATTTTAGGTGGGCGTAGCATCGCGGTCCCACTGACCCACCTCGAAGGGAAAAACGATGGAAGCCTATCTGACATTCAACGGCAATGCCGCCGAAGCGCTCGCGTTCTATGGCAAGGCGCTGGACGGCAAGGTCGTCTTCAGCATGACCTTCGGCGAAAGCCCGGCGGGAGCCCAGACGCCGGCCTCCTACAAGGACAAGATCATGCACGCCACGCTCGAGGCCCGCGGCCACAAGCTGATGGCCTCCGATGCGCCACCCGAGTGGCCTTTCGAGGGCTACAAGGGCTTTTCGCTATCGGTGCAGGCCGACAACGTCGACGAAGGCAAGAAGCTGTTCGACGCGCTCGCCGAAGGCGGCAAAGTGACGATGCCCTACGGCCCGCAGTTCTGGGCCACGGGCTTCGGCATGCTCACCGACAAGTTCGGCGTCGCCTGGATGGTCAACTGCGAGAAGTAAGAACCGATCAGGCAACCGTCGCAGGATCGACGTTCGCCCCGCAGACGATCAGGCACACCTTCTCGCCTTCGCGCGGCACGTAGGCGCCGGTCTGTAGTGCAGCGAGCGGCAGCGCGGCGGCCGGTTCCACCGCCAGCTTCAGCTCTTTCCAGAGCCACTGCTGGGCTGCGCGGATGGATTCGTCGGACAGCAGCAGCGCGTCTTGCACCTGCTGCTGCGTGATCTCCCAGGAAATGGCACCGATGCGGCGTGCGCCGAGCGAATCGGCCGCGATGCCGCCCACTTCCACGTCGACCGGCTCGCCGGCTTCGCGGGCACGGAGCAGCGTGGGCGCCTTCTCGGGCTCGAGCGCCACCACGCGGGCGCGCTTCTCGAACCAGCCGGCAAGGCCGCCGATCAGGCCGCCACCGCCCACGCTCACGAGCACCGAATCGGGCAGCCCGCCCTGCTGCTCGATCTCGCGGCCCAGCGTGCCCGCGCCGGCCACCACTTCGGGCTGGTCGTAGGCGTGCGTGAGCAAGGCGCCGGATTCCTTCTGGCGCGTCAGGCAGGCGGCCAGCGCATCGGGGTACAGCTCGCCGACCACGACCACTTCGGCCCCCAGCGCACGCAGGCGCGCGCGCTTGGCTTCGGGCGACACGCCGGGCAGGAACACCTGGCAAGGCACACCCAGCGCACGCGCAGCGGCGGCCGTGGCAATGCCCGCATTGCCACCCGAGGCCACGACCACGCCGCTTTGCGGAATGTCGTTGGCCAGCAGCCGGTTCATCATGCCGCGCGCCTTGAAGCTGCCGCTGACCTGCATGTGCTCGAGCTTGAGCCAGATCTCCGCACCCGGCACCGCGATGCCTAAAGCGCTTGCCGGCAGCTTCCACAGCGGGGTTTCGCGCAGGAAGTGGCCGGCGCGTTCGCTCAGCCTTCGGGCGGCGCTGTCTATTTCAGAGCGCCAGTCGGTTGTTTTCGTATCGTTCAAGAGATGTGTCCTGGAGGCGGAATGTCGTCGAGCTTGAGGCCCTTGGGGAGCGGAAACTTGATGGTTTCCTCGATGCCGTCCATCTTGCGGACCGACACCGCGCCGAACGCGCGCACGCGGTCGATCACCTCGCGCACCAGCACTTCGGGGGCCGAGGCGCCAGCCGTGAGGCCGATGCGCGTCTTGCCCTCGAACCACTCGGGTTTCAGCTCTTCGGCCGAATCGACCATGTAGCTCTGGGTGCCCAGCCGCTGCGCCAGTTCGCGCAGCCGGTTGCTGTTGGAGCTGGTGGGGCTGCCGACCACGATAACGAGGTCGACCTGCGGGCTCATGATCTTCACCGCGTCCTGGCGGTTCTGGGTGGCGTAGCAGATGTCCTGCTGCTTGGGCTCACGCACCTCGGGAAAGCGCGCGCGCACCGCGGCGGCGATCTCGGCGGCGTCGTCCACGCTCAGCGTGGTCTGGGTGACTACCGCCAGCTTGGAGGTCTGCGCTGGCGAGACCTTCGCCACGTCACCCACGTCCTCTACAAGGTGGATGCCGCTCGACAGCTGCCCCATCGTGCCCTCGACCTCGGGGTGCCCCTTGTGGCCGATCATGATGAACTCGTAGCCCTCTTTCGCGAGCTTGGCCACCTCGACGTGCACCTTGGTCACCAGCGGGCAGGTGGCGTCGAAGATCTCGAAGCCGCGGTCGCGCGCCTCCTGCTCCACGGCCTTGCTCACGCCGTGCGCGCTGAACACCAGCGTGGCGCCGGGAGGCACGTCGGACAGTTCCTCGATGAAGATCGCGCCCTTGGCCTTGAGCTCGTTCACCACGTAGGTGTTGTGCACGATCTCGTGGCGCACGTAGATCGGCGCGCCGAACTTGGCGATGGCACGCTCGACGATCTCGATGGCGCGGTCGACGCCCGCGCAGAAGCCGCGCGGCTCGGCCAGGATGACTTCTGAGATCTCGGAGTTCATAGCACCCCGATCAGCTTCACTTCGAAGGTGACGGGCTGGCCGGCCAGTGGATGGTTGAAGTCGAAGCGCACACCGGTCTCGTTCGACTCGATCACCGCGCCGGCGTAGCTGCCGGTGCCGTCGGGCGTGGGGAACTGCACGACGTCGCCAACGGCGTACTGCTCGTCGGGGTCGCCCATCTGCGCGAGCAGCTTCCTGGCCACCCACTGCTGCATGTCGGGGTTGCGGTCGCCGAAAGCCTCGCCTGCGGGCAGCTCGAAGGTGGCGTGCGTGCCCTCTTCCAGGCCCATCAGGCGCTGCTCCATGGCAGGAGAAAGCTCGCCGGTGCCGAGCGACAGGGTCGCGGGTTTGTCGGCGAAAGTATTGATGATGTCGCCCGCCGGGCCGGCCAGCCGATAGTGCAGGGTCAGAAAGGAGCCGGAAGTCACGACTTGGGACATGGGGGCAGCGGAGGTAGGCAAAGACAAGGTGGGTGTCCCGATAAACTGGGCCTCATTTTAAGGACCGGGGCTTCCACCCGGCTCCGCCAAGGTTTCACCCCAGGGTTTCATGTCATTCAAGGATCTCCCCCTAGACGCCCGTCCCCGCGAAAAACTCATCTCGCGGGGAGCGTCCGCGCTGGCCGATGCCGAGCTGCTGGCCCTGCTGCTGCGCACCGGAGTTGCGGGCAAGAACGTGCTGCAGCTGGCGCAGCAACTGCTCGAGCGCTTCGGCGGGCTCTCGGGGTTGCTGCACACCGGCGCCGAAGACCTCAAGGCCGTCAAGGGCATGGGCGGCAGCGCCAAGCGCTCCGAGCTGATCGCCGTGCTCGAACTGGCACGCCGTGCCATGGGCGAAAAGCTCAAGGAGCGCGCGGTGTTCGACTCGCCCGGCGCAGTGAAGCAATACCTGCAGTTGCACATCGGCTCCTGCTCCTATGAAGTTTTCGCGGTGGTTTTCCTCGACGTGCAGCACCGCATGATCGCGCTGGAAGAAATGTTCCGCGGCACGCTCACGCAGACCAGCGTCTACCCGCGCGAGGTCGTCACGCGCGCCATCCACCACCAGGCCGCGGCCGTGGTGCTGGCGCACAACCACCCGAGCGGCAACATCGAGCCCTCGCGTGCCGACGAGTCGCTCACGCAAACGCTGCGAGCCGCCCTGGCGCTGGTGGACGTGCGGGTGCTCGACCACATCATCGTGAGCCCCGGGCAGAGCTTCTCGATGGCCGAGAGAGGGCTGCTCTGATGGGCTCGCGCGCTCCCTCGCTCAAGAACCTCGCCGACCTCAAGCAGGTGCAGCGCGCGCTCGCCGAAACCCGCGAGCGCGAAGCCGCCGAGGCAGCCGCCAAGGCAGCGGCCGAACGCAAGCGCGCCGCCGAGAAAGACCTGTTCGCCCGAGCCATCGGCGCCACCGAACCATTGCGCCGCAAAGCCGCCGTGCCGCTCGCACCGGAGCCGCCCGCGCCCATCCCCGTGCAGCACCAGCTCGACGAGCAGCGCGTGCTGCGCGAGTCGCTCTCCGACGAGTTCGACGTGACCACGCTGCTCGACGTGGACGACGCCATGAGCTTCCGCCGCCCCGGCATCGGCACCGATGTGACGGCGCGGCTGCGCAAGGGCGACTGGGCGATCCAGGCGCAGGTCGACCTGCACGGGCTGCGCAGCGACGAGGCGCGGGAGGCGCTCGGCGGCTTCATCCGCACGGCCTACAAGCAAGGGTTGCGCTGCGTGCGCGTGGTGCACGGCAAGGGGCTGGGTTCGCCGGGCAAGCAGCCGGTGCTGAAGACCAAGACCCAGCGCTGGCTGATCCAGAAGAACGAAGTGATCGCCTTCGTACAGGCCAAGCCTGCTGAAGGCGGGGCCGGCGCCCTCGTCGTGCTGCTGGCGCCCGCGCGGCGCTGAGCCGCACGGGACGCCGGCTTCTCTTTTGCCTTACTGGCTCAGATCGAGCTTGTAGACCGAGCGGCCCTTGCCGCTGCCGTCATCGGCCGTCAGCAGCGAGATGTTCGTCAATCCGGCATCCGTCGCAGCGCTCAGTTGGCCCTGCCCCGACGTGAACACCACATTCCCCGCCGTCGTCACTTGCGTGAAACGCCAGCTGCGCGCCGCACCGTTGGTTGCACGCGTGATGGTCTTCTTGGCCTTGATGTAGTCGATCAGCACGTCGCGGTTCGCATCCGGCGATGCATAGATCGTCGCGCGCCCGTCCAGCGCGGGGATGAAGCTTGCACCGCTCGTCGCACGGTAGTTGTTCGTCGCGATGACGAACTCCTTCGCCGGGTCGATCGCAGCGCCCAGGTACGTCAGGTTCTTGATCCTGCTGCCCACGTCCTGCGTCACGTCGATCTCGTACTGCACGTCGGGCGTGGTGAACATGTCGAAGTTGTAGCCCGGAAAGGTGCTGATGAGCTGCTGGTCGGCCGTGGCCGTCAGGCTGATCTTGTTGAAGCGCTTGGCCGCTGCTTCGAGCCAGCTCTTGATTTCCGCGCCCGTCACCTTCACCGCATACACCGTGTTCGGATACAGGTACAGGTCGGCCGCATTGAAGATCGCCAGGTTGCCCACGGCCACGTCGGTGTAGTCGCGACCGCCTTCGTAGCCCGACTTGAAAGGCGCGCTCACTGACAGCACCGGCAGGCTCGCGTACTGCGACAGGTTGGCCTGGATGTAGGCCTTCACGTAGTCGGCCTGCGCCTGGTTCACGATCTGGATCGCACCCGGGTCGCCCACGTCCGCGAAGAAGGTGTTCATGCGGAAGTCGGTACTGCCGATAGGCGTCTTCACGTAGGTGATCGCGGCCTTGTGCTGCGTATCGACCAGCGGAGCGATCGCAGGGTCGGCATCGACGTACACGGCCTTGTTGGCGCTGTCCTTGCCTGTCTGCGTGGAGCGCGCGTCGACCACGGTCTTGCTCTTGTCCACGCTCCAGGCCTTGCCGTCGTACTCCAGCTCCAGCTTGATGAGGCCCAGCGACTTGCCCCACGACGAAGCCATCACCGCCGGCACACCGTTGACGGTGCCGGCCGTGTTGTCCACGCCGGCCTGCGTGAAGCCGGGCTTGGCGCTGCGGTCGGGGAAAACGGCGTGCTGGTGGCCCATCATCAGCGCGTCGATGCCCGGCACCTTAGCGAGGTACAGGGCCGAGTTCTCCATCGTCGGCGAGTAGGCCGATCCGTCGATCCCGCCGTGCTGCAGCGCGACCACGATGTCGGCGCCCTTGGCGCGCAGTTCGGGGATGTACCGGGTTGCCGCTTCCACCGTGCCCTCAGTGCGCAGCTTGCCTTCGAGGTAGCGCTTGTCCCAGTTCATGATGCCGGGCGTGGTGAAGCCGATCACGCCAACCTTCAGCGGCACCGTAACGCTCTTGCCGTCGGGCCCGGTCGCGGTGAACTGCTTGTTCAGGATGACGTACGGCGCGAGCAGCGGCTTGCCGGTCTTCACGCTCTGCACGTTCGCCAGCACCAGCGGAAAGCTCGGCCCGACGCACTTCTTGGTGGCGTCCACGCCATCCACATCGAGCCCGCCGCCGATTGCCTGATTGAGAAACTCCAGGCCGTAGTTGAATTCGTGGTTGCCGAGCGTGCCGGCATCGAAGCCCGTGGCGTTCATCGCCTTGTACATCGACAGCGGCTGCGTGCACGGAATTCGGTTGATCAGCGCCTCGTAGTCGGCCAGCGCCGTGCCCTGGATGGTGTCGCCGCTGTCGAACAGCATCGTGTTGGCGAACTCCTTGCGCGCCGCGTTGATCAGCGTGGACGCGCGCTCGTAGCCGTACGACTTGTCTTCGGCAACCTTGAAGTAGTCGAAGCTCAGCACGTTGAAGTGCAGGTCGGTGGTTTCGAGCAGGGCCACCGTAGTGCGCGTGCCCTTGGCCACCGGTGCGGGCGTGGTGGGCGTGGGTTCCGACGTCACCGGCGGAATGACGACGTTGCCGCCGCCGCTTCCGCCGCCACAGGCGGTGAGCGCGGCGGCCAGGACGGCGGCACAGGTGGTCATGGGGACAAAACGCGAAAGCGACGTGGCCGCTGCATCGTTCTTCATCGAGAGGTCTCCCTGCAAATTAGAGGAAGACCAGTCTCTGAAAGCCGAGTGACAGGCCAGTGAACCGCGCCTGACCTGCGGCACTCTTACGACAGGTTCACGACAGGTGATTCTTTAGTGGTACCGCCGCATCCGCCACCGCAGCCGCATCGGGGTTGCGCCCCGCTTCGAGCAGCTTGCGGCTCATCATGTGATCGACCGGCGCATTCACCGACTCCACGCACACGAGCTGACCGTCGACGTAATGGAACAGCGAGAACGCATCGGGCTTCGGCCCCGCGCGGCGCACGCTGCTCAGGCCCGGCGTGCCTTCGGCCGGCATCAGGCCGACCATCTGCAGCCGCATGCCGCCCTGGTCGGACCAGAACCACGCGACCGCGTCGTGCGCGCGCGCCGCGCCGGTCAGCGTGGCCACTGCGGTGCGCGCCTGGTCGTTGGCGTTCTGCACCGATTCGAGCCGCAGCGCGCGGCCCGCGCGGCGGTCTGGGAAGCGCGTGCAGTCGCCCACCGCGAGCACGTCAGCCGCGCTGGTCTGCATGTGGCCGTCGACCACGATGCCGTCCGCGCATTCGATGCCGGCCGCTTGCGCGAGCGCGGTCTCGGGCACTGCGCCGATGCCGAGCAGCAGCAGGTCGACAGGCTGCTTCACGCCGTTGACCTGCACCGACACCAGCCGGTCGCCTTCGACTTCGAACGCGCCGGTCTGCGCGCCGAGCACGATGTCGATGCCGGCCGCGCGGTGCGTGGCGAGCACGTGCGCCGACAACTCGGGCGACACCGCGCGCCCCAGCAGGCGCGGCGCGCTCTCGATCACCTGCACCGACTTGCCGAGCGCCTTGGCGGTGGCCGCCACTTCGAGCCCGATGAAACCGCCGCCGAGCACCGTCACATGTTCGGCCGCCGCGAGCCGCGTGCGCAGGCGATGCGCTTCGTCGGCCGCGCGCAGGCTCGCGACGTTTTCCAGGCCCGGCTTCAAATCCGGCATCTGGCGCGCGCGGGTGCCGGTGGCCAGCACCAGTTGCTGCCACGGCAGGATCGCGCCCGAACGCAGAGTGACAGTGTGCGCCTCGCGGTCGATGGCAACGGCGGCATCGCCCAGGTGCAGCGTGATGCCCGCTTCGCGGTACCAGTCGGCGGCCTTGTGCGGCTGCGTGGTTTCTTCCGCGCTCTTGAGAAAGGCCTTGGACAGCGGCGGGCGGTGATACGGCTCGCAGGCCTCTTCGCAGACCAGGTGCACGCGCGCGCCCTGCCCTGCTTCGGCAAGGCCGGCGCAGAGCTGGGCCGCGGCATGGCCGCCGCCGATGATGACGATGGAATTCATGAGAGAAGCGTCTTTCGAAATCGTTGTGTGATCGGTCGGTCACTCGCCGCGGTTGCGCATCCAGTCGGCGGTCTTGAAGAAGGAGTCGCGCAGGCGCTCGCGCAAGTCTTGCGGCACGCCCGTCTCGCCCATGGCCTGGTCCATGCAGGCCAGCCACTGGTCGCGCTCCTTGATGCCGATGGTGTGGCCGCCGATGCTCTGCGGCAGGTGGCGCGCCCGCAGCATCGGATGGCCGAAGCGGTCGGTGTAGTGCTGCGGCCCGCCGAGCCAGCCGCACAGGAACCAGAACAGGCGCTGGCGCGCGTTGTCGAGGCTGGTGCCGTGCACTGCGCGCAGCTGCGCATAGGCGGGCTCGAGGTCCATCAGGTCGTAGAAGCGCTCGACCAGCGCCTCTACCTTCGGTTCGCCGCCGATCCAGTCGAACGGCGTGCCGGCGGGCGGCTTTTCTTGAATCTGCATGGGCTGGAGTATCCCTCCGGGCGCTTGCTAGAGCTGCACGAGGCCGGGAATGGCCACGTCGGGGTTCACGTCGGCCTCGTAGTCCACGCCCTCCACCGAGAAGCCGAAGAGGCGCAGGAACTCGGTCTTGTAGCCGGCGAAATCGGTGAGCTCGTCGAGGTTGTCGCCGGTCACCTGCGGCCAGAGCTCCTGCACGCGAGCCTGCACCTGCGGCGCCAGTTCCTTGTAGTCCGCGCGCAGGCGGCCGTCCTCGTCGATGTGCGGCGTGCTGCCGTAGAGGCTTTCGGCAAAGAGCCCGTGCACCTGCTCGATGCAGCCCTCGTGCGTGCCCTGCGCCTTCATCACCTTGAACAGCAGCGACAGGTACAGCGGCATCATCGGAATGGCCGAACTGGCCTGCGTGACGACCGCCTTCAGCACCGACACGCGCGCATCGCCGCCCTTGGCGGCCAGCTGCGCGCGGATGCCCAGCACCTTCTGGTCGAGGTCCTTCTTGGCGGCGCCGATGGAGCCGTTCCAGTAGATGTCGTGCGTGATCTGCTCGCCCAGATAGGTAAAGGCGGTGGTCTTCGCACCGTCGGCCAGCACGCCGGCCTGCTGCAGCGCGTCGATCCACATCTGCCAGTCTTCACCACCCATCACGGCCACGGTGTTGTCGATTTCTTCCTGCGTCGCGGGTTCGAGCACCGTTTCCTTCACGGCCCCGCTGTCGGTGTCGAGGCCGCGCAGGTTCACCGACTTGCCGATGGGCTTGAGCACCGAGTTGAAGACCTGGCCGGTCTTCGGATGCGTGCGTCGCGGCGCTGCCAGGCTGTAGACGACGAGGTCGACCTGGCCGAGGTCGGCGCGGATGGTGTCGATGACCTGCTGCTTCACAGCATCGGAGAAGCCATCGCCGTTGATGCTCTTCGCGTAGTGGCCTTCGGCTGTCGCGGCGCGATGGAAAGCGGCGGTGTTGTACCAGCCGGGCGAGCCGGGCTTGGTTTCGCTGCCCGGGCGTTCGAAGAACACGCCGAGCGTGTCGGCGCTACAGCCGAAGGCGGCGGTGATGCGCGCGGCCAGGCCGTAGCCGGTCGATGCGCCGATCACCAGCACCTTCTTCGGGCCGCCCGCGATGGGCCCCTGGGCCTTGACGTAGTCGATCTGCTGCCTGACGTTGGCTTCGCAGCCGGTGGGATGGGTCGTGACGCAGATGAAGCCACGTACGCGGGGTTTGATGATCATGAGGATCTCGCTGGATGAGATGCGGGAAGAAAACGGCGGGAGCGCGTTTTTGGCGCCGCGAATTTAACCCAGCCCGTAGTAACCGCCTTCAGCTTGTCCATATGCATATGTCGATTGACGATTTAATAATCAGGGGTTTTATTGATATGGTTCGACCCTGAATTTCCTTTAGGAGAGAGACAACCTATGCGCCACACCCTGCTCGCCGCGGCCGTCGCCGCTTCCACCTTCCTGCTCGGCACCGTCGCCCACGCCGACCAGCTGGCCGACATCAAGAAAAAGGGCGAACTGGTCGTCGGCGTGCTCGGCACCGACGAGCCCGCGACCTTCGTCGATCCGAAGACGCGCCAGATCGTCGGCTACGAAGTCGACCTGGTGAACGCCATCGCCAAGAAAATCGGCGTGAAGCCGGTGCTCAAGCAGATCGCTGTGGCCGCGCGCATTCCGGAGCTGCAGCAGGGCCACGTTGACCTGGTGGCAGCCGGCCTCACGCACAACAAGGAGCGCGAGGCGCAGATCGACTTCTCTCTCACCACCTTCGTCACCGGCCAGAAGGCCATCGTGAAGAAGGACAGCGGCATCGCCGAAGTGCCGCAGCTCGCGGGCAAGAAGGTGCTGACCATCCGCGGCGGCACGCAGGAGCCCAACATCCGCAAGGCCGTGCCCAACGTCGAGGTCGTGACCTTCGACACGAGCCAGCAGGCCTTCCAGGCGCTGCAGCAGGGCAAGGGCGTGGGCTATGTGGACGACGAGGCCGCACTGCTGCGCAGCTACGCCAAGCTGGGCCCGCAGAAGGCGCAGTACGTGGTGCTCAAGCAGAACCTGAGCACCGAGGCGCTGGCCATCGGCATCAAGAAGGGCGAGACCGGCCTGAAGGCCGTGGTGGACGACACGCTGCGCGAGCTCGAGAAGTCGGGCGAAGCGCAGAAGATCTTCATCAAGTGGTACGGCCCGACGACGGCTTCTGGCTTCCAGACGCGCGACTTCAAGCTCGACTCCGACAAGATCGACTGAGCCCGCGTTTCTCCTTCCCCCGCCGGGGGAAGGCCGGGATGGGGGCACGCGGCCCCGGCCCTTCGCGGCGGTGATACTGTCGCCCCCCATGCCCCTGTTCGACTATTCCTTGCTGCTGACCGGCAAGTACCACGACATGCTCATCGCGGGCCTGCTGCTGTCGCTGCAGCTGCTCGCGGCCGCGCTGGTGCTGGCGCTGCCCATCGCACTGGTGGTGGCGCTCCTGCGGCTGTCGCCCTTCGCGCCGCTGCGCTGGCTCGGCTTTGCGTACGTGGAGTCGATCCGCAACATCCCGCTGCTCGCGCACATGCTGTTCTGGTACTTCGGCGCACCCGAGCTGCTGCCCGAGGGCATCAAGCAATGGCTCTACGCGGGGCATATCGAGGCCTACAGCGCTGTGATCGCGCTGGCGCTGTACACGGCCGCCTTCATGGCGGAAGACATCCGCAGCGGCATCCGCGCGATTCCCTCGGTGCAGTTCGAAGCCGGCCGCGCAATGGGCTTCAGCTACCTGGCCACCATGCGCCGCGTGGTGCTGCCGCAGGCGCTGCGCGTGACCGTTCCGCCGCTCATCTCACAGACGCTGAGCCTGTGGAAGAACACCTCCATCGCCACAGTGATCGGCGTGGCCGAGCTGATGTACCAGGCGGGCCAGGTCGAGAGCGCGACCTTCCGCAGCTTCGAGTCTTTTGCGTTCGCGAGCGCGGCGTACCTGACGGTGTCGCTGGCCATCACCGGGCTGGCGACCTGGTACCACCACCGTTACCCGGTGCGGACCATCTGAGGGCGCCAACGCGATGTTGCAGATCATCAACGACTACTGGGTCTACTTCCTCATCGGGCAGTACCCCAACGGCCCGCTCGGCGGGCTGGTGCTCACGCTGCTCCTGGCCTCCTGCGGGCTGGTGCTCGCACTGCCGCTGGGCATCGTGCTCGGGCTGGCGCGCGTGAGCCCGTGGCGCTGGCTGCGCTGGCCGGTCACGGGCTTCGTGTTCGTGGTGCGCGGGCTGCCGCTGCTGATGGTGATCTTCTGGGCCTACTTCTTCCTGCCCAGCGTCACCGGCGTGAAAACCGACCAGTTCACCACCATGCTGATCGCGCTCGTGGTGTTCGATGCCGCCTACCTCGCCGAGATCGTGCGCGCCGGCATACAGGGCCTGCCGCGCGGGCAGATGGAAACGGCCCGCGCACTGGGCCTGGGCTATGGCCGCGCGATGCGGCTCGTGGTGCTGCCGCAGGCGCTGCGCAGCATGCTGCCCTCGCTGGTGAACCAGTTCGTCTCGACCATCAAGGAAACCTCGCTGGGCTACATCATCGGGCTGGCCGAGGTGTCGTTCATCGCGACGCAGATCAACACGCAGGTGTTCACCAAGCCCGCGCAGATCTACCTGATATTGGGCGGGACGTATTTCATTCTCTGCTTCGGCCTGTCGCGCTTCGCCTACTGGCTGGAACGCCGGCTCGCGCGCCGCGGCATCTCTACAGCCACCGCCAAGGTGTCCGCATGATCGAACTCGAAAAAGTCAACAAGTGGTACGGCAGCTACCACGCGCTGGTCGACATCAGCGAGACCATCCACAAGGGCGAAGTCGTCGTGGTGTGCGGGCCCTCGGGCTCGGGCAAGTCGACGCTGATCCGCACCTTCAACCGGCTGGAGCCCATTCAATCGGGTCGCATCGTCGTCGACGGGCAGGACATCCATGCGCCGGGCCTGGACGTGAACGCCTTCCGCTCGCGCATCGGCTTCGTGTTCCAGCAGTTCAACCTGTTCCCGCATCTCACGGTGCTGCAGAACTGCACGATGGCGCCGATGCAGCTGCGCGGCCTCACGCGCAAGGAGGCCGACGAGTGCGCGATGGCGTTGCTGCATCGCGTGGGCCTGTCGAACAAGGCCAACGCATGGCCGAGCGAACTGTCGGGCGGCCAGCAGCAGCGCGTGGCAATTGCACGCGCGCTCGCGATGCAGCCGCCGCTGATGCTGTTCGACGAACCCACCAGCGCGCTCGACCCCGAGATGGTCGGCGAGGTGCTGCTGGTGATGCGCGACCTGACACGCGACGGCATGACGATGGTCTGCGTGACGCACGAAATGGGCTTCGCTCGCGAGGTGGCCGACCGCGTGCTGTTCATGGACGAAGGCAAGGTGCTGGAGCGCGCCACGCCCGACGACTTCTTCAACCGGCCACAGCATCCGCGTGCGCAGCAGTTCCTGTCCGACATCCGATCGCCTTTCGCGAGAGACGCATGACCGACACCACCCTCCCCCTCATCGATGTCTCTGCACTCGTGGCAAACACACCCGGGCGCGACGCCGTCGCCGCACAGATCGGCGCCGCCTGCCGCGCCCACGGCTTCTTCTACGTGACGGGCCACGGCGTCGATGCGGCGCTGGTGAAGCGGCTCGAAGAGCTGAGCCACCGCTTCTTCGAGCTGCCCGAAGAAACCAAGATGCAGTGGCGCATGGCCCTCGGCGGACGCGCCTGGCGCGGCTTCTTCCCGCTCGGCGGCGAGCTGACTTCGGGCCGGCCCGACTGGAAGGAAGGCCTCTACCTCGGCACCGAACTGCCCCCCACGCACCCACTGGTGCAGGCGAAAACGCCAGTGCACGGGCCAAACCTGTTTCCCGACGTGCCGGGCTTTCGCGAGACCATCCTTGACTACATGGCGGCCGTCACGCAGCTGGGCCACCGGCTGATGGAAGGCATCGCGCTGAGCCTGGGCCTGGACGCGGGCTACTTCGCCGAACGCTACACGGCCGACCCGCTGATCCTGTTCCGCCTCTTCAACTATCCGACGCAGGCCGTGCCCGAAGGCCTCGACGTGCAGTGGGGCGTGGGCGAGCACACCGACTACGGGCTGCTCACGATCATGCATCAGGACCAGGTCGGCGGCCTCGCGGTGCACACGCCAGGTGGCTGGATCGACGCGCCGCCCGTGGCGGGCTCGTTCGTCTGCAACATCGGCGACATGCTCGACCGCATGACCGGCGGGCTCTACAAATCGACGCCGCACCGGGTGAAGCGCAACACTTCAGGGCACGACCGGCTGTCGTTTCCGCTGTTCTTCGATCCGAACTTCGAGGCGCGCGTGCAGCGCATCGAAGGCCTCGCAGGCGCCGAGGCGCGCGACGACAGCGCCGAGCGCTGGGACCGCGCCAACGTGCACGCCTTCAGCGGGCGCTATGGCGACTACCTGCTCGCGAAGGTGTCGAAGGTGTTCCCGCAGTTGCGCGACGAAGTGCTCTGAACGGCTGGCGAAGGCTCGTCGAGGAAGGCGTCTTCCCAGCGTTCGATCTCGGCATCGGGGTCGGAAATGGGCACGAGCTTGTCGCTGCGGCAATAGAAGGTCCAGCCCTCGAACAGCACGTCATAGTACGTGCCGGGCAGGTAGCGCTCGCTCGGCGCCTCGTAGGGCGGCGAGACCACTTCCACGATCCGGCCCACCGCACGCTCCGTGAAGGGCGACGCCAGGCAGCTGTCGACCACATGGCAGAGCGTGCCGATCTTGATCATGAGAGCCTTGCTGCTGCCTCACCGGGAAACCAGCGCGGCAGGTGCGGTACCGCTTCGTGCAACGACTCGAGCACATGGAAGGCCCGCTCGATGATGGATGCGGGCGGGTGCTTGAGGTCGGGCACGACCACGACACGCATGCCCGCCGCGAGCGCCGCCTTGGTGCCGTTCTCGCTGTCCTCGAAGGCGATGCATTCCGCCGGGTCCACGCCCAGCCGTTCGGCCGCGAGCAGGTAGAGCGCCGGATCGGGCTTGGCGCGCGCAACCTCGTCGCCGCCCGCAAAAGCCGAGAAATGGTGCAGTACGCCCAGGCTGCCAAGGCAGGCCTGGATCTGCCCGCTGGTCGATGACGAGGCCACGGCGCAGCGCGTGCCGCGTTCGCGCAGCGCGCTCAGGAATTCGGCCGCGCCGGGCTTGATGGGAAACAGGGGCGCACCGTCAGAGCGCTCCAGCTGCAGGCGCTGGCGGACATGAGCCACGGCGTGGTTGTAGGCATCCGCCCCCCCCAGCAGCGACGCGAGGATGTGTTCAGACTCGGTCATGGCCAGCCCGACGACCTGCAGGTACTGGCTGTGCGAAAGCTCGATGTCGAGCGTGCGGGCGGCCTCGATCCAGGCGGCCATGATGGGCCGCTCCGAATCGATCAGCAGCCCGTCCATGTCGAAGATTGCGGCGGCGAACATCGAGGCATCCTAATGAAAAAGGGGCCGAAACGGCCCCTTTTGAAAGAAACGGCGGCAGTTGGCTGCCTTGTGCAAATCGTCAGTCCCGCGCCAGTGCCCGGTTCAGCCCCAGCGCGCCCAGCGTGGCGATGGCACCCGACAGCAGGTAGATGCTGACGTAGGCCAGACCGAAGTGGGCCGACAGGCCGAGGGCAACCAGTGGCGCGAACGCCGCGCCGATCAGCCAGGCCAGGTCGGCCGTGAGTGCCGCGCCGACGTAGCGGTACTTGGGCGCGAAGTTCGAAGTCACGGCGCCGGCCGCCTGGCCGTACGACAGGCCCAGGATCACGAAGCCCAGCAGGATGAAGATGTCCTGCCCGACGCGGCCGCCATCGAGCAGCGTGGGGGCGAAACCACTGAAAGCCGCGATCACGGCAGCCAGGCCGCCCAGCGTGAAGCGTCGGCCGATGCGGTCGGCCAGCAGGCCCGAGGCCACGATGCCGGCAGCGCCGAGCACCGCGCCGATCATCTGCACGATCAGAAATTCGGTGACCGACTGGTCGGAATACAGCGTGATCCACGACAGCGGGAACACCGTGATCAGGTGGAACAGCGCGTAGCTGGCCAGCGCGGCGAAGGCACCGATCAGCAGGTTGGCGCCCTGCGAGCGAACCAGTTCGCTCACGCTGGTGGGCTCCAGTTCACGCTCTTCGAGCAGGCGCGAGTATTCGTCGGTGGCCACCAGGCGCAGGCGGGCGAACAGCGCCACCACGTTGATCGCGAAGGCCACGTAGAAGCTGTAGCGCCAGCCCCAGTCGAGGAAGTCCTCGGACGGCAGGCTCGAATACAGGTAAGCGAACAGCGCGCTAGCAATGAAGAAGCCGATGGGCGCACCCAACTGGCCCAGCATGGCGTACCAGCCACGGCGATTGGCGGGCGCATTCAGCGCCAGCAGCGACGGCAGGCCGTCCCAGGAAGCGCCCAGCGCCAGGCCCTGGCCGAAACGGAACACCGACAGCAGCACGATGGCCGTGAAGCCAAGGCTCGCATAGCCCGGCAGGAAGGCGATGCCGGCGGTGGAGGTGCCCAGCACGAAAAGCGCCGACGTGAGCTTGGCCTCCCGCCCGAATCGTCGCTGGATGACCATCGAGATGACAGTTCCGAACGGACGCGCGATGAAGGCGAAGGAGAAGATCAGGAACGAATAGAGAACGCCCTCGAGATGCTGCTCGAACGGAAAGAAGACCGCCGGGAACACCAGCACCGAGGCGATGCCGTAGACGAAGAAGTCGAAATATTCGGAGGCGCGGCCGATGATCACGCCGACCGCGATCTCGCCGGGGGCGATGTGCGAGTGGTCGTCGCCCTGCCGGGCGCCGCCGTGCTCGGGCGAGTTCGGCAGCGGCTGTGCGCCTTGCGGACTGATGCTGGACGTCGTCATTGCTTGCTGTAATTCAGGTGTCACGCCGGGGCGCGACACCATAAGACCATGGAGATCCCAGAGCGTCGCACCGAATCACATTTACCGCCATAGGACAAAACGTCCAATAGGCGAAACCCGTCTTCAGGCGTAGATTGTGGGGTCTTTTTGCGTCGCCCCTGCACCTCTTTTCCTTCGGCATGCACATCCTCAAGAACCTTCGCCGATCACTCCTGCTGCTTTCCGCCATGCTCCTGGCGGGCTGCAACACGGTGCTGATGAACCCATCCGGCGACATCGCCAATCAGCAGGGACGCCTCATCGTCGTCTCCACCGTGCTGATGCTGATCATCATCATCCCGGTGATCGCCCTGACCATCTTCTTTGCCTGGCGCTATCGCCAGTCCAACAAAGAGGCCACCTACAGCCCCGACTGGGACCACTCGACCCAGCTCGAACTGGCGATCTGGGCGGCACCGCTGCTCATCATCATCGCGCTGGGCGCCATCACCTGGATCAGCACCCACACGCTCGACCCCTACCAGCCGCTGCGCCGCCTCGACGCCCAGCGCGCGATTCCGGCCGAAACCAAGCCGCTGGTGGTCGAAGTGGTGGCACTCGACTGGAAGTGGCTCTTCATCTACCCCGAGCAGGGCATCGCCACGGTGAACGAGCTGGCCGCCCCGGTGGACCGCCCGATCAGCTTCAAGATCACGGCCTCCTCGGTGATGAACTCGTTCTTCATCCCCGCGCTGGCCGGCCAGATCTACGCCATGCCGGGCATGGAAACCAAGCTGCACGCGGTGATCAACAAGCCGGGCGAGTTCGAAGGCTTCTCCGCCAACTACAGCGGCGCCGGCTTCTCGGGCATGCGCTTCAAGTTCCACGGCCTGAGCAACGGCGACTTCGACCAGTGGGTCCAGAAGGTCAAGGCCGGCAAGGACGGCGAACTCACGCGCGATCTCTACAAGAAGCTCGAAGTGCCCAGCGAGCGCGAGCCCGTGCGCCACTACGCCGCCGTGGACCCTGCCCTGTACGACGCCATCCTCAACCTGTGCGTGGACCGCAACAAGATGTGCATGAAGGAAATGATGGCCATCGACGCCGACGGCGGCATGGGCAAGCCCGGCGCCTTCAACGTTGCCACCAAGCAAGCCTGGCAGGTCGATTCACTCGACACGCCCAAGCGCAAGTACGTCACCGCGATGTGCACCACCGAAGAATAAGATGTTGCAGAACCTAGACCTGACGAAGCTCGTCTTCGGCCGCCTCTCATGGGAGGCGATTCCCTTCCACGAACCGATCCTGCTCGCGACCTTTGCGGGCGTGGTGCTGGGCGGCATCGCCGTCCTCGGCGCACTGACCTACTTCAAGCTGTGGGGCATGCTGTGGCGCGACTGGATCACCAGCATCGACCACAAGAAGATCGGCATCATGTACATCATCCTGGGCCTAGTGATGCTGCTGCGCGGCTTTGCCGACGCGCTGATGATGCGGGCCCAGCAGGCAATGGCCTTCGGCGACAACGCCGGCTTCCTTCCGCCGCACCACTACGACCAGGTCTTCACCGCCCACGGCGTGATCATGATCTTCTTCGTGGCGATGCCGCTGGTCACGGGCCTCATGAACTTCGTGGTGCCGCTGCAGATCGGCGCGCGCGACGTGGCCTTCCCGTTCCTGAACAACTTCAGCTTCTGGATGACCACCTTCGGCGCCGGCCTCGTGATGGCGTCGCTGTTCGTCGGCGAATTCGCCAAGACCGGCTGGCTGGCCTACCCGCCGCTGTCGGGCATTCTCTTCAGCCCCGACGTGGGGGTCGACTACTACATATGGTCATTGCAGATAGCGGGGGTGGGCACATTGCTATCCGGCGTGAACCTGCTGGCAACCATCGTGAAGATGCGCGCGCCCGGCATGACGATGATGAAGATGCCCGTGTTCACCTGGACCGCGCTCTGCACCAACGTTCTGATCGTTGCAGCCTTCCCGGTGCTGACCGCCGTGCTGGCCCTGCTGTCGCTCGACCGCTACGTCGGCACCAACTTCTTCACGAACGACCTCGGCGGCAACGCCATGATGTACGTGAACCTGATCTGGATCTGGGGCCACCCCGAGGTGTACATCCTGATCCTGCCGGCCTTCGGCATCTTCTCGGAAGTGGTCTCCACCTTCTCCGGCAAGCGCCTCTTCGGCTACGCCTCGATGGTGTACGCCACGGTCGTGATCACCATCCTGTCGTACCTCGTCTGGCTGCACCACTTCTTCACCATGGGCTCCGGTGCCAGCGTGAACTCGTTCTTCGGCATCACGACGATGATCATCTCGATCCCGACGGGCGCGAAGATCTTCAACTGGCTCTTCACCATGTACCGCGGCCGCATCCGTTTCGAGCTGCCCATGATGTGGACCATCGGCTTCATGATCACCTTCGTGATCGGCGGCATGACCGGCGTGCTGCTGGCCGTTCCCCCGGCCGACTTCGTGCTGCACAACAGCCTGTTCCTGATCGCCCACTTCCACAACGTGATCATCGGCGGCGTGCTGTTCGGCATGCTGGCGGGCATCACCTACTGGTTCCCGAAGGCCTTCGGCTACAAGCTCGACCCGTTCTGGGGCAAGTGCTCGTTCTGGTTCTGGATCGTCGGCTTCTGGTTCGCCTTCATGCCGCTGTACATCCTGGGCCTGATGGGCGTCACCCGCCGCATGAACCACTTCCAGGACATGTCGCTGCAGATCTGGTTCCAGGTTGCCGCCTTCGGCGCCGTGCTGATCGCGCTGGGCATCGCCTCGTTCATCATCCAGCTGGTGGTGAGCTTCATTCGCCGCGAATCGCTGCGCGACACCACGGGCGACCCGTGGAACGGCCGCACGCTCGAATGGTCGACTTCGTCGCCCCCGCCGGCCTACAACTTCGCGTTCACGCCGCGCGTGCATGACAACGACGCCTGGTCCGACATGAAGGCCCGCGGCTACCAGCGTCCGCTGGAAGGCTTCAGCCCGATCCACATGCCCAAGAACACGGCTGCCGGCTTCATCATCGCGGCGCTGGCCGCGGTGGGCGGCTTCGCAATGATCTGGCAGATGTGGCTCGTGGCCGGCATCGGCTTCGTCGCCATGCTCGCCGCAGTGATCATCCACACGTTCAACTACAAGCGCGACTATCACATCCCCACGGAAGAAGTCGTCAGCACCGAAGACGCGCGCACGCGCCTGCTAGCTGCCCATGTCTAACACCACCGCTCTTTCCGCCGGCAGCGCCGGCCAAGCGTCGAACGCGCCCGCGTTCGAGGTCTTCAACGTCCGCAACGAAGACCACCACCCCGAGAACGGCACGCTGCTGGGCTTCTGGCTCTACCTGATGAGCGACTGCCTCATCTTCGCGTGCCTGTTCGCGGTGTACGGCGTGCTGGGCCGCAGCTACGCGGCCGGCCCCTCGGGCGCCGACCTGTTCGACCTGCCGCTGGTGGCAATCAACACCTCGCTGCTGCTGCTGTCGTCCATCACGTACGGCTTCGCCGTGCTCGAGATGCAGAAGCGCCGCATGGGCGCCGTGCTGGTCTGGCTGGCCATCACCGGCCTGCTGGGCGCGGGCTTCATCGGCCTGGAGCTGTACGAGTTCGCGCACCTGATCCACGAAGGCGCGGGCCCGCAGCGCAGCGCCTTCCTGTCGTCGTTCTTCGCACTGGTGGGCACCCACGGCCTGCACGTGACCTTCGGCATCGTCTGGCTCATCGTGCTGATGATCCAGCTGCCCAAGCACGGCTTCACCGCCGCCAACCGCCGCCGCCTGATGTGCCTGTCGATGTTCTGGCACTTTCTGGACGTGGTCTGGATCGGCGTCTTCACCTTCGTGTATCTGATGGGATCGCTGCAATGAGCGCGCACACCGAAACCGCCGGCCACGGCGCACATGGCCATGACAGCCACGACGATGGCCCGGTGAGCCACAGCACCTTCAAGGGCTACATGACCGGCTTCGTGCTGGCCGTGATCCTCACCGCCATTCCGTTCTGGCTCGTGATGGCCAAGGTCTTCGACAAGCCCAACACCACCGCCCTCGTCATCCTGGCCTTCGCCGTGGTGCAGATCGTGGTGCACATGGTGTACTTCCTGCACATGGACGCCAAGTCCGAAGGCGGCTGGAACATGCTGGCGCTGATCTTCACGCTCGTGCTCGTGGTCATCACGCTGGCCGGTTCGCTGTGGGTCATGTACCACATGAACACCAACATGATGCCGGCCTCGATGCACGACATGAAGAACATGCCCTGATGGCGGCAGCGGTCCGCCAGCGTTCCACCGCCGCGCGGGTGGCGCTGGCGGTCGGCGCAGCCCTCGCCTTTGCCGGCTTCTTCGCGCTCGGCACCTGGCAGGTCGAGCGCAGGGCCTGGAAGCTCGATCTCATCGCCCGCGTCGACCAGCGCGTGCATGCCCCGGCTGCAGCGGCGCCCGGGCGAACCGAATGGCCCACGGTCAACGCGGCCAACGACGAATACCGGCATGTCCGCCTTGCCGGCACTTTCCTCCACGACAAAGAGACGCTGGTGCAGGCCAGCACCAAGCTTGGCGCCGGCTTCTGGGTGCTGACCCCGCTGCGCAGCGGGGACGGCACCGTGGTGCTCGTCAATCGCGGGTTCGTGCCGCCTGAAGCACGCGAACGCCCGGCCCGCACCGCGCCAGAGCCACAGGGCGAGACCACCGTGGCCGGCCTGCTGCGCCTCACCGAGCCCAAGGGCGGCTTCCTGCGCAAGAACGACGCGGCCGCCGATCGCTGGTTCTCGCGCGACGTGCAGGCCATTGCCGCGGCGCGCGGCCTGAACGACGTCGCGCCCTACTTCGTCGATGCCGAGGCCGCGCCCGCGCAGGCCACTGCCACCATCGACACTCCCGCATGGCCCGCCGCCGGCCTGACGGTCATCGCCTTTCCCAACAGCCACCTGGTTTATGCCCTTACGTGGTACGGCCTGGCCCTGATGGTGCTGGTCGCGGCCTGGTTCGTGCGGCGCAGCGACGAAAATGCGGCCCATGCCGAAGCCCGCCCCGCCCAAGATGCTCGCCGCGACGACTGACACCGCCGCGGTCGCGGGCGAACTGCACGCCCCCCGCGCCGGCGTCGCGAGCCTCGACAACGCCACCGGCCACCAGAACATGCAGCAGCTGATCCAGCTGCGCTGGTTCGCCGTGGTCGGGCAGGTCGTCACCATCCTGGTGGTGCACTACGGCTTCGCGATCCGGTTGCCGCTGGACCACATGCTGCAGGTGCTGACCTGCCTCGCGCTCTTCAACATGGTGAGCCTGCTGCGTTCGCGCAGCCACCGGCGCGTGACCAACGGCGAACTGTTCCTCGCGCTGCTGGTCGACGTGGCCACGCTCACGGCGCAGCTCTACCTGAGCGGCGGCGCGACCAACCCCTTCGTGTTTTTGTTCCTGCTGCAGGTGACGCTCGGCGCGGTGCTGCTGAAGCCCTGGTCGACCTGGACCATCGTGGTCATCACCAGCATCTGCTTCGCCGGGCTGGCGCTGTTCTCGCGTCCGCTCGCGCTGCCGCTGGACCACAACCGCGGCCTGTGGAGCCCCTACATCCAGGGCATGCTGGTGTGCTTCGCGCTGAACGCGGCGCTGCTCGTGATCTTCATCACCCGCATCGGCCGCAACCTGCGCGCGCGCGACGCCCGGCTGGCCGACCTGCGCCAGCGCGCCTCGGAAGAAGAACACATCGTGCGCATGGGCCTGCTGGCTTCGGGCGCGGCGCACGAGCTGGGCACGCCGCTGGCCACGCTGGCGGTGATCCTGGGCGACTGGCGCCGGCTGCCGCATTTCAGCTCCGACCCCGAGCTGCTGACCGAGGTGGCCGAGATGGAGCTGCAGATCCAGCGCTGCAAGAGCATCGTGAGCGGCATCCTGCTGTCGGCCGGCGAGGCGCGCGGCGAATCGTCGGAAGAAACCACGGTCAGCACCTTCCTCGACGACCTGATCGAAGAGTGGCGCACCACCCGCCCCGTGGAAGACTTCGAGTACGACAACCGCTTTGGCCGGGACCTGCCCATGGTCTCCGACTCGGCCCTCAAGCAGATGATCTGCAACGTGCTCGACAATGCGCTGGAGGCGTCGCCGCACTGGCTGCGCCTTGAGGCGGCGCACGACGCCGACGCGCTGACGATCACGGTCACGGACGCAGGCCCCGGCTTCCTGCCGGCCATCCTGAAGGAGTTCGGCAAACCCTATCAGTCGAGCAAGGGCCGCCCCGGCGGTGGGCTCGGGCTGTTCCTGGTCGTGAACGTGGCGCGCACTGTCGGCGGCCGCGTCGCGGCGGCCAACCGGCCCGAGGGCGGCGCCATCGTGAAGATCACGCTGCCGCTCGCGGCCATCGTGCTGGAAGAAGAGGCGGAAGAGGACGACGAAAAGGTCCTCGACGGCGAGACCATCGAAGTGGAAGGCAATGACCGAAACCGAAGCTGAGCGCCAGTTGCTGATCGTCGAGGACGACGATGCCTTCGCGCGCGCGCTCGGCCGCTCCTTCGAGCGCCGCGGCTATGCCGTCACGCAGGCAGGCAACCTCGCGGAAGTCGACGCCCTGCTGGCCACCGCCTCGCCCGGCTACGCGGTGGTCGACCTGAAGCTCAACGGCGAGGCCTCGGGCCTGGCCGCCGTGCAGATGCTGCACCGGCACAACCCCAAGATGCTGATCGTGGTGCTGACGGGCTTCGCCAGCATCGCCACCGCGGTGGAAGCCATCAAGCTCGGCGCCTGCCACTACCTGGCCAAGCCGTCGAACACCGACGACATCGAGGCCGCCTTCGGCCGCGCCGCCGGCACCACGGAGGTCGAGCTGACCAACCGCTCGACCTCGATCAAGACGCTCGAATGGGAGCGCATCCACGAGACGCTGGCCGAAACCGGCTTCAACATCTCGGAGACCGCGCGCAGGCTCGGCATGCACCGGCGTACGCTGGCGCGCAAGCTGGGCAAGCAGCAGGTCAAGTAGGCAACCACTACATCCCTCCATCTGCATGAGGTTCCGATGACGACAGCTCCCTCCCAGACGCAACCCTCGCAGCGCACCTCCGTGCTGGCAGCCCGCGACCAGACGGCGATGGAAGAACTCTTCAATGCCCTGAGCCACGGCCTGGGCCTGGCGCTGGCCATCGCCGCGCTGCCCATCCTGGTCTACAACGCGGTGCAGAAGGGGCAGGCCGCGGGCGTGGTCGGCGCCTGTCTTTTCGCGGGCACGGCCATCGTGCTGTACCTGATCTCCACGCTGTACCACGCACTGCCCATGGGCCGGGCCAAGGCCTGGTTCAACCGGCTGGACCACGCGGCCATCTACCTTTTCATCGCGGGCAGCTACATGCCCTTTCTCTTCGGCGTGCTGCGCGGGCCGCTGGGGTGGACGCTGTTCGGCGCCATCTGCGCGGCGGCCGTGCTGGGCGTGAGCGCCAAGCTGTTCAACCGGCTGCAGCACCCGCTGTGGTCGACCGGACTCTATGTGGCGATGGGGTGGATGGCGCTGATGGCTGCGGTGCCGCTGTACGAGCGCATGTCACCGGCAGGGCTGGGTTGGCTCGTGGCCGGTGGGCTCTTCTATACGGCGGGAGCCGTGGTGTTCCTGTTCGACAACAAGGTGCGCTTCGCGCATTCGGTGTGGCACCTGTTCGTGCTGGCGGGCAGCACCTGCCATTTCTTCGCCGTGCTCTGGCACTCGCACGGCTGATTTTCCTGACTCAGTAATGCGGCGGTAGCTCGTCGCGCGGGTTGCGCGCGGCGCCGTCCTGCATCGCGTTCTGGCTCTGCTCCTTGAGTTGCGTCACCTGCAGGATCAGCCGGTCGATCTGCTGCTGCTGGCGGTAGATCGTCATGTTCAGCTGGTCGAGCAGGTCTTCGGCGTAGCTCGACTTGATCTCGAGCTCGGTCACGCGTTCCGCGAGATCGTGGGGTGGGTTTTCCATGCCGCTATTGGACAGGAAGACCGACCCACCTTTTATGACGCCTCCCTTAGCCTCCTCTTAGCCTCTTAGCGCCGTACCTTCGCTTCGAGCAGATCGCCCATGCCGATGCGCTTCGCGAACTCGATGCGCACACGCTCCGACACCTCGAACACCTCCGTCGCACCGTCGCCCACGAAGTCGATCAGCGAGCGCATCGGCCGTGTGCCGGCGGGCAGGCCCACGATGCGCACGATCTCGTCGGCCACGGCCTGCGGGTCGGCGTTGTCGGGCGTCAGCGCCGAGAGGCGTTCGCCGATCTGGTCCATCACGCCGTCGTAGCGGCTGTAGGCGGTGGCGGTCGCGGCATCGGCCGGCTTGCCCGCGCTCGGGAAATGGTCGGTGCCCCTGGTGAAGGCGCCCGGCACGACGATGGAAGTCTCGATGCCGAAGCGCGCGATCTCGTAGGCTAGCGTGACCGCCAGCGAATCCATCGCCGCCTTGGCCGCGCCATAAGGGCCCATGAACGGCGGAAAGCCGCCCTTGGTGGTGGTGCTGCTGATCCACAGCATCAGCCCCGACTCCTGCCTGCGCAGGTACGGCAGCACTGCGCGGTTCACGCGCTGCGCGCCGAGCACGTTGGTGTCGAACACCTTCACGATCTCCTCGGGCGTGAAGGCCTCGGTCGGACCGACCACGAGGTGGCCGGCGTTCTGCATCACCATGTCGAGGTGGCCCTGCTCGCGCACGATGGTCGCGGCGGCGGCATCGGCCGAGTCCTGCGAGAGCACGTCGAGTTCGAGTGGGTGCAGCTGAATGTTCTTCGCCGCAGCGAGCGAGCGCAGTTCGGCGGCGCGGCCGGCATTGCGGCCTGCGATGTCGCGCATCGACGCGTAGACGACGTGGCCGGCTTCGGCCAGCGATTGCGCGCTGAGCTTGCCAATGCCGGTGCCAGCACCGGTGACCAGGATGATCTGCTTTTGCATGAGGTTTCTCCGTATGGGTTGGGTTGATCCGAGAAAGCGAATAGCTCAGGCCACGCCGCCGTTGGCGCGCAGGACCTGCCCGTTGACCCAGCCCGCGTCCGGGCCGGCGAGGAAGGCCACCACCGAAGCGATGTCCTCGGGCTGGCCGAGGCGCTGCAGCGGCGGCATCCTGGCGAAGGTCTGGATCTGTTCTTCGGTCTTGCCGTCGAGGAACAGCGAGGTGGCGATCGGGCCCGGCGCCACGGCGTTCACCGTGATGTTTCGGCCGCGCAGCTCCTTGGCGAAGACGTGCGTGAAGGCCTCGACCGCCGCCTTGGTGGCGTTGTAGATCGCATAGCCGGGCATGTTCAGCGCGAGCGTGGTGCTCGAGAAGTTGACGACGCGCCCGCCCTCGTTGAGGCGCGTGGCAGCTTCGCGCAGCGTGTTGAAGGTACCGCGTACGTTGATGTCGAAGGTCTGGTCGTAGAGCGCGTCCGTGTGCTCGGCCAGCGGCACGGTCTTGAGCACGCCGGCGTTGTTGACCAGCACGTCGACCTTGCCAAGCTGCGCCTCGACGGCGTTGAACATGGCGCGCACTTCGCCGGCGCTGGCCACGTCGGCCTTGACCGCGAAGGCCTTGCCGCCGGCGGCCTGCAGTTCGGCGACGAGGGCGTCGGCCTGCGCCGGACTCGACGCGTAGTTGACGGCGACCGCGAAACCGTCCTTGGCGAGCCGCCGCGCAATGGCGGCGCCGATGCCGCGCGATGCGCCGGTGACGAGGGCGACTTTGGAGTTGGAGGGCTTGTTCATGGCTGTTTCCTTTGCAGTGGTTGGTTGGTGAGACGAATGATCGATCGTTCCAACCCAAAGATAATTAGCCTTGAATCGCCATTACCATTCCATTTACTTCAACAATAAATTCCAAGATCACCCCATGGACCGCTTCCAGGAAATGCTGGCCTTCGTGCGCATCGCCGAGCGCCAGAGCTTCACGCAGGCGTCCGAAGACCTGCAGATTCCGCGCGCCACCGTCACCAACCTGATCAAGCGCGTGGAGCAGCGCCTGGGCACCCGGCTGCTGGAGCGCACCACCCGCACCGTGCGCCTCACGCAGGACGGCGAGGCCTACTACCGCCGTTGCGTGCGGCTGCTGGCCGACGTGGAAGAGGCCGAAGGCCTGTTCCGCGACGAGGCGCCCAAGGGGCTGCTGCGCGTGAACCTGCAGGGCACGCTGGCGCGGCATTTCGTGGTGCCCGCGCTGCCGGCGTTCCTGGCGCGATATCCCGATCTGGAACTGCACATCGGCGAGGACGACCGGCTGGTCGACCTGGTGCGCGAAGGCGTCGACTGCGTCCTGCGCGCGGGCACGCTGCAAGATTCATCGATGGTCGGGCGGCGCGTGGCGCTGTTGCCGCAAGTCACGGTCGCGAGCCCGGCCTACCTGGCGCAGCGCGGCGAGCCCGAGAGCGTGGAAGCGCTGTCGGTGCACCGCGCCATCCACTACATCTCCAGCGCCACGGGCAAGGCGGTGCCGCTCGAATTCACGGTCGACGGGCGGGTGACGAGCGTGCAGCTCGGCGGCATCGTCTCGGTGACGGGCGCCGACCTGTACACCGGCTCGGCCGTCGCGGGCCTGGGGCTGGTGCAGGTGCCGCGCTACCGTGTGGCCCGCGAACTTGCAGACGGGCGACTGAAGGTGCTGCTGCCCGGCTTCGCGCCACCGCCGATGCCGGTTTCGGTGCTCTATGCGCAGAACCGGCAGCTGTCGTCGCGGGTGCGAGTGTTCACGCAGTGGCTGCGCGACATCTTCGAGGCGGCCGCGCAAGCCTGAGCAGGTCTCAACAGGCCGTCGACTCCAGCACGACGGCACCAGCCTCGGCCTGTGTCTCGCCACGCAGGAACGCGAACACCACCAGCGCCGTCATCACCGTCACGCCTGCCAGCACGCACAGCAGCGTGCCGAACGCGGCGCCGTAGGCATGCAGCAGCGCCGCGCGGTCCATGCCGGGCAGCAGGGCCAGCGCCTGCGACATGTTCCCGGTGGTCACCCGCTGCGCCGCCTGCGATGCGGCGGCGGCATGCCCCAGTTGCGCCGTCACAAGTGCCGTCAGTCCGGCCCCCACCAGCGCCAGCGCAATCCCCTCCCCCGCCACCCGCACGGTGTTGAAGATGCCCGACGCCATGCCCGCCCGCTCGCGCGGCACCACGCTCACGGCCAACCCGTCCATCAGGCCCCAGGGCAGGCCGATGCCGGCGCCGATCAACAACAGCGGCCACACGATGTCGTGCAGCGGCGTGCCCGGCGCGCAGCGGCTGAGCCAGAACAGCCCCGCCGCGCACACCAGCAGCCCCACGGCCGAAATCACGCCCGCCGAGAACCGGTGCGCAAGCGATGCAGCCAGCGTCGGCACGATGAGAATCGGCCCCGAGAGCGCGAACATGAAAGTCCCCGCCTCGATCGCGCTGCGCCCTTCGAGCCCGATGAAGCGGATCGGCAGCAGCACCAGCAGTACGACGAAGCCATAGGCCGGCGCGGCAGCCAGCAATTGCACGCCCACGAAGCGCGGAAAACGGAACAGCGACAGATCGAGCATGGGATGCGCCACGCGCCGCTCGATGGCGATGAAAGCCGTGCCCATCAGCGCCGCGCCCGCCAGCGCGCAAAGCACCCACGGGCTGCCCCAGCCGCTGTCGGGTGCCTGCAGTACGCCGAGCGTCAGCAGGCTCAGCGCGGCGGTGAAAGTCGCTGTGCCCGGCATGTCGAGCCCCATGGCATCCGGATTGCGCGACTCGCGCATGCTCGGCGCGGCGATGCACAGCGCCACGAGGCTGACCGCGCCGGGGCTCAGCATCACCGCCTGCCAGCCGAAGCTCTCGGCAAGCCAGCCCGAGAGGATGGAGCCGCACGACAGCCCCACGCCGAACGAAGTGCCGATCAGGCTGAAGGCCCGCGTGCGCGCTGCGCCGTCGAACACCTGCGCCAGCGCGGCCGTGCCCGCCGCGAAGGCCGCGGCCGAGCCCAGCCCCTGCAGGGCCCGCGCCAGATCGAAGGCGACGATGCCGGGGGCCAGCGTCAGCAGCGAGCTGCTCAGCGCCACCACCGCGAGCCCCAGCAGGAACACGCGCTTGCGCCCATAGGCATCGGCCAGCGCCCCGGCCGCCATCAGCGTGGCGCCGAAGCTCAGCATGAAGGCGTTGGTCACCCAGTTGAGCTGCACCGGGCTGCCGCCCAGCGCATCGCGGATCGCGGGCAGCACCACCGCCGGGCCGGTGAAGCTCAGCGGCATGCCCAGCGCTGCCAGGCAGACGGCGGCCAGCAGCCAGTTCTTGTTGGGAGAAGACGTGGACATCGAAGGCTTTCACGCAGGAGAAAGGAAGCCACAGAAGATAGAAAGGAATCAATGGAATGAAAATGGCGCCATTGATCCTCACACTCCCAACCCAGGGTTGCCAATCCATGGACAGCTTCAGCGGACTCGAATCCTTCGTGCGTGCGGCCGACCAGCTGAGCTTTGCCAAGGCCGGCCGGCAGCTGGGCATCTCGGCTTCGGCGGTGGGCAAGAACGTCGCACGGCTCGAGCAGCAGCTCGGCGTGCGCCTTTTCAACCGCACCACGCGCCACACGCGGCTGACGCAGGAAGGCGCGCTCTTCCACGAGCGCTGCCGCCGCATCCTCGACGAGCTGGACGATGCGCGCGCCATGATGCAAGACGCCGTCGCCGCCCCGCGCGGCCGGCTGCGCGTGAGCCTGCCGACCATCGGCTACCGCTTCCTGCTGCCGATCCTTCCGGACTTCAAGGCGCGCTACCCCGAGATCGAGCTCGACCTCGACTTCAACGACCGGCTGGTCGACGTGATCGCCGAGGGCGTCGACGTGGTAATTCGCAGCGGCGACCTGGTCGATTCGCAACTGGTGGCGCGGCGGCTCGGCCCGTTCCAGTTCGTGCTGGTGGCGTCACCGGCTTATCTCGAACGCCACGGCGTGCCGCAGGTGCCGGCCGACCTGACACAGCACGCCTGCCTGCGCTACAAGTTCGTGACCGGCGGCAAGGTCGAGGAATGGGACCTGCCCGGGCTGCCCGCGCAACTGCCGCCCGGCCTGCTGTGCAACAACATGGAAGCCATGCTGGGCGCGGCCGTGGCCGGACTCGGCGTGGCCTACATGCCCGACTTCCTGGCGCGCGATTCGCTTTGCCGCGGCGAGCTTCAGCGCGTGCTGGCCACGCACCTCGTGCGGCAGGGGCAGTTCTCGGCGCTGTGGCCGTCGAGCCGGCAGTTGTCGCCGAAGGTGCGGGCGTTTGTGGACTTTGCGGGGGAGCGGATGTTCAAGGAGGGCGACGAAGTCCCGCCCACCCCGGTCACGAGGCAGGCCGCGCGCGGATGATCAGCCCGGTTCCACCTGCTCGGCGACCGCCTCGGCAGGCGCGGCCATCGGCGCGGGAGCCGCAGCCACGGTGGCGGGTGGCACCGCGACCGGGGCGACGACCGGTGCGGCGACAGGCTCAACGACCGCGGCAACGGGCGCCACTTCGGCAGGCGCGGCCACGGCGGCAGGCATCACCTCCGCGGGCTTGGCCGCCCTGACAGGCTTCACGCCCTCTGCAGTCACCGTTTTTGCAGCCGCCGGCTTCGTCGGCTCCGCCTTCACAGCCACCGGCTCGCTCCCAAGCCGGCTCAGTGCCAGTGCAGCCTTCAGCGGGAACAGCGTGCGCTCGTCGCCCTCCGCGGCATTGCTCACAGTGGTGCCGCTGGTCTCGCCGAGGCTGGCCGTGCGCACCGAGTCGAGCCGATGCGCGGGCACCATGAACGGCGAGTGCGTGGTGTAGATGATCTGGTTGCCGAAGTCTTTCTCGAAGTGCGCCAGCAGATCGGCCTGCGAGTGCGGGTGCAGGTGCAGCCCGGGTTCGTCCAGCAGCAGCACCGCGTCTTCCGCGCGCCCACCCTTCGTGTCAGCAAAGAACGCGATGTAGAACGAGAAGAACCACTGGAAGCCGCGGCTGCGTTCGTCGAGGTTCACTTCGACCTCGTAGGCACCGTTCGGGTCGGACACCAGCGTGTCGAGGTACTGGCCGTCGAGGTTGAAGCGCACTTTCAGCGGACGATCTTTCCAGAGGCGGCGGATCTCTGCCGTCACCACCGAGCCGGCACGGTTGACGAGCTGGTTGCGCGTGGCCTGGTCGTTCTTTTCGAGCAGGTTTTGCAGCTGCTGCGGATCGAGCCCCGCGACCTTGCACAGCTTGCCGAAGCTCTGCTGCTCGGGCGTGAGCTGGCCCCAGCCCTGGCGCCCCAGGTACTCGGCGATGTTCTGGCGGCCGGGCAGTGCCGGGTATTCGTCGACATAGACGAAGCGCGGCAGCTTCCCGATCACCCAGGCCTGCGCGCGGGCGAGCGCGGGCGTGTCGTTGGAGATGGACAGGGCCATGTCTTCCAGCTCGGCCAGCATCTGCTCCTGCTTGTCGCTGAGTTCGGCGCCCGCCACGGCCAGCGCCTTGCGCAGGGCCTGCGCCGCCTTGACCGCGCCGGCCGACCACTTGATGTAGTCGGGGCTCATGATCATCGCGGCGTCGAAGGTGTCGGCCTCCTGCTCGAGCGTGGCCTTCGCTTCCTCGGCGACCTTTTCGGCGGCGGCCTTCACGGCCGGCACGATCTTGCGGACCTTGCCCTTGATGTCGCTCACGTCGAGCGACAGCGCCGTGAGCCCTTCGAGCCCGGCCAGGCGCGCCGTGCCATAGCCGCGGGCGGCGGTGACGTGGCGCACGCCCGCCGCGCGCGGCAGGATCGCGGCCAGTTCGGCCTGCTCGCTCTCGTCCAGGCTCCAGCGTGTGAAGACGACGGGGGTGTCACCGGTGCACTCTTCCAGGCGCCGGTGGCGGGGAAAGTCCTTGATGGGGCTGAGTTCGGCCAGGCCCTCTGCGGGGTTCAGGCTGTGGAGTGCGCGCAGCAGGTTCGATTTGCCGCTGTCATTTCGACCGAGGATCGCCGTGATCTGTGTGGAGTCGATGAGGCCGCTGTCGTTGATCGAGCGAAAGTTGGTGATCTGGAATGACGCCAAGCGCATGTAGAAAGATTCTTCCGAGTGAATTGAATACGGGGTCGGGGAATGTATTGCATTCCACGACCCCGTTCGGCTCGACCCCGAAGAAAAAGATGGCTACTCGGCAGCGCGCCGCAGCGTGTCGACCACCGGGCGGCGCAGCACGTCGCGCAGGCCCCACCATCCCGCGCCCAGTGCCAGCACCGCGCCGGCCAGCGCGCCGGCCACCGGCACGATGGGCGAGGCAGTCCAGGTGAACTCGAACACAAAGCGCGCCAGGGCCCAGCCGATCACCGAAGCCACGATGCTCGCGAGAAAACCAGCGAGCAGCCCGACACCCACCAGCTCGGCGCGCTGCACCTGCCGCAGCAGGCTGGCGCGCGCGCCCACCGCGCGCATCACCGCGAACTCGCGTGCCCGCTCCTCGCGCGTGGCCGTCACCGCCGCGAACAGCACCACCAGCCCGGCCGCGAGCGTGAAGCCGAACAGGAACTCGACCGCGCGGATCACCTGGTCGAGCACGCGCTGCACCTGGTTGATGGTGGCGCTCATGTCGACGTTGGTCACGTTCGGGTAGCTGCGCACCAGTGCGTTGTCGAAGCCCCGGGTCTCGGGCGCGCGGAAGGCGCCCATGTAGGTGGTGGGCACGTCGGCCAGCGAGGCCACCGTGTACATCACGAAGAAATTGGCGTGCATCGAGCCCCAGTCGACCTTGCGCAGCGAGGTGATGCGAGCCTCGTTCTGCATGCCGCCGATGTCGAAGCGCAGCGAGTCGCCGAGTTTCAGGCCCAGCGTCTCGGCCAGGCCCTCTTCCACGCTCACCTCGCCCGCCGCATCGGGCGTCCACTTGCCCACGGTGATGGTGTTGTGCGCGGGCGCATCCACGCTGTTGCTCAGGTTGAACTCGCGGTCCACCAGGCGCTTGGCGCGATCTTCGGCGTAGTCGTCGGGCGTCACGGGCTTGTCGTTGATGGCGATCAGGCGGCCACGGATCATCGGGTACCAGTCGAACTTGCCCACGCCCGCGTCGCGCAGCGACTTCTGGAAGGCATCGCTCTGGTCGGGCATGACGTTGATGACGAAGCGGTTCGGCGCATCGGGCGGCGTGGCCTGGCGCCAGCTCGCGACGAGGTCGGTGCGCAGCAGCACCAGCAGCACCAGCGCCAGCAAGCCGACCGACAGCGCGCTGACCTGCACCACCGCGTACGCCGGCCGCGCCGAAATCTGCCGCGTGGCGAGCACCAGCCAGCGCGGCGCCGTCGTTTCGTTGACGCTGCGTCGCAGCACCTTCACCGCCAGCCAGCTCAGCAGCGCGAACACCGCCACCGCACCCGCGAAGCCGCCGACCGCGATCAGCCCCAGCTTGATGTCGCTGCTCGCCGCCATCAGCAGCGCCGCGAAGCCCGCCACGCCAACGCCCAGCACCGCGAGCGATGCCGGCTTGAGCCCGCCCACGTCGCGCCGGATCACGCGCAGCGGCGGCACTCGGGCCAGCTGCAGCACAGGCGGCAGGCCGAAGGCGAACAGCAGCGTGAGCCCCATGCCGAGCCCGAAGGCCACGGGCCACAAGGTGGCCGCGGGCAGCGCGGTTTCGACCAGCCCCGCCAGCAGCAGCACGAACACGTAGTGCACCGCGAAGCCGATCGCCACGCCCAGCCCGCTGGCCACGATGCCGATCACCGCGAACTCGAAGGAATAGGCCACGGCGATGGTGCGCTGGCTCTGGCCCAGCACCCGCAGCATCGCGCAGTCGTCGAGGTGGCTGGCCGCGAAGCCGCGCGCGGCCAGCGCCACCGCCACGGCCGACAGCAGCGCCGCGAGCAGCGCGACCAGGCTCAGGAATTTCTCGGCGCGGTCCAGCGTCTGGCGCATCTCGGGGCGGCCGCCCTCGAAGGAATCGAGCCGCACGCCGCGCAGCTCGCCCTTCTTGATGGTGGCGTCGGCCCAGTCGCTGAAGCGTTTCACCGCCGCGTCGCTGCCCGCCACCGCGTAACGATAGCCGACGCGGCTGGCGGGCTGCACGAGCCCGGTGCGCGGCACGTCGGCCTGGTTGAGCATCACGCGTGGCGAGAAGCTCATGAAGCCGGCGCCACGGTCTGGCTCCAGCGTGATGACGCGGCCGACGCGCAGGCCGGTGTCGCCCAGCAGCATCGTGTCGCCGACCTTGAGCGCGAGCGAGTCGAGCAGCGAGGCATCGACCCACACTTCGCCCGGCGACGGGATGTCGCGCGTGACGGCGCCCGGCCCGTCGACGGTGGTGGAGGTCTGCAGGTTGCCGCGCAGTGGGTAACCAGCAGCCACGGCCTTCAGCGCCACCAGCTTGCTGGCGCCGCCCTGCGCGTCCCCGGCTCGCGCCATGGTCGGAAAGCCGTAAGTGCCGCTGCCTTCCAGGCCCAGCGATTTCGCCTGCGCCACGAAGGCCTCGGGCGTCGGGTTGTCGCTGACGATCACCGCGTCGCCGCCCAGCAGCTGGCGCGCGTCGCGCTTGAGCCCGCCCTGCAGGCGGTCGGCGAAGAAGCCGACAGCCGTGAGCGCGGCCACGGCCAGCACCACGGCAACGATCAACAGGCGCAGTTCGCCGGCGCGCAGGTCGCGCCAGAGCGTGCGCCAACCCAGGCGGAGGGAGGCATTCATGGCGCGAACGATAGCCGACGGTCGGGGGCACGGCTGGATTCAAGGGTTATTGCGCCCTTTCGGCCCTTGATCCCGACAGGATGCTGTCGCATGATGCGACAAACGTATCCCGTTTGTCGCAAACCGGGCACTCCCGGAGAGCGAAAAACGAGGCCATAAAAACAGCCCGTTGTCAGACCCGTCCTTCCCCAAGGAGTGTCGATGCCCCGATGTCAGCGTTTGCAGATCGTCGGCCTGTGCCTTGTCGCAGGCATGCTGGCGAGTGCCTGCGATCCCAAGGTCCCCACGCCGAAGGCCGAAGGCGGCACCACCGGCGCGAGCCCGACGGGCATCAAGCCCGCCGAGTCCGGCGACAAGGTCGAATCCTCCGCTTCCCATAAAGGCCCGTCCGAAGGCGGCACAGCCATCGGCGGCATGAGCGGCCCGGGCGGTGGCGGCTCTTCCGGCGGCGCGGCGCCCGCGCCGAGCGGTGGCGACGGCACTGCGGCGCCCAAGTAGCGTGGCCCGACTGATTCATTCAATCAAGTTTCCCGGCAAAAAGAAGATCACGATGAAACACCCCACTTCACCGCTGCAGGAGGTCACGTCATGGACATGAACCGCCGGCAATTCTTCCGCGTCAGCAGTGCGGGGCTGGTCGGCTCCAGCATCGTGGCGCTCGGCTTCTCGCCGACCGCCGCGCTGGCCGAGGCCCGCAACTTCAAGCTCGCGCGCACCACCGAGACCCGCAACACCTGCCCGTACTGCTCGGTGGGCTGCGGGCTCATCATGTACAGCCTTGGCGACAAGGCGAAGAACGTGGTGTCCGACATCCTCCACATCGAGGGCGATGCCGACCACCCCGTGAACCGCGGCACGCTGTGCCCCAAGGGCGCGGGCCTGCTCGACTTCGTGCACAGCCCCAACCGCCTGAAGTACCCCGAGGTGCGCGAGGCCGGCAGCACCGAATGGAAGCGCATCGGCTGGAACGAGGCGCTCGACCGCATCGCCAAGCTGCTCAAGGCCGACCGCGACGCCAACTTCCAGACCACCAACGCCGAGGGCAAGACCGTGAACCGCTGGACCAGCAGCGGCATGCTCTGCGCCTCGGCCTCGTCCAACGAAACGGGCTACATCACGCACAAGGCATTCCGCTCGACCGGAATGCTGGTGTTCGACAACCAGGCACGCGTTTGACACGGACCTACGGTGGCCAGTCTGGCCCCGACGTTCGGACGAGGCGCGATGACCAACCATTGGCAGGACATCCAGAACGCGGATGTCGTGCTGATCATGGGCGGCAATGCCGCGGAGGCGCATCCGTGCGGCTTCAAGTGGGTCATCGAGGCCAAGAAGCAGAACAAGGCGCGCCTTGTCGTGGTCGACCCGCGCTTCACGCGCTCGGCCGCCATGGCCGACTACTACGCCCCGATACGCGCGGGCTCGGACATCGCGTTCCTCGCAGGGGTCATCAACTACCTGCTGGGCAACGACAAGATCCAGACGGAGTACGTGCGCAACTACACCAACGCGCCGTTCATCGTCGGGCCTGACTACAAGTTCGAGGACGGCCTGTTCAGCGGCTACAACGCCGAGAAGCGCAACTACGACCCCAAGTCGTGGGGCTACGCACTCGACGAGCAGGGCATGGCCAAGGTCGACATGACCATGCAGGACCCGCAGTGCGTGCTGCAGGTGATGAAGCGGCACTACTCGCGCTACACGCCCGAGCTGGTGAGCCGCATCACCGGCACGCCGCAGGACAAGTTCCTGAAGGTGTGCGAGTACATCGCGAGCACCAGCACCTCCACGCGAACCATGACCATCATGTACGCGCTGGGCTGGACGCAGCACAGCCAGGGCTCGCAGATGATCCGCACCGGCGCCATCGTGCAGCTGCTGCTGGGCAACATCGGCGTGCCCGGCGGCGGCATGAACGCGCTGCGCGGCCACAGCAACATCCAGGGCCTGACCGACCTGGGGCTGCTGTCGAACTCCCTGCCCGGCTACATGTCGCTGGCGCGTGACAGCGAGCAGACGCTGGACGTCTACTACAAGACCCGCGCGCTGAAGCCGCTGCGCCCCAACCAGATGAGCTACTGGCAGAACTACCCGAAGTTCTTCGTCAGCATGCAGAAGGCGTGGTGGGGCAACGCGGCCACGGCGGAGAACGAGTGGGCCTTCCACTACCTGCCGAAGATCGACAAGCTCTACGACATCCTGCAGGCCTTCGAGCTCATGAACCAGGGCAAGCTCAACGGCTACATCTGCCAGGGCTTCAACCCGGTGGGCTCGTTCCCGGACAAGAAGAAGATCGTCGATGGGCTGTCCAAGCTCAAGTTCCTCGTCACCATCGATCCGCTGATGACCGAGACCAGCGAGTTCTGGCGCAACTTCGGCGAGTTCAACGACGTCAAGACCACCGACATCCAGACCACGGTGTTCCGCCTGCCTTCGACCTGCTTCGCGGAGGAAGACGGCTCGCTCACCAACTCCAGCCGCTGGCTGCAGTGGCACTGGAAGGGCGCGGAGCCGCCGGGCGAGGCCAGGGGCGACATCGAGATCATCGCGGGCATCTTCAACCGCATTCGCACGGCCTACGCGAAGGACGGCGGCGCGTATCCCGACCCGATCGTCAACCTCACCTGGCCCTACAAGATTCCGCACTCGCCTTCCGCGCAGGAACTGGCGATGGAATACAACGGCCGCGCGCTGACCGACCTGCTCGACCCGAAGGACCCGACCAAGCCGCCAACAGCCAAGGCCGGCGAGCAGCTCTCGGGCTTCGGCCTGCTGCGCGACGACGGCAGCACCGCCAGCGGCTGCTGGATCTACAGCGGCGCATGGACACAGGCCGGCAACCAGATGGCACGGCGCGACAACGCCGACCCGTACGGCATCGGCATGGTGCAGAACTGGGCGTGGGCCTGGCCCGCGAACCGGCGCATCCTCTACAACGGTGCCTCGACCGATCCGGCCACCGGCAAGCCGTGGATCGCCAAGCGCGGCCTCATCGCGTGGAACGGCAAGCAGTGGACCGGCGCCGACGTTCCCGACATCCGGCCCGACGCGAACCCGACGGAAGCCGACGCGGTGCGCCCCTTCATCATGACGGCCGAGGGCGTGGCCCGGCTCTTCGCGCCGACGGGCATGGCTGAAGGACCGCTGCCCGAGCACTACGAGCCCTTCGAGTCGCCGCTGGTCAACAACCTGATGCACCCGAACAACGAGAAGGCGCGCGCCAACCCCGCGGCACGCATCTTCAAGGGCGACCTCGAGCGTCTCGGCGTGCCGAAGGACTTCCCGTACGTGGCGACCAGCTACCGGCTCACGGAGCACTTCCACTACTGGACCAAGAACGTGCGCACCTCGGCCATCATCCAGCCGCAGCAGTTCGTCGAAATTGGCGAAGAGCTTGCCAAGGACAAAGGCATCGCCAATGGCGACATGGTGAAGGTGTCGAGCAAGCGCGGCTTCATCAAGGCCGTGGCGCTGGTCACCAAGCGCATCGTCGGGCTGCAGGTCGATGGCCGTACCGTTCACACGGTGGGGTTGCCGAACCACTGGGGCTTCGTCGGCGTGGCCAAGCCGGGGTATCTGGTGAACACGCTCACGCCTTTCGTGGGCGATGCGAACACACAGACGCCCGAGTACAAGTCGTTCACCGTGAACATCGAAAAGGCCTGAGCGATGTCTTCCCTTCAAACCCTGGACATCGCTGCCCGATCGGCCACGACCACGCCGTCGCCCGACATCCGCAGCCGCCCGCAGGTGCAGCAGGTGGCCAAGCTGATCGACGTGTCGACCTGCATCGGCTGCAAGGCCTGCCAAGTCGCATGCATGCAGTGGAACGACCTGCGCGACGACGTGGGCACCATGCACGGCACCTACGACAACCCGGTCGATCTCACGCCTTCCTCATGGACGGTGATGAAGTTCTCCGAAGTCGAACCCGAGGCCGGCAAGCTCGAATGGCTGATCCGCAAGGACGGCTGCATGCACTGCGACGACCCGGGCTGCCTGAAGTCGTGTCCGGCGCCGGGTGCCATCGTCAAGTACAGCAACGGCATCGTCGACTTCATCAGCGAGCACTGCGTGGGCTGTGGCAACTGCGTGACCGGCTGCCCCTTCGACGTACCGCGCATCAGCAAGGCCGACAACAAGGCCTACAAGTGCTCGCTGTGCTCAGATCGCGTGGGCGTGGGCCTGGAGCCGGCCTGCGTCAAGGCCTGCCCCACGGGCGCGCTGCATTTCGGCACCAAGGAAGACATGCACGAGTACGCCTCGGAGCGCATTGTCGACCTGAAGGAGCGCGGCTTTTCCAACGCCGGCGTGTACGACCCTGCCGGCGTGGGCGGCACGCACGTGATGTACGTGCTGCAGCACGCCGACCGGCCGGGCCTGTACGCCGACCTGCCGAAAGACCCGCACATCAGCCCGCTGGTGTCACTGTGGAAGGGCGTGGCCAAGCCGCTCGCGATGGTCGCCATGATCGGCGCCGTGGTGGGCAGCTTCTTCCACTACATGAAGACCGGCCCCATCGAGCCGAAGGACGAGCATCCGGATGCCGACCGCGATGGCAAGCCCGACGACGTGGTGGTGATCGAAGAGCCGCCTGCGTCACCCCCCGCACCATCCACCGCGCCCCGTGCATGAGGAGAACGCGATGACACGCTATTACCTTCGCCGCTACCGCGACGCCACGCGCATGAACCACTGGTTCGTCGCGATCATGTTCTTCGCGGCCGCGCTCTCGGGCCTGGCCTTCTTCCACCCTGCCCTGTTCTTCCTGAGCACGCTGTTCGGCGGCGGGCCGTGGACGCGCATCCTGCATCCGTTCATGGGGCTGCTGATGGTGCTGGGCTTCGTGTTCCTGTTCGGCGCGATGTGGCGCGAGAACATCCTCGACCGCGGCGACCGCGAGTGGATCGCCAACGCGCCGAAGATGCTCAAGGGCGACAAGTCGAGCATGCCGCCGGTGGGCAAGTACAACGCGGGGCAGAAGCTGGTGTTCTGGGCCTTCGGTGTCAGCCTGCTGTTGCTGCTGGTGACGGGCTTCATGTTCTGGAGCCCGTGGTTCGTCGGGTTCTTCCCGATTCTCCTGCGGCGCATCGCGGTGGTGGTGCATTCGGTGTCGGCCGTGGTGCTGATTATTTCGGTCATCACGCACATCTACGCGGCCATCTGGGTCAAGGGCACGCTGCGCGCGATGACGCGCGGCACGGTCACGGAAGGCTGGGCCAAGCTCAACCATCCCCTGTGGCATCGCAAAATGACGCGAGGTGAGTGATACTGCCCCGATGACGAGTTCCACCGGCAGCCCACCGCCGATCCGGACCACCCGCATCCTCGATCCTGAACAGATCGCGATGCAGGCCGGACGGCAGATGCCGTTCCTGCGTTTGCCGGTTCGGTCCCTTGTGTTCTCCGACCGGCAATTGCGGCTGCGCCAGCTCGCGGCTTCGCATTCGATGCGGGAGTACCTGATCTTCATCGCCGATCTTGCGCAGGCGCAGCACCAGGTGCTGCAGGACTACGCACCGGTCACGTTACCTGAATCCGATTCACTCGAAGCCGCATCGAAAGTGCTGAAACCGCCGATGCCCGCTTTCGGCTGGACGCGCGATCCGGTGTGGCTGCAGGAGCTTCGCCGTCTGCTCGGCCTCTTCCGCGCACGGCTGCCCGAAGGCCCCGCACGCGACACGCTCGACCGCGTGGTGGCGGCCGACGATGCGTGGATCAACGAGCAGGCCGACCGGCTCTCGCGCCGCATCATGTTCGGCCTCGACCTCGCAGCCGCGCCGCTGATTGCCGCAGGGCTGCAGGCCTACTGGACGCAGCTCGTGCTGCAGGTGGCCGACCGCGAAGGCGAGAACATCTTCGGCCGCACCGATCCCGGCAACGAATGCCCCTGCTGCGGCAGCGTGCCCACCGTGAGCATCACGCGCATCGGTGCCGACGAAGCGGGCTTTCGCTACCTGCACTGTTCGCTGTGCAGCACCGAGTGGCACTACGTGCGCATCAAGTGCACGCACTGCGAGAGCACCAAGGGCATTCACTTCGAATCGCTCTCCCCGCAACCCGGCGTGGAGCTGCCGGCCACCGGCGCGCGCGAAGGCGCAGTCAAGGCCGAGTGCTGCGACAGCTGCGGCCACTACCTCAAGCAGATCGCGATGGAGAAAGACCCCGAGGTCGAGCCCGTCGCCGACGACCTCGCCAGCGTCACGCTCGATCTGCTCGTCTCCGAAGCCGGCCATCAACGCAGCGGCCACAATTTGATGCTGCTGTTCGGCGACCCCGAAATCCCCGACGACGGCGGAGGCGGCTGATGGCAGCGCCCGAAGAGTCCGTGGTCCACGGCTCGACGGCAAGGCCCCAGGATCTGCCTTCTGTCGATCAACTGCTGCGCCTCGCCGTGCCGGGCGCATTGCTGGCCGAGCACGGCCATACGCTGGTGGTGAAAGAGGCCCGTGCGCTGCTCGAAGGGCTTCGCGCGCGGGCTGTGGCGGGCAAGCTGATGGCCGCCGAGGTGCAGCACGACGCACTCGGCGATGCGCTTGCAGCGCGCATCCAGGCCCGCCTCGCACCGCGCATGCGCGCCGTGCTGAATCTCACCGGCACCGTCATCCATACCAACCTCGGTCGCGCACTGCTGGCCGACGCAGCGCTGCAGCGGCTGCTCGCGGTGATGACCTCGCCCAACAACCTCGAATACGACCTCGCCACCGGCAGCCGAGGCGACCGCGACTCGCTGGTGGAAGAGTTGCTGTGCAGCATCACCGGCGCCGAGGCCGCCACGGTGGTCAACAACAACGCGGCCGCCGTGCTGCTCACCATCGCGGCACTGGCACGCGATCGCGAAGTGATCGTCTCGCGCGGCGAGCTCGTCGAGATCGGCGGCGCCTTCCGCATGCCCGACGTGATGGCCAGCGCGGGCGCGCGCATGGTCGAGGTCGGCACCACCAACCGCACGCATCCGCAGGACTACGAGCGCGCCATCAACGAACACACCGCGCTGGTGATGAAGGTGCACACCAGCAACTACGCCGTGCAGGGCTTTACCGCCGCAGTCGACGAAGCCACGCTCGCCGGCATCGCGCATGCACGCGGCGTGCCGCTGGCGACTGACCTGGGCAGCGGCTCGCTGGTCGACCTCGCGCACTACGGCCTGCCGCGCGAGCCGCTGCCGCAGGAGATGCTTGCAGCCGGCTGCGACGTGGTCACCTTCTCGGGCGACAAGCTGCTGGGCGGTCCGCAGGCCGGGCTGATCGTCGGCAGCAAGGCCGCCGTGGGCCGCATCCGCAAGTTCCCGATGAAGCGCGCGCTGCGCATGAGCAAGCTGCCGCTGGCCGCGCTCGAAGCCACGCTGTCGCTGTACCTGCGGCCCGAGCGTCTTGCGCAAGACCTGCCGACGCTGCGGCTGCTCACACGGCCCGCCGATGCGATCCGCGAAATGGCCGAGGCGTTGAAGGCGCCCGTGCAGGCAGCGGTGTCACCGCGCTTCACCGTCGAAGTCGTGCCGCTGCTCGGGCAGATCGGCTCCGGCTCGCTGCCGGTCGAACGCCTGCCCTCGGCCGGCCTTGCGCTCGCGCCGGCCGGCACCTCGAAGAAGGGCACGGGCACCGCGCTCGACGCCCTCGCCACCGCGCTGCGTGGCCTGCCGCTGCCGGTGATTGGCCGCATCGCGGAAGACCGCCTGCTGCTCGACCTGCGCTGCCTGGAAGACAGCGCGCCCTTCACGGCCCAGCTCGGCGCACTGCGCGAGCGGCTTCAGTAGACCGATCCCTCACTCAACCCACCACCTGTCTGGAGAAAGCGATGAATCCCCTCGAAGTGCTCGCCGGTATCGAAACGCAAACGCTGCAGCCCTCGGCCCAGCGCACCGACAGCGAGGGACGCTTTCCACGAGAGACGATCCAGGCGCTGGGCCAGGCCGGCCTGCTTGGGCTGGTGTCGGCCACGTCGGTCGGGGGCCAGGGCCAGGGCCTGAAGGCAGCCGCGCAGGTGGTGTCGCGCATCGCGCAGACCTGCCCGTCCACCGCGATGGTCGTGTGCATGCACTACTGCGCCACTGCCGTGCTCGAACAGTTCGGCCCCGAGGCCACGCGCCGCGCGATTGCCGAGGGCAAGCACCTGAGCACGCTGGCTTTCTCCGAAGCCGATTCGCGCAGCCACTTCTGGGCCCCCACCGGCACCGCCCGCGCAGATGGCGCGAACGTGGTGCTCGATGCCCGCAAGAGCTGGGTCACGTCCGCCTTCGAGGCCGACAGCTACGTGTGGTCGAGCAAGCCGCTCGCGGCCGAAGGCGCCAGCACGCTGTGGCTGGTCGATGCGAAGTCCGATGGCCTGAGCCAGCCCGGCCGCTTCGACGGACTGGGGCTGCGCGGCAACGCCTCCACGCCGATCACCGCGAAGGATGTGCGCATCGCAGCCGGCGCCCGGCTCGGCGAAGACGGCAAGGGCTTCGACGCCATGATGGGCGTGGTGCTGCCGTGGTTCTCGGTGCTCAGTGCCGCGTGTTCGACCGGCCTGATGGAAGGCGCCCTGAGCCGTGCCATCGGCCATGTGAGCCAGACGAAGCACGTGCACCTCGATTCGTCGCTGGCCGACCTGCCGACCATTCGCGCCTACCTGGCACGTGCGCGCATCAAGACCGACATGGTGCAGGCGCTGCTCGACGACACCGTGGCCGCCATCGGCGCGAGCCGCCCCGACACCATGCTGCGCGTGCTCGAAGTGAAGGCGGCCGCCGCCGAAGCCGCGCTCGAAGTCACCGACATCGCCATGCGCGTATGCGGTGGCGCGGCCTTCCGCAAGGAGGCAGGTATCGAACGGCTGTTCCGCGATGCGCGCGCATCGAGCGTGATGGCACCGACCTCCGACGTGCTGTACGACTTCATCGGCAAGGCCATCACCGGCCTGCCGCTGTTCTGAGGAACCGCGCCATGTCCGAACCGACGCTGATCATGGGCGCCGTGGCCTACGCGCCCAAGGTCGTCACCATCTGGGAGGGCTTCAAGGCCTTCTTCGTGAAGAACGGCCTGCCCTTCGACTACGTGCTGTATTCGAACTACGAAAGCCAGGTCGAGGCGCAGTTCGACGGCACGCTGCACCTGGCGTGGAATTCGCCGCTGGCGTGGGTGCGGGCCGACCGCGTCGCGCGCAGCCGCGGCCAGCAGGTGCAGGCCGTGGCGATGCGCGACACCGATTGCGATTTGCGCTCGGCCATCGTCGTGCGGGCCGGCAGCCCGGTGCAGTCGCTGGCCGATCTGCGCGGCAAGACCGTCGGGCTGGGTGCGCTCGATTCGCCGCAGGCCACGCTGATCCCGCTCGACCACCTGCGCACCGAAGGCCTGGTGAAGTCGCACGACTTCCAGGTGCGCTACTTCGACGTGCTGGGCGGCAAGCATGGCGACCACATCGGCGGCGAGCGCGATGCGGCCATCGCGCTGATGGCCGGCGAGGTCGACGCCTGCTGCCTCATCGACGGCAACCACCTGGCCTTCGGCCTCGACGGCACGCTGCCGTCGGGCAGCACGCGCGTGCTGGCACGCACCGGCGCTTACGACCACTGCAACTTCACCACCAGCCCCGGCGCGCCGGCCGCCTTGATCGACCGCTTCGTGTCGCTGCTGATGGCGATGCGCTGGGACGACCCGCAGGTGCGCCCATTGCTCGAACTCGAAGGCCTGCGCGAATGGCGCGCCGGACGCACCAGCGGCTACGCGCTGCTCGAGCACGCGGTGGACGACGAGCATTTCTACGACGGCGATGGCCGCATCACCAACCCCGACTATCGATATTGAGTCGCTCGGCCTCGACCAGGGTGCCCTGCTGCTCATTCGCCGCGCGCTGGCTGAAAGGCCGGTGGGCGGCGAGCTGCGCGTGCGCGGGCAATCGCCGGACTGGCAGATGCACCTGGAAGCCTGGTGCCGCAGCCAGGGGCATCCGCTGCGCTTCGAGACGGTGGAGGAGGCTTTGGTCACGCGCGGCCCGCATGCCGAAGGCCGCTGGCTCGGCGCGCAATCGACCGGCGCCGCGCAGGGCGACGCCAACGGTGCGCCCGCCGAAGACGCCGCGCCCGGCTGGGGCCTGGCGGCGCGTGGCGCCACGGTGGAGGCCGGCAGCCCGCCCTTCTTCTTCGCCCTGCATCGCCGCGACGAAGTGTGGGCCGCGACGGCGGGCGAGCTCTACCGGCAGGCAGCAGCAGCCCAATGGGACCCGGGCACGGCCATCGAGTGGGACGCGCCCTTCGACCTGTCGCCCGCGGTGGAAGCAGCGGTCGTGCAGGTGATGACCTATCTCATCGAAAACGAGAATGCCGCGCTGCTGGTGCCGGCGCGCCACCTCGGGCAGATCCATCCGCATTTCCGCGAGGTGCTGCAGTTGCTCGCGCTGCAATGCGCGGACGAGGCGCGGCACGTCGAAGTCTTCACGCGCCGCGCCACGTTGCGCGGCCACCAGCCTGCGCTGTCGACGGCCGGCGGTCAGGCCTCGCTGCGCACGCTGTTCGATGCACCCGATTTCTCCGTCGCCACCTTCCTGCTGGCCGTGCTCGGCGAGGGCAGCTTCGTGAACCTGCTCAACTTTCTGCATGCGCACGCGCCAGACCCGGTGACGCGGCAGATCGCAAGGCTCACGGCGCGCGACGAGGCACGCCACGTCGCCTTCGGCATGGCGCATCTCGAATACCGGCTCTCGGTGCAGCCCGACTACCAGGCGCGGCTGCGCAACGCCATCGAGGTGCGCTACGACACGCTGGCCAGCACGGCGGGCCTCAACGAGGAGGTGTTCGACGCGCTGGTGCTGCTGGCGGCCGGCGAACTCTCGCCCACTGCCGTCGCACGCGGCCACGCGGCCGTGCAGCAGCTGCAGCGCGACATGGCAGCCGGACGGCGTTCGCGCCTCGCGCGACTGGGCTTCGACCGTGACGAGGCGCAGCGGCTGTCCGAGCTGCACACCCGCAACTTCATGTGACGACGCCCCCACGATGATCATCGGCACCGCAGGCCACATCGACCACGGCAAGACCACGCTGGTGCGCGCGCTCACCGGCGTCGACACCGACCGGCTGCCCGAGGAAAAGCGCCGCGGCATTTCCATCGAGCTGGGCTACGCGTACCTGCATGCGCCCGATGGCGTGTCGCTCGGCTTCGTCGACGTGCCCGGCCACGAGCGCCTGCTGCACACCATGCTGGCCGGTGCGACCGGCATCGACCACGCACTGCTGGTGGTGGCCGCCGACGACGGCGTGATGCCGCAGACGCGCGAGCATCTCGCGGTGGTGGCACTGCTGGGCGTTCGCGAGGCGACTGTGGCCATCACCAAGATCGACCGCATCGACGAGGCTATTCGCGCCGCGCGGCTCGCCGAGGTACGCGCGGACACCGCCACGCTGCTCGCGCTCACGCCGCTCGCGCAGGCGCCCATGCTGGCGGTGTCGGCGACGACCGGCGAAGGCATCGATGCGCTGCGGGAGCGGCTGCTCGACGTGGCGCGCCAGGAGCACGCGCGCGAAGACGACCTGGCGTTTCGCCTCGCCGTCGATCGCGCCTTCACGCTGTCGGGCGTCGGCACCGTGGTCACAGGCACGGTCTTCAGCGGCACGGTGCGCATCGGCGACGAACTGCGCGTGGTGCCCGGCGATCGCACGGTGCGCGTGCGCGGCATCCATGCGCAGAACCAGAAGGCCGAATCGGCGCGCGCGGGCCAGCGCTGTGCGCTGGCGTTGGCCGGCGTCACCAAGGACGAGATGCATCGCGGCGACTGGGTCTGCACACCATCCATCGCGCTTGCCACCGACCGCATCGACGTGCTCCTCACGCTGTGGCCCGACGAGGCCAAGCCTCTGCGCTCAGGCGCGACGGTGCACGCGCACCTCGGCGCGAGCGATGTGATGGCGTCTGTCGCGCTGCTCGACCGCGATGCGCTCGCGCCCGGCGAAACGGCCTTTGCACAGGTGGTGCTGCGGGAAGCAGTCGGCGCATGGCATGGCGACCGCGGCGTGCTGCGCGATGCCTCTGCCACGCGCACCGTGGCCGGCGTGCGCGTGCTCGATCCGTTCGCGCCGGTGCGCTACCGCCGCACGCCCGAGCGCCTGCGCACGCTGGCGGCCTGGGCCATCGACGACCGCGATGCGCGCGTGGCCGCGCTGCTGCACAACGCGCCGCTGGGCATCGACATCGTACGGATGGCGCGCGCTCTCTCGCTGGCCGATGAAGGTGCGATGCCGCTGCCCGGCGACGCCGTGCGCATCGACCACACGGCCATCGCGCAAACGCATCTGGACATGCTCGAAGAACAGATCACCGGGCGCCTCGCGGACTTCCATCGCACCGCGCCAGACGAAGTCGGACCCGATGCGCGCCGCCTCAAGCGGCTGGCCGGGCCACGCGCGGACGACTCGCTGTGGCGTCACGCACTCGACGATCTGGTCGCGCGCGGTGCGCTGGTGCGCAGCGGCACCTGGCTGCATCTGCCGGACCACGCGGCACGGCTCGGTGAAGCTGAACAAAAGCTCGCACAGAAGCTATTGCCCAGGCTGGCCGATGGCGGCTTCGATCCGCCATGGGTGCGCGATCTTGCGAAGGACTGCGCGGTGGGCGAGCCGATGGTGCGGCAGACGCTCGCGAGTCTCGCGCGGCGTGGCGAGACCTTTCAGGTGGTGAAGGACTTGTACTATCCGTTGGCAACCATCGAGCGGTTGGCGGCGTTGGCACGCGATTGCCTCGATGGCCCTGAAGGCTTGCAGGCCGCGAGTTTTCGCGATGCGACGGGGCTGGGACGCAAGCGCGCAATCCAGTTGCTCGAATTTTTTGACCGTGTGGGCTATACGCGGCGCGTGAAGGACACGCACTTGCTGCGGCCCGATACGACGTTGTTCGGGGCGAGGCCGTGAACGACAAGAGTCATGGGAGGGGATCGTCCCTGGTGGGGCGGCTGGGCTTCAAACCCAGTGGGTGGCGCCAGTCGTCGCCGGGAAGGTTCGACTCCTTCCCCCTTCCGCCGTCGAGCGGGCATTCGCCTGCTGCGCGGTCCGATCTTGCACCTGCGATGCTCGACGTACCCATGTACGTCTGCGCTTCTCGGCGCAAGCTCGAACCGCTCGCGACGGCGACTGCCCACTCGACGAGTCGGCATAGGACCGCTCTGTCAGGGCACCACGCGCAGCGAGGGCTCACCGGCCTCTACACGACCGATGACCGCCGCTTGCGCAAAGCCTTCGTCGCGGAAGATCTTCAGCACGGCATCGACCGCTTCAGGCGCGCAGCTCACGAGCAGGCCGCCCGAAGTCTGCGGATCGCTCAGCAGGTTCTGCGCGGTGGCATGCAGGCCGGCGGCCAGCTCCACGTCGGCGCCGTAGCCGGCCCAGTTGCGCCCCGAGGCACCGGTGACCATGCCCTCGGCGGCCATCACCACCACGTTGTCGAGCAGCGGCACCTTCGACCATTCGATCACCGCCTTGAGCTTCGCGCCGCGCGCCAGTTCGAGCGTGTGGCCAGCGAGGCCGAAACCCGTCACGTCGGTCAGCGCATGCACGCCGTCGAGCGCCGCGAGCGCGATGCCGGGCGTGTTGAGCTTCGTCGTGTTCTCGATCAGCTGGCGATAGCCGGTCTCGGAGAGCTGTTCTTTCTTGAGCGCGGCCGACAGCACGCCAACGCCCAGCGGCTTGCCCAGCACCAGCACGTCGCCCGCCTTCGCATCGGCATTGCGCCGCACGCGGTCGGGGTGCACGAGGCCCATGGCGACGAGCCCGTAGATCGGTTCGACCGAATCGATGGTGTGGCCGCCGGCAATCGGGATGCCGGCTGCGCGGCACACGTCCTGCCCGCCGCGCACGATCTCGGCGATGACTTCCACCGGCAGCTGGTTGATCGGCATGGCCACCAGGGCCAGCGCCATGATCGGGCGCCCGCCCATCGCGTACACGTCGCTGATCGCGTTGGTCGCGGCGATGCGGCCGAACTCGTAGGGGTCGTCCACGATGGGCATGAAGAAGTCGGTGGTCGCGATCAGCGCCTGCTGGTCGTTGAGCCTGTAGACCGCCGCGTCGTCGGCGGTCTCGATGCCCACCATGAGCTCGGGCGGGATCATGCCGCCCGCATGGTTCTTGAGGATCTGCGACAGCACGCCGGGCGCGATCTTGCAGCCGCAGCCGCCACCATGCGAAAAGCTCGTGAGGCGCAAAGGCGCGAGCGGGTTCATGAGCGTTGGGTTCATGGGCCGATTATCGAAGCGGCCCTGCTTTCTACAATCCCGTCCTTTCCTTTCCCACACCCGCTGCACGCTTTCGAGGCACATCCATGAAGAAGACTCTCACCCAGGTGGCGCTCGCGCTGGCCTTTTCCGTCGCCAGCTTCGGCGCCCTCGCCCAGGGCGTGCTGCGCGTCTCGGCCATTCCCGACGAAGCCCCCACCGAGCTGCAGCGCAAGTTCACACCGCTGGGCGACTACCTCAAGAAGGAAACCGGCATGGACGTGCAGTTCACGCCCGTGACCGACTACGCCGCCGTGGTCGAAGGCCTGGCCACCAACAAGATCGACCTGGCCTGGCTCGGCGGCTTCACCTTCGTGCAGGCACGCATTCGCACCAACGGCGGCGCGGTACCGATCGTGCAGCGCGCGGAAGATGAAGTGTTCACCAGCAAGTTCATCGTGCCGGTCGACAGCACCGCCAAGACGCTGGCCGACCTGAAGGGCAAGACCTTCGCCTTCGGCGCGCCCTCGTCCACCTCGGGCAGCCTGATGCCGCGCTACTTCCTGCTGCAGGCCGGCATCAACCCCGAGAAGGACTTCAAGACGGTCGCCTTCTCGGGCGCGCACGACGCCACGGTGGCCTTCGTGGCCGCATCGCGCGCCGAAGCCGGCGTGCTCAACGCATCGGTGTGGGACAAGCTGGTCGAGTCGAAGAACCCCAACGCCGCCAAGGTGCGCGTGCTGGCGACCACGCCGACCTACTACGACTACAACTGGACGGTGCGCCCGGGGCTCGATCCGGCCATCACCAGGAAGCTGACCGATGCGTTCCTGAAGCTCGACCCGGCCAACCCGACGCAGAAGGAAATCATGGCGCTGCAGCGGGCTAGCAAGTTCATTCCGACCAAGTCGTCGAACTACGACGGCATCGAGACGGCGGGCAAGTCGGCTGGCCTGATCAAGTGAGTTTGCGCGGATGAGTTTTTCGCTGGAAGGCGCGGGTGTCGTGCACCCCAACGGCCAGCGAGCGCTGGCCGGGGTGACGCTGGCCGCGCACGACGGCGAACGCATCGCCGTCATCGGGCCCTCGGGCGCCGGCAAGACCACGCTGCTGCGCGTGCTCGGCGCGGCGCTGCGGCCCACGGAGGGCGAGGTTCAGGCCTTGGGCGCCAGGCCTTGGCAATTGCCAGCCGCGGCGCTGAAGAAGCTGCGCGCCCGCATCGGCACCGTGCACCAGTCGCCGCCGATTGCGCCGCGCCTGCGCGTGGTCACAGCCGTGCTCGCGGGTCGGCTCGGCGAGTGGTCGACACTGCGCGCGCTGGGCTCGCTCTTCCATCCCTCGGACATTGCCGGTGCGCACGAAGTGCTGACGCGCCTGTCGCTGGAAGACCGCCTGTTCGACCGCTGCGACCGCCTCTCGGGCGGCCAGCTGCAGCGCGTGGGCATTGCGCGGGCCCTGTATCAGTGCCCCGCCCTGCTGCTGGCCGATGAGCCCGTGTCCGCGCTGGACCCCACGCTGGCCGACGCCGCCATCGGCCAGCTTGTCGCGCAAAGCGAATCGACGGGCGCCACGCTGATGGCCTCGCTGCATGCGGTGGACCTAGCGCTGCGCTGGTTTCCGCGCATCGTTGGCATGCGCAACGGGCAGGTGATGTTCGACCTGCCCGCCGCGCAAGTAACGGCCACGATGCTCGACGCGCTCTATGCGAGCGAAGGCGGCATCGCAACGCAGCGGCCGCAGCCGGCAAGTGCGGCAATGGAAGCGGCTTTCCATCGGCCGGACTGCCCTTGACGAGTACCTCCATCGCCCACCGCGACCCGCACGCCGCGCGCCGGCTGGCCGGATGCGTCGCCGCGCTCGTCATCGCATGGCCGATGCTGGCGCTGTCCGAATTCAAGCCGTGGGCGCTGTTCGGCAGCGGCAACCTCGCGGTCATCGGCGGCTTCCTGGCGGGCTTCTTTCCACCCGACGGCTCGGCCGCCTTTCTCGCGCTGCTCTTCAAGGCCACGCTCGAAACGCTGGCGATGGCCACGGCCGGCACGGCGCTGGCGTTGCTGATCGGCGCGCCGCTGGGCTTCGTGACGACACGCGCTCTCTCCATCTCGCGCATTGGCCCAGGCCCCGGCCGCGTGCAGGCGGGCATCGTGCGGCAGGCCGCGCGCTGGCTGCTGATGGTGCTGCGGGCCATTCCGGAAATCGTGTGGGCTCTGCTCTTCGTGCGCGCGCTCGGGCTCGGCCCCGCCGCGGGCGTGCTGGCGCTGGCCATCACCTACGGCGGCATGCTGGGCAAGGTCTACGCCGAGATCCTCGAATCGACCGACACACGCCCCGCGCGAGCCCTGCTCGAAAGCGGCAGCGGCCGGCTCTCGGCGCTCTGCTATGGGCTGCTGCCGAACACGGCGCAGGAACTGGCCTCGTACACCGTGTACCGCTGGGAATGCGCGGTGCGTGCGTCGGTGGTGATGGGCTTCGTCGGCGCAGGCGGACTGGGGCAGTTGATGGACCAGTCGATGAAGATGCTCAACGGCGGCGAGGCCAGCAGCATCCTGCTGGTGTTCCTGGCGCTCGTGCTGCTGGCCGACCTGCTGAGCAATGCGTTGCGGAGGCTGCTGGCATGACGACGCTGCTGCCCCCACGCCCGCCGCCTTGCTGGCGTTGCCGCATTGCCCTGTTGCTGATCGGTGTGGCGGTGATTGCGAGCTTTGTGTATCTGGGCATCGACTATCGCGCGCTGGGCTCGTCGGAGTCGCTGCGGCTCATGGGCAAGTTCATCGCCGAGTTCTTCCCGCCCGATGTGTCGCCCGAGTTTCTCTCCAAGGTCGGCAACGGCGCGTTGCAGACGCTGGCCGTGTCCGCCCTTGGCACAGTGCTGGCGGCCATCGCGGGCGCGGTGCTCGCGTTGCCAGCCTCGGGCCGCGCCGGCTGGCTGCCGCGCCATGTGGCGCGCTTCGTTCTGAACTTCTTGCGCAGCGTGCCCGAACTCGTGTGGGCCGCGCTGATGGTGCTCGCCGCCGGCATCGGCCCTTTCGCTGGCGCGCTGGCACTGTCGCTGCACACCACCGGCGTGCTGGGCCGCCTGTTTGCCGAAGCGCTGGAAAACGCCCCGCGCGAACCCGAGCACGCGCTGACGCTCTCGGGCGCCAACCCCGTCACCGCCTTCAGCTACGCCAGCCTGCCCATCGTGCTGCCGCAGTGGGTGGCCTACGCGCTCTACCGCTGGGAGATGAACATCCGCATGGCAGCCGTGCTGGGCTTCGTGGGCGGCGGCGGGCTGGGGCAGCTGCTGTACTTCCACCTGTCGATCTTCCAGCAGCAGCAGGCGATGACGGTGCTGATCGCGATGTTCGTGCTGGTCACGCTGGTGGACTTTGCGAGCGCTCGCTTGCGCCGTGGCCTTGGACCTGCATACGCCTGAGTACCCGACAATCGGGGCATGAGGTTCCTGCCATGAGTCATCGCCAGCCCGTGCGGGTCGGCGACCGCCACGCCTTCGACACGCTGATCGACGCCCGCTCCCCGGCCGAGTTCGCGCTCGACCACATCCCCGGCGCCATCAACTGCCCCGTGCTCGACGACGACGAGCGCCGCATCGTCGGCACTGTCTACGTTCAGACCGGCGCCTTCGAAGCCCGGCGCATCGGCGGCGCGATGGTCGCGGCCAACATCGCACGGCATCTGCGCGACACGCTGGCCGACCGGCCCGAGAACTGGAAGCCGCTGGTCTACTGCTGGCGCGGCGGCATGCGCAGCGGCTCGATGGTCACCTGGCTGCGCCTCGTCGGCTGGGACGCGCAGCAGCTCGCCGGCGGCTACAAGAGCTTTCGCCGGCACGTGATCTCGCAGATCGACACGCTGACCCCGAAGCTCGACCTGCGCGTGATCTGCGGCGCTACCGGCAGCGCCAAGACCCGCGTGCTGCACGCGCTGGCCGCGCGCGGCGCGCAGGTGCTCGACCTGGAAGACTTCGCCAGCCACAAGGGCTCGCTGCTCGGCTCGCTGCCGGGTGTGGCGCAGCCTTCGCAGAAGCACTTCGAGACACTGATCGCGGCAGTACTCGAAACCGTCGATCTCTCGCGCCCGCTGTATGTGGAGGGAGAGAGCATCCGCATCGGGCGGCTGTCGCTGCCCTTGTCGCTGGTGGCGCGGATGCGGGCGGCGTCGTGCATCGAGGTGGCGGCCACGCCCGAGGCACGGCTGGCCTATCTGCTGCGCGACTACGCCTACCTCGGCGACGACCGCGAGGCACTGGCCGACAAGATGGGCGTGCTGAAGGAAATGCAGGGGAAGGAGACGGTGGCGCGCTGGCAGCAGTGGGCGCGCGAAGCCGATCTGCCGCATCTGTTTGCGGAGCTGATGGCGTTGCATTACGACCCGCATTACCAGAAGTCGCAGGAGCTGCACTTCAGGGCCTGGGTGCAGCGCCGGAGCGTGGTGGCGGAGGACTTGTCGGATCAGGGGATCGAGGCGGTGGCTGATGCGGTGTTGGAGCTGCATTGAACTGGTTGCGCTTTAGCAACCTGCTATCGCTATCGCGGTCACGGCGCTTTAGCCCCCACCAGTCTTCGGAGAGGCATATGAAATTTGTCCCGTGACCACGTACTCTGGTTATCACTATGGATTTTCTAATACTCAGTGCCATTCGCGAGATAGCGATTTAGGCTAGACCAGGATCGCAGCGGCTCAACGAGAGGCGGTGGAGCAGGACGTTCAGTTTTCATCAATTTGTGGAAGCTGCGGCTGCCGATGGCAAACCTAAAGCCATTACCGCTTTACTTCATTCCGTACGCAATCATCGCTCGCCACAAAAAATAAAGCCATAGTTGATCAATTTGATCATCAACTCGAACCGAATTCCAGGAAGCATCTACGCTATCTTTCAGAATCGCTTCTACAAAAAACAGGGCCCAGCAACCATTGCGTACTTCCCATTATTCACCAACAAAGCAAACTCATTACCCTTGGGAAATATGTAGAACGATCCGTGAATCATTTGAATCAAACCAGCCCTAATCCTTACATACATCGAATAGGATGCTTCGATTCTTGAAATCAAGGGGGGGG
>NZ_FNPM01000013.1:98692-193696 GCF_900107295.1 Variovorax sp. YR266
GGGGGGGGGGGGGGGGGGGGGGGGGGGGGGGGGGGGCGGTCAACAACCTCGCACAGTCCTGAAAACTCAGATTCAACCGGCTCGGCCGGAATTGCGAGAATCTCTTTTTGTTGGATTCCGCCGCTCTTTGACCCGAGGGGGGTTTAGGGGGTCAATTTTCGGCGGCAATCAACATGCCACCAAAGCTGATCGACAGACCGACGCCTATGAACTGCATCGTTGACATCAAAATTCACTAGTCGCGAAGAGAAATATTTAATTTCACGGTATTTTTCTGGATTGGCCCGGAAAAATTTCATTAAATATTTTCAAAACATTCCAAACGAACGCGACCTCAGCATCTTGACCATCCAATGGCTCGATTTGATAACGTCCTTCCGGAAAACTCACATATTGACCTGCATCAAGAATAATCGAAACTCCGTCATCAACTCCAAATCCGCATTTACATTTTCCGCGTAACACGAAGAGTAGTCCTGCGCGAACTGCACCGGGAGGTAGCACCTCACTGCTTCGATATTTTTTCGAACTTACTCGATACTCAGGCGGAGGAAAATCAACTCTAATTAAATCCTCAGAAATCTCCTGACCGAGTCCTTTCCAATTTAATACTTCGTAGTTATTCATATTTCTCCTTCAGTCTCCATTTGGAGGGAATTTAATACCAACTCTCTCAAAAGCGGCACGAGCCATTTGATCGGAAGTCTCAGTTTGTTTTTTCGTCGCCCCATTCAAGAAATGCCCCGAATGAGGATTCATAATTGTTCCAAAATAAAATCCTTTGAATCCAGAAATATCGGCCTCTCCCGCGGAAACAACTGGCTTTCCACCGGACAAAACGGCATGCGATATTTCAAATCCATTTATCGTGTGCGGTGCCAGGAAAATATTTCCATCTACAGTGACTACAAATTTTATCTTTCCTTGATTTACAACGGATTCAAAAGAAGGGTCACTCGGCGATATTGGCTTTACACCAGCAGTATTTGCGGCAGCTATCTCGGCTCGAAGCCTCTCCGGGAGTTGATTGCCAAAGACGGGTTGTCCCGAATTTGACTGACTCATCACGATGTTCGGCCCTGCCGGACCGTTGTTCGGTGTTGTCAGCGAGCCGCCATAGTTCGGGATTCCCCCCTCTCCATACCCTCCACTCGCGATGTCCGCATTTTGGTTCGCCTGAGCAATCCGGCCACCACCCGTGGTTGCGTCTATACGTGGCGGCGTTGTCGTGTTACCTGTGTGGGACGGTCCATAGTCCGGCAGCGGGCTGGTGTTGCCCGTATTGGAGGTGGCTGGCCTTTGCGTACCAATAAACCAGTCGTAGGTGCTTTTGACACCTTCAACCATCCCCCGACTCATTACCTCGGCAACTGCCGAGGCGTTGACCGTACGGTCGTTCCATTCGGGGTGTTCGGCGTGCGTCGATTGCACCTTGGCATCGATGGCCACAGCCGCTCCGGCCAGGAGCACAGAGTTGCGACAGAGCGCGACTGTTGCGCAAGCGGCGGCGCCACGAGCGACGGCTTGTGTGAAATTGTTCGCCGCTGCATTGCCGGCCGCCTGGCTGCCGATGTTGATCTGGCTCGCATTACCGCCCGCGATGGCCGCAGCGAGACCACCAAACATGCTGGCAAAGGCCGCCGTGTCGGACCGCAACCCCTCAGTCAGCACATTACGGCCATCGTTGTGCGCGATAGCGCTGGCTTCGCCCACCACCGCCCCGAGTGCCCCACTGCCGCAGCCGTTGCTGGCGCGGGCCGCTTCGACTGCACAGCCCGCAATGGCATGCGCCACGTAGTTGCTGAAGTCGCCGACCGGGAATTGCTTCCCTATCGCGACGGCACCCTGCGCGGCCACCGTGTCAAGGATGGCGTTCTTGAGGCCGTCCTTGAGACTGTCCTCCAGGCTGCCCCCATTGATCGCGGTGCCAATCACCGCACGGGCCGCGCCAGCCTTCAAGTTCTGTCCAAGCTGAGTGAAGAACTCCTGGCTGCCGGCACCCGCCGTCGGCAAGCCCGTCGGATTGAGATCGAGCCCGCCGAGTACGCCCCCTGTGATGATGGCCGTCAACAGGCTCTTTACATTGGCACTGCTTCCCAGGTCATGCAGAGCCTTGCCAATGTCGCCTTGGTTGTTGATCACCGCCACCCCTGCCTGACTGGCCAGCGCGGTCAACCCCGCCGTGACCGCGCCGCTGACCACCACGGCCGTGGTTCCGGTTGCGCCCACGCCTGATGCAACGGAGCCACCCACCCCCGAGGCCGCTCCCGCCGTGAAGTACGCCACGACGAGGGTCACCACCGCAGCACCCTCGGGTGTCAGGCCTTGCTTGTCGTAGTTCCAGTTCTTGTGGACTTCATCGACTCTCTGCCAATCGACCTTGTCGCTGAGCTTCGGATCGTTGGTCAACTGATCCACCCAGCCCATGCCCGGCTGTTTGGAGAGCTGCTCGATACTGTCCCGAGCACCGAGGCCGACCTGTACACGGCTCGCCGTGACAGACAACTTTCCTGCATTGATCAGGTTGTAGTTGGTCGTCTGATCGGTGGTCCCCTTGTCCCGGGAAACTTGGTACACCAAGTCGCGTCCCTGACTGGTGGTACGCATCGCCTCTTCGGTTGTCTGCGTCCCCATCAACCACATATCCGCGGCCAAGCTCAGCTTTCCCGGAGTGTTGATGGCCGTCCCCCTCAAAGCCAGCGTATCGTCGGCAGCGATACTGACGTTCGCGCCGCTGATGTTGGTTCGGGTCAAGGTCGTGACATCGACCTCGGTCGCCGTTGTCTCTCGCGCTTTGATCCCCTTGCCGACGTCCTTGAGAATCGCGGCGCTGCCGAAGTCGTACCAAGCGTTCTGGCTACCGGTTGTCCCGATTACCGACTGTCTGTTCATGGCCGCCTGGATGACCACGTTGCCGCCTTTGATCGCGACATCCTTGGCTGCATCTACCTGCACGCCCTGGAGGAAGACGCTGCTGTTTCCCTGCAGCAGGATGCCTCCGTTGCTGCTGGGCGCGGCGGTGTCGGAGCTGATCTCGCTGCCTGTGGCTGTCGCTCTTCCGGAGGGCATCACAAACCCCATGGCGGCACCGAGTGCGCTGATCCCTCTCTTCTGTTGACTCAGTTGATAGCCGGCGTTTGAGGTATTTCGTCCCTCGACAATCGTTAGATTGCCTTGCGCTATCACGGCAACGCCGTCCTTGCCGCTGAGGCTGGACCCGATGACGTTGATGTCGTTCTTCGCGCCAAGAGAGACAAGTCCGCCAGAGAACTTGCTGCCCACACTCGTCATCGCGTCGAAGCTGCGAAAGAGGTTGTTGTTTTTGCGACTGAAGGTTTTCTTGTCCGTCCATTGCGCGGAGTAACTGCCAGTAGCTCTGGTCTCGCCCGCCTCGATATTGATGTCGCGATCCGCGTGCACGGCCAGCAGGCTCTTGCCGGCATCCACAATAGCCTGCCGCGCGTTGACGTCACGCCCAGCCTTCAGCACCGTAGTGCCGTTCGTGGAAATGGTGCTCCCGAGCTCCTGTGAATTGGCCATCACCATCGACGTGCTCACACTGGAACCCAACATCACCCGCGTCTCGGTCACTGTTCCCAGGTTGATGTCGTTCTTCGCCGTGATCGAGGTGTAGCCGCCAGTGCCTTGATTGGAGATGATCCCGCCGATCAGATTCACATCGCGGCCTGCACTGGCAACCAGTGTGCCGCCCGGGTTCGTCACATAGAGGCCAGCGATACGGTCCGCGTTTTTGTTGGACCCATCGGTCTGGGTTGTGCTGCGAATGTTGATGTCGCGGCCGGCCGTCAAGGCAGCGACGTCGCCAGCCGTGATGCTTCCTCCGATGTTGTTGAGGTCGGTCCTGGCGTGAATGGCCAGGTCGCCACCCGCGATGCGTCCGCCGAGGTTGTTTACGTTGTCCTTGTCGATCCTGACCAGCGTGCGCCCGGCGATGGTGCCTGTATTCATGAGGTTGCCGTCGCCCTTGATGACGGTGGCATCGGCGCTCAGCAGCGCGCCCGAACCGTCGATGTCGCCGGGCCGTAAACGCGCGTACAGCTGCGGCGCCAGCACGTTCCGGGTGCTTCCGTCGGGCAGCGTCACGGTCTGTTCCACCAGCCAGACGATGTCGCTGGTGAGCTGGGCCATCTGGGCCTCCGACAGGCCAATGCCGGGGCGCAAGCCGTACTGCCCGGCAAAGGTTGCCCCGTTGTTCATGAGTGCCGTGTACTGCTCTTCGTCGCTGTAGTAGCCACCCAGGTAGCGATAGCCCGTGAGCTGTGCGACCTGCTCGCGAATGAGCTTTTGCTCGTAGAAGCCGTCGCCCAGGCGCTTGAGGGTGTTGTTGGGGTCGAGGCCAAGGCCGCTGAGCAGGTAGTCGCTGCTGAGCCAGTTGCGATAGTTGGCAAAGCGCGGGTCGGTCTCGACAAGATAGCCTTGTGGGCCGCCATTCAGGTTGAACAGGCTGGCCCGTGGGATGTCAACGCGAGGGGCGCTGGTGCGCACGACCATCGGGATGACTTGGCTGGCACCGACGCCGGGGTTGCTGCGGCCATCGGTTTTCACAACCGCACCGACGTTGGCCGGCACTTCGACGATGGTGACATTGCCGTTGCCGCCGTTCGCTCCGCTGGCGGGCTTGCCTGCGTCGTAACCCCGGGTGGCGTTGAGGCCGCCGGTTTTCTCGTAGGTACCGACGTCCTTGCTCACTCTCGACACGGGTTCGATGATGTCGGGTTCCCGTTTGGTGGCGCGCCAATGCACGATGGAGCCCGTCTGCGTCGTGACCTCGCCTTGCAATGCCTCGTTCCTGATGCCGGGCGCCGTCAGCACGCCGCCGGCTGTGATCCGGCTGTCACGGTTCAGCCCACCACCGTTGAGGGCCATGTCCCTGCCGGCGACGATGTCTGCGGGATCTGCATCGATGGCCGTGTCTGTCGTCGTGACGACGGTTTTGTCCCACAGGCCCCAGACATGGCCGTTGGCGGACCTCCAGCCGCCGTCGGGGTTGCGTATCGCGAGATTGGGCTTGCCCGGTGTGTAGGCAACATCTTCCGGCTTGAAGTGGCCGATACCCTCTACGCCGATGGTTCTGGAGAACTGCCTGGTCGTCGTCTGCGGCCCGAGCCTGATGTGCGTGTCGAGGTTGTCGATCTGTCCCATCGAGATGGTCATGCCGCCCAACGACTCGATGCGCGCGCTCAGGTTGCTCAGGACACCGCCGCTCGTCGTGGCTTCGCGGTTCCCGTCGAGCTTGCCGCCGATGCTCATGGCCTTGGTGCCCACGCCGCCGCTGAAGATCAGCGCGTGTTCGCGGTTGCTGACAGTGTTGGCGCCGATGTTCAGCGTCTCGCGCGCCGCGATGGTCCCGGCCCTGGTCACGCCGCCGACAGTCTCGGCGTAGTTGTCGAGCGTGCCGGACGCGACAGACACGGCGCTGCCGTATATGCGGCCCGCGCCGACGTTGTTCAGCGCGCCTGAGTCGATTTGCGTCGATCCCTGGCTGTCGATCAAGCCTCGATTGGTCAACGTTGTCGCGGCGTTGACGATGGTGTCGGCTCCCGACATCTCGGCGCCGGCGGTGTTGTCGACGCTGCTTCCGCCCACCGTGAGCGTTCTTCCTGCCAGCAGCTTCGTGTTGTTCGTGAACTTGCCGGCGGTGAGGTAGCTCAGGTTGCCATTGACGCCGATGCTTGCGTTGTTCGTGACGTCCTGCACAAGTGCAATGCCCAGGTCGTTGGCGGAAATGATCTGACCATCGCCGCTGAAAGACTTTGCGTTCAGGAACACGCCGCCTGTGCCACTGCGCATCTTGCCGTCTGCACCAAGAGCGGCGGGCTGGCCGCCCATGAGTACGCCATCGGTGTTCGTGAAGGCCTGGGTATCAGCCGTCAAAGCCCCCTTCGATCCGACGGAGCCCGCCACATTCTTGACGTCGCCTGTTTTCAGGTCGAGCGTGCCGCCGCTCACGATGCCTCCGGCCAGGTCTGCGGGTTGGGTCCGGTAGCCGGCCGCATTGGTGTTGGTCAGGACCTGGCTGTTCGTGTCGATGTGCAGCGAACCGCCCGACTGGATCAAGCCTGCATCGTTGTTTAGTGCTCCCGACCTGAGCACGACTGCTTCCATCGCGGCCATGGTGCCCTTGGCACTGTTGTCCAGTTCGCCTCCGCGGGTGTCGACCGACAGCGAAGTTCCGAAGACCTTGCCGCCCCGATTGCTCAACGAACCGGCATCGACGGTGATCTGCTTTGCGACGGTTCGGCCGTTGTCTTGTGCGAAGCCATCGCTCAGGTCGACAACCAGTGCGCCATTGCCGGTGATCTGGCCGCCCGCTCCGTTGTAGCTGCCGCCCGTCATGCGCAAGGTACCTGCACCCGCATGCTCGATCTTGCCGCCCACGCTGCTGAGCGTGGCCGCGCTCAGGCTCAAGTCGTGGCTGTTGCCGGCGATGCGCCCGCCATCGTTGTTCAAGGTGCCGGAGACGGCCACGGTGGTCGCATCGGCCCCCGTCTGCAAGATCTCGCCGCCATGGGTGTTTGCGATGCTCGAGGCCTGCAGGTGGAGCCGGCCAGCGTTGAGCGCACCGGCGTCGTTGACCAGGGTCTGGCCTGCCCGGGCATTGGCAACGATGCTCAGGGTGCCCGGCGTCAGTACCTTTGCCTTGTCGCTGGTGCTGACGTCGCCCTGCGTCGCCGTGATGGCGATGTTCGCCGCGCTAGTCTGGCTCTTCGACAGGTCGATGCTGGCGCCCTGCAACGCTGCATTGCCGGCAGCGAGGTTCATTCCATTCGCAGTCAACATGCCTGATGCCGTGACGCTCAGGTCGCCAGCGGCGCCCAGCTTGCTGTCGTTCAGCACGCCGGCACCGAGCACGCTGGCACTGCCCGACGCGAGGCTGCCGGCGCTAATTGCAGTGTTGCGGCCCGCGGTAATGCGGCCGTCGTTGACGAGCGCGCCGGCAACCGCGAGCGTGGCGTCGTTGCCGACGCGAATCATTCCACTGGTACCGATCGATCCCGCCTTCATGGAAAGATCCGCCGCCGCGCCGATCGCGCCGCCCGTATTGGCCAGCCGATCGGCGACATCGAGCTGCACACCCGCATTGACGGACTGGACGCTGCCCTTGCTGCTGTCTAGTGCAGTAGAGTCGATCGTCAGGTCCTGGTTGGCGACCAGCGTGCCGGCGCCGTTGTTCACCGTCTTCGCCACGTGGGCCGTCAAGCTACCTGCGGCCGAGACGGTCCCGTGCGTGTTGTCTGCATTACCACCGACCGTGAGGCTCACATCGCTGCCGCTGGTGAGCGTGCCATCCACGTTGATCAGATCGCCACCCGTGGCGATGTGCAGGCTACCCGCATTCAGCTTGCCGCCCGTGTTGTCGAACCGGCCGACGTTCGCACCGAAGCTCTGGCTGACGTTGAGCGTGCCGCCGGCGTTGCTGAAGCTGGAACCGGACACGGCCATGGTGGCCACGTTGAGCGTACCGCCCGCGTTGTTGATCTGCGGGGTCTTGAGCGTGATGGGGCCACCCGCGTAGATGCGCCCGCCGTCGTTCTGGATCGTGTCGGCGGCGGTGATGGTGCCGGGGGATGGCGGGACATAGGACGGGACCTGCGATGCGCCAACGCTGGCAGCATCTGCGCTCGGATTGGATGGATTCGAGGCGGCCGCCGTGCCACCGGTGCTTGCCGTACCGCCCGCGCCGGTTGTTGGTGTCAAAGGCTCCTCGCCGATCACACCGCCGTTCGTGTTGCTCAACACCGGTGAATCGATCGTGAGGCCGGCCATGCTGGTCTGCCGGATGGTGCCGCCGCGGTTGTCGATGCCCGCGCTGCTGTCGAGCTCGACCCTCGGCCCCTCGAACGTCCCTGTGTTCTCCAGTCGCCCTTGCGCCGTCACGACAAGACCGCCTGCACCCGCACCGACGTTGCCCGCATTGCGCACGCCAAGCCCCGCCTCGGTGCCGATGAGAGTGATTTTCTGGGCGTACATGCCGCCCAGCGCAGCGACATCGAGCGCGAAAGCAGGTGAGGGCCCAGTGCCTGCAACGGGTGTGACGCTGCCATGATCGGCGCTGACGTTGTTGGCACCCGTGACCACCTTGAGCTCGCTCGCCCAGATGCCCGCGTTGACCTGCACGGCCCGCGCAAGGATCGCCGCGTAGTCCGTCCTGCTTGCATCGAGCCCCGCGCCTTCGATGCCGACGGTGCCGTTGCGTACGAGGAAACTGTCGAGCCCACCCGACGCATTGAACTGCGGCACGCCTGTGGTCAGTGTTGCTCGCGATGCGTTGATGAATCCGCCGCCATTGACGGAGATGCCCGCCGGATTGGCAATGATCACCTCTGCCCGCGGTCCACCCACCTCCACATAGCCACGCAACTGCGTCGGGTTGCCACCATTGATTTCATTGAGGATGACGCGCGCAGGGCCCCCGGCCAGCCACGGGTTGCCCTGAACGATTCCGCCGAGCTGCGTCTGCACATTCACGCGGCTGTTGTTGAGAACGGCGCCATTGCGCATCACGTCGAACTGGTTGTAGACGTTGCGGCTCACGCCCGCAGCCGAAGGCGTCTGGATGTTGATGAGCGGCACGCCGTTGGGTGCCACCAACACGGTCGGTCGAAGATTGCCCGGGACGTTGGGCGCGCCGACTATTTGCGCGCGAACGGTTCCTGCAACCAGCACACCGAAGAGCGCTACTGCGGCCGCGGTACTTCCTGCGGCCTTGGGCGTGCCCTTGGAGGCGCCCTTGCCGATACTGGCCGCCGTTTCCTGAACCACCATGCGCATGCCGCGCGCGGCGTTGAAGATGATCCGGTAAAGATGCTTGTTCATTTTTTCTCCCTGGTGGCTCGGAAACCCAAACTCGAATCAAGGCCGGCGATAACCATCGCAATACGGTCACCCCGGCCCCGAAATCACGACCTCAAGCGCAGCGGAATTTCGCGACGCCCATGTACCGCGCGCCGGAAGGGAGCGTTGCCGCATAGCCCACCGCAATCGCATAGGCATTGCTGCCGTGATCACCCAACGTGATGCCGGCGCCCGGGCCAGCACTGAGGAAGCTGCCCGTAACCGCCGTGCTGGAAGGCGACTTGACCTTGGTGTCGAAATTCACCGTGCCGATGGCATCGCCGACCGTCACCTTCACAGCGCCCGTGACGGCTGCACCCTCGCTGCCGAATGCCAGGGTGGAAGACCCGGTTGCGGCACCGCTGTTGACTGCGGTCCCACTGCCGCCGCCCACATACGTGGGGCTGGTGAAGACGCCGGCGTCGCTGGTGGTGTTTCCGCTTGCAGGCAGCGCCTTCAGCTCGTTCAGGGCGACGTAGTGGTACGCGCGGTTGTCCGCCCCCGTCAGGGTCTCCGCGCCCGAGTTGCGCGTGACCATGCCGACGGCCCAGCGGCCGATTGCGAAGTTCGCATCGCCGTTGATTTCCTTCGTCGCGCTCGATCCCGTCAGCATGTTGTCGTTCAGGCGGGTCATCGCACCGCTGGCTGCCTGCTCGCTTTGCGACAGGACGCCGAACGACTGGGCGCCGACACCGAGCAGCAGATGGCGCGCGCGATCGCCGCGAGCGAACGGTGCCGATACGGAACCAGAGTCCGCATTTGCGGGAGCTGGGTCGGCCGAACCAGCCGCCCCCGATGCAGCGCCGAGCGGGGCGGCGGCCATTGGCGCGCCACCACCACCGCCGCCGCTGCTTCCACCGCACGCGTGAAGCAGGCCAAGTGACAGCAATGAGAGCGAAAGGAGAATCTTGTTTTTCATGAATCTTGTGTGATCTGTCGATTGGATTTACGGGGTGTGATGTCGGTCTTTCCCTGGTGGTGCGCCCTCCTCAAAAACTGAAGTTGAGGTTGCACCCCGTCGCTACATTGGCCGTGCGATATCCCTCGGGCTTGCTGATCGGTGCGCCGATGAAGACGTCGTAGTTCAGCCCCTTCCATGCCCCACGTACGCCGATCACGCCGCCCGCCAGGTGATTGCCCAACAGCCACTCGACCGACCTGCTGCCCACATGGCCGTAGTCGATGCCGACATAGAGCTCGGCCCCGCTCGGCCCCACAGCCCAACCGATGTCGTTGCGCAGCAACCAGCCCCGCTCGCCGAGCAGGCTGGTCTCGCCGTCGAAGCCGCGCACTGTGTAGCGCCCGCCAATGCCGAAGCGGTCCTGTGACGTGAGCTGGGTTTGGTTCCACTGCGCACGCCACTGGCCTGCGTAGCGCAGTCTCTGCTCGCCGAGCTTGAAAGGCGCGTTGAGGCTCACGTCGGCCGTCATGAGCCGAAAGCGGCTAGTGCCTTCGTCGAAAGCCTCCTCAGGTGCTCGCTTGGCACCGAAGGCACCGGTGCCCTGGCGGAACGCGAAAGTGCCATCCAGCGTGGCCTCTCCGATGAACTCCTTGTGGCTCAGGCTGGCCTCCCAGCCGCCGGCAACGCGATGCTGGTTCTCGATCTGGGTGTCGTCGATGAAGCTGCGTGACTCGCGCCGCAAGGCGCGGATCGCGAAAGTGGTCTTGCGGCGCTGGTCGCGGTGGATCAGGCGCAAAAGCTTGACCTCGGCGTTGTTGGTCTTGCCAGCGTAGATGTAGTCTTGATTCAAGCCGGCCACGGTCTGCTGGTACTGGCTGTTCGATGCAGTGAAGCCCAGCAGCCAGTAGCCCCAAGGCAGCGAGTAGTGGACGGTCTGGCCCTCGGTGCCGCGGCGCGGGTCGCCCAGGACATGCCCGTCGATGCTGTGGTTGGCGTTGACGTAGAAAAGGTCGTTGAAGCCGAAAAGGTTGTCGGCCGAGACGGTGGCGCCAGCCTGGTACTTGCCTGTGGGCTCGGTGCCGCTGTCGTCGGCGCTCAACGTGCCGCGAAGCATCCGGGCCTGCACGTACTTGACGACGAGGTCGCTATCGCCGGGACGGGCATCGGGCGCAATCGAGGGCTCGATCTTGATGTCGGCTTCGGCGGTGGGCGCACGCTTGAGGTTCTCCAGGCCCTGCTCGATATCGCGCAGGTTGAGCAGATCGCCAGCGCGGGCAGGGATCGCGCCCAGGAGCAGGAGACGGTTGCTGCCGAAGCGAATGCTCGAATCGGGTGTGGCGCGGATGGCTGCGATACGCCCCGGAACCAGGGTGAATGTCAGGGTGCCAGTAGCCAGATCTTGCGGCGCAGCCAGCACGCGGGTAGTGACGAAGCCCCTGGCGATGACCGCCTGCTGGAGGCGACCCATGACGACGTTGACGCCCTGCGTGTCCAGGCAGCGGCCGAGGGGGTCGTCGTTCGCCTCGGGGCCGGCGGCAGCATCCAGCGCCCACTGGAAATCTGCTGAACGCTCTCCCGCAAGCACGAGACGATCAATACGAAAGCATGGGGACTCTGCCTCGGGCACACGGCCTGACTCGATCTTCGGCGCCTCCTGCAGACGGCTGTCGACCGACTTCTCTTGCTGCTCACGCAAGGCACGCTCACGCTCTTGCTGACGCAGTTGCTCGACAAAGGGATCGGGAGCCGAAGGGTTGGCCTGCGCGAAGGCGCCTGACGATGCACCCAACAGCAGGCAGGCAACAGGCATGGCGCGCAACAATTGCGGTGCGCGAGAGCGTGGAAAAGAGAGCATGAAAATCCGGACGAATGCAACGAGGAATACGCTGCGGGCGCGGATTTTCATGCGGTGTTTGGCTGCACATATGTGGCCAAACGTGACTTAGAGAATTCTTGAAATTTCCGTTAGATATGCAACACCGTTGCATTTATTTTTGGCATCGAAGTTAACAAGAATCAGCCTCTTGTTATCGAAGTCGCACGGCCGAACACCCACGGCCGCCAATCACATTCACCCTATCGCGACTCGCGAAGCTTCAATTGCCGTTGAGTTGCCCATCGGCATAGAGCACACCGCGCGGCGCGCGGCACAGCCCCCAGAAACGCAAGCCGCAGAGCTCGGCCATGCGCACCCCCATCGAGGTTGGCGCAGAAATGGTCGCCATCGCAGCGATGCCCAGGCGCGCGCACTTGCGCACGAGCTCGTGACTGCCTCGGCTGGACATCAGCACGAAGCCCGGTTCTTCGAGGCGCCCTGCCAGCGCGAGCCTGCCGAGCAGCTTGTCGAGCGCGTTGTGGCGGCCGACGTCTTCCATCAGGTCGGTGAGTTCGCCGTCAACCGTGGCCCATGCTGCGGCATGGATCGCGCCGGCTTCGGCGTTGAGGACTTGGCGCGGCGACATGGCTGCGAAGGCGCGCAGCACTGTCACCAGGTCGACGCGTTCGATCCAGTCGCGTTGCGGCACGCGCTGCGGCGAGAGATCGAGCCCCGCGAAGCTCTCGACGCCGCACACTCCGCAGCCGGTACGGCCGGCAAGGCTGCGGCGGCGGTCTTTCAGGCGTTCAAAGCTGCGGGTGGAAATTTCAAGCTGCACCTCGATGCCGGGCATGCCTTCGGGCAATCCGGCATCGGAGGCGTCGACCGTATGCACTTCGATGCCGCGGCAATCGGCGGCGGTATCGAGGATGCCTTCGCTCAGCGCGAAGCCGAGCGCGAAGGCTTCGAGGTCTTGCGGCGTGGCCATCATCACCGCGTGCGAGACGCCGTTGAACACCAGCGCGACCGGCACCTCGGCCGCCAGGGTGTCGTCGCGCACCACGCCTTCGGGCCCAACGCCGCGCTCGCCGAAGACGTGCACGGCATGCCGGGAGAGCGGTGGCAGGGTGTCTTCGGAATCGGCGAGGTCTGGCTGCGACATGGTGGCTCCGGGTGGGCCTGCCATTGTCGGCTCAGTCGCCCATTTCGTCTTCAGGGGGCAGCGTTTGCACCTGTGCCCGTCCGGGCTCCTGGAGGTGTGCGACCCAGCGGCCGTCCTGCTGCTCCACGCGCACCCAGCCGGGGCCGCGCACGCCGCCGATGGCCGCATCGCCCATCAGCGTGAGCCGGCGCATCAGCACACTTGCGCCCTGCCCGAGCCGTTTGCCGAGGCGTGGCAGCGAAACGCCGGCATCATCCGGTGCCTGCGCGAGCATGCGCAGGATTGCCACGGAAAGGTCGTCCTGGAGCAAGGCGCTCATCTGATCGCCTGCGCAGCGGCCCGGTGGCTCATGCAGCCACCATCCCGTCCGCCTGGTCCTCCGCCAGCTTCTGGATCGGCAGCTCGTGCGGCACCAGCACCACGGGAATCGACTTGGAGGTCGGCGTGCCCGCGTTCTCGGCCACCGACGACAGCGGCACCAGCGGATTGGTCTCGGGGTAGTAGGCCGCGATGTTGCCGCGCGGAATGTCGTAGGCCACCAGCTTGAAGCGGTCGGCGCGGCGCTCCTGGCCGTCGTTCCACACGGTCTGGATGTCGACCCAGTCGCCGTCCTTCATGCCGAGCTTGTGGATGTCTTCCTTGTTGATGAACACCACGCGGCGCTGGCCGAACACGCCGCGGTAGCGGTCGTCCATGCCGTAGATGGTGGTGTTGTACTGGTCGTGCGAACGCGTGGTCAGCAGCGTGAAGACGATGGTGTCGCCCTTCTTCGCGAAGCGCGCGCGGGCGCGGTGCGAATGGGTGTCCAGCGGCACGGCGTGCGTGAAGAACACGGCCTTCTTCGACGCGGTGTTCCACACGCGCTCGCTTGCGGTGTTGCGCAGGCGGAAGCCACCGGGGTGCGCCACGCGCGTGTTGAAGTCCTTGAAGTCGTCGAACACGGCTTCGATCTTGTCGCGGATGCGTGCGTAGTCTTCAATGAGCCACAGCCACGGCGTCTTGCTGCGCGCGCCGATGGTGGCGGCCGCAAGCTGCGCCACGATGGCCGGCTCCGACAGCAGGTGCTGCGACGCAGGCGGGTTGATGCCCATCGAGATGTGCACCATGCTCATCGAGTCTTCCACCGTCACGCCCTGCGGGCCGGCAGCCTGCATGTCGATCTCGGTGCGGCCCAGGCAAGGCAGTATCAGCGCCTCGCGCCCGTGGACCACGTGGCTGCGGTTGAGCTTGGTGGTCACGTGCACCGTCAGGTCGCACTGCTGCAGCGCCTTCCAGGTCTGGTAGGTGTCGGGCGTGGCGGCCGCAAAGTTGCCGCCGAGCGCGAAGAACACCTTGCCCTTGCCCTCGAGCATGAGCCGGATGGCCTCGACCGTGTCGACGCCGTTCTGCCGCGGCGGCTCGAAGTCGAACACCTTCTGCAGGCGGTCGAGCAGCGCTGCCGGCGGCTTTTCCCAGATGCCCATGGTGCGGTCGCCCTGCACGTTGCTGTGGCCGCGCACCGGGCATGCACCCGCGCCTTCGCGGCCCATGTGGCCGCACAGCATGAGCCAGTTGCCGATCATCTGGATGGTGGCGACCGAATGCTGGTGCTGCGTGATGCCCATGCCCCAGCAGGCGATGACCCGCTTGGCGCCCAGGTACACATCGGCCGCGGCGCGGATCTGCGCTTCGCTCAGGCCCGACTCCTGCACCAGGATGTCCCACGACTCGGCGCGCAGGTCAGCCGCCAGCGCCTCGAAGCCAGTGGTGTGCGTGGCGATGAATTCATGGTCGAGCACCGAAGGCTCGCCGCGCGCGACCGCTTCGTCTTCGCGCTCGATGACGTGCTTCATCATCCCCTTGATGACGGAGAAGTCGCCGCCCACGCGCAGCTGGAAGTAGTGCGTGCTGATGGGCGTGGAGCCCATGGTCGCCATCTCGAGCTTGTCCTGCGGGTCGGCAAAGCGCTCCAGTCCGCGCTCGCGCAGCGGGTTGAAGCTCACGATGCGCGCGCCGCGCCTGGAAGCCGAGCGCAACTCGCCGAGCATGCGCGGATGGTTGGTGCCGGGGTTCTGGCCGAAGATGAAGATCGCGTCGGCCTTCTCGAAGTCGTCGAGCGTGACCGTGCCCTTGCCCACGCCGAACTGCGGACGCATGCCGCTGCCGCTGGGCTCGTGGCACATGTTCGAGCAATCGGGAAAATTGTTGGTGCCGTACTCGCGCACGAACAGCTGGTACAGAAAGGCCGCCTCGTTGCTCGCGCGGCCCGAGGTATAGAAGATGGCCTGGTTCGGGTCGGGCAGCGCGTTCAGATGCTTCGCGATGCGCGCGAAGGCATCGTCCCATTCGATGGGCACGTATTTGTCGCTGGTCGCGTCGTAGGCCATGGGGTGCGTGAGGCGGCCCTGGTCTTCGAGCCAGAAGTCGCTTTGCTCGGCGAGTTCGGCCACGGTGTGCTTGGCGAACAGCTCGGGGCCGGCGCGGCGCGCGGTGGCTTCGGCGGCCACAGCCTTGACGCCGTTCTCGCAGAACTCGAAGGTCGAGGCGTGGTTGCGGTCAGGCCAGGCGCAGCCGGGGCAGTCGAAACCGTCGGGCTGGTTGGCCGAGAGCAGCGTCTTCGCGCCCTTGATGGGAATGTCCTGCCGCAGCAGCGCGGTCGTCACGCTGCGCAGTGCGCCCCAACCGCCCGCAGGGCCCTTGTAAAACTCGATCTTCTGCTCACTGCTCATGCCGGCGAGTGTTCGCCGCGGGCCTGCAGAGCGTCAAATTGAATCGGGACATGCGGCGATTCAAAAAGGAAATGAAGCGAGATCTCAGGCGCCTCGCGTGTCCTGCATCAGCAGCCCGCGCAGCTTGCTGCGCAGCGGCGTCTCTTCAACAGCCTGCACGCCAGCGATATCGCGCAGCGCAAAGTCACGGCTTTCTGCGTTGTGCAGGTCGATCTCGCGCACCACCTGCCCATCCTTGTAGACGAAGGCCACGTCGGCCAGCGCGAGCACGTCCTCGATGTCGTGCGTGATCATCAGCACCGGAATGCCCCACTGCCTGCGCACCTGCGCGAGCTCGTTGCGCAATTCCGCGCGCAGCATGGGGTTGAGCGCGGCAAAGGGCTCGTCGAGCAGCAGCACCTGCGGCTCGCAGGCCAACGCGCGCGCGAGCGCCACGCGCTGCTGCTGGCCGCCTGACAGGTTCTGCGGCCGGCTGTCGGCCAATGCCGCGAGGCCGAAGCTTTCGAGCAGGGCGTGCACGCGTTCGGCGTCTTTCGCGGCCGGCTTGCGGCGGTGCCATGCGGTCAGCCCGAAGGCCACGTTCTCGCGCACGCTCAGATGCGGGAACAGCGCGTAGTCCTGGAACAGGTAGCCGATGCGCCGCGCCGGCGCGGGCACGTCGATGCCCTGGGCCGAGTCGTACAGCGTGCGGCCGTCGAGCCGCACGTGGCCCGCCGAAGGATGCAGCAGGCCGGCAATGGCCTGCAAGGTCAGCGACTTGCCCGCGCCCGACGGGCCGTAGAGCGCGGCAAAGGGCACGTCCGTCGCGAAACGCACCGCCAGATCGAAGCGCCGACGGCCGTCGGCCACCGTGAGCTTCAGATCGACATCGATCATGGCTTGCCGAATCCGTAGCGCGTGAGCACTTCCTGCGCGGCAGGCGTCGAGAGGAAGGCGATGAAGTCGCCGGCCAGCGCTTTCTGCTTGCTCTCGGCGACCACGGCGATGGGGTAGGTCACGGGTGTGTGGCCGGTGGGCGTGAAGGCGATCTTCACCTTGTCGCCGGCCACGGCTGCGTCGGTGCGGTAGACGAAACCGGCCTCGACTTCGCCACGGCTCACGTAGTCGAGCACCTGGCGCACGCTGTCGGCCTGCACGAACTTGGGTTCGAGCGTGGTCCAGAGGTTGGCGTTGTCCAGCACCTGCTTGGTGTAGCGGCCGACCGGCACGGTGGCGACCTTGCCGACGGCGATCTTCTTCACGTTGGCGCCGCCCAGGTCCTGCAGCGTCTTGAGGCCCACGCCTTCCTTGGCGGGCTCGATCAGCACCAGGCTGTTGGTGACGAAGTCCTTGCGCGTGGCGGCGTCGATCGCCTTCTGCTCGACGCCGCGGTTCATCGTTTCCTGGTCGGCGCTGGCGAACACGTCCACCGGTGCGCCCTGGCCGATCTGCTGCAGCAGTACGCCCGAGGCCGCGAAATTAAAACGCACCGTGGCACCCGCCTTGGCCGCCTCGAACTTGGGGCCGATTTCCTTGAATGCGTCGGTCAGGCTGGCAGCGGCGGACACGGTGATCTGCTGGGCGCTAGCGGCCAGCGGCAGGGCGAGTGCAAGAACCAACGACAGAAGGCGCAACGGACGCATGGGCAACTCCAGATTATTGAAAATGAAATCAGCGAAGAGAGAAGAAACGGTTCGACAGCACCAGCACGGTGATCGACAGCAGCGAAGTCACGATGACCAGCAGCAGCGCAAGGTCGTCGTGCCCTGCCTGCACCGCGTCATAGATGGCCATCGAAAGCGTCTGCGTCTGCTTGGGGATGGAGCCGGCCACCATCAGCGACGCGCCGAATTCGCCCATGGCGCGCGCAAACGCGAGCAGCGTGCCGGCCAGGATGCCGGGCCAGGCAAGCGGCAGCGTGACGCGCAGGAAAACCGAAAACGGCGACTGCCGCAGCGTGCTGGCCGCCGCTTCGAGCGAACGGTCGACGCCCGAGAACGCCGCGCTGGCCGACTTGAGCACCAGCGGCAGCGCAACCACGGCCGAGGCCACCACGGCGCCGTGCCAACTGAAGATGATGGTGTAGTCGAGGTGCTCGCGCAGCCACGCGCCCAGCGGGCTGCGGCGCCCGGCCGCCACAAGAATCGCGTAGCCGATCACCGTGGGCGGCAGCACCAGCGGCAACATGAACACAGCCTCGATCACGGTGGCGCCGAAGAACTTCTTGCGTGCGAACACCCAGCCCAGCGCCACGCCGACGATCAGTGCCAGCAGGGTCGCCACGGCGGCGACCTTGAGCGACAGCACCAGCGGAAACCAGTCGGTCGAAGCGATGAGCGAGTTCGTCGTGTTCATGAAAATACGGCGAGATTGTTACACGATGAGCCCTAAGGTTCTCACGGGGGTGCGCAAAGCCATGAGTCTTCATATACTGAGGAATACAGCGTAGGAGACATCCCACCCATGCGCCCTTCCATCCACGACACCGTTGTTCGCTCGATCTCCGGCCGGCCGGAGCTTCGCCACCATGTGACGCAGGTGCAGGAATGGCGCATCGAGCGCGCCATGGATGCAGAGGGCTTCGTGCTGTCCATCACCGGCCCCGACGGCGCGAGCCAGTCCTTCTTCGTGGCAACGGCCGACGCCGGCGACATCGGCGAGGTGCTGCGCCGCCAGGCGGTGTGGGTCGACCACCGGGAGCAGTGACGCGCATGTGGAGGCACATGACGGGTGCGGAGCGCATCCTCGAAGTTTTGCTGACGCGGCGCTCGGTGTCGCCGCGTCGCCTGCAGCCGCCCGGCCCCAACCCCGATGAACTCGACGCGATCCTCCAGGCCGGCCTGCGCGCGCCCGACCATGGCGGCCTGCATCCGTGGCGCGTGATCGAGTTCCGCCCGCAGAACCGCGAAGCGCTGGCCTGGTGCTTCGAGCAGGAAAAACTGCGGCGCGATCCGCTGGCCAGCCCCGCCGACCTGAAGCGCGCACGCGAACATGCCACTCGGCCGCCGCTGCTGCTGGGCTTCGTGGTGTCGCCGCGCGAACGCAGCAAGATCCCGGCGCGCGAACAGTGGCTGAGCGCGGGCGCGGCGCTCGGCAATCTGCTGAGCGCCGCGCACCAGCTGGGCTATGGCGCCATCGTGCTGAGCGGCGAACGCTGCTTCGACGAGACGCTGGCACGACAGGTGGGCGTGCTGCCGGGCGAATACCTCGCGGGCTTCATCAGCGTGGGCAGCATCGGCGAGGCGCCGCCGCAGGTGCGCGAGGTGCTGTCGCAGAGCGTGTGGTCGTGCTGGCAAGGCTGGCAGGACCCGCCGGAAAACGCTCCGCCCGATCAGCCCATCCTGCCGTCGGAGCGGGTGCGCGGCAGTTGATCGAGCCTGGCGCCGAACCAGCCGATGCGATCGGTCTCGCGCACGTCGAACTTCGGCACATAGGGCTTGATGTCGAGCACGGGCGTGCCGTCCATCATGTCGTTGCCGCTGAAGTGCAGCGTCGTGCCCTCCACCGAGGTGAGCCGCACGATCGACAGGCCCAGCCGGTTCGGCCTTGCGGGCGCGCGCGTGGCGAAGACGCCGTGCGATGCGTCGTCCAGAAAGGGCACCACCTCCAGCCGCTCGTGCGCGCACTGGTGCAGGTGGGTGACGAGGATCAGGTAGTCGAAGCCTTCGATGTCGCGCAGGCCCGGCGCGAACTCGGCGAACACTTCGACGCGCCCCGTTTCTTCGGGTGCGCCGGCCGTCTGGATCGGCATGCCGGTGGCCTCTGTGAAGCGGCTGCGCACCAGGCCGACCGGGCGGCAGACGACATCGGCGGCCTCGGAGCTCATGGCGCCAGCAGGCGCGTCAGCGCACGAATGTCGGCCGCCGTGGCAAGGCGCGCCGCGTTCTCGATGGCCCGGTAGTGCTTGACGATCTCCTCGCCCACCGGCGTCAGCGCCGTGCCGCCGCCGCGCGAGCCGCCGGCGGCGGTGTTCACGGCCGGCGAGGCCAGCGACTGGTTCATCTCGTCGATCAGCATCCAGGCCCGGCGATACGACATGCCCAGCAGTCGGGCGGCCGCCGAGATCGAGCCGGTCTCGGCCACGGCTTCGAGCACGGCGATCTTGCCGGGGCCGATGGCGATGGTGTCGTCCCGGTAGACGCGCAGACGGAACTGGACTTTGGATTTCATGTTGGCGCCAAGCGTAAACCAATGCGGGCCGCCATTGTCCGCCCGCGGTGGGCGGCCGTCGCTATGCAAGAATGAATACGACGCTACCCGCCCTGGGAAAACGAGGAGTTCCTGTGAAAGATCGCGCGCTATTCCTGTCCACGCCCCGGCTGCGCCGCGCTGCCGCCATGGCAGCCATCACGGCATTGACAGCTCTCGCAGGTTGCGCCGGCAGCCCGCCACAGGCAGCCGCCATGGCGCCGCATGCCGCGCACGCTACGGCCGCCACCAACGAAGGCATCTCGCCCTCCTTCACTGTCTCAGGTGCCGTCGGCAAGCGCGCCACCTTCGACCTCGCAGCCCTGCAGGCTCAGCCCGCCGTCACGCTGACTGTCGGCAGCAACACCTACACCGGCGTGAGCCTGTGGACCCTGCTGAACGATGCGTCGGTCGGCCTCAAGCCGGACACCGCGGTGCGCAACCCGGTGCTCTCGATGTATGCGGTGGTGGTCGGCAGCGACGGCTACCGTGCGGTGGTCTCGCTCGCGGAGATCGCACCCGAATCCGGCAACCGCATGGCGCTGGTTGCCTACAGCCTGAACGGCACGCCGCTGGGTCGCAACGGCATGGCGCGGCTGGTGGTGGCCGGCGATGTGAAGCCGGGCCGTTCGGTGGCCCGGCTGGCGGCGATCGAAGTGTTCGCCGCACAGCCCTCGGGCCGCTGATCGCTCGGAGGATCAGCCGAAGAACTTGGCCGCGCTGATCAGGGTCTTGTAGACACCCCAGGCCAGCGGAATACCCACCGCCACCCAGGCCAGCGCCACCACCGCCGGGCTCACCGTATCGGCACGGCCCGAGCCGCTGCCCACTTCGGCCGCCGAGGCCTTCTCGTGCGCCAGCTTCTTCTCGATGGCCAGTTCGTCGTCGGTCATGAAGTGCTTGTCGGCCACCGGACGCACCAGCAGGTTGGCGATGAAGCCGATCACCAGCATGCCCACCAGGATGTACATGGTCTGGTTGTAGACCTGCTCGCGCGGCAGGCCCAGGCCCAGCTGGTATTCGCGCATGTAGTTCACGACCACCGGGCCGAGGATGCCGGCCGTGGCCCACGCCGTGAGCAGGCGGCCGTGGATGGCGCCCACGAACTGCGTGCCGAACAGGTCGGCCAGGTAGGCCGGCACCGTGGCGAAGCCGCCGCCGTACATCGACACGATCACGCAGCAGGCGCCCACGAACAGCAGCTTGCTGCCCGCGCCGGCCGACGAGGGAATGCTCGCGTACAGGATGCCGCCGAGCACGAAGAACACCGTGTAGGTGAGCTTGCGGCCCAGCTTGTCCGACAGGCTGGCCCACACGAAGCGCCCGCCGATGTTGAACAGTGACAGCAGCGCCGTGAAGCCGCCCGCCACCACTGCGATGGCCGCGAGCTGGGTCTTGTCGAGCTGGCCGTACTTGGCCGGCAGGTCGATCAGCGCGCCGCCGAACACTTCCTGCAGCATGGGCGAAGCCATGCCGATCACGCCGATGCCGGCGCTCACGTTCATGCACAGCACCAGCCACACGAGCCAGAACTGCGGAATGCCCCAGACCTTTTTCACGTGCACGTGGCGCTGCGTGATCATGGTGTTGGTGGTCTGCGCCGGGGGCGGGGTCCAGCCTTCAGGCTTCCAGCCCGAGGGCGGCACGCGGTAACCCAGCGCGCCGGCCATCATGAACACGAAGTAGCCGAGCGCCATGACCACGAAGGTCTGCATCACGCCCACGTCGGTGGCGGTGCTGAAGCGCTTCATCAGGTCGACCGCCAGCGGCGAACCGATCATCGCGCCGCCGCCGAAGCCCATGATGGCCATGCCGGTCGCCATGCCGCGGCGATCGGGGAACCACTTGATCAGCGTGCTCACCGGCGAGATGTAGCCCAGCCCCAGGCCGATGCCGCCGATCACGCCCGAGCCGAGGATCATCAGCCAGAACTGGTGCAGGTGGATGCCCACCGCCGACAGCAGCATGCCGCCGCACCAGCAAATCGCCGACACCACACCGGCCTTGCGCGGGCCCGCGCGTTCGAGCCAGCCGCCCCACAGGGCCGCCGAGCAGCCGAGGAAGACGAAGAACAGGGTGTACATCCAGCCGAGCGTGGCCACGCGCCAGTCGCAATTGGTGGCGAAGAGCTCGGCGAAGAAGCTCATGTCCTTGGCGCAAGCTTGTGCGCCGGTGCCGGCAGTGCCGAGCGCCTTCGACAGCGGCAGCCAGAACACCGAGAAGCCGTACGCCATGCCAATGCACAGATGAATGGCCAATGCAGCCGGCGGAACCAGCCAGCGATTGAAGCCGGGGCCCGCGATGATGCGTTCTTTTTCCAGGAAGCCGGGTTGCGTCTGCGCCCCTCCCCCAACGACGCGTTCTCCATCGAGAACGCCTGCAGATGAACCTGCCATATTTCTCCTTGTTCGCCGGATGTGTAAGTTATTGCTAATCCGGGTCGCGGAGTGTGAGCTAACGGTTAAATCTCCGTCAAATTCGATCAGGGCATGGCCTGATTCAATAACTAAATGATTAGGCCTTTGGTTCCTGTCATTTGCCGAGCGCACCGCTGTGCTGCTGCAACTGCTCCTGCCACTCAGGCGTCTGCAGGAAAGCCAGCGCCGCTTCGAGCGCGCGCGAGGCGCGCACGCCGTCCTGCGTCATGAAGCCGATGGGCGTACGCACGTCCGGCGCCATCAGCGGCAGCGCTTCCAGCTCACGATGGCTTCGCACGGCCGCGACCATGCCGCCGGGCAGCACGCTGTTGACCGTGCCCGCGCTCACCGCCAGCGCCAGCGCGAGCACCGAATTGGTCTCGATGGCGGGCATCACAGGCACGCCGGCTTCGCGCAGCGCCTGGTCGACGATGGCGCGGTTGTGCATGTCGGACGTGAGCAGGCACAGCGGCAGCTTGCCCGCCTCGGCCCACGAGATGGGCTCGCCGATGCGCAGTTCATCGGTCGAGGCCTTTTTAGCGCGGCGCAGCAGGAAGTAGTGCTCGATGCTCTGCGGCCAGGCCGTGAGCTTGATGCCGGGCAGGTGCATGCGCTCGGTGTAGCCCAGCGCGAGGTCGATCGACAGGCTTTCGAGCCCCGTCTCCAGGTCTTGCGAACTCATCGACAGCACGGCCGGCACGATGCCCGGGTGCCGCTGCTGCAGCATGGCCGCAAAGCGCGAGAGCATCGGTATCGCCGTGGGCACTGCGGCCATGCGCAGGCGGCCGTGCGGGTTGTCCACGTCGCTGCGCAGTTCCTGCAGCAGCACTTCGTTGTCGCGCAGCATGCGTTGCGCCGTGGCGAGCACGCGCTCGCCCTCGTGCGTGAGGCCGACATACACGCGGGCGCGCTTGACGATGACGACGCCGAACTCGGTCTCCAGCGCACGCAGTGCATTCGACAGCGCAGGCTGCGTGATGTGGCAGGCCTGCGCCGCGCGGCCGAAGTGCTTGTGCTCGTTCAGCGCTACCAGATAGCGCATCGAGGCGAGCAGGTTCATCGAGACGCCGTTCCTCAGGTGTTCTTGCTGATCGAGATCGTCGGAAACTTCGCCGAAAAGTCCTTGGCCTTCTCCGCAATGCCGACGGCCACTCGACGTGCAACCGCCTTGTAGATGCCTGCCACGTCCCCTTCAGGATCAGACACCACAGTAGGCGCCCCACTGTCGGCCTGTAGACGGATCTTGATGTCCAGCGGCAGCGCGCCGAGGTATTCCATCTGATATTCAGCCGCCATCTTCTTGCCGCCGTCCGCGCCGAAGATGTGTTCGGCATGGCCGCAGTTCGAGCAGATGTGCACCGCCATGTTCTCGACGATGCCCAGGATCGGCACGCCGACCTTCTCGAACATCTTGATGCCCTTCTTGGCGTCGAGCAGCGCGATGTCCTGCGGCGTGGTGACGATCACCGCGCCCGTCATCGGCACGCGCTGGCTCAGCGTGAGCTGGATGTCGCCGGTGCCCGGGGGCATGTCGACGATGAGGTAGTCGAGGTCTTTCCAGTTGGTCTGGCGCAGCAGCTGCTCCAGCGCCTGCGTGGCCATGGGGCCGCGCCAGATCATGGCCTGGTCCTGGTCGACCAGGAAGCCGATGGACATCACCTGCACGCCGTGGCGCTCCATGGGCTCCATGGTCTTGCCGTCGGCGCTGTCGGGGCGGCCTTCGATGCCCATCATCATGGGCTGGCTCGGGCCGTAGATGTCGGCGTCGAGCAGGCCGACCGTGGCGCCCTCGGACGCCAGCGCCAGCGCCAGGTTGGCCGCCGTGGTGCTCTTGCCCACGCCGCCCTTGCCCGAGGCCACCGCGATGATGTTCTTGACGTTGGGCATCAGCTGCACGCCGCGCTGCACCGCATGGCTGATGACCTTGGTGACGATGTTGACCGACACGTTCTCCACGCCCGGCACCGCCTTGGCGGCAGCCACCAGCGCCTTGCGGATGGCCGCGTGCTGGCTCTTCGCCGGGTAGCCGAGTTCGAGGTCGAACGAGACGTCGCCCTCCGAGACCTGGAGGTTCTTGAGCGACCGGGTCGCCACGAATTGCTTGCCGGTGTTAGGGTCCGCGACGGCCTTGAGCGCGTCCATGAGCCCATCTGGGGTGAGTGCCATTGATCTAACTCCTGAATGGCGGGTAGTCTAGTGCGCTCTCCGAGCCAGCATCGAACAGCCTCCCAATAACCAAAAATGCCAGAGACAAGCCCCGTCGCCACCGGCCTCCTGCTCACCGGGGGCGGCGCCCGGGCTGCCTACCAGGTGGGCGTGCTGGAGGCCATTGCCGAGATCCGGCGCTCTGTCGGCCCTGCCGCCGGCACGGGCAACCCCTTCCAGGTCATCACCGGCACCTCGGCCGGCGCCATCAACGCAGCCGTGCTGGCCTGCGGCTGCGACAACTTCGACCACGTGGTGGCACACATCGCCGAGGTCTGGGGCCAGTTCCGCGCCGAACAGGTGTACCGCGCCGATTCGCTTTCGGTGATTGGCAGCGGCGCGCGCTGGCGCATGCTGCTCGGGCTCGGGCGCTTCGCGGCCAACTGGATGCGCATCAAGCCGAAGTCGCTGCTCGACAACACGCCGCTGGCCGAGCTGCTGCAACGCATGGTGCCGCTCGAGCGGCTGCCGCAGCTCATGAAGGAAGGCCACCTGCAGGCGCTGGCCGTGACGGCTTCGAGCTACAGCTCGGGCGAGCACGTCACTTTCTTCGAGGCGGCCGTGCCGATGGAGCCATGGGTGCGCTCGCAGCGCCTGTCGGTGCGCGACCGCATCACGCACACCCACCTGCTGGCGTCGTCGGCCATTCCCTTCGTGTTCCCGGCCACGGCCTTGCCGATGCAGGGGCACACCGAGTACTTCGGCGACGGCTCGATGCGCCAGTCGGCGCCCATCGCGGCAGCCATTCACCTGGGCGCGCAGCGCATCGTGGTGATCGGCGCGGGCCGCATGCACGAGCCGCGCGACGCCGATGCGCCCAACACCCACAGCGGCTATCCGACGATGGCGCAGATTGCGGGCCATGCGCTGTCGAGCATTTTTCTCGATGCGCTGGCGGTGGACATCGAGCGGCTGCGCCGCATCAACCACACGCTGGGGCTGATTCCCGAAGAGGCGCGCGCGGCGAGCGCGCTGCGCCCGCTCGACCTGCTGGTGATCTCGCCGTCGGAGCGCCTCGACGTGATCGCGGCGCGCCACGTCGAGGCCCTGCCCGGCGCGGTGCGGCATCTGCTGGGCGGCTCGAAGGTGGCGGCCGATGTGAAGGGCGGCGCGCTCGCGAGCTACCTGCTGTTCGAGTCGGGCTACACGCGCGAGCTGATGGCGCTGGGGCGCGCCGATGCGATGAAGCAGCGCGACGAGGTGCTGCGCTTTTTCGGCTGGAACGTGGCCTGAGGGGTCTGGCCGCTCAGGTGGCGGCCTGCTCGACCATGCCCTCGCGCGCCAACCACTGCCGCTGCGCCGCGACGACCTCCTCGCCTGATCGCCCCGTCAATGCGCGATACACACCGGGCGCGGTCGCGCCTTCGGTGCTGATCAGCAGCACGCGTGCATCGGGGCCCAATCCCGAGGTATCTCGGGCCGCGGGGCCGGCTGCCAGCACCTGCAACGCCGCCAGGCCGGCCGCGCCGGATTCACCGCTCAGCACGGGTACGTCGCCCGCCTCGCCGCTCGCGAGCGTGCGCATCGCCTGCTCGGCCTGCGCGTCGGTCACGGTCATGAACAGGTCGACGGCCGGTTGAAGAAAGCGCCATGCGAGCGGCGAGGTTTCGCCGCAGGCCAGCCCCGCCATCACCGAATCGACCGAGCCCGTTGCGCGATCGGGCCGGCCGCTGCGCGCGCTTTGCAGCAGGCAGTCGGCCTGCTCGGGCTCCACCACGATGAAGGTCGGCCGCGCCGCACCGTAGCGCTCCCAGAAATGGCTGACGACGCCCGCGGCCAGCCCACCCACGCCGCCCTGCACGATGACGTGGGTGAACGGGCATGGCGCACCGGCTGCAACGTCTTCGAGCAGCTCGTCGGCCAGGATGCCGTAGCCCTGCATCACATCGCGCGGCACCTCTTCGTAGCCGTCGTAGGAGGTGTCCGAAACCACCTCCCAGCCATTGACGCGGGCAAGGCGCGCGGCCTCCTCGACCGACTCGTCGTAGTTGCCGGCGATGCACACGATCTCCGCGCCGAGCGCGGCAATCGGCGTTTCGCGCTCCTCGCTGACCTGGGCATGCAGCACGATGACGCAGCGGCAGCCAATGCTCTGCGCAGCCGCAGCGAGCGCGCGGCCGTGGTTGCCGTCGGTGGCGCTGACGACCACGAAGTCGCGCAGCGCCGCTGCATGCCTGCCCGCCAGAAGCTCCGCGGGCGTCCATCCGCGGTCGGGCCATCGGCGCAGCACGAGCCGCAGCAGCGCAATGGGCGCGCCCAGCACCTTGAAGCTGCCGAGCGCCGAGCGCTTGGATTCGTCCTTGACGACCACCTGGCCGATGCCCAGCTGCGCCGCCAGCCGGGGCAGCGGCCATGCCGGCGTGGGGTGCGGCGCGAGCCGGTTCCAGTGCGACAGCCACTGCCGGCTCTCCTGGCCGCGCGCGATGTTCATCACCTCGCTCAACGATTCGTCATAAGCGCTACGCCGCGCCTGGGGGTTGGTGAACAGCATGCCGGTCAGTCTCTTGTTTCGTTGTGCCGGGGAAGGCGCAGGCGGACGATCTCCGCGAAATAGCGGGCGCCCGTTGCGAGCACCTCGTCGTTGAAGTCGTAGCTTCCGTTGTGCAGCGGCGTGCCGCCCGGCTCGCCTTCGGCGCCGTTGCCCAGGAACACGAAGGCGCCGGGCACGACTTTCAGGAACGCGCCGAAGTCTTCCGAAATCATCATCGGCGCCACGTTGGCATCGACGTTCTCGGCACCCACGATAGCCGTGGCGGCGGCAACCGCCGTTGGCACGCATTCGGCCCAGTTCACGGTGGGCGCGAACTCGTGCGTGTAGCTGAATTCGCATTCGGCACCATGCATGCGGCAGATGCCTTCGCTGATCTCGCGCATGCGCTTGGCCAGCATCTGCTGCACCGCCGGGTCGTAGCTGCGCGTGTCGCCCTTGATAACGACGTTCGACGGAATTGCATTGCGGATGCCGTCGGTGATGAACTCGGTGCACGAAACCACCGCCTGCGCGCCCGGGTCGAGCGTGCGCGAAACGATGCTCTGCAGCGCCAGCACGATCTGCGCACCGATGACGATCGGGTCAATGCCCATGTGCGGCCGCGCGGCATGCGTGCCGCGGCCCTTCACATGGATCACGAAGTTGTCTTCGCTCGCCATGAGGCCGCCCGTGCGCGTGGCGATGGTGCCGGCGCGCATGCCGGGCATGTTGTGCAGGCCGTAGATCTCGTCGACCGGAAAGCGATCGAACAGGCCGTCGTCCATCATCGCCTTCGCGCCGCGGCCGTGCTCCTCTGCCGGCTGGAAGATGAAGCGCACGGTGCCGTCGAAGTCCTGCCGCTCGCGCAGCAGCTGCGCCGCGCCGAGGATGATCGACATGTGGCCGTCGTGGCCGCAGGCGTGCATCTTGCCGGGCGTGCCAGAAGCGTAGGCGCGGTCGGTGGGCAGCTCGGTGATGTTGAGCGCGTCCATCTCGGCGCGCAGGCCGATCACGCCCTTGCCGCTGCCCACCTTCAGGTTGGCCACGAGGCCGGTGCCGCCGATGCCGGTGTGCACGTCGAGGCCCAGCGCCCTCAGCACCCGGGTGACGAAGGCCGAGGTTTTCGCTTCCTCGAAGCCGGTTTCGGGAATGGCGTGCAGTTGCCGCCGCCAGCCGGTGAGCGTTTCGCGCAGGGGTGCATCGGTGAGGTTCATGACGAGATGCTATTGACAATGCGGCGGTATGGGCGCGCAAAATCATCGCCTTCGACGCAACGTTTTTGCGTCACTTCCCACTTCATGACGCCGCTCGACACCCTCGACCTTCGCCTGCTGGAGCTGATCCAGGCGGACAGCCGCATGCCGCAGAGCGAACTGGGCGAGCGCGTGCACCTGTCGACCGCAGCCGTCAACCGGCGGCTCAAACGCATGCGCGACGAGGGCGTGATCCAGCGCTACGGTGCGGTGCTGTCGCCCGCCGCGCTGGGCCACCCGCTGACCATCGTGGCGGAAGTGGAAACGGAGAGCGAGCAGATCGAACTGCTCGACGCAATGAAGCAGAGCTTCAGAGACTGCCCGCAGGTGCAGCAGTGCTACTACGTGACGGGCGAGTGGGACTTCATCCTCGTCTTCGTGGTGCGCGACATGGCGCAATACACGGCGCTGACCCGGCAGCTTTTCTTCCAGAGCAACAACGTGAAGCGCTTTCGCACGCTGGTCACGATGGATGCGGTGAAGCTCAGCCTTGATGTACCTGTTGCCTCGGGCTGATCGCAATCCTTCCCGGCATCAGCATCGACCGCAACAGCAGCGCCATCACGCAGACGATGGGCCCCAGCGCCAGCAGCCGGCCGGGCTCGAACGCCAGCCCAGCCGCCGCGCCGACCGCGCAGCCGATCTTGATCCAGCGCGAGACCGCATCCCAACCACGCCGGTGCGTCACGGCAAACCCGATCAGCGCGGCCCAGCCCAACAGCCCGCCGAACACAGAGAAGACCCAGCTGAGCAGGTAATACGCCGTGTCCATGTCCCGGAACGCGAGTGCCGTGCCCAGGCCCTCCCAGGTATGGCGATGGCCCTCGAAAAAGAAGAAGCCGGTGGCTGACGCGGCCCACCAGAAAAACGCGTAGAGGCTCGCGACGCCCGCCACGAGGGCAAGACACGCAAGCGCGCGCCGGGTGATGTCGTCGAAGGGCATGTGGTCGCGCCACGCTGCGGTGTGTCCGATGGGTCCGTTGTCCATGGCTGGTGCTCCATTGATGTGTGCAATGGGGGCCGAAGTTAGACACCGAATGTGCGGGCCGCGTGAAGCCCGCGTGAAGTGGTGCGATCAACCCTCTTCGGAAATCCCCAGCTCGGAACACACACGCCCGAGCAGCGCCTTCAGCGACGCCACCTCGGCTTCGAGCCGCGCCACATTGGCTTTCAGCGCCGCGACCTCGCCCAGCGACACGTCGTGCGCGGCATAAGGCACATCGGAGGGCCCAGCCACCTCTTCCGCCGGCGCACCGCTCAGCAGATGCGCCCAGCGGCTCTCGCGCGCACCGGGCAAGCGCGCCAGCTTCACCACCAGCGCACCGGCCGGTCGTTCCGCGAGCTCATTCAAAAAGCCTTCGACCGACGAGATGTCGGCGAAGTTGTGCATGCGGTCGCAGGCGATGCGCAATTCGCCCGCCGTCTGCGGCCCGCGCAGCATCAGCACGGTGAGCAGGATGACCGACTGCGACGGGATGCGCAGCACGCGGTCGATGTTGTGCTCGTAGCGGAAGGCGCGCCCGCCGCTGGTTTCCGCGACGAGGCTGTAGCCCTTCAGGCTGTCGATGGCGGCCTGCACCTGCGACTCGGCGAGTTCGAGCACGGGGTTTCGGCTGGTCTTCTGGTTGCAGCCCGACAGCAGGGAATTGAGCGTGAGCGGGTAGCTGTCGGGCACGGTGCGCTGCTTTTCGGCCAGCACGCCGAGGACACGGGTTTCGAGAAGGGACAGAACGGGCAGCGGTGTGGTGGACATGGCTCGGGGATCGATGATGAAACGCAGAAGGCAGGCAGGCGCCGCACTCAGGGCGACGCGACGCCAAGGATAGGCCCCAGCTCCCGCACGAAATCGCTTCTGTGCAGCGCCGTCGAATGCAGTGCCGAAACCGTGCCGTCGAGATACAGCGCGTCCCGGCAGTGGAGCACATCGCGGAAGTAGAGCGCGAACTCGTAGAAATTCACCGGCGTCTCGCTGATGACGAAGATCGCCGTGTGACCGATCACACCGACGCCGTTGCGGATCTTGCGCGAATCGGAATGGGGAATGAAAGCGGGGTGCACGACGCCGCGGCGCAGCAGCAGCGGGCCCGACTGCGTGGCGAGGCGTACGCCCTGCGCCAGCGCCAGGTATTCCGACGACTCGACCACGCGCGGCCCCATGTCCGACACGAGGAACACACCGTTGGGCTTGAGGAAGAAATTGCCGGCACCGTCGGCCAGGTTGAGCGGTGCCTCTTCGCGGCCATTGCGCACCAGCAAGCCGACCGGGGAAAAGTCCTCGTGATACATGCCGGCGTTCACCGCGAAGCCCAGTTGGCGGTGACGCTCCTTCAGCCAGGCATCGAGCCGGTCGAAGCGCTTGAACGGCACGCCCGCGTCGTCGCGCAGGAACAGTTCGAGCCGCTCGGTACGCAGGTCGACCTTCACCACGGTGAAGCGCGGGTCGGCCGCAGCGAAGCCTGCGAACAACAGAGCCCCCAGGAGCAGCAGAAGCCTTCTCATGCAGCGCCCGCGAGCCCCGCTCCGGTCAACCGCCGTTGATGCGGCCGACCAGCGCCTTCGTGAACGCCGCCGTGCCCGCCGTGCCACCGAGGTCGCCCGTGCGCACCTTGTCGATGTTCAGCGTCTCGTCAATGGCCGTGCGCAGGCGCGTGGCCAGTTCGGGCAGCTTCACGTGGTCGAGCATCAGCGCGGCCGCCAGCAGCAGTGCGGTGGGGTTGGCAATGCCCTTGCCGGCGATGTCGGGCGCGGAGCCGTGCACCGCCTCGAAGATCGCGGCGTCGGCGCCGATGTTGGCGCCGGGCGCCATGCCAAGGCCACCGACCAGGCCCGCCACGAGGTCGGACAGGATGTCGCCGAACAGGTTGGTGGTGACCAGCATGTCGAACTGCCAGGGGTTGAGCACCAGCTTCATCGCGCAGGCGTCGATGATGACCGTGTCGAGCTCGAACTTGCCCTTGTACTTCTTCTCGTAGAGGTCCAGGCCGGTCTCCAGGAAGATGCCCGTGAGCGCCTTCATGATGTTGGCCTTGTGCACGATCGTGACCTTCTTGCGGCCCGTGGCCACCGCCGTCTCGAAGGCGTATTCGAGCAGGCGGCGGCTGCCCTGGCGGGTGTTGATGCCAGTGGCCATGGCCACGGCGTGCGGGTCGCCGTCGATGGGCACGTAGTGCTCGTGGCCGATGTAGAGGCCTTCGAGGTTCTCGCGCACGACGACCAGGTCGATCTTGTCGAAGCGGCCGCCGGGAATGATGGTGCGCGCGGGGCGCAGGTTGGCGTACAGCTGGAATTCCTCGCGCAGCCGCACGTTCGATGAGCGATACCCACCGCCCGAAGGGGTTTCGAGCGGGCCCTTCAGGGCCAGGCGGGTGCGGCGGATGCTGTCCAGCGTGGCTTGCGGCAGCGGATCGCCCGACGCCTTGACGCCGCCCAGGCCGGCGATCTGCGTGTCCCAGGTGAAGGGTGCCTTCAGCGCATCGAGCGCGGCCAGCGTGGCGTCGACGATTTCGGGGCCGATGCCGTCGCCGGGGATCAGGGTTGCGGGAATGGAGGGGGTGGTCATCGGCTGCGTCTCGCTTTCTGTATCGGGGGCTGGAGCATACGTCGCGCGCGAGACAGTGCCGAGCGCCCCCACGCTCAAGGCACCTTCTGCTTGAGGTGTTTGTGGTACGCGAAGGTGCCGATGACGCCCTGTACGTAGAAATAGAGGAAGAGCAGCGAAGTGAACACGTTGCCACCGCTGATACCGCCGATGCGCATCATCAGGAACTTGGAATAAATGAAGTAGAGCAGCATCAGTACCGCGCAAACACGACTCTTCCTGTAGATTCCGAAGGACAGCCCCAGGATCACCGCGACGTCCAGCAGTTGCGCGAGACCGAAGCCGAGCAGGCTCGTCCCCGAAACCGCGATCAGAACGAAGATGAGCGTCACCGCCGCCGAAACCAGGCCGGCGCCCCAGGCAAGACGGATCTTCTTGCGTATGGCATCTGGCACTTGCGGCGCGACGACAGGCATCAGCACTTCCGCGGTCGGTGGGGCAAAGCGATCGTCAGACATGGTCTTCTTCCTCCCTGTTTGTCGCCTCGACTTTATCGGCCGGGCAATTCCTCGTCCACCAGCGTCATGCGGTCCACGACGCGGCCCGGCACAAGCAGGGCACCGGGCGCGATCACCGCATTGGCGCCGATGCGCGCCCCATCTCCGACGAGCGCACCGAACTTGTCGCAGCCCGTGCCTTGCAGCGAGCCGCCCTCGCCGCTTCGCACGAGGATCTGCTTGTCGGCACGCTCGTTGCGGTGGTTGCAGATGATGCTGCCGGCTTCCATGTTGACGCCCGCGCCGATCACCGAGTCGCCGACGAAGTTGAAGTGCGCGAGCGCCGTGCCCTCGAACACGAAGGACAATTTCAGCTCCACGCCCGGCCCGATGGTGCAGCGGGCGTCGACCCAGTTGCCGCCCCGCAGGTAGGCGCCGGCGGCCACGAAGCAGTCCGCCCCGAGGATCAGCGGGCCCTTGAGCACCGCGCCCGGCTCGACCCGGGCGCTGCGGTGAACGGCGACTTCGCCCTCGACGACGTAGTCGCCGGCGGGCAGCCCGGCCAGCAACCGGCGCACGATTTCAGGGGCGCGCGGCGGCAGTTCCCAGGGCAGCGAGGCAGCCCATGGCGCCATAGGCGAACCGGTGAATCCGGCGATATAGGCGGCGAGTTCGATGGCGTGCGTCATGGGGTCGATGCTGCCATCGAACACCTCCCGGGACGCCGCCACCTAAAATGCCCGGTTCCCGTCAGTCAGTCCAGTCAGCCACTCCCGAAAGCGCCCTTCCCGATGTCCGCCCCGCGCAAGCTCTTCGTCACCACCGCCCTGCCGTATGCCAACGGCAAGTTCCATATCGGCCACATGATGGAGTACATCCAGGCCGACATCTGGGTGCGGAACCAGCGAATGAATGGCGCCGACGTCAACTTCGTCTGTGCCGACGACGCGCACGGCGCGGCCATCACCATCGCGGCCGACAAGGCCGGCGTGACGCCGCAGGCCTTCGTGGCCGAGATCGCCGCGGGCCGCAAGCCGTATCTCGACGGCTACTACATCTCCTTCGACAACTGGCACTCGACCGATGCGCCCGAGAACCACCAGCTGGCGCAGGACATCTACCGCGACCTGCGCGCCAACGGCCTGATTGCTACCAAGAGCGTCGAGCAGTTCTACGACCCCGCAAAGGGCATGTTCCTGGCCGACCGCTTCATCAAGGGCGAGTGCCCCAACTGCCATTCGAAGGACCAGTACGGCGACAACTGCGAGGTGTGCGGCGCCGTGTACGCGCCCACCGAGCTGATCAACCCCTACTCGGCCCTGTCCGGTGCCAAGCCCGAACTGCGCAGCTCGGAGCACTTCTTCTTCAAGCTCTCCGACCCACGCTGCGAGGCCTACCTGAAGGAATGGACCGCCGCCGCGGGCCATGTGCAGCCCGAGGTGCAGAACAAGATCCGCGAATGGCTCTACAAGGACGACGAAGGCAAGGGCGGCCTCGGCGACTGGGACATCAGCCGCGACGCGCCCTACTTCGGCATCGAGATTCCCGATGCGCCGGGCAAGTACTTCTACGTGTGGCTCGATGCGCCCGTGGGCTACCTGGCTTCGCTGAAGAACCTGCTCGACAAGCGCTGCATCGAACTCGGCGGCGACGGCATCTCGTACACCGAGTACATGGCCGACCCCGACCTGGAGCAGGTGCACTTCATCGGCAAGGACATCATCACCTTCCACACGTTGTTCTGGCCCGCGATGCTGCACTTCAGCGGCCGCAAGGCGCCCGACGCCGTCTACGTGCACGGCCACCTCACGGTGAGCGGCGAGAAGATGAGCAAGAGCCGCGGCACCGGCATCGACCCGCTCAAGTACCTGTCGATCGGACTCGATCCCGAATGGCTGCGCTACTACATCGCCGCCAAGCTCAACGGCCGCAACGAGGACATCGACTTCAATCCCGAGGACTTCGTCGCGCGCGTCAACAGCGACCTCGTGGGCAAGTACATCAACATCGCGAGCCGCGCCGCTGGCTTCATCGGCAAGCGCTTCGAGGGCAAGCTGGGCGAGGTGTCGGCCGACGGCGACGCGCTGCTGTTCGCGCTGCGCGATGCAGCGCCGCAGCTGCACTCTCTGTACGACGGCCGCGACTACGCCCGCGCGCTGCGCGAGGTGATGGCGCTGGCCGACAAGGTGAACGAATACGTCGACCAGAACAAGCCCTGGGAACTGGCCAAGAAGGAAGGCGCCGAGGCGCGGCTGCACGACGTGTGCACCGTGTGCATCGAGGCCTTCCGCCTGCTCACGCTGTACCTGAAGCCGGTGCTGCCGGCGCTGGCTGTGAACGTCGAGGCCTTCCTGAAGATTTCGCCGCTGGTCTGGGCGGACGCCGCGCAGTCACTGCCCGCGGGCCACGCCATCGGTGAGTACAAGCACCTGATGCAGCGCGCCGACGCCAAGCTGGTCGACAAGCTGTTCGACGCACCCGAGCCCGCACCGGTTGCAGCCGCGGCGGAAGAAGCGCTGCCGGGCGGCGAAGCCATCGCGCCCACCATCACCATCGACGACTTCGCGAAGATCGACCTGCGCATCGCGAAGATCGTGGCCTGCGAGAAGGTCGAGGGCTCGACCAAGCTGCTGCGCCTGACGCTCGACGCGGGCGAGGGCAAGACCCGCAACGTGTTCAGCGGCATCGCATCGGCCTACCAGCCCGAGCAACTCGTGGGCAAGCTCACGGTGCTGGTCGCCAACCTCGCGCCGCGCAAGATGAAGTTCGGCGTCAGCGAAGGCATGGTTCTGGCTGCGAGCCATGGCGACGAAAAGGCCCACCCGGGCATCCATGTGCTCGAGCCGTGGCCGGGCGCGACGCCGGGCATGCGCGTTCGCTGAAAGAGAAGAAGAAAAAGAAAAACAGGTCCGGCCGGGCGACTGGCCGGGCTAGCCGAACTTGTTGTTCAGCACGAGGTCGGCAAACACCTTGCCGCCCACCGAGATGTGGTCGCGCATCGCCTCCGCGGCGTTGTCCGCGTGGCCCTTCAGGATCCACTCCACCACCCGTTCGTGCTCCCGCTGTGAAGCGGCCAGGCGCCCGGGTTTCTCGAACATCCGCCCCCTGTAAGCCGCGATGCGCAGGCGCACCGTCTGCGCCTGCTCGACGATGAACGGATTGCCGCTGGCACGGTAGATCACGTCGTGCAGCACGGCGTTGGCCTGCTGGTAGGCCTCCGCGTCGTTCGCCTCCGCCTGCGCGGCGGTGCCGGCCAGCGCGCGCAGCAACTCGTCGCGCAACGCCGGGCCGATGCGCAACGCCGCCAGCCGCGCCAGCACGCCTTCAAGCTCGCCCAGCGCTTCCATCATCGCGACCAGTTCGTTCGCCCGCAGCTGGCGCACGTAGATGCCGGTGCGCGGAACGATGTCGACCAGGCCGCGCGCACTCAGCAGCAGCAGCGCCTCGCGCACCGGCGTGCGCGAGGTGTTGAAGCTCAGCGCCAGCGCCTTTTCGTCGATGGGCATGCCGGGCGACAGCGTGCCTTGCTGGATGTCTTTTTCGAGCCGGCCACGGATCTGGTCCTGCAGGCTGGGGGTGTCGAGGGTTTTCGCGGGTTGCATGGGAATCGCGATATTAGCTAACCTTACAGATATATCAATTCAGTCATTTGGTACATCAATGCTCCCAACACTCCACATCGAAGGCCCGGTCGCCTTCCTGACGCTGCGCCGCCCGCAGGCCGCGAACAAGCTCGTTCCGGAGGACCTGCCCGAGCTGGTTCGCCTCGTGGAGACGGTGAATCGCTCACCTGAAGTGCTGGTGCTGGTCCTCCGGTCCGAGGGCAAGTACTTTTGCAGCGGCTACGATATATCAGAGGTGGCCTCCAGCAGCCAGACCGAGGGGCGCAGCTTCGGGGACATGGTCGATGCGCTCGAAAACTGCCGCGCCGTCACCATCGCGGCGGTGCATGGCGGCGTCTTCGGCGGCGCCACCGACCTGGTGCTGGCCTGCGACTTCCGCGTGGGCGTGCGCGGCGCCGAGATGTTCATGCCCGCCGCCCGGCTCGGCCTGCACTACTACCAGAGCGGCATGGAGCGCTATGTGTCGCGGCTCGGGCTGGACACGGCCAAGCGGCTCTTTTTGACCGCCGAAAAGCTCGACGGCCCCGCCATGCGCGACTGCGGCTTTCTCACGCAACTGGTCGACGACGCACAGGCGCTCGACGCCGAAGTACTGCGCCTGCGCACCACGCTCGCCGGCATGGCACCGCTGGCGCTGCTCGGCATGAAGAAGCACCTGAACCAGATTGCGCGCGGCAGTGCCGACGCCGCTTCGATCCAGCGCGAAGTGGAGCGCACCGTCGCTTCCGAAGACCTGGCCGAGGGCGGCCGTGCCTGGCGCGAGAAGCGCCTGCCGGTCTTCAAGGGCCGCTGACCGGGCGCCGCCCTCCCCATCGATACGACAAGAAACCGGAGACAAAGACATGAAGCAACAACTTCGCGCCGTTTCATTCGCCGCCGCGGCGCTGCTGGCTTCGGCCGGCGCCCTGGCGGACAGCTACCCCACGCGGCCGATCACGCTGGTGGTGGGCTTTCCCGCCGGCGGCGGGGCCGACACGGTGGCACGCATCGTCAGCGACAAGATGGCCAAGCTGCTGGGGCAGCCGGTGATCATCGACAACAAGCCCGGCGCGGGCACCACCATCGCGTCGGACCAGGTGGCGCGCGCGGCGCCCGACGGCTACACGCTGCTGCTGGGCAGCGCCAACCTATACGGCAGCGACAAGCTGCTCTACAAAGCCGTGAAGTACGACGGCGCGAAGAGCTTCGTGCCCATCTCGCGCTGGAGCTCGGCCCCGATGCTGCTCGCCGTCAACAAGGACGTGAGCGCAAAGACCGTGCAGGCACTGATTGCCGAAGCGCGGCAGAACCCGGGCAAGCTGGCCTATTCGTCGTCGGGCACCGGCGTGGTGACCCACCTTGCGGGCCTGTCGTTCGAAAAGGCGGCCGGCGTGACGATGCTGCATGTGCCCTACAAGGGCGGCGCCCCGTCGATCCAGGCAGTTGCCGCGGGTGATGTGCAACTGACCTTCGGCACGCCGCCGTCGGTATTGCCGATGGCCCAGGGCCAGAAGCTGCGCGTGCTGGCCGTGACCTCAGGCCAGCGCTCGCCGCTCTTTCCCGATGTGCCGAGCATTGCCGAGGCCGGCGTGAAGGGCTACGACTACACCTTCTGGTTCGGCCTGTTCGCACCGGCCGGCCTGCCGCCTGAAATGGCGCAGAAGCTGTTCGACGCCAGCGTGGCGGCACTGAACGACCCCGACGTGAAGGCGCGGATGGAAAAGTCGGGCAACGAATCGGCGCCATCGAAATCGCTCGCCGAGTTCCGCAGTTGGGCCACGGCCGAAGGCGCGAAATCGAAGGAACTCACCGAGCGCTCGGGCGCGACCGTCGAATGATGCCGGGCACTTCTTCCAACGCGTCCGCAGCCACGGCGGGCCCGCTGCACGGCTTTACCGTCATCGACCTGACGCGCGTGCTCGCGGGCCCGTACTGCACGCTGCTGCTTGCCGACCTGGGCGCGCGCGTCATCAAGGTGGAGCAGCCGGGGCTGGGCGACGATGCCCGCCAGATCGGCCCGTTCGTCGAGGGCGACTCGGCCTACTTCATGTCGGTCAACCGCAACAAGGAGTCGATTGCGCTGGACCTGAAGGCGCCGGCCGACCGGGCGGTTTTCGAGTCGTTGCTGGCCACGGCCGACGTGCTGGTCGAAAACTTCCGACCCGGCACGATGGAAAAGCTGGGCTACGACTGGCCGACGCTGCATGCGCGCTTTCCGAAACTGGTGTTCACCTCGGTCTCGGGCTTCGGACAGACGGGGCCTTACAGCAGGCGCCCCGCCTACGACATGGTGGTGCAGGCGATGGGCGGAATCATGAGCCTGACCGGCCACCCCGGCGCGCCGCCGACGCGCGTGGGCGTCTCGATCGGCGACCTGGGCGCGGGCCTGTATGCGGCCATCGGCACGCAGGCCGCATTGCTGCAGCGCGGGCGCACCGGCCTGGGAGACAGGGTCGACGTGGCGATGCTCGACTGCCAGGTCGCGCTGCTCGAGAACGCGATCTCGCGCATGGAGGCCGATGGCCGCGCGCCGGGGCCCATCGGCTCGCGGCACCCGTCGATCACGCCCTTCGACGTGTTCCGTGCTTCCGACGGCTGGTTCGTGATCGCGGCGGGCAACGACGCGCTGTTCCAGCGCCTGTGCACGGTGCTGGAATTGCCGGCACTGCAGGACGACGAGCGCTTTGCCACCAACCCCGGGCGCTGCCAGCACCACGAGGTGCTGAAGCAGTTGCTCGAAGAGCGCCTGGCGTCGGCGACTTGCGCGCACTGGCAGGCGCTGCTGATGCAGCACAACATTCCCACGGGCGGCTACAACGACGTGGCCGCGGTGGTGAACGACCCGCAGGTGCAGGCGCGCGAGATGCTGGTGCAGGTGCGCACGCAGAGCGGCCGGCCGCTCACGGTGGCGGGCAACCCGGTGCACGTGGGTGGCCACCGCACGCAGGTGCTGCGGCAGCCGCCACGGCTGGACCAGGACCGCGAAGCGATTCTTGCGGAGCTGGCGCAACCCTGACGACGGAAGGCCGCGGCCTGCGCCCGCTCAGTCCGCGGCGAGCCCCAATCGGGCGACATGCGGCGGCGTGTGCAGCGCCTTCTCCTTGCGCACGAACGCGGACCGCAATGCGCGGTGCGGCTCGCTGGCATCGAAGAAATTGCGGCGCATGTGCGCCAGTTCTTCATCGCGGTACTGCTGCAGCGGCTTTGCGGCTTCGTCTTGCGCGCGCGCCGCCTGCTTCTTCGCGATGCGCGCGGCCAGGTCCGGCGAGGCGGCCAGTTGCGCGGCCAGCCGCGTCACTTCATCGCCCAACTCTTCCGGCGCGGCCTGCAGCACGCGCTCGGCCATGCCGAGTTCGACGGCGCGCCTGGCGCTCACGGGCAGGGCCGATTGGGTCAAACGCTGCGCCTCGGCGGCGCCGACGCGGCGCGGCAGGGTGTAAGTCCAGTATTCGGAGCCGTGCAGGCCCATCAGCGTGTAGTGCGGGTTGAGCACGGCGCCGTCGCGGCACCACACTTCGTCGGCCGCCAGCGCGAGCATCACGCCGCCAGCCGCCGCATTGCCGCCGAGCGCCGACACGGTGAGCCGGTCGGTGGTGCTCAGCACCGCCTCGACCAGGTCGTTCATCGCGTGGATGTTGGCCCACGACTCCTCGGCCGGGTCGTCGGCCGCCTCGATCACGTTGAGGTGGATGCCGTTGGAGAAAAAATCGCGCAGGCCGCCCAGCACCAGCACCGAGGTCGGACGGGTGCAGGCGAAGCGATAGGCCTGCAGCAGCCGGCGGCACTGCACGGTGCTCATCGCGCCGCCTGGGAATGAAAAGTTCAGCACGCCGACCGCGCCATGCTCGCTGTAGCGGATGTCGGACCAGGTGCGGCGTCCGGCCGGCAACTGCAGCGGTGCTGGCACCTCCGGCACTTCGAAGGGCAGCAGCTCGCCGAGCGCCTGCACGGCCGGCAGCTTGTAGCTGGGCAGCCGTGAGCCGGGCTCGCGCCAGGGGCGCAGTTGCGCGATCCATACCGCGCCGTCGACGGTGGCTCGGCAGACGGCACCGGCGCGGGTGGCGATCAGTTCGCCGGGCTTGTTGCCGCGCAGTTCGTCTTCGGGATGGCCGCCGTGCAGGTACCACTGCGCGCCCAGTAGTTCGTCGAGCACGCCGGGCTGCGAATCGGCCGCGCGCAACTGGCGCAGCACAAACTCGGTCGTGTCGGTCGCCCAGTCGATGCGGCGCTGCGCCTGCTTCATGAAGGGCCGCCAGCCGGCGGCAAGGGCTGCGGTCTTCTGCTTCTGGGGCTTGTACTTGCCCGAGGCGAAGCGCTCCACCGCCAGCAGCACCGCGTCGAGTGCGGCGTCGGCCACCTCGCCGCGGTAGAGGTCGCTCTTGCCGGCCAGCGGCGGCACCTTCAGCGGCGACCATGCCCAGACATCGCCCGCATCCATTTCGGCCACGGCCTCGAGCACGGTGACGCCCCAGCTTTCGAAGCCGCCCTGCAGCGTCCAGTCGAGCGACGAAGGCCCCCGGTCGCCCGGCGGGCCGGGATGCACGATCAGGCAGGTGTGGGCGGTCCAGATGTCCTGGGGAATGGCGGTGGTCAGCATCGGCGCCACGATGAGCTGGGGCGAATGCAGCCGCACGGCTTCGCGCAGGGCCAAGTCATTGCCGAGCGCCAGCTCCACCCCGACGGTGTGGCCGCGGTCCTGGAGTTCGGCGAGAACCCGTTGCGTCAGGCTGTTGAACGCGCTTGCGACAAGCAGGATGTGCATCGGACGGACCTCGGTAATTTCGGTGACCAAATGTCAATGAATGTCAAAAATGTATCGGGATCCTTTGTTCCGGATAAGTTGAGCGAAAGTTCGCATCGGCATGACCCACCCGTCTGCGGCCTGCCGCACGGCAGGGGGCAGTCCACAATGAACGACTCATGCATTCCCCGCTGAACCTCACCCGCTTCCGCCCACGCCTGATGGACGCGCTCGCGGGATACGACCGCGAGCGCTTCTTCAAGGACCTGGGCGCGGGCGCCACGGTCGGCATCGTCGCGCTGCCGCTGGCCATGGCCTTTGCCATCGCCTCGGGGCTCAAGCCCGAGGCGGGCATCTGGACGGCGATCATCGCGGGCTTCCTGATCTCGCTGCTGGGCGGCTCGGCGGTGCAGATCGGCGGGCCGGCGGGGGCGTTCATCGTGATCGTCTACGGCATCGTCGAGCGCTACGGCGTGGCGAACCTGCTGATTGCCACCGCGTGCGCGGGCGTGCTGCTGTTCATGGCGGGGTTGTTCGGGCTGGGGCGGCTGGTGCGCTTCGTGCCGCTGTCGATCGTGGTGGGCTTCACCAATGGCATCGCGGTGCTGATCCTGCTGTCGCAGCTCAAAGACCTGCTCGGGCTGACGGTGGCGAAGATGCCGGCCGACGTGTTCTCGCAGCTGCATGCAATGGCATTGCAGATCGGCACCTTCAACCCCTATGCGTTCGCGCTCGGCATTGCCTGCGTGGCGGGGCTGCTGCTGTGGCCGCTATTGCTAAGCAGTGACTCGAAGGTGGGCACCGCGGTGCTGCGCGTCGCTGGCCGGGTGGCGCGCACGCGCGCCGTGCAGGTGGGCTCGCGCATGCCGGGGCCCATCGTGGCGCTGGTCACGCTCACGCTGGTGTCATGGGGCTTCGAGCTGCCGGTGGAAACCATCGGCACGCGCTTCGGCGGCATTCCTGAAGGCGTGCCGGCCTTCGCGCTGCCCGATTTTTCGTGGGAGACGGTGAAGCAGCTCGTGACGCCCACGCTCACCATCGCGCTGCTCGGCGCCATCGAGTCGCTGCTGTGCGCGCGCGTGTCCGACCAGCTCAGCGGCCAGCCGCGCCACGACCCCAACCAGGAGTTGATGGCACAGGGCATCGCGAACATCGTCACGCCCTTCTTCGGCGGCATGCCGGCCACCGGCACCATCGCGCGCACCGTGACCAACATCCGCTCGGGCGGCACCTCGCCGATCGCGGGCATCGTGCATGCGATCACGCTGCTGGCGGTGGTGCTGCTGGCCGCGCCGCTGGCGCGCCACGTGCCGCTCGCGGTGCTGGCGGGCATTCTGGTGTTCGTGGGCCTGAACATGGGCGAATGGCGAGAGTTCACGCCCACGCAGTTGCGGCATTTCAGCCGGCACTACCGGCTGCTGATGCTGGGCACCTTCTTCCTCACCGTGGTGTTCGACCTGACGGTGGCGGTGCAGGTTGGCATCGTGCTGGCTTGTGCGCTCTTCATCCGGCGCATGAACGGACTGTTCAGCGTCGAACTGGTCACGCTGCAGCCGCCAGTGCTCACCTACAGCCTCTACGGCGCGCTGTTCTTCGGCGCGGCGGCCAAGCTCGACGAGGCGGTGAATGCCGCCGAGCGCGCGCCGCGCGGCATGACGGTGGTGCTGGACGCCACGCACCTGATCTACATCGACGCCACCGGTGTCGATGCGCTGCGGCAACTGCACCGGGCGGTGCTGGCACGCGACGGGTTGCTGCGCATCGAGTCGTTGCAGCCGCAGCCGCTCGAGGTGCTGGTGCGTTCGGGCTTTGCCGAGGAATTGACGACGGGCCAGCCCGGCGCGTCGCACGGCGCGTAGCCGCTAAGGAAGCTACGGGGCTTCGGTACCCCGGTCAGGCGAAGAGCCGCTGCGCACCACGCGCTGGTCGTCGTTCAGCGTGGCGGTGAAGACCATGGCCGAGTTCGGCGGCTGCACCCAGCGCCATTCCCATTCGGTCTCGCGCTTGAGCGCATAGGGCGTGACCTTGGCGGGCTTGCCCAGCATCTTGCGCAGGTCTTCCATCATCATGCCGGGCTGCACCTTGGCGAAGTTCTCGGGCGTGAGCACCTGGCGCAGCGCGCTCATCTTGCCGTCGGCACCGATGGTGATCATGTAGTTCTTCTGGCCCGCCGGCTGGCGGTTGTACTCGAACACCCGGCCACCGCCGGGGGCGTCCCAGACGTTCTCGGGCTGGCCGAAACGGGCCCGCACGTCGGCCTCTGTGGACACACCCTCTTCAAGCTCGGAGATGTTCTTCGAGTCGCATCCCACGAGAGCCATCACCGCCGCCAGAAACCCTGTTGCCATGCCGATCTGCCATCCTCGCCGTTGCTTCATGCCGTCCCCGGTAAAATTCGCGTCATAAAGGTCCAGTCTATGTCCATCTTCCGCCGCCCCCACTACACCTCCGAGATCACGAACTTCATCGAGGAGATGAAGGAAAAGAAGCCAACGTTGGAAGCCGAACAGCGCGCCGGCCGCGCCCTCCTCTGGGACAAGCACCTCGACCGCAGCCTGCTGGAGGAGTACAGCGAAGCCCGCGTTCCGATGCAGCCGTACGTCTACCAGACCCAGGCCAAGTAATTCCCCGATGCCGATTTCCCGATGCCGATTTGGCAGCACGCTCCCGTCCGCATTGCGCTGGTCGCTATTGAAACGATAGCAAAAGCCCAATGAAGAGCGACGAGGACAACGGCACGCTGGTGGTCGACATGCCCGACGTGGTCGACCAGGTCGCGCTCGCGAGGCTCTATGGCGAGCCGCTGTTCGCGATGCCGAAGGACCTGTACATCCCGCCCGAGGCGCTGCAGGTGTTCCTGGAGGCCTTCGAAGGCCCGCTGGACTTGCTGCTCTACCTGATCCGCAAGCAGAACTTCAACATCCTCGACATCCCGATGGCGGGGCTCACGCGGCAGTACCTGAGCTACGTCGACGAGATCCGCCAGACCAACCTCGAACTCGCGGCCGAATATCTGCTGATGGCCGCGATGCTGATCGAGATCAAGTCGCGCATGCTGCTGCCGCCCAAGAAGGTGGCCGACGGCGAAGAGGCCGAAGACCCGCGCGCCGAGCTCGTGCGCCGCCTGCTCGAATACGAGCAGACCAAGCTGCAGGCCGCCGCCCTCAGCGCCACGCCCACGTACGGACGCGACTTCTGGAAGGCGCAGGTCTACATCGAGCAGTCGCTGAAGCCGCGCTTCCCCGACGTGGACGTGGTCGAGCTGCGCGATGCGTGGGCCGACATCATGAAGCGCGCCAAGCTCGTGCAGCACCACAAGATCTCGCGCGAAGAGCTCAACGTGCGCGAGCACATGAGCATCGTGCTGCGCCACCTGCAGGGGCAGCGCTTCGTTGAATTCGAGAAGCTGTTCGACGTGTCGCGCGGTACGCCCGTGCTCATCGTCACCTTCATCGCGATGCTGGAGCTCGCGAAGGAAACGCTGATCGAAATCACGCAGGCCGAGGCCTTCGCCCCTATCTACGTCAGATTGGCTTATTCGCCAGCCTGACCCAACCGGTCCCCATATCCAGTGACTTCCGTCGTGCGCGACTTCGACGTCTTGATCGTCGGCAGCGGTCTGGCCGGCCTCTCGGCCGCGCTGCACCTGGCGCCCACGCACCGCGTGGCCGTGCTGACCAAGCGCGCGCTGAACGACGGCTCCAGCGCCTGGGCGCAAGGCGGCATCGCGGCCGTGCTGGCGGCGGGCGACAGCTTCGATGCCCACGTGGAAGACACGCTGGTGGCCGGCGCCGGCCTGTGCGACCCCGAGGCCACGCGCTTCGTGGTCGAGCACGCACCCGAGGCCATCGGCTGGCTGCGCGAGCTGGGCGTGCCCTTTTCCGAGGAAGACGGCGGCCTGCACCTGACGCGCGAAGGCGGCCACAGCCAGCGCCGCATCGTGCACGTGACCGACGCCACCGGCGCGGCAGTGCAGCAGGTGCTGATCGAGCGGGTGCGGCGCACGCCGAACATCACGCTGTTCGAGCATCACACGCTGGTCGACCTGATCACCGGGCCCAAGATCGGGCTCGATGACCCGGCCTGCCAGGGCCTCTACGCGCTGGACGACGAGACCGACGAGGTGCTGGCCTTCCGCGCGCCGCACACCATCTTGGCCACCGGCGGTGCGGGCAAGGTGTACCTGTACACCACCAACCCCGACACCGCCACCGGCGACGGCATTGCCGCCGCGTGGCGCGCGGGCTGCCGGGTGTCGAACATGGAGTTCATCCAGTTCCACCCGACCTGCCTGTATCACCCGCATGCAAAGTCTTTCCTGATCAGCGAGGCGGTGCGCGGCGAAGGCGGGCTGCTCAAGCTTCCCGACGGAACCCGCTTCATGCCGAAGCACGACGAGCGCGCCGAACTCGCGCCGCGCGACGTGGTGGCCCGCGCGATCGACTTCGAGATGAAGAAGCATGGCCTCGACTGCGTGCACCTCGACATCTCGCACCAGCCGGCAGCGTTCCTGAAGGAACACTTCCCCAATATCCTCGCGCGCTGCCTGGAGTTGGGCATCGACATCACGCGCGAGCCCATTCCCGTGGTGCCGGCCGCGCACTACACCTGCGGCGGCGTGCTCAGCGACCTGAACGGGCGCACCGACATCCCGGGCCTCTACGCCATCGGCGAGACCGCCTGCACCGGCCTGCACGGCGCCAACCGCCTGGCCAGCAACTCGCTGGTCGAGTGCATGGTGTTCGCACGCGCCGCTGCTGGCGCCATTGCCGCGGCTCCAGCACGCGAGCGCGCCGAGTTGCCCGCCTGGGACGACAGCCGCGTCACCGACGCCGATGAAGCCGTGGTCATCTCGCACAACTGGGACGAGCTGCGCCGCTTCATGTGGGACTACGTCGGCATCGTGCGCACCAACAAGCGCCTGGAGCGCGCGAGCCACCGCATCGCGCTACTGCAAGCCGAGATCCAGGAGTTCTATGCGAACTTCCACGTCACGCGCGACCTGCTCGAACTGCGCAACCTGGTGCAGGTGGCCGAGCTGATCGTTCGTTCCGCGCAGGCCCGCCACGAGAGCCGTGGCCTGCATTTCAGCCGCGACTATCCTTCGCTCGCCGAGCCCACCGCACCCACGGTGCTGGTGCCGCCGGACGACCGATAGCCCCACCCGCTTCGTTTTCTTCACTCAAGGATGCCCGGCCACCGACGCCCGCAGGGAGAAACCCAACCATGTCGAACACCACGCCCCCAATCACCGACACGCCGCCCGCTTCGCCCTACGGCACGCTGCCGCCGGCCTCCCCGCCTGCCTCGCGCAAGCCCGTGAGCCTGCCGCGCCTGGCCGACATGCATGCGCGCGGCGAGAAGATCGCGATGCTCACGGCCTACGACGCCACCTTCGCGGCCATGGCCGACACCGCGGGCATCGACTGCCTGCTGGTCGGCGATTCGCTCGGCATGGTCTGCCAGGGCCTGAACAGCACGGTGGGCGTGAGCCTGGACACCATGCGCTATCACACCGACAGCGTCTCGCGCGGCCTACGCCGCGTGCAGGGCACGACCTGGCTGATTGCCGACCTGCCCTTCGGCAGCTACCAGGAATCGCGCGAACAGGCGCTGCGCAGCGCCACGGTGCTGATGCAGGCCGGCGCCCACATGGTCAAGCTCGAAGGCGGCGGCTGGACCACCGACACGGTGCGCTTCCTGGTCGAGCGCGGCATCCCGGTGTGCGCCCACCTCGGCCTGACGCCGCAGACGGTGCATGCACTGGGCGGCTACCGCGTGCAAGGCAAGGGCGACGCCGCCGGCGCGCTGCTGAAGCAGCAGGCCCACGCGCTGCAGGACGCGGGCGCCGCAATGCTGGTGCTCGAAATGGTGCCGGCCGCGCTGGCTGCCGAGCTCACGGCCGAGCTGAAGCACTGCGCCACCATCGGCATCGGCGCCGGCAAGGCCACCGCCGGGCAGGTGCTGGTGTTGCACGACATGCTTGGCATCAACCTCGGGAAGATGCCGAAGTTCGTGCGCAACTTCATGGCCGACGCGCCGGGCGTGCTGCCCGCCCTCAAGGCCTACGTGCAGGCCGTCAAGGACGGCAGCTTCCCCGACGACCGACTCCACGCCTGGTAAGGAAGGAAACCCTCATGTACATCGCACACACCATCGCCGAACTTCGCGACCACCTGGCCGCCTTCAAGCGCCCCGCCTTCGTCCCCACCATGGGCAACCTGCACGACGGCCACCTGGCCCTGGTGAAGCAGGCCAAGCCACTGGGCGACGTGACGGTGGCCAGCATCTTCGTGAACCGCCTGCAGTTCCTGCCGCACGAAGACTTCGACACCTACCCGCGCACCTGGGACAGCGACTGCGAGAAGCTGCGCACCGCCGGCTGCAACGTGCTGTTCGCGCCCGACGAGAAGGCGCTCTACCCCGAGCCGCAGACCTGCAAGGTGCACCCCGACCCGGCGCTGGCCGACATCCTCGAAGGGCATTTCCGCCCCGGCTTTTTCATCGGCGTGTGCACGGTGGTGATGAAGCTCTTCCAGTGCGTGCAGCCGCGCGTGGCCGTGTTCGGCAAGAAGGACTACCAGCAGCTGATGATGATCCGGCACATGGTGCGGCAGTTCGCGCTGCCCATCGAGATCGTGGGCAGCGAGACCTTCCGCGCCGACGACGGCCTCGCGCTGTCGTCGCGCAACGGCTACCTGAGCGAAAGCGAACGCGCCGAGGCCGTGCAGCTGTCGAAGGCGCTGAAAGCGATGGCCGAGGCGGTGCGCGCGGGCGAGCGCGACCTGGCCGCGATCGAAGCGCGGGCCATGCAGATGCTCACGCAACGCGGCTGGCAGCCGGACTATCTTGTGCTGCGGCGCCGCGCCGACCTGCAGGCACCGGCCGCGGGTGAACCGCTCGTGGCGCTGGCTGCTGCACGCCTGGGCAGCACGCGGCTGATCGACAACCTCGAGATCGACACACCGGCCTCATGACTTACAGCGTCAAAGAAATCTTCTACACCCTGCAAGGCGAAGGCGGCCAGGCGGGCATGCCGGCCGTGTTCTGTCGCTTTGCAGGCTGCAACCTCTGGACGGGCCGCGAGGAAGATCGAGCCTCCGCCGTCTGCCGTTTCTGCGACACCGACTTCGTGGGCACCGACGGCACGCTGGGCGGCAAATTCAAGACCGCCGACCTGCTTGCCGACACCATCGCCGCGCAATGGCCAGCCGTAGATGCCGACCATCGTCTCGTGGTTCTGACCGGCGGCGAGCCGTTGCTGCAGGTAGACGCCGCGCTGGTCGACGCGCTGCACGCGCGGCGCTTCCGCATCGCAGTCGAGAGCAACGGCACGGTCGAGGCACCCGAAGGCATCGACTGGCTGTGCATCAGCCCCAAGGCCGGCGCGACATGGGTGCAGCAGCGCGGCCAGGAGTTGAAGCTGGTGTGGCCGCAGACCGAGTTCGACCTCGACACGATGGCGCGCACAGGCGAGTTCACGCACCGCTTCCTGCAGCCGATGGACGGGCCCGACCGGGTCGCGAACACCGAGCTTTGCATTGCCGAATGCATGAAGCAGCCGGTTTGGCGCCTGAGCGTGCAGACGCACAAGATCACCGGGATCCGCTGAGACTGCGGCCCTTTTTCCTCTGAGTTTCTTTTTTGACGATGCGATTCACCATCAGCCAACGCTTTTTCTTCGACGCCGCCCACACACTGAAGCGCGAGATCGAAGTCGAAGGCAGCCGCCGTATCCACGGCCACACGTACCACGCGGAGGTGTGGCTTGCAGGGGAGCGCGATCCAGTGACGGGGATGGTGATCGACCTGGGGTTGCTGCGTCGGCGGCTGGAAGATGTGCGCGAGAAGCTCGACCATCACCTGCTGGATGACGTGCCGGGGCTGCATCCGCCGACGCTGGAGAACCTGTGCGTGTTCATTGCGGATGCGCTGCCGGACTTGCGGCCCTCGCTGGCCCGCGTGCGTGTGTGGCGCGAGGCGCTGGGCGACAGCTGCACCGTGGACTTCTAGGTTCCCCCCAGAGCGGGAAGGAGCAAGACAGGGTCAGGCGGCGCCGATGCCTGCTACCAAGCTGCCGGGCGCCTGCCCGTTCTTCAGCCCGGCAGTAAACGCCAGCATCCGGTCGATCGGCACGCGCGCCCGCAGCCCCAGCACCGGGTCGACATGGATCTCGCCCGCGCCGGTCTCCAGCGCATTCGCCAGCTCGACCAGCCCGTTCATCGCCATCCACGGGCAATGCGCGCAGCTCTTGCAGGTGCCGCCGTTGCCGGCCGTGGGCGCCTCGATGAAGGTCTTGCCGGGGTTCAGCGTGCGCAGCTTGTGCAGCATGCCGCTGTCGGTGGCAACGATGAATTCGCTGGCATCCATGCGCTGTGCCGCGTTCAGGATGGCCGAGGTGGAGCCCACCGCGTCTGCCAGCGCAATCACGTCAGACGGAGACTCCGGGTGCACCAGCACCTTCGCCTTCGGATGCTCCTTCATGAGCAGTTCGAGTTCCAGCGCCTTGAACTCGTCGTGCACGATGCAGGCGCCGTTCCAGCTGACCATGTCCGCGCCGGTCTGGCGCTGGATGTAGTCGCCCAGGTGGCGGTCGGGGCCCCAGAGAATCTTCTGCCCCGCCGCGTGCAGCGCGTTCACCACGTCGAGCGCGCAGCTGGAGGTGACCAGCCAGTCGGCGCGCGCCTTCACGGCCGCGCTGGTGTTGGCGTAGACGACCACGGTGCGGTCGGGGTGCTGGTCGCAGAAGGCGCTGAACTGCTCGACCGGGCAGCCCAAGTCGAGCGAGCAGTTCGCGTCGAGGTCGGGCATCAGCACGCGCTTTTCGGGCGAGAGGATCTTCGAGGTCTCGCCCATGAAGCGCACGCCCGACACCACCAGCGTCTGCGCGGCGTGGTCGCGGCCGAAGCGCGCCATTTCGAGCGAATCGCTCACGATGCCGCCGGTTTCCTCGGCAAGGTCCTGCAGGTCGGGGTGCACGTAGAAGTGCGACACCATCACCGCGTTGCGTTCGCGCAGCAGGCGGCGGATGCGCTCCTTCAACGCGATGCGCTCGTCGGGCGAAGGCTCGGCCGGCACTCGGGCCCAGGCATGGCGCGTGTCGCAGACGGCGCCGGCCTTTGCGGCGGGCTGCTCGTAGTCGACGTCGATGACCGGAGACGACATGGGCGGATCAGCCTTCCTGGAAACGCATCGAGTAGTCGATGGCTTTGACATCCTTGGTCAATGCGCCGACCGAAATACGGTCTACACCGGTTTCGGCCAGTGCGCGCAGACCGTCCAGTGTGACGCCGCCGGATATCTCCAGCACGGCCTTGCGGTCTTCACCGGCTTCGTCGTTGATGCGCACGGCCTCGCGCAGCGTGGGCAGGTCCATGTTGTCGAGCAGCACCATGCGCGCGCCGGCTTCCAGCGCTTCGCGCAGCTGCGTCAGCGTTTCGACCTCGACTTCGACGAAGGCGGCTTGCGAGGCAACCGGCGCCACCGCGCGCAGGGCCGCGGCCACACCACCGGCTGCGGCGATATGGTTTTCCTTGATGAGCACCGCGTCGTACAGGCCGATGCGGTGGTTCAGGCCACCGCCGGTGCGCACCGCGTACTTCTGCGCGAGGCGCAGGCCCGGAATGGTCTTGCGGGTGTCGACGATGCGGGCGCGCGTGCCGCGCACGGCGTCGGCGTAGAGGGCGGTCTTGGTGGCGACCGCGCTCAGCAACTGCAGGAAGTTGAGCGAGGTGCGCTCGGCCATCAGCAGCGCGCGGGCGGCGCCTTCGATTTCGAGCACGGTCTGGTCGGCCGCGCAGCGTTCGCCTTCGGCACACAGCCAGTGGATGCGCACTTGCGGATCGAGCTGCCGCAGCGTGGCCTCGACCCAGGGCGCGCCGCACACAACAGCGGATTCGCGCGCCAGCACGCGGGCGCGGGCGGTGCGGGCCGGGTCGACCAGCGACGCGGTGAGGTCGCCGTCGGCGACGTCTTCCTGCAATGCGCGGGTGGCATCGGACAGGGCCAGCGCGGCCACGGCCGACGCTGAAAAATCAAAGCGAAGGCTCATGGCTCTTTGTCTCTGCATTTTTTTATTAAGAGGAATGGCGAGGAGAAGCCGCAGCGCCGGGCGGCACGGATTCCGGCACCGGGTCGCGGCCGGTCAGGGCGGCCACCGCGTCTTGCGGGCTCACGCGGCCGTCGAGCAAGGCGACCACGCCTTCGGCGATCGGCATCTCGATGCCGAGGCCACGCGCGCGCTGCACCACGGTGCGGGCGCAGTACACGCCTTCGGCCACGTGGCCCAGCGAATCGACCGCCTGCGCCAGCGTGCGGCCCTGGGCCAGCAGCAGGCCGACCTTGCGGTTGCGCGACAGGTCGCCGGTGGAAGTCAGCACCAGGTCGCCCAGGCCCGAAAGGCCCATGAAGGTTTCGGCGCGGGCGCCCAGCGCGAGGCCGAAGCGCGTCATTTCTGCGAGGCCCCGGGTGATGAGCGCCGCGCGGGCGTTGAGCCCGAGCGCGAGGCCGTCGCACAGGCCGGTGGCGATGGCCAGCACGTTCTTCACCGCGCCGCCCACTTCCACGCCCACGATGTCCTCGTTGGCGTAGACGCGCAGCGCGGGGCCGTGGAAGGCGTCGACCAGCGTGTCGCGCACGGCGGCATGCGGGCTGGCGGCCACCAGCGCGGTCGGGCGCCCTTCGGCGACCTCCTGCGCGAAGCTGGGGCCGCTGAGCACGCCCGCTCTCAAATCAGGAGCAACCTGCGTCCATATTTCGTGGGCGAGCAGGCCGAAGGATGCGGGTGAGGCGTCAAGTGCGGGCTCAACGCCCTTGCACAGCCACGCCACCGCCGCAGTAGTGCCACGCAGTGCAATGAGCTGTTCACGCAGGGCAGCCATGGGGGTGGCCACGATGACGAGGTCGGCGCCGGCCTGCGCCTGGCCGATGTCGCCCGCGCGCACGGCGAGCGAGGCCGGCAGTGCCAGCCCGGGCAGGTAGCGGGTGTTTTCACGCGCGGCCGACATGGCGTCGGCCTGGGCGGCATCGCGCGCCCAGAGCGTGACCTCGTGGCGAGCCGCCGCGTTGACAGCGACTGCCGTGCCCCAGGCACCGGCGCCATGAACGCAGATCTTCATCGGCGTTGGCGACATCGAGGGCGTTGGGCGCTGCTTACTGCGCCAGGGTCGGCGCAGCCTGGCCGGCGGCCTGCGCCTGCTGCTGCTCGTACATCGCCTGGAAGTTGATTTCGGCGAGGTGCACGGGCGGGAAGCCGCCGCGCTGGATCACGTCGGCCACGTTGCCGCGCAGGTACGGGTAGACGATCTGAGGGCAGGCGATGCCCAGGATGGCGCCCATCTGCTCTTCCGGCAGGTGACGGATTTCGAAGATGCCGGCCTGCTTGGCTTCGACCAGGAACACGGTCTTGTCGCCGATCTTGGTCTGCACGGTGGCCGACACGGTGATCTCGAAGATGCCGTCGGTCACGGGCTGGGCGTCCACGCCGAGCTGGATGTCGACGGTGGGCTGCTCCTGCTCCAGCAGGATCGCGGGCGAATTGGGCTGTTCGAGCGACAGGTCCTTGAGGTAGACGCGCTGGATCTGGAAAACGGGATCTTGGGCTTGCTGGTCGGCCATGGCTGAACTTTCGAGGATCAAAACAATGCCCGCCGGGGAGAGGTTCCCGCAGCGGGCTGCAGATGGATGAGCGAACGATTATCGCCCGGCGACCGCGCCACTTCCGTGACGCCGGTTGCTTTGTGTTTCAGGCGCTCTGCAGCAGGGGCACGAGGCCGCCGCGGCTGTCGAGGGCCATCAGGTCGTCGCAGCCACCCACGTGGGTGTCGCCGATGAAGATCTGCGGCACCGTGCGGCGCTGGGTGATTTCCATCATGGTGTTGCGGGCCTGGGGGTCGGTGTCGATGCGGATCTCTTCGATCTGCTCGACGCCCTTGGACTTCAGGATTTGCTTCGCACGCGTGCAGTAGGGGCAAACGGCGGTGGTGTACATCTTGACTGCTTGCATACGCTCTATCTCGGGGAGATTTCAGGCCTTTTCAACGGGCAGGTTAGCGTCTTTCCAGGCTTTCAGCCCGCCGGCCACGGCTTGGGCCTGCTCGTAGCCCAGCTTCTTGGCCATGGCCACGGCGCGCTGGGCGCGGGCGCCGGTGGCGCACACCAGCAGCAGCGGCACGGTCTTGTTCTTGACCGCGCCGGTGAGCTTTTCCTCGAGCTGGTTCAGGGGAATGTTCTTGGCGCCGATCATGTGGCCGGTGGCGAATTCTTCCGCCTCGCGCACATCGACAAGCACCGCACGCTCGCGGTTGATGAGCTGCACGGCACCCTGCGCCGTGAGCGTTCCGCCGCCCGCCCCCCGCACCAGCGGCCAGGCCAGCATGGCTCCCGAGCTGAGCGCGATCAGGATCAGCATCCAGTTCGCGGTGACGAATTCGATCAATTTCACGGGGGTTCCTTGAATGGCAAACCGGGGATTTTAGAATGCGAGGTTTCGCAAGCGCAGCCAAAGGCCTCCCACATGCACAAACTGGTATTGATCCGTCACGGCGAATCCACCTGGAATCTCGAAAACCGCTTCACCGGATGGACCGACGTGGACCTGACCGAGACCGGCGTGGAGCAGGCCAAGCAGGCCGGCCGGCTGCTCAAGGCCGAAGGTTACGACTTCGACGTCGCCTACACGAGCGTGCTCAAGCGCGCCACCCGCACCCTGTGGCACACGCTCGACGAACTCGACCGCACCTGGCTGCCCGTGGTCCATTCCTGGCGCCTGAACGAGCGCCACTACGGCGGCCTGCAAGGCCTGAACAAGGCCGAAACCGCCAAGAAATACGGCGACGAGCAGGTGCTGGTCTGGCGCCGCAGCTACGGCACCCCGCCCCCGCCCCTGGAAGCCGACGACCCGCGCAGCGAGCGCGGCGACGTGCGATACGCCAAGCTGGCGCCCGAACAGATTCCGCTGACCGAGTGCCTGAAAGACACGGTGGCGCGCGTGCTGCCCTTCTGGAACGAGTCGATGGCGCCTGCCATCCGCACCGGTCGCCGCCTGGTCGTGGCGGCCCACGGCAACTCGATCCGGGCGCTGGTGAAGTACCTCGACGGCATCTCCGACGACGCCATCGTCGGCCTGAACATCCCGAACGGCATTCCGCTGGTCTACGAGCTCGACGACGACCTCAAGCCCCTGCGCCACTACTATCTCGGCGATGCCGCAGCCGCCGAAAAGGCAGCCGCAGCGGTGGCATCGCAAGGCAAGGGCTGAAAAGACCGGTAAAGACCGCCCTGAAAGCCCCTGCCCGGCGCTCCATCCGTGGAACCCCGGCAAACAAATTGCTTCCAAGCTGTGTATATTGATTCGACAGCCGCCGACAAGGACAACCACTCATGATGGGCCAGAAACTGAAGATCACCGGCTGGGTCGCCGCCGGCGCCGTAGCAGGCGTCCTGACCACCGTCTCGTTGCAGACAGTCGCACGCGGTTCGCTTGCGCCACTGCCGCTCGAGGAATTGCAGCAGCTCGCTGCCGTCTTCGGCATGGTCAAGAGCGACTACGTCGAGCCGGTCGACGAGAAAAAGCTCATCTCCGACGCCATTTCGGGCATGGTTGCCGGCCTCGATCCGCATTCCCAGTACTTCGACAAGAAGTCCTTCAAGGAATTCAGGGAAGGCACCACCGGCCGCTTCGTCGGCGTGGGCATCGAGATTTCGCAGGAAGACGGCCTCATCAAGGTCGTCTCGCCCATCGAAGGCTCCCCTGCTTTCCGCGCCGGCCTGAAGCCCAATGACCTGATCACCAAGATCGACGACACCGCCGTGCGCGGCCTGTCGCTGAACGAGGCGGTCAAGCGCATGCGCGGCGAAGCCAACACCAAGGTGCTGCTGACCATCTTCCGCAAGGACGAGAGCCGCACCTTCCCGGTGACGATCACGCGCGAAGAAATCCGTACGCAGTCGGTCCGCGGCAAGATGATGGAACCCGGCTATGGCTGGATCCGCCTGTCGCAGTTCCAGGAGCGCACCGTCGACGACTTCGTCAAGAAGATCGACGACCTGTACAAGGAAGACCCGAACCTCAAGGGCCTGGTGCTCGACCTGCGCAACGACCCGGGCGGCCTGCTCGACGCGGCGGTGGCGGTGTCGTCGGCCTTCCTGCCCGAGAACGTCACGGTGGTCACCACCGACGGCCAGTTGGCCGAAAGCAAGTCGGTCTACAAGGCTGCGCCGGAGTTCTACCAGCGCCGTTCGGGCAGCGACCCGCTGCGCAGCCTGCCGGCCGCGCTCAAGAGCGTGCCGCTGGTGGTGCTGGTGAACGAAGGCTCGGCCTCGGCCAGCGAAATCGTGGCCGGTGCTCTGCAAGACCACAAGCGCGCCACCATCATGGGCAGCCAGACCTTCGGCAAGGGCTCGGTGCAGACGGTGCGCCCGCTCGGCCCCGACACCGGCCTGAAGATCACCACGGCGCGCTACTACACGCCGAGCGGCACCTCGATCCAGGCCAAGGGCATCGTGCCCAACGTGCTGATCGACGAAAGCGCCGAAGGCAGCCCGTTTGCCGCCCTGCGCATGCGCGAGGCCGACCTCGAGAAGCACCTGGCCAGCGGCCAGGGCCCCGAAGTCAAGGACCCGGAACGCGAAAAGGCCCGCGACGAAGCCCGCAAGCGCCTCGAGGAAGAAGCCAAGAAGCCGCCGCAGGACCGCAAGGTACCCGAGTTCGGCACCGACAAGGACTTCCCGCTGGTGCAGGCGCTCAACCGCCTGAAGGGCCAGCCGGTGCTGGTCAGCAAGACGCAGATCATCGTCGACAACAAGGAAGAGAAGAAAGAGAACTGAGAGCCGGTGGCGCATGGAAGATAGCCAGCTGCTGCGCTATTCGCGCCACATCCTTCTCGAGGAGTTCGGCATCGACGGGCAGGAGCGCGTCAGTGCGGGACGGGTTCTCGTCATAGGCGCCGGCGGACTGGGTTCGCCGGTGGCTCTGTACCTTGCGGCGGCGGGGGTCGGCCACGTCGTGCTGGTCGACGACGACGAGGTCGATCTCACCAATCTCCAGCGCCAGGTCGCCCACACCCACGCGCGTGTGGGCCTCGCCAAGGTCGAATCCGCCGCGCAGGCCATGCGCGACATCAACCCCGACATCGCCATCGAAACCCACGCCCTGCGCGCCGACGAGGCGCTGCTGTCGCGCCTGGCCGCGCAGGCCGACGTGGTGGTCGACTGTTGCGACAACTTCGCCACCCGACAGGCCGTCAACCGCGCCTGCGTGGCTCACGCCAAGCCGCTGGTGGCGGGCGCGGCAATCCGTTTCGATGGCCAGCTGAGCGTGTACGACACCCGCGACGCCGCCTCACCCTGCTATGCCTGCCTGTTCCCGCCCGATGCGGATTTCGAGGAAACGCGCTGTGCGGTGCTTGGAGTGTTCGGCCCCGTGGTCGGAACCATCGGCACGCTGCAGGCCAGCGAGGCGCTGAAGCTGCTGGCCGGCATCGGCCCGTCGCTGGCGGGCAAGCTGTTGATGTTCGACGGGCGCAGCACCTCTTTCGACACGCTGCGCGTGGCGCGCGACCCGCACTGCAGCGTCTGCGCGCAGCGCCCTCCTCTTCTTCCCGTCTAGGGCTGCTTTGCGCCCTTTGCGCGGGCAGCGCCGTTGGCGGCCGCCCCGGCCGTGGGCTTGTTGGCCTGCGCCAGCACGCCCTTGCAATCGGAATCCACGCCCGGGCCGGGCTCGATGGTCGCGGCCAGCGCCAGCAGCGGATTGATGGCGCCCAGCGCCAGCGCAGCCAGCCCGCGCCCCGCCAGGGGAACGACCTCCACGCCGCCCTTCGGATCGCCGAAGGTGCCGCTCACCACCAGCGGCGTACGAATCGACAGGATGCTCTTGCTCTTGGGCTCCGGCCGGACCACGAAATCGAGCCCCTCGGTCGCCAGGTTGGCCTGGCCGGTAGCGATGAATACGGCGTTGGTCGTGTCCACCACGAGCGTGCGCCCGGTCATCAGCCCCTTGTTCACGTCGAAGGCCAGGGCCGCGCAGCGCAGCTCGACGTTGCGGTCACCGCGCAGCATGAACTTGATGATGTCGCCGCCCACCAGCGTCGCGAACACCGGCAGCAGGTTGCCGAACTGGCCGCGCCCCGAAATGACCGCCACGTCGCCCGACGCGCCTCCCAGCCAGTTGGCCACGGTGCTGCCCGAGCCCGACAGGTTGATGCGCCCGTCCAGCCGGCCCACGCTGTTGCCCGTGGTCTCGAGCTTGGGGAACAGGCGGGCCAGCTGCATCGCCCGCACGTCGAGCGAGGCGCGGATGTCCGCCGGGTTCTTCGAGGCGTCGATGCGGATCGCACCGCTCAGTTTGCCGCCGGCCACACCCAGGTCGAGTGGGTCGAGCGTGAGCACGCCGTTGGCCAGCTTGACCTGCACGCTGCCGCTGTCCAGCGGAACGTCGCGCACGTTCCGGATGCGGTCTGCCGTGTATTTCACGTCGGCGTTCATGGCGCGCAGGCGTTCGAAGTCGAGCGGCGCCGTGGGCAGCACCTTGCCGCCAGGGCGCTTGACCTGGGTGATGGTCGGCGGCGGAGCCACTCCTTCCACGGTGGCGGCAGTGCGCGCCGTGGGCGGCAGGCCGATCAGCGGGCCGAGGTCGTCCATGTCCATCACGCGCGAGCGCAGGTCGCCCGCCAGATGTGGCAGCTGGCCGGCCTGGTCGAAGCGCATGTCGCCGGCGATGTCGGACAGGCCCAGCCTGCCCTTGAGGCCGGTGGCTTGCCACAGCTTGCCGCGCTTGCCCAGGCTGCCGCTCAGGGCGTAGGGCGAGGTCTGCGGCAGCGCGATGCCCAGCAGCGGGAACAGGGCGCCAAGCGTCTGGCCCTTGATTTCGAACTTCGCGTCGATGCCGTCGAGCCCCGACAGTTCGGCCACCGTGCCGGCCGCCTTCAGCTGGGTCTGCCCGGCGGCCGCGTTGATCTCCATCGGAAACGGCGGCGCACCCGCGGCGTTGATCTGCAGCACGTTGCCGGTGCGTCCGCTGGCGGTCAGCGGCTGCCCCTTGTAGCGACCCTTGATGCGGTAGCTGAGCGGCATCTCGCCGCGGCTGCTGTCGTAGCTCAGGTCGGCGTGCAGGTCGACCCCCAGGTGCTTGGCCAGGAAGTCGACCGCGCCGGTGTCGACCTGCATCAGGCCGATGCTGGGCACGGTGCCACCATCGGAGGTGTCCTTGCCGAGCGCCCAGGTGCGGCGCCCGTCCGCCTCCATCTGCAGGCCCAGCGTGGGCGAGAAGAGCGCGAGCCGCGGAATGATGATCTTGCTGGCGATCAGCGGCCAGATGCGGATGTCGAACTCGGCGCGATCCGCCTTGACCAGGTAAGGGTCGCGCGCCCACGAGGGGTTGGCGAACTCGATGCCGTCGAACTTGACCGTGGCCTGCTGCCAGCCAAGGCCCACGTCGAGCCGGCGCGTGATCTCGAACTTGCGCCCGGTCTTCTCACTGACATAGCGGTTGACCGGCTCGCGCAGCATGTCCCAGGGAAAGAAGGCAAGCCCGATGACCAGCGCCGCGAACAGCAGCACGACGCCGGCCACCAGCTTCTGCCAGAGCGGTCGGTTGCGCAGGATGTTCGTTGCGTTCGTTGCCATGGGTCCTTGTAACTCGAATGATCGCGCCGCCCGGGTCGGCGATGGGCCGCAGAAACCGTGAGGCATTGCCTACGAATGCACCTTGCAGGCTTCGACGGATGCACGCGTCGGACCTCGCCTACAAGAGCCACGCGCCGAAGCTTGCATGATCTGCCACCGCAACGCCTCAAAGTCCATGCTGGCAGGCATTTGCACCAGAGAGGCGCTGCAAATGCGTCTGCCAACCTCAGAGGAAGCGCGGTTCGGCATGGATTCCAGATTGCAGACCTACGTCGTCGAAGACAACCTCACGATCCGTGAAAACCTCATTGGCACGCTGGAAGAACTCACCTCCACCACGGTCGTCGGCTTTGCCGAAACCGAAAGCGGCGCACGCGCATGGCTGCTCGGCCACGATGGCGAGTGGGACCTCGTCATCGTCGATCTCTTTCTCAAACAGGGCAGCGGTCTGGGCGTGCTCCAGGCCTGCCAGTCGCGCAAGCCGCTGCAGAAGGTGGTGGTGCTCAGCAACTATGCGACGCCCGACATCCGGCGGCGCTGCGCCGAGTTCGGGGTCGACGCGGTGTTCGACAAGTCGAACGAAATCGACGCGCTGGTCGACTTCTGCATCATGCAGGCCAAGGCCTTGCACCCCGTGCCCGGGGCTCCCGGGGCGGGTTGAGGAAGAAGCCGCGTTGGGCCCCCTCCCCACTCTTTCCGCTCCCAGGCCGATCTCAGTCGATCAGCTTGTTCTTCAGCGCGTAGTAGGTGAGGTCGCTGTTGGAGGAGAGGTTCATCTTCTCCATCAGGCGCGTGCGGTAGGTGCTCACGGTCTTCACCGACAGCGACAGCGTCTTGGCGATGTCTCCGGCGGTCTCGCCCTTGGCGAGCTTCAGGAACACCTGGAACTCGCGCTCCGAGAGCTGCTCGTGCGGCGCGGCGTCGTCCTTGCGATCGAGCTGGCGGGCCAGCAATTCGGCCACTGCGGGCGTGATGTAGCGACGGCCCAGCGAGATGGTGCGGATGGCGTTGACGATCTCGATGGGATCGCACTCCTTGTTGAGGTAGCCGCTCGCGCCCTGGCGGATCAGGTTCATCGCGTAGTGCTCTTCGGGGTATCCGCTCAATATGAGGATGCCCACGTCCGGCGCCTTGGCGCGGATCATGGCGAGCGCATCGATACCGCTTTGACCGGGCATCGAAAGGTCCATGACCAGAACGTCCAGCTCCGTGGTGCGCACCAGCTCGATTGCCTCTCGGCCGCTGGCTGCTTCACCCGCCACGCGCAGGTCCACGTGCTCGGAGAAGAACTGCCGGAGGCCCGATCGCACGATGGCGTGGTCGTCCACAATTCCGATTTTGATCATCTGTTACTTTCTTCGTTGTGTTGCGGACATGCGGGTCGCAACATACCGGGTCCCTGATTGTTATCAATTATTCACGAACTTGCGTAGTACGCAGCCTCGAAAGTTTCATGCACTGGTTAGCCCCTCCAAGAATGGCCGTGAGCCTGCTGCTCGCGGCGCTGGCTGCGCTGGCCCTCGTCGGCATCAACGAGGCCGGCTACCGGCAGTCGAGCCGCGCCCTCGCCGACATCGACGAGGCGCAGCAGATGCGGGGCGCGCTCAACCAGATCCTGCAGAACATGCTGGATGCCGAGACCGGCCAGAGAGGCTACCTGCTGACCGGCGAGGCGAACTACCGAAAACCCTATGACGACGCGGTCAAGCAGGTCGACGGCCAGCTCGCGACCCTGCGCCGGCTGTACGCCGGCCGTCCGGCCGAACTCACCCAGCTGGCCGAGTTGTCGAAGCACGTGCTGCGCAAGGTGGCCGAGATGGACATGAGCGTGCGGCTGCGCCAGGACGGCAAGGAAGACGCCTGGAAGTTCGTCATCACGACCGACGTGGGCCGCGAGGAGATGGACTCCATCCGCGCGACGGCGGGCGAGCTGGTGAAGATCAGCAACGTCACCCTGCACCAGAGCCAGGAGCAGGTGCTGCGCTCGCTGCAGCTGGCGCGCATCGGCACCGCCATCGTGGCGCTGGCCGCGCTGTTCGCCTTCTTCCTGTACCTGCGCCAGACGCATGCGCTGCACTCCATCGGCGAGCGCCAGCAGGAGGCCCTGCAACGCGAGCGCAATGCGCTGGAAGACGAAGTACGCGAGCGCACCGCCTCGCTGGCCGAACTGGCCACCCACCTGCAGGACGTGCGCGAGACCGAGCGCGGCTATCTCGCGCGCGAGCTGCACGACGAACTGGGCTCTCTGCTCACCGCCGCCAAGCTGGACGTGGCGCGTCTGAAGTCGCGGCTGGCGGACTCGCCCGACGCGATCCAGCGGCTGCAGCACCTGACCGACCTGCTCAACAGCGGCATCGCGCTCAAGCGCCGCATCATCGAAGACCTGCGGCCGTCGTCGCTCTCCAACCTGGGGCTGGTCGCCTCGCTGGAGATCCTGGGGCGCGAGTTCGGGGAACGCTCGGGCCTGCAGATCGAGATGGCGCTGGAGCCGGTAACCATGGACGAGTCGCGCCAGCTCACCATCTATCGCATGGTCCAGGAAAGCCTCACCAACATCAGCAAGTACGCCGAGGCCAGCGAAGCCACCATCGTGCTGAAGAACTACGACAACCACGTCATCGTGGAAGTGGCCGACAACGGCAAGGGCTTCGACACGCAGCGCATGCGCCCGTCGACGCATGGCCTCGCGGGCATGCGGCACCGGGTGGAGGCAGCGCGCGGCAAGCTCACGGTCTCCTCGACGCCGGGCAAGGGCACCCGACTGAGCGCCATGCTCCCCGTCGTCAAGCCGGCCTGAGCTGCCTGCAGGAGCGGCACTTCTGCACGCGCGGGCGCAGAGCGACTCGGCCATCTCCTACGCACCCCGCCCCTGGCCGCTGACAGGTCGGGGGCATGCCCCCACTTAAGGTTGCACCCATGCCATCCGAAGCCTCTGCGCGAGGTTGCGGATGCGATGGTTTTTCATAACGACGAGGCAAGCCTCGAAGGAGTTCCACATGCTGCATTACGCCGTGGTGTTTCTGGTCATCGCCCTGATCGCGGCCCTGTTCGGGTTCGGCGGCATCGCCGCCAGCGCGGTGGGCATTGCCAAGATCCTTTTCGTGATCTTCGCGATCCTCGCGATTGCGAGCTTCCTTGCCGGCTTGCTTCGACGCAAGTAGCGTCGTTACGATCAACAGGCTTGCGCATTTCATTTTTCCGGAAAGGACCTCACATGAACACGACGACCAAGACTCCCTCGCAACTCGCCGACGACGTGCGCCAGACCGCGCGTGAAGCGGTCGAAACCACCCGCGCCTACGCACAGAACGCGGTGAATGCGGCGGGCGAAAAGGTCCGCGACCTGCAACGCGATGCCGAACCGGGTGTCGAGCAGCTCGCAGCCCGCGTGCAGCAAGCCGTTCAGCGCGGCCTGGACGCCGCGTCCACCACCAGCGCGCGTGCGCAGCGCCGCATCGAACAGGCTGCCGACGTCACCGGCCGCTACATCTCCGACCAACCTGTGCGCTCCGTGCTGCTGGCTGCAGCCGCCGGCGCAGCCATCACGGCACTCATCGTGCTGGCCAGCCGCCGCAGCCGGGACGACTATTGATTCGCCGCTGAATTCCCGTCGCTGCACCGGTTCCCGGCACCATGCTTCATCCGATTTTTTCCACGGTGCTCGGGCATCCGGATCTCGTTGCTGAACATCTCGCCAACTACGCCGCCCTCGTCCGCCAGGAATCCGCGCAGGCGGGGCGCGGCCTCGTCGCCCGGCTCGTGGCGGCCTTGCTGGCGGTGGCCAGCGCCACGCTGGCCCTCGGGCTCATAGGCGTGGCCGTGCTGCTCGGCGTGATGCACGGCAGCTTTCACTGGGTGCTGGTGGCCGTGCCGGCCGTGGCCGTGGTGATCGCGGCCATCTGCGCGTGGTATGCGACACGGCCCGTGCCGGGCCACGGTTTCGACGACCTGCGCTCGCAGCTCGACGCCGACCTGCAGGCCTTGCGCGACACCGGAGCCCGCCATGGCCAGCGCTGAACGTCATCTCCTCACCCCGCAGCAGCGCCTGGCCCTCTCGCGCCGCGCGCTTGTGCGGCAGCTGAACGACGGCGCGGACGCACCCGACAACGACGATCTGGAATACGCGCAGCACGAAGCCTCGGCTGCGCCGCCGGATGACCAGCACCCGCGCAACCCGCGAGGAGAAAGAGGAAGAAGAGAAGGAGGAGGAAGAAACAACGTGTGGCTCGGTGTGGGCCGCAGCGTGGTGGAACGCTGGTGGCGCCGGCACCCCGCGCATGCGGTCGGCCAGCTGGCGCGTCCGCTGCTCGAGCACTACGCGCGCAAGGAGCCGGCCAAGCTGATGGCCGCCGCCGCGGCCACCGGCGCGGTGCTGGTGCTCGTCAGGCCATGGCGACTGCTGTCGGCCACGGCCGTGCTGGCGGCGGTGCTGAAGACATCCGACGTGGCTGACCTGGTCAACACGTTGATGCAGAAGACCCCAAGCCCCCCACGAAAGGACCCTCCATGAAAGCCGATGTTTCCTCCAAGACCAACGGACACAAGCACCTGGTGCTCGACCAGGGCGGCCTCGATGCCGCGCGCAAGAGCCTCGACGACGGCGCCGTCACCCCCAGCTACGGCCCCTGGCGCGACGACGTCGTCCAGTTGCTGAACGACGCGCTGGCCACCGAGCTGGTCTGCGTGCTGCGCTACAAGCGCCACTACTTCACCGCCAACGGCGTCGAATCGCCCGCCATCGCCGACGAGTTCCTGGTGCATGCCAACGAAGAGTCGGGCCATGCCGACCGCATTGCCGAGCGCATCGTGCAGCTCGGCGGCGAACCCGACTTCGCGCCCTCGCACCTGCTGGAGCGCAGCCATGCGGCATACGACGAGTCGACCGACCTGCAATCGATGGTGCGCGCCAACCTGATCGCGGAGCGCATCGCAGTGGAGTCGTATCGCCAGATGATCGCGCTGATCGGCGACAAGGACCCGACCACGCGCCGCATGCTCGAAGACATCCTCTCGGACGAGGAAGAGCATGCCGACGAGTTGAAGGACTGGCTCGGTCACTGAACTGAACCAATCAGGGGCTGCGTGCCCCGCCCATGAAAAAGCCCGGTAGAACCGGGCTTTTTCATGGGTGAACGAGTAAAGCTCGCCAAGGCGATCAATCAGCCCTTCACTTCGAGCTGGTTGCTTACCGACGTCACGCCCTGCACGCCCTTGGCGATCTCTTCGGCACGCGCCTTGGCTGCCGCCGTGGGTGCCGGGCCCTTCAGGCTCACCGCGCCGGCCTTGGTGTCGACGTTGATCTTGATCGCGCTCAGGTCCGGATCCTTGGCCAGGCCCGCGGACACGGAAGCCGTGATGGCGGCATCGTTCACCGTCGCGCTCATCGCCGCGCCGGCATCCTTGGCCGCTTCCTTGGCATTGGCCATGCCTTCCTTCACCTCAGCAGTGGTGCTGGACGACTCGACCTTGGCCGTGGCGTCCTTGACAGCCTGGCCGGTCTTGGCGGCCGCGGTATCGGCGGCCTGCTCGGTTTTTGCCACCGCGCTGTCGAGCTTCTCGCCCGCGGTGCGGTTGTCGGATTTGTCGCAGGCGGCCAGCGTCAGCGCTGCGCCGGCCACGAGCACGGCAAGCCACGCGCGCGAATGCGGCATGGCGATGTATTGATTCGATTTGTTCATGGGAATCCTCCAGTCACTCACGGAGATGGAAAAGGGCTGCGGGGTGTGCCCGCCGCCCTGTTCGGTCACAACTTGTCGGCGCCCGACTTGATCGCGTCCTTGGCCTTTTCCTTGACGTCGCCGTAGGTCTTCTGCACCTTGCCGGCGGCTTGGTCGGCAATGCCCTCGCCCTCGAGCTTTTCGTTGCCGACGACCTTGCCGGTGACTTCCTTCAGCTTGCCCTTGGCTTCCTCGACGCGGCCTGCCACTTGGTCCTTGTTCATGTCGCTTCCTTCCTGTTCGGGTAGTGAAATCCGTGGGCCGGAATGACCCACTGATTTCAATCTAGGCCCCGGCCGGTGACGGCGAATGCCGACGGAAGCCCGAAGCGGTGTAGGACAACAAGGCTCAGGCGGTGACGATCCATCCTTCAAGCGGGTCGACGCTTTCCGGCAGGCCGTGGCCCGGACCGGGGCTGCCGGCGCGCTGCAGGCCCCAGGCCGCCTGCAGGAGGCACAGCACTGCGTCGATATCGTCGCCGCGGGCATCGGCCAGCAGTTCGGCGCGCTGCGGCTTGGTGATGGAGAGTCGCAGGCCGAGGCGAGTCGTGCCCGCTTCGAGCGCGGCCAGCAGGTCGGCGCGTGCGGCGTGCCGCTCGGGCGTCTGCTTCTGCAGGTCGTCGCTCTTGTAGCTGCGGCGCCCGATCAGCTCGCGCGCCAGCAGGCCGGGGTAGGCCTCCAGCGCAATACGGTCGGCACCGCTGCCTGCGTGCAGGCCTGGAATGTGCGCACCGGCTGCCAGCAGGCGCGGCACGCCCGCATGAAGCATGTAGGCCACTGGCGGGTTGACCCATTTCATCGAAGGACTGGAGCCCGCAGGCCCGTCCGTCGCACGGTGCGCGAACTTGCAGCCGACCGGGCGCGCCGCGCAGAACGCAGCGAAGGTCTCGCGGATTTCGGCACGGCTCAGGCTGGCGTAGTGGGCCATCAGCGGCTTCCACTGCAGCGGCCATCGCAGATGCTCGACGAGTTCGCGCGGCAGGCTGAACGGAAAGTCGAAACCACCGGTCCAGGACGGCGTGGTGCACAGCCATTCGCCCCACGCCTGGAGCGTCGCGAAGCGCTGCAGGCTGGTCAGCCTGACGCGGTCGGCACCGGCCAGTTCTCCGACAGCGATCACGATCGGCTTGCGTGCCGTCGGCGCGCTGGAGAAGTCGCAGCCGAACAGCACCATCGCCTCAGCCCATCGCGAGCGCCACCACCCCGGCGGCGATGAACAGCGCGCCGAGCAGCCGCAGCAGCCGGTCGCCTTCGCGCAGCAAGTGGCCGCCGATCAACGCGGCGAACAGCATCGACACCTCGCGCGCCGGCGCGACGTGCGAGATCGGCGCCTGCTGCACCGCGTACAGCACCAGCACATACGACACCGGGCTGACCGCCGCCACCAGCAGCGCGTACTTCCACTGCTCGCGCCACATGCGCGCGGTGGTCGCACGGTCCTTCAGCGCGACAGGCGCCAGCAGCACCATGCGCACGAGATTGCCGAAGTAGTCGAGCAGGATCGGCGACATCGCGAGGAACTTGACCGCGTAGCTGTCGGTCACGGTGTACGCCGCGATGAAGCCACCGGTCAGCACGCCGTAGCGGATGCCCTTGTGCACGCGCTCGCGCTGCGCCGGGTCATGCGCCTTGCGCCACAGCTTGGGCCCGCCGGCAACGAGGAACACGCCGCCCACCACGCCAGCGATGCCTGCCACGCCAACCAGGCTGATCTTCTCGCCCAGGAAAAGCACCGCCACCAGCGACGACAGCAGCGGCCCCGAACCGCGCGCGAGCGGGTAGACCACGGTGAGGTCCGACTTGCGATAGCCGCGCAGCAGCACGATGAAATAGAAGATATGCAGCACGCCGCTGAGCACGACGAAGCCCCACTCCGTCACGCCCCAGCCGGGCACTACGTTCCAGCCCAGCGTGATGCCCACGGGCGCCCAGATGAGCATGTTGAACACGCTGGTCTGGAAGCTGAAGCGCGCATCACCGTTCGCCTTCTTGGCGGCGATGTTCCAGCCTGCGTGAACGATCCCGGCGAGCAGGATCAGCGCGAATGCGGAGAGCGGCACCCCTGCCGGACTAGTGACGGCCGACGATGGCGGCGGTGGCCATCAGCTCTTCGAGCAGCGCCAGCGAAACCTTGCCCGACACCGCGTACGGGTTGAGCTCGGGCTTTTCGGAGTACTTCAGCAGCGTCGATGCGTTGAGCTTCGACAGGTTGACCTGCCCCATCGTCCAGCCGCCGAAGCGGCGCTCGGAAATCTCTTCGTAGTGCAGCAGCACCACGTCCTTGTGGCGCGCATCGCGCTGGATGTGGCCGTAGAGCTCGCTGATGGCCATGCGGCCACCCTCGATGGCTTGCAGGAAGGTGCCGGCACCGTAGCAGAGGATGCCGGTGATGCCGCAGGTCGTGTTGTGCGTGCGCGATTGCGCAAGGATCGCCTCGATGGCCTCGGGGCTGGTGTCGACGGCGCGGCTGGCGTAGAGAAGTCGGACCAGCATGGCTCAGCTCTTTCTTGGCAGGAGGGAGAGGAATTCGCGGCGCAGGCTCGGGTCTTTGAGGAACACGCCGCGCATCACGGAGTTGATCATCTTGCTGTCCATTTCCTTCACGCCGCGCCAAGCCATGCAGAAATGCTCGGCTTCCATGACCAGCGCGAGGCCGTCGGGCTGCGTCTTTTCCTGGATCAGGTCGGCCAGCTGCACCACGGCTTCTTCCTGGATCTGGGGACGGCCCATGACCCACTCGGCCAGGCGCGCGTACTTCGACAGGCCGATCACGTTGGTGTGCTCGTTGGGCATCACGCCGATCCAGAGCTTGCCGATGATCGGGCAGAAGTGATGCGAGCAGGCGCTGCGCACGGTGATCGGCCCGACGATCATCAGCTCGTTCAGATGCTCGGCGTTGGGAAACTCGGTGAGCGAGGGCGGCGCCACGTAGCGGCCGCGGAACACCTCGTTCAGGTACATCTTGGCGACGCGGCGCGCAGTGTTGTCGGTGTTGTGGTCGTTCTCGACGTCGATGACCAGGCTCTGGAGCACGCCCTTCATCTTGACCTCGACCTCGTCGAGCAAGGCCTCCAGCTCGCCGGGCTCGATGAACTCGGCGATGTTGTCGTTGGCGTTGAAGCGCTTGCGCGCCGCGGTGAGGCGCTCACGGATCTTCACGGAGACGGGCGTACCCTCGTCATCGTCGTTTCGATCGGGGCGCGGGTCGACGTCGGTTTTCCTCAGCATGGCGGGGATCGTACCAGTGAATGGCTCCAGACATTCGGGCCCGCAACGCCCGTCCCTTCTTGGAGCAATGCTATCAATTGAGGAGCGTGAAATCGGCCACCAGCGGCAGGTGGTCGGACATGCGAGCCCAGATGGGGCCGCGCGGCACCGTGCAGGCCAGCGGCTCCAGCCTGCGTCCGTAGACGAAGTCGAGCTGCGCCACCGGCAGGCGCGAGGGGTAAGTGAGCGTGCGCGGACCGCGCAGGTCGCTGGTGTCACGCAGGCCCATGGCGTTCATGGCGTAGCGCATGCGCGCGCCCCAGTCGTTGAAGTCGCCTGCCACCACAACGGCCTCGTCGGGCGGCACCTCGCGGTCGATGAACTCGCGCAGACGGGCAATCTGCCGAACCCGGCTGCCCTTGATGAGCCCGAGGTGCACCACGATGGTGTGCACCCGCCGGCCCTCCACGTCGATCACCACGTGCAACAGCCCGCGCTGTTCGAAACGGTGGTCGGAAATGTCCTGATGGTTGATTCGCAGCACCGGCCAGCGCGTGAGCAGCGCATTGCCGTGCTCGCCGTGGCGCGTGACGGCATTGGTCTCGTAGACGGCTGTGTAGCCCTCGGGCGCGAGGAAATCGGCCTGCGGCAGCTCGGGCCAGCGCGCGAAACGGGCGGCCGCCTGCCGGTTCATCTTGCGCACTTCCTGCAGGCAGACGATGTCGGCGTCGAGTTGCTCGATGGCGTGGCCGAGGTTGTGGATTTCAAGCCGCCGTGCGGGTCCGATGCCTTGAACACCCTTGTGGATGTTGTAGGTCGCGACCCGGAGGTTCTGCGTTGCTGCTACTGCTGCTGCCGGCTGGTTCATCGCGCAAATTCTGGCAGCAACAGAATGGCTTCGGCATTCGATGGGGAAAAGCAGGCATCTGCCGCTTCGTGGTACGGCAGCCAGCGCCAGTCGGTGTGCTCGCGCGGGTCTAGCGTGGGCGTGATGCGTTCGGGCACGCACAGGCCGAACAGGTGCTCGGTGTTGTGGGTGATACCGGGCGCGTAGCGGGCGCGCCAGCGGGGGTAGATCTCGTAGACGTTGCGCAGCTGCCAGTCGACCAGTTGCGAGGCCAGCGCCGTGCCTTCGCCGCACTGGATGCCGGTTTCCTCGGCCACCTCGCGCGCCGCGGTGAGCGCGAGCGGCTCATCGGCCGCGTCCTTGCTGCCCGTGACCGACTGCCAGAAGTCGGTCTCGGCATCCGCACGCCGGATCAGCAGCACATCGAGCGCCGGCGTGTGGATCACGACCAGCACCGACTCCGGGATCTTCCAGGGTCGAGGGCTGGTCGTCATGAGAGCCTCAGAGCATCAGGCAGCTTGAGGCGTGTTGCGCAGCTTGATGTGCAGCTCGCGCAGTTGCTTCTCGTCGACCGGGCTCGGCGCCTGCGTCAGCAGGTCTTGCGCGCGCTGGGTCTTGGGGAAGGCGATCACGTCGCGGATCGACTCGGCGCCGGTCATGAGCATGACGAGGCGGTCCAGGCCGATGGCAATGCCGCCGTGCGGCGGCGCGCCGTACTGCAGCGCGTCCAGCAGGAAGCCGAACTTCAGCTGCGCGTCTTCGGCGCTGATCTTCAGCGCGCGGAACACCTTGCTCTGCACTTCCTCGCGGTGGATACGCACCGAGCCGCCGCCCATTTCAATGCCGTTGAGCACCATGTCGTAGGCCTTGGCAATGCACTTCTCGGGAGCCGTGTCCATGAGGTCTTCATGGCCGTCCTTCGGCGCGGTGAACGGATGGTGCACGGCGCTCCAGCGCTGGCCTTCCTCGTCGAACTCGAACATCGGGAAGTCCACCACCCACAGCGGCGCCCAACGGTCCTCGAACAGGCCCGCCTTCTTGCCGAAGGCGCTGTGGCCGATCTTGACGCGCAGTGCGCCGATAGCGTCGTTGACGACCTTTTCCTTGTCAGCGCCGAAGAACAGGATGTCGCCGTTGCGGGCACCCGTGCGGGCGATGATCTCGGCCAACGTGCTGTCGTCGAGGTTCTTCACGATCGGGCTCTGCAGGCCTTCGCGGCCAGCTTGAGCGTCGTTGACCTTGATATAGGCCAGGCCCTTGGCACCATAGATCTTGACGAACTCCTGGTACGCATCGATCTCGCCGCGCGACAGGCCGCCCTCGGCGCCGCCGCCGGGCACGCGCAGCGCCACCACGCGGCCACCGGTCATGGTGGCGGCATTCGAGAACACCTTGAACTCGACGCGCTTCATCAGCTCCGTCAGTTCGGTGAATTCGAGCTTCACGCGCAGGTCGGGCTTGTCCGAGCCGTACTTGAACATTGCGTCGGCATACGTCATGGTCGGGAACACCGGCAGGTCGATGCCAGCGGCGTTACGGAAAACGTTGCGGATCATGCCTTCGAACATCTCGCGGATTTCCTCTTCGGCGAGGAACGAGGTCTCGATGTCGATCTGCGTGAATTCGGGCTGGCGGTCGGCGCGCAGGTCTTCGTCGCGGAAGCACTTCACGATCTGGTAGTAGCGGTCGTAGCCGGCCACCATCAACAGCTGCTTGAACAGCTGGGGCGACTGCGGCAGCGCGAAGAAGCTGCCGTCGTGCACGCGGCTGGGCACGAGGTAGTCGCGCGCGCCTTCGGGCGTGGACTTGCCGAGCATCGGCGTCTCGATGTCGATGAAGCCGTTGGCATCGAGGAACTTGCGCGTTTCCATCGTCACCTTGTAGCGCAGCATCATGTTGCGCTGCATGGCCGGGCGGCGCAGGTCGAGCACGCGGTGCGTGAGGCGGGTGGTTTCCGACAGGTTGTCGTCGTCCAGCAGGAACGGAGGCGTGACCGAGGGGTTCAGCACCTTCAGTTCGTGGCACAGCACTTCGATCTTGCCGCTCTTGAGCTGGTCGTTGGTCGTGCCTTCGGGACGTGCGCGCACCAGGCCGGTGATCTGCACGCAGAACTCGTTGCGCAAGTTCTCGGCCACGGCGAAGGTGGAGGCGCGATCGGGGTCGCACACCACCTGCACGTAGCCTTCGCGGTCACGCACGTCGATGAAGATCACGCCGCCGTGGTCGCGACGACGGTTGACCCAGCCGCACAGGGTGACGGTTTGGCCCAGCAGGGCTTCGGTCACGAGACCGCAATAGTGAGTACGCATGGCCATAGGAATCCATTCCGGCGCCTTGTCGGCGCGTTCGTTTTTTATGAGTTGGAAGATTTCACCGCCACCGTGGTGGGGCCGCCTGGAACGACCACCCCCATCGAGACGATGTACTTGAGCGCTTCGTCCACGCTCATCTTCAGTTCGATGCAATCGCTGCGCTTGAGCATCACGAAGTAGCCGCCCGTGGGGTTGGGCGTGGTCGGCACGTAGACGCTGAGGAATTCCTCTTCGCCGAGGTGTTCAGCGACTTCGTTGCCGGGCGCACCGGTGACGAAGGCGATGGTCCACACGCCTTCGCGCGGCCACTGCACCAGCACCGCGGTGCGAAAGGCATTGCCGTTCTCGGAGAACAGCGTGTCCGACACCTGCTTGACGCTGGAGTAGATCGAGCGGACCACCGGAATGCGGCGCACCACGGCATCGCCCCAGCCGAGCAGGCGCTTGCCGACGAAGTTGCTGGCGGTGGCGCCCACCACCAGCAGGATCGCCAGCGTAAGCAGCACGCCCAGGCCGCGCACCTTGTGGTCGCTGAGCCAGACCTGCCATTGCTCAGGCAGCAGCCACAGCGTTTGGTCGAGCGTGCCGATGATCCAGTTCAGCACGCCGAGCGTGATGACCAGCGGCACGATGACCAGCAGGCCGGACAGCAACCATTTGCGCAGGGCGAGCATGGTGATCGATCAGTCGCCGCTCTTGGCGGCAGCAGCCGGCGCGGGGGCCGGTGCCGCGGGCGCCGGAGCGGGGCTCGGCGTGGCGGCGGAAGAGGAAGATTCGGTGGACTTGGCACCGTCACTCGACACGGGCGCCGTGGCAGGCTCGGCCTTCTTGCCGCCGCCCTCACGGAAATCGGTCACGTACCAGCCCGAGCCCTTGAGCTGGAAGCCGGCGGCCGTGACCTGTTTTTCGAATGCGCTCGCACCGCACGCCGGACACACCGTCAGGGGCGCGTCGGACATCTTTTGCAGGGCGTCTTTGGCAAAGCCGCAGGCGCTGCACTTGTAGGCGTAGATGGGCATGGGAAATGAGGTCAAAAAGCGGCGCAGCTGCCGCTCGCAAAGCCCTCGATTATAGGGGCGCCCCTGCCAAAGGGCGCCCAGCCCGACCGCCGAGCCCGGGCTTCAGGCTGGCTCGGTGGCCAGCGGGCGGTGCGGCGTGTGAGTGTTCGCCAACCATTGCGGCAGCAGCGAGCCGGCCACCATGCCCACGAACGAGCACAGCACGCCCGCCAGTTGGGCCGGGAACGCGCTGCCCCAGGGCATCCAAAGGAACAGCAGCCACACGCCGATGCCCAGGACGATCGAGGCGACTGCCCCCTGGGTGCTGGCGCGGCGCCAGTACAGGCCGCACACCAGCGGCACGAAGGCCCCCACCAGCGGCACCTGGTAGGCACCCGACACCAATTCGTAGATCGGGGTGCCCTGCATGCGAATGGCGTAGGCCAGCACGGCGGCGCTGAACAGCAGCACTGTGATGCGCATCGTCATGAGGTTCTGGCGGTCGGTGCCGGCCGGGCGGAACTGGCGCCAGATGTTCTCGGTGAAGGTGACGCTGGGGGCCAGCAGCGTGGCCGAGGCGGTCGACTTGATGGCCGACAGCAGCGCACCAAAAAACAGCACCTGCATCACGAACGGCATCTTCTGGAGCACCAGCGTGGGCAGCACCTTCTGCGGATCTTCCTTCAGCAGCGTGGCGGTCTGCTCCGGCATGATCAGCAACGCACTGGCCACCAGGAACATCGGCACGAAGGCAAACAGGATGTACGCCACGCCGCCGATCACCGGGCCGCGCTGGGCCGCCTTGACGCTGTTGGCCGACATCACGCGCTGGAACACGTCCTGCTGCGGAATCGAGCCAAGCATCATGGTGATGGCAGCCGCGAAGAAGAACACCATGTCATGCCAGCTCGGCTCGGGCCAGAACTTGAAGAGGTCCTTGCTCACGGCAAAGGCCACCACCTTGTCGGCGCCGCCGGCCATGTTGCCCGCGAACACCGCGATGACGGCCAGGCCAGCCACCAGGATGATCATCTGCATGAAGTCGGTCACCGCCACCGACCACATGCCGCCGAACAGCGTGTAGGCCAGGATCGAGACCACCCCGATCACCATGCCCACCGGAATGCTGATGGCGTCGCCCGACAGCAGGTTGAACACCAGCCCCAGCGCCGTGACCTGCGCCGACACCCAGCCCAGGTAGCTCAGCATGATGATCAGCGAGCAGGCCACTTCCACCGTACGGCCGTAGCGCTCGCGGTAGTAGTCGCTGATGGTCAGCAGTGTCATGCGGTAGAGCTTGCCCGCGAAGAACAGGCCCACCAGGATCAGGCAGGTGCCCGCGCCGAATGGGTCCTCGACCACGCCGTTGAGCCCGCCCTCGATGAACTTGGCCGGGATGCCGAGCACCGTTTCGGAGCCGAACCATGTGGCAAAGGTGGTCGTGACGATCATGAAGAGCGGCAGGTGCCGCCCGGCAATGGCGAAGTCGGTGGTGTTTTTCACCCGCTTGGCGGCATAGAGGCCGATTGCGATGGTGACCAGCAGATAGACGATGACCAGCGTCAACAACACGGCGGAAACTCCTCTAGAACAAGCGCACGCGCACCAGCAATTGCATGGCGAGCAACCCCAATACAAAACCTATGCCACCGTAGACGATGGTCTGGAGCAACCGGTTGGTGCGCTTCTGCTCGGCCAGCAGTTCAAGCAGCTCGCGGCGGTTGTCGGAGGGGCGATTTTCCAGGAAATCGTGCAGCAATCGAGGAAGCTGGGGCAGCAGCTTGGCGTATCGCGGCGCCTCGGCCTTGAGCTGCTGCAGCAGCTTCTTGGGGCCGATCTGGTCGACCATCCACTTCTCGAGGAAAGGCTTGGCTGTGGCCCAGAGGTCGAGTTCTGGGTCGATGTTGCGACCCAGGCCCTCGATGTTGAGCAGCGTCTTCTGCAGCAGCACCAGCTGCGGCTGGATCTCGACGTGGAAGCGGCGCGAGGTCTGGAACAGGCGCATCAGCACCATGCCCAGCGAAATCTCCTTCAGCGGCCGGTCGAAGTACGGCTCGCACACAGTGCGAATGGCACCCTCCAGTTCGTCGATGCGGGTGCCCACCGGCACCCAGCCGCTTTCGAGGTGCAGTTCGGCCACGCGCTTGTAGTCACGCCGGAAGAAGGCCACGAAGTTCTGCGCGAGGTATTCCTTGTCCGACTCGGTCAGCGTGCCGATGATCCCGAAGTCCAGCGAGATGTAGCGCCCGAAGGTCTCGGGCTCCAGGCTCACCTGGATGTTGCCGGGGTGCATGTCGGCGTGGAAAAAGCCATCGCGGAACACCTGCGTGAAGAAGATCGTGACGCCGTCGCGCGCCAGCTTGGGAATGTCGACGCCGGCCGCGCGCAGGCGGTCCATCTGCGCGATGGGCACGCCCTTCATGCGCTCCATCACGATGACCTCGGGATGGCAGAAGTCCCAGAACATCTCGGGGATCAGCACCAGGTCGAGTTCGGCCATGTTGCGGCGCAGCTGGGCGGCGTTGGCGGCCTCGCGCACCAGGTCGAGCTCGTCGTGCAGGTACTTGTCGAACTCGCCGACCACCTCGCGCGGCTTCAAGCGCTTGCCGTCGGCCGAGAGGTTCTCGAGCCAGCCGGCCATCATGGCCATCAGCGCCAGGTCTTTCTCGATCACGCCGCGCATGTTGGGGCGCAGCACCTTGACCGCCACTTCGCGCACATCGCCCTGGTTGGTGCGGATGGTCGCGAAATGCACCTGCGCGATCGACGCGCTGGCAATGGGCGTTTCGTCGAACTGCACGAACACGTCGCCCACCGGGCGGCGGAATGCGCGTTCGATGGTGGCAATGGCCACCGCCGACGGGAACGGCGGCACGCGGTCCTGCAAAAAGGCCAGCTCGTCGGCGATGTCGGGCGGCAGCAGGTCGCGCCGTGTCGACAGCACCTGGCCGAACTTCACGAAGATGGGGCCGAGGCGCTCGAGCGCCTCGCGCAGCCGCTGGCCGCGCGGCGCGTCGAGGTTGCGCCCGATCGAAACGACACGCGCCACAACGAGCAGCCAGGGCTTCCGGAAGCTCGTGAGCACGAGCTCGTCGAGGCCGTAGCGCAGCGCGACCCAGACGATGAACAGTCCGCGGTAGAAGCGCCTCATTCGGCCGTGCTCGCCGAGCCGGCCGTCGAGCCGCCAGCCTTGGCCGTGCGGTCGCCGACGAACTGGCGCAGCGCGCCCACGACACGCCGCACGCCGTTGCCCAGAGTGTGCGCAGGCACGTCGCCGATCACGCGGGCTAGGTCGTCCTCGACGTCCCAGCGCACATGGTCGACCAGCCAGTTGACCTCGGCCGCCAGTTGTACGTCGCCGATGATCTGAACGGCCGGCTTGTCGCCGCGCAGCGTGGCGCGGGCGATGTCGAAGGGGGAATCGTCGGTGACGGTGAGTGTGAGCTCGGGCACCGAACCGGCAGGGGCCAGGTCGAGCAATCCGGCCGGCGTGGCCACCAGCTCCATGGTCACGAAGCGCCACTGGAAGCGCACCACCCGCCCCTGCTGGCGCAGCAGCCGCTGCTGGGCCTCGGGCTCCTGCTGCAGCACATGGTTCAGGAACAGGACCGCGCGGTGCTGGATCTCGTGAACGGCCCAGTCCGGCGGCTGCAGGCGCTCGCCGATGCGGTTGAAGAGGTCGCCGAGAAAAGAAAATGGGGACGATGGTGTGGCCATGTCCCCATTATCCCGTCACTGTAGCGCCCCGCGACTCATGGACCGCATGCCCTTTTCCAGAAACACCGCAGAACCGGCTTTGCCGGGCTGCTGGTGTGCCCCCGGCAGGGGGTAGGAGAAGCGACACGAAGTGCGCGAAGCCTGGGGGCGAGCCTTTATTTACTGCAGCGCTTGCACGCCAGCCACCAGCCAGCCGCTGTTGCCGCTGGTCGGCTTGGTCATGTTCCACACTTCGCGGAACGGACCCGGGCCGGCCGAGGCGTCTTCGCGGATCATGCCGGAGAACTCCACGCTGGCCATGTAGGCGTCGGGCAGCTCTTCGATGCCCAGCAACTTGGCGTCGAGCATCACGACTTCGGTCTTGTTCGAGGCACCGCCGGTGTGGCTGGCCCGGTCGGCCAGCTGCGCGCGGATCTCGTCGACCATGCCGTCGGTCATCATCGAACGCAGCATCGACACGTCGGCGCGGTCCCATGCGTCCTGCAGCGTCACGAAGTTGCGCTTGGCTGCGCCGAGGAAGCCGTCGATGTCGAAGCCCGCGGGAATGCCCCAGGACTGCGAACCGGCGAGTGCCGAACCGATCATGCTGCCACCGGCCGCGGCGCCCGCTGCCGAGAGGCTGCTGCCGTGAGGGGCTTCGTTTGCAGGCGCGGCGTCGAAGGCCGCTGCATTGCGCTCCCACGGACGTGCCGAGGCGTCGTTACCCACGTTGGCCGGGCTGTACTGCACCGGTGCGCTGGCATTGGCGGGGCTGCCGCCCGCGCCCTGGAACGCGAAGCCGCCCTGGCGATTGCCGGCAGGTTGCGAGCGCGACTTGATCATGCGCCACACCACCACGCCGGCCAGCACGAGCAGGCCGATCAGCAGGATGTTGCCGAAGCCGGCACCGAGGCCGAGCGAGCTTGCGAGCCATGCGAGGCCAAGGCCAGCGGCCAGACCGCCGAGCATCGCGCCCCACGGACGTTTCGGTGCAGCGGCGGCGGGTGCGGGCGTTGCGGGCTTCGCCGCCGCCGCGTTGGTCGCACTCTGCTGCGAAGGCGCGCTGGGCGATGCGGACTCGCGCTGCGTCACGTTGGACGACTGGCGCCCCACCGACTTGCCACCGCCCATGCGAGCAGCCTCGGCCTGGACACTGCCCAGCACCAATGCAGCTGCCAAAAACAAAGAACCCAAACTCTTCATGTCGTCTCCTCTTGAGCGAAAGATTCGCTTCATCAACATTTGATTCCAACATGGAGGGCGGCGATGCCACCCGTCATGTTGTGATAGTCCACATGTCCGAAACCGCCCTCTTTCATGAGGGTCTTGAGCTCCTCTTGCGAGGGGTGCATCCGGATCGATTCGGCGAGATAGCGATAGCTCGCGTCGTCGCCGGCCACGAGCTTGCCCAGGCGGGGCAGCACGTTGAAGGAGTACCAGTCATAGGCCTTTGCGAGCGGCTTCGCGACCTTCGAGAATTCGAGCACCAGCAACTTGCCGCGCGGCTTGATCACGCGGTTCATTTCCTTGAGCGCGATGTCCTTGTGCGTCATGTTGCGCAGGCCGAAGGCCACCGTGACAACGTCGAAGTGGTTATCCGGAAAAGGCAGTTTCTCGGCGTCGCAGACCATGGTGGGCAGCACCACGCCGGCATCGAGCAGGCGGTCTCGACCAGTGCGCAGCATGGCCTCGTTGATGTCGGTGTGAACCACTTGCCCGCTGGCGCCGACCTTCTTTGCGAAGGCCAGCGCGAGGTCGCCGGTGCCGCCCGCGATGTCGAGCACGCGCGAGCCTTCGCCCACGTTCGCGACCATCACGGTGTACGCCTTCCAGGCGCGGTGCAGGCCGGCCGACATCAGGTCGTTCATGACGTCGTAGCGCGAGGCAACTGAATCGAAGACACCGCGAACGCGGCGGGCCTTCTCGCTTTCGTCGACTGTTTCGAAGCCGAAGTGTGTGGTACTCATGCAACCGATGTTAGGCCGGAAGCCTTCACATCAAGCCGACGACCCCGCGCGCACGGCGGGCATTTGTTGCTTTTTTCGTCCCGCCCTTCCTGGGGGTAGGGCTATCTTTTCAATAGCGCGGCGCGGATTTCAGGCGAATTCGCGCGCTCAGTGGCTGCCGCAGGCGTGGCCGCTCTTGTCGATCATCGGCGTGTCGCGGTCGACGCCCGCTTCGAGCAGGCGGCGCTCGTAGGTGGCCCACAGCTCGGCCTGCTTCTCGCCCAGTTCGTAGAGCAGGTCCCACGAGTAGATGCCCGTGTTGTGGCCGTCGCTGAAGGTCGGCTGCACGGCGTAGTTGCCGACCGCTTCGAGGTCGACGAGTTCGACCTCGCGCTTGCCCGTCTGAAGGATTTCCTGGCCCGGGCCGTGGCCCTGCACTTCGGCCGACGGCGAGTAGATGCGCATCAGCTCGAAAGGGATTCGAAAGGTCGCGCCATCGGAGAAGCCCACTTCGAGCACGCGCGACTGGCCGTGCACGGTGATCGATTGCGGCGTCGGTGCGCCCGGTTTCAAGCCTGCCATCAGAAACTCCTGTTGCCCAAGCGTTCGATCATCGCAGCCTCGAGGGCTGGCAGGCGCTCGGCGATATCCGCTTCCTGCGCCGCATTGCGTTCGCGCTGCACCGGCGCCCACACCGAGCCCGGGAAATGGCTGTCGTCGGCGAAGCGCGCGATCACGTGCCAGTGCAGATGCGCCACCATGTTGCCGAGCGCCGCGAGGTTGATCTTGGCCGGCTTAAGATGCTCGCGCAGGCACCGCTCGACGACCGCCACTGCTTCCATGCACAGCGTGCGGTCCGCTGCATCAAGGTCTGAGAACTCCGCCGCATGGTCACGCCACACCACGCGATAGAAAGCCGGAAAGCCGGCCTCTTCCGCATGGATGACGCGCAGCTTCGCGCCCTCGAACACGAGGCGGCCACCCGGCCCCTCGCACAGCACGCAGCCCTGTACCCTCGTCACACCAGCACCCGCTCGATCCCGCCCTGATTGGCTGCGGCCACATAGGTCGGCATCCAGTCGGCACCGAGGATCTTGTTGGCCATCTCGACCACGATGTAGTCGGCTTCGAGCAGGCCGTTGTTCAGGTCGTTGCCGTAGCGCGAGAGGCCTTGCAGGCAGCTCGGGCAACTGGTGAGGATCTTCACGTTGTCCTGTGAGCCGACCTTGCCGGAGTCGCGCAGCGCGGCTTCACCCTTCTTCAGCTCTTCTTCCTTGCGGAAGCGGATCTGCGTCGAGATGTCGGGCCGCGACACGCCCAGCGTGCCCGATTCGCCGCAGCAGCGGTCGTTCTTGAGCACGTTGTCACCGACCAGCGCCTTCACGGTCTTCATCGGGTCCTGCAGCTTCATCGGCGAATGGCAGGGATCGTGGTACAGGTAGCCGCCACCGCCCGCATCGGCAAGCGTGATGCCCTTTTCGAGCAGGTACTCGTGGATGTCGATGATCCGGCAGCCCGGGAAGATCTTGTCGAACTGGTAGCCCTGCAGCTGGTCGTAGCAGGTACCGCAGCTCACCACCACCGTCTTGATGTCGAGATAGTTGAGCGTGTTGGCTACGCGGTGGAAGAGCACGCGGTTGTCCGTGATCATCTTCTCGGCCTTGTCGAACTGGCCGCTGCCGCGCTGCGGATAGCCACAGCACAGGTAGCCCGGCGGCAGCACGGTTTGCACGCCCGCGTGCCAGAGCATCGCCTGCGTGGCGAGGCCGACCTGCGAGAACAGCCGCTCCGAACCGCAGCCCGGAAAGTAGAAGACGGCCTCTGTCTCGGAGGTGGTCGCCTTCGGGTTGCGGATGATCGGCACGTAGTCGGCATCCTCGATGTCGAGCAGCGCACGCGCCGTCTTCTTCGGCAGGTTGCCCGGCATCTTCTTGTTGATGAAGTGGATCACCTGCTCCTTGATCGGCGCCGGACCCAGCGTGGCTGGCGGTGCGGCCGTCTGCTTCTTCGCGAGGCCGCGCAGCAGGTCGTTGGCCATGCGCTGCGCCTTGAAGCCGATGCCCACCATGCCCGCACGCACCGCCTTGATGGTCTGCGGATTGGTGGCGTTCAGGAAGAACATCGCAGCAGCGTTGCCAGGACGGAAGCTCTTCTGGCCCATCTTGCGCAGCAGGTTGCGCATGTTCATCGACACGTCGCCGAAGTCGATCTTCACGGGGCACGGCGTGAGGCACTTGTGGCACACGGTGCAGTGGTCGGCCACGTCCTCGAACTCTTCCCAGTGCTTGATGCTGATGCCGCGCCGGGTCTGCTCTTCGTAGAGGAAGGCCTCCACCAGCAGCGAGGTCGCGAGGATCTTGTTGCGCGGGCTGTAGAGCAGGTTGGCACGCGGCACGTGCGTGGCGCACACAGGCTTGCACTTGCCGCAGCGCAGGCAGTCCTTCACGCTGTCGGCAATGGCGCCGATGTCGCTCTGCTGCATGATCAGCGACTCATGGCCCATGAGGCCGAAGCTCGGCGTGTAGGCGTTGGTCAGGTCGGCGTGCAGCGTCTGCGCCTCGCCGGCAGGCGCGCGCAGCAGCTTGCCCTTGTTGAAGCGGCCTTCGGGGTCGACCCTGGCCTTGTATTCGGTGAACGGGCGCAGCTCTTCGTCGCTCAGGAATTCGAGCTTGGTGATGCCGATGCCGTGCTCGCCCGAGATCACGCCGTCGAGGCTGCGCGCCAGCGCCATGATGCGCACCACCGCGGCATGCGCGGTCTGCAGCATGTCGTAGTTGTCGCTGTTGACGGGGATGTTGGTGTGCACGTTGCCGTCGCCCGCGTGCATGTGCAGCGCGACCCACACGCGGCCCTTGAGCACTCGCTTGTGGATGGCCGTGCACTCGGCCAGGATCGGCGCGAACTCGGCGCCCGAGAAAATCTCCTGCAGCGGCTGGCGCAGCTGCGTCTTCCAGCTCGCACGCAGGCTGTGGTCCTGCAGCTGCGGGAACAGCGCATCGACGTTCTGCAGCCAGCCAGCCCAGAGCGTGCGCACTTCCTGCACCAGCGCCACGGCCTGTGCCACGCGGTCTTCGAGCAGCTCGGCCGCTGGAATCTCGTGCGCATCGTCGGTCTTGCCCAGCGGCAGGTTGCCACGCATGAGAAAGGCTTCGAGCTCGTCGGTGAGCGCGAGCTTGTTCTGCAGCGACAGCTCGATGTTGATGCGCTCGATGCCGTCGCTGTACTCGGCCATGCGCGGCAGCGGAATCACCACGTCTTCGTTGATCTTGAAGGCGTTGGTGTGCTTGCTGATGGCGGCCGTGCGCTTGCGGTCGAGCCAGAACTTCTTGCGCGCCTCGGGGCTGATGGCGATGAAGCCTTCGCCGCTGCGCGAGTTGGCGATCCGCACCACCTCGGAGGTGACGCGGGCCACCGCATCGGCATCGTCGCCGGCGATGTCGCCGAACAGCACCATCTTCGGCAGGCCGCCGTGCTTCTTCGACTTGGTGGCGTAGCCCACCGCCTTGAGGTAGCGGTCGTCCAGGTGCTCGAGGCCGGCCAGCAGCACGCCCGAGCGTTTCTGCTCGGCGAACATGAAGTCCTTGATCTCGACGATGCTGGGCACCGCGTCCTTGGCGTTGCCGAAGAATTCGAGGCACACGGTGCGCGTGTGCGAGGGCATCTTGTGCACCACCCAGCGGCAGCTGGTGATGAGGCCGTCGCAGCCTTCCTTCTGGATGCCCGGCAGGCCCGAGAGGAACTTGTCGGTCACGTCCTTGCCCAGGCCTTCCTTGCGGAAGGTGCGGCCAGGGATGTCGAGGCGCTCGGTGCGCAGCTTGGTCTTGCCGTCGGCAGCGTAGTACTGCAGCTCGAACACGGCGCTCTCGGCGTCGTGGATCTTGCCGAGGTTGTGGCCGATGCGCGTGACTTCGAGCCATTCGGCCTGCGGCGTGACCATGCGCCACGAGGCGAGGTTGTCGAGCGCCGTGCCCCATAGCACGGCCTTCTTGCCGCCGGCGTTCATGGCGACGTTGCCGCCGACGCACGAGGCCTCGGCCGACGTCGGATCGACCGCGAACACGAAGCCTGAGCGCTCGGCCGCATCGGCCACGCGCTGGGTGACCACTCCGGCTTCGGTCCAGATGGTGGGCACGGGGTCGGCCAGGCCGGGCAGCGAGACGTGCTCGACCTCGGTCATAGCCTCGAGCTTCTCGGTGTTGATGACGACGCTGTTCCAGGTCAGTGGGATGGCGCCGCCGGTGTAGCCGGTGCCGCCTCCGCGCGGAATGATGGTCAGGCCCAGCTCGATGCAGCCTTTCACCAGCAGCGCCATCTCGACCTCGGTGTCGGGGCACAGCACGACGAAGGGGTACTCCACGCGCCAGTCGGTGGCATCGGTGACGTGCGACACGCGAGAGAGGCCGTCGAACTTGATGTTGTCCTTGGCCGTGAGCCGGCCCAGCACGCGCGTGGCCTTGCGGCGCAGGGCGGCGACGTCGCGGAACTTGGTGTCGAAGGCGGCCACCGCCTCGCCCACGAGGCCGGTGAGTTCGCCCACGAGCTGGTCGCGCGGCAGGTCGCTGTCGGGGGTGCGGCGCTTTTGCACCTCGGTCAGGCGGTGCCTGAGGGCATCGACCAGCTGGCCGCGGCGGCGCGGATTGTCGAGCAGGTCGTCGACGAGGTACGGATTGCGCTGCACCACCCAGATGTCGCCGAGCACTTCATAGAGCATGCGGGCCGATCGGCCGGTGCGGCGCTCGGCGCGCAAGGTCTGGAGCAGTTCCCAGCCGCGTTCGCCCAGCAGGCGAATCACGATCTCGCGATCGGAGAAGCTGGTGTAGTTGTACGGGATCTCGCGCAGTCGGACAGGCTCTGCGGCCTGTGCCAACAGCGTGTTCAACGCAGTCGGAGCATTCATCGGGTGGGGCGCCTCGGCCGGGCGCTGCGCGCCCATAGCCGGGCTGGGGATTTTAGGGCAGCGCCTGGGGACTTGCCTCGTGACGGTTGCTACGGCCTTGTGCTAAGCATGGCTCCCGGAGGGCTCCCCGCCCCTTCTCAAGGAAACTCAGAACAGCACGCGGCTGCGAATCGTCCCGCCCACCTTTGCCAGTTTCTCCAGCGCCAGGTCCGAGGATGCCGCGTCGATGTCCATCACCACATAGCCGATCCTCTCGTTCGTCTGCAGGAACTGCGAGGAGATGTTGATCTGGTTGTCCGAAAAGATCTTGTTGATCTCGGACAGCACCCCCGGCACGTTCCGGTGGACGTGCAGCAGCCGGTGCTTGCCAGGGTGCGCAGGCAGCGCCACTTCAGGGAAGTTGACGGAAGACGTCGAAGTGCCGTTGTCGCTGTACTTGACCAGCTTTTCCGCCACTTCCAGCCCGATGTTGGCCTGCGCCTCCATCGTCGAGCCGCCGATGTGCGGCGTGAGGATCACGTTGTCGAGGCCTCGCAGCGGCGACTGGAACTCGTCCTTGTTGCTGCGCGGCTCCACCGGAAACACGTCGATGGCGGCGCCCAGCAGCTTCTTCGCCTTCAGGGCCTCGGCCAGCGAGTCGATCTCGACCACCGTGCCGCGCGAGGCGTTGATCAGGATGGCGCCGGGCTTCATGGCCGCGATCTCGGCCGCGCCGATCATCCATTGCGTGGCCTGCGTCTCGGGCACGTGCAGCGTCACGATGTCGCTCTGGGCCAGCAACTGGTGCAGCTCGCGCACCTGGCGCGCATTGCCCAGCGGCAGCTTGGTGACCACGTCGAAGAAGGCCACGTGCATGCCCAGCGCCTCGGCCAGCACCGACAGTTGCGCGCCGATGGAGCCGTAGCCCACGATGCCCAGCGTCTTGCCGCGGATTTCAAACGCGTTGTCGGCCGACTTGAGCCAGCCGCCGCGGTGCGCCACCGCACTCTTCTCGGGCACGCCGCGCAGCAGCAGGATGGCTTCGGCCAGCACCAGTTCGGCCACCGAGCGGGTGTTGGAATACGGGGCATTGAACACCGCCACGCCGTGCTCGCGGGCAGCTTCGAGGTCGACCTGGTTGGTGCCGATGCAAAAGCACCCGGCGGCCACCAGCTTGTGGGCGGCGGCGAACACCTCGGCCGTCAGCTGGGTGCGCGAGCGGATACCCAGGAAATGCACGTCGGCGATCTTCGCCTTGAGCTCGGCGTCGGGCAGCGCGCCCGGCAGCGACTCGATGTTGGTGTAGCCGGCGGCGCGCAACACCTCCACGGCCGAGGGGTGAATGCCTTCGAGCAAGAGGAACTTGATCCTGCTTTTGTCGAGGGAGGTTTTGCTGCTCATGGCGCTCTCGCAGAAGTCCCGGCCGTGGCGACAGGCTAGGCCAAAAAAGGGAGGGCGATGCTAGCATGGTGCGGCGCAGCAAGCAGGGCCGCAGCCCGCCCCGGGCCTGATGCAAACAGGGCCAAAGGGGTTTCCCCGATTGGAAGCAACCCGCGCTCCATGCGCCAATGTGACGCGGCTGTGTCATGCACATGCCCTAGCATCCGCGCTTTCCATTTTTCCCTTCAGGAGTCTTCATGCGATTCAAGACGCTTGCGCTGGCATCGGCGTTGGCCGCCACGCTGTTCAACGTGGCACAGGCCCAGACCGAGATCCAGTGGTGGCATTCCATGACCGCCGTCAACAACGAGTGGGTCAACGATCTGGCCAAGCAGTTCAACGAGAGCCAGAAGGAATACAAGGTCATCCCGACCTTCAAGGGCACGTACGACGAATCGATGACGGCTTCCATCGCGGCCTTCCGCGCCGGCAACGCACCGCACATCCTGCAGGTGTTCGAAGTGGGCACCGCCACCATGATGGCCAGCAAGGGCGCCATCGTGCCGGTCGGCCAGGTCATGAAGGACGCGGGCGAGAAGTTCGACCCGGCCGCCTACATCCCTGCCGTGGCCGGTTACTACACCGCCCCCAATGGCCAGATGCTGAGCTTCCCGTTCAACAGCTCGACCACCATCTTCTATTTCAACAAGGACGCCTTCAAGGCTGCCGGCCTGCCCACCGACAAGGCGCCGTCGACCTGGCCCGAGGTGGTTGCCGCCGCCGCCAAGCTCAAGGCCAGCGGCCACAAGTGCCCGTTCACCACGGCCTGGCAGAACTGGACGCAGGTGGAGAGCTTCTCGGCCTGGCACAACGTGGAATTCGCCAGCAAGGCCAACGGCCTGCAGGGCCTGGACGCGCGCCTGAAGGTGAACTCGCCGCTGCACCAGCGCCACATCGAGAACCTGGCCAGCATGGCCAAGCAGGGCCTGTTCATCTACAAGGGCCGCGGCAACGTGCCCGAAGCCTCGTTCGTGTCGGGCGAGTGCGCCATGATCAACACCTCTTCGGGCTTCTACGGCAACGTGGCCAAGAACGCCAAGTTCGCCTACGGCCTGGCGCCCCTGCCCTACTACCCGGACGTGCCGGGCGCACCGCAGAACACCGTGATCGGCGGTGCCAGCCTGTGGGTCATGTCGGGCAAGAAGCCGGCCGAATACAAGGGCGTGGCCAAGTTCTTCAGCTTCATCTCGACGCCTGAAGTGCAGTCCGCCAGCCACAAGCGCACGGGCTACCTGCCCGTGACCACCGCTTCGTACAAGCTCACCGAAGAGTCGGGCTTCTACAAGCAGAACCCCGGCACCGACGTGGCCGTGACGCAGATGATCCGCAAGGTCACTGACAAGAGCCGCGGCATCCGCCTGGGCAACTACGTGCAGATTCGCGCCATCGAGGACGAAGAGCTCGAACAGGTCTGGAACGGCAAGAAGACGGCCAAGGAAGCCCTTGACGCCATCGTGACCCGCGGCAACGAGCAGCTGGAACGCTTCCAGAAGGCAAACAAGAGCTGACGATTGACGACCGGGCCCCTCGTGTCCGGCTAATATCGCCCGCCCCCGCTCACTCTTCTACAAGAGTGGGCGCGGCGGGATTTTTTACGTAGAGGGTTCATGGAAAAACGCGTCTTCTTTCGCTCGGGCTGGCTGCCCTGGCTGCTGCTGGCACCCCAGATGGCGGTGATCCTCGTGTTTTTCTTCTGGCCGGCGGGGCAGGCCATCCTGCAATCGCTGCAGCAGCAGGATGCGTTCGGCACATCGGTCGAGTTCGTCGGGCTGCAGAACTTCAAGGAGCTGTTCCACGACCCGGCCTACGCCGAGTCGTTCAAGACCACCGCCGTTTTCTCGGTGCTGGTGGCCGGCATCGGCATCAGCCTGTCACTGGCGCTCGCCGTGTTCGCCGACCGCATCGTTCGCGGCGGCATGTTCTACAAGACCATGCTGATCCTGCCGTACGCGGTGGCTCCCGCCGTGGCGGCCGTGCTGTGGGTCTTCATGTTCTCGCCGTCGCTGGGCGTGGTGGCCTATGCACTCGGCAAGATCGGCATCGACTGGAACCATCTGCTCAATTCGCGGCACGCCATGACGCTGATCGTCATGGCGGCTGTGTGGAAGCAGATTTCCTACAACTTCCTGTTCTTCCTGGCCGGCCTGCAGTCCATTCCGAAATCGCTGATCGAGGCCGCAGCCATCGATGGCGCGCGCCCGTGGCGCCGGTTCTGGACCGTGCAGTTCCCGCTGCTGTCGCCCACCACGTTCTTCCTGCTGGTGATGAACGTGGTCTACGCCTTCTTCGACACCTTCGCCATCGTCCACGCCGCCACCGAGGGCGGCCCCGGCAAGGACACCGAAATCCTCGTCTACAAGGTCTATCACGACGGCTTCAAGGCACTGGACCTTGGCGGCTCGGCCGCACAGTCGGTGGTGCTGATGGTGATCGTCATCGCGCTGACCATCGTGCAGTTCCGCTACGTCGAAAAGAAGGTGCAGTACTGACATGGTTGAAAAACGAAGCACCCAGGGCATCCTGGCCCACGTGGTGATGATCCTGGGGGTCATCATCGTCGCCTTCCCCATCTACCTTGCGTTCGTGGCGTCCACCCACACCGCGCAGGAGATCGTGCAGAGGCCCATGCCGCTGCTTCCAGGCAGCCACATGCTGGACAGCTACAAGGCCGCGCTCTTCGGCCGCGCCACCAGCGCCGGATCGAACGCGCCGGTCGCGCACATGATGTGGGTGAGCCTGGTGACGGCCATGGTCATTGCCATCGGCAAGATCTCGATCTCGCTGCTGTCGGCCTTCGCCATCGTCTACTTCCGCTTTCCGTTCAAGAAGATCTGCTTCTGGGCCATCTTCGTGACGCTGATGCTGCCGGTGGAAGTGCGCATCCTGCCCACCTACAAGGTGCTGTCGGACCTGAGCCTGCTGAACTCGTACGCGGGCCTCACGGTGCCGCTGATCGCGTCGGCCACGGCCACCTTCCTGTTCCGCCAGTTCTTCCTGACGGTGCCCGAGGAGCTCACCGAGGCCTCGCGCATGGATGGCGCCGGTCCGATGCGCTTCTTCTTCGATGTGCTGCTGCCGCTGTCGAAGACTTCGATCGCCGCGCTGTTCGTGATCCAGTTCATCTACGGCTGGAACCAGTACCTCTGGCCGCTCCTGGCGGTCACCAACGAAGACATGTACCCCATCGTCGTCGGCATCAAGCGGCTGATTGCCGGCGGCGATGGCCAGAACGAATGGAACGTCGTGATGGCCACCGCCATCCTAGCCATGCTGCCGCCCGCGCTGGTGGTGGTGCTGATGCAAAAGTGGTTCGTCAAGGGCCTCGTGGACACTGAAAAATAAGTTATGGCTGCTCTCTCCCTACGCAACGTCATCAAGCGCTACGGCCACGGGCCGAAAGCCAACCAGGTCATCCACGGCGTGAGCGCCGAGATCGCCGACCATGAATTCATCGTCATCGTCGGCCCCTCGGGCTGCGGCAAGTCCACGCTGCTGCGCATGGTGGCGGGCCTGGAGGAAGTCTCGGCCGGCGAGATCGCCATCGGCAACAAGGTGGTGAACCAGCTCGAACCCTCCGAGCGCGACATCGCCATGGTGTTCCAGAACTACGCGCTGTACCCGCACATGAGCGTGTTCGCAAACATGGCCTATGGCCTGAAGATCGCCAAGGTGCCGGTCGACGAGATCAAGGTGCGCGTCGACAAGGCCGCGAAGATCCTCGAGCTCGGCCACCTGCTGGAACGCAAGCCGCGCGAACTCTCCGGCGGCCAGCGCCAGCGCGTGGCCATGGGCCGCGCCATCGTGCGCCAGCCACAGGTGTTCCTGTTCGACGAGCCGCTGTCGAACCTCGACGCCAAGCTGCGCGCGCAGACGCGCCTCGAAATCCAGAAGCTGCACCGCGAGCTCGGCATCACTTCGCTGTTCGTCACGCACGACCAGGTCGAGGCCATGACGCTGGCGCAACGCATCATCGTGATGAACGGCGGCGTGATGGACCAGTTCGCCACGCCCGAAGAGGTGTACTCGCGCCCCGCCACCACCTTCGTGGCGAGCTTCATCGGCTCTCCTCCGATGAACCTGCTGCGGCACGCGCCGGGCGTGCGCCCGGGCCAGATCCTGGGCATTCGCCCCGAGCACCTGAAGCTCGACGAAAGCGGCTGGACGGTGCAGGTCGAGCAGGTCGAACTGCTGGGCGCCGAGCGCCTGGTGTACGGCCGCATCGGCGACGAGCAGATCATCATGCGCACCGACGAAGGCGACCATCCGCCGGTCGCGGGCGACACAGTGAAGATCGCGGCGCGCGAAGACAAGCTGCACTGGTTCGACGCCGGTTCGGGCAAGCGCGCAGACTGAACGATGGCCTTGTCGACACCCTGGCCGTATCTCCGCTGGGTCGCGCATCGCGGCGCCGGCAAGCTGGCACCCGAAAACACGCTTGCGGCCTTCAAGCTCGGCGCCTCGCACGGCTACCGCATGTTCGAGTGCGACGCCAAGCTCAGCGCCGACGGCGTGGTCTTCCTCATGCACGACGCCACGCTCGGCCGCACCACCAGCGGCCACGGCATCGGCGGCGCGCAGCCCTGGAGCGCGCTGGCGCAGCTCGACGCGGGCGGCTGGCACTCGCGCGCCTACGCGGGCGAGCCGCTGCCCACGTTGGAGAACATCGCGCGCTTCTGCCTGGCCAACGGGCACCTGCTCAACATCGAGATCAAGCCGACGCCCGGCGTCGAGCGCGAAACCGGTGAAGTGGTGGCGCGCGAGACCGCCCGCCTGTGGCAGGGCGCGGCCGTGCCACCGCTGCTCACGTCCTTCCAGGTCGAATCGCTCAAAGGCGCGCAGGCGGTGCAGCCCGAGCTGCCGCGCGGCCTGCTGCTCGACACGCTGTGGAACGGCTGGCTCGAGGCCGCGCAGCAGCTGGACTGCGTGGCCATCGTCTGCAACCACGCGCTGTGGGACGCGGCGGTGGTGGCACAAGTGCACGGCGCAGGCCTGCGCGCACTGAGCTACACGGTGAACGACGAGTGGGCTGCGCAGCGGCTGATCGACCTGGGCACCGACGGCATCATCACCGACAGGGTGGACCTGTTCAGCCCCGCCGGCTGAAGCTGCGCGGCTGAGGCCGCACCTACGCACTTACTTCTTACCGGCCCTTACGAAATGGCGGCTTCTATGATGCGGCCATGAGTTGGACCCTACGCTTCGCGAGCTTCTGCTTCGCAGCCCTGTGCATGTGCGGCGGCGCCTCGGCGCAGCCAGACCTCGGCGGCAACGCCAACAGTGCTGCCGCGGCCGCAGCAGCCCCCGCCCCCACAGTGGCCGAACTGCGCGAGCAGTTCACCAAGCTCAGCACCGCCGCCGAGACCGACGAGGACGCGCGCAAGCTGCTCGCGCAGATCAACGACATCGGCACCCAGGCCGACAAGTTCGTCACCGCGCGCACCGGCGAGCTTGCCGATCTGAACGCCCGGCTCGGCGAGCTCGGCAACCCGCCCGCCGCTGGCGCCACCGAAGACCCCGACATCACCCGCCAGCGCGCGCGCCTGACCAAGGAGCGCAACGCACTCGACGCCGACATCCGCCTTGCGCGCCTGCTGTCGGTCGACGTACGGCAGCGCGGCACCGAGCTGGTCACGCAGCGCCGGGCGCTGTTCGAGGCGCAGCTCACCGAGCGCGCGGCCTCGCCGCTGACCGCCGAGTTCTGGAACGACCTGCGCGAGGCCTGGCCCGACGACCAGGCACGGCTGAAGGCGATGGTGTCCTCGGTGAACGACGGCCTGGTGGCGGCGACCCAGCCCGAAACGCGCCTGCAGGTGATCGCGGCCCTGGTCGGGGCGCTGCTGCTCGCGGTGTTCGGCAACTGGGCGGCCGAAGTCCTGCTCGCCCGGCTGGCCGCGCGCGTCCTGCCGGCGGGGCGGCTGCGGCGTTCGGTGCTGGTGATCGGCATCGTCGCGAGCCATGTGCTGCTCGTGGCCGTGGCCGCGCACGGCTTCGTCGAGGTGCTGAAAGAGTTCGCCACCTGGGAGCCGCAGGCGCGCAAGGTGCTCAATTCGACGGCCCAGGCGCTGGTGTTCATGGCCTTCGTGATCGGGCTGGGCCGCGGGCTGCTGGCCACGCGCCGGCCCTCGTGGCGCCTGCCGCCGATTCCCGACGCCATGGCCACGCGGCTCGCCGCCCTGCCCTGGCTGGTGGCGCTGGTGGCCGCGCTGGCATGGACCCCGGCGGAGGTCAACGCGCTGATCGACGCGAGCTTCGCGGCGGTAGTGGCCACGCACGTGCTCACGGCGCTGGTGCTGACGGCGCTGGTCGCCACGGTGCTCTATGTCGTGAAGCCGCTGCGCGCCGATGCGGCCGAGGCCGGCCTGCCCGAGCGGCCGATGTGGGTCGGCCTGCTGGTGGCGCTGATCGGCGCGCTGATGATCGCGATCTGGGTGCTGGTGGCTGTCGGCTACGTGGCGCTGGCGAGCTTTTTGGCCTCGCAGCTCACCTGGAGCGGCATCGTGGCTGCCGCCTTCTACGTGCTGTTCAAGTTCGCGGACGACGTGTTCATGGCCACGGTGTCGTCGCGCGCCGCCTTCGGCCAGCGGCTGCAGAAGAGCTTCAACCTTGCGCCGCAGACGCTGGACCAGGTCGCCACGGTGCTGTCGGCGCTGAGCCGGGTGGCGCTGTTCTTCTACATGTTGATAGCGCTGGCCGCGCCGCTGGGCACGGGGCCGGGCGAGGTGTTCCAGCGCAGCGGCAAGTTCGGCACCGGCGTGAAGGTGGGCGAGTTCCAGCTGGTGCCGGGAGCGATCCTGAGCGCGATCGCGGTGGCGGTGGTGGGTTTCGTCGTGCTGCGGATCTTCAAGCGCTGGCTCGAAAGAGCCTACCTGCCGAACACGAAGTTCGAGCCGGGCATGCAAAGCTCCATCACCACGCTGCTGGGCTATGTGGGCGGCATCCTGGTGGTGGCGTTTGCGCTTTCCGCACTGGGCATCGGCATCGAGCGCATCGCGTGGGTGGCGAGTGCGCTGTCGGTGGGTATCGGCTTCGGCCTGCAGGCGATCGTGCAGAACTTCATCTCGGGGCTGATCCTGCTGGCCGAGCAGCCGGTGAAGGTGGGCGACTGGGTGGTGCTGGGTACGGCCGAGGGCGACGTGCGGCGCATCAACGTGCGCGCCACCGAGATCCAGCTGGGCGACCGCTCGACGCTGATCGTGCCGAACTCGGAGTTCATCACCAAGACCGTGCGCAACATGACGCTGGCCAACGCCGAGGGACGCGTGCTGATCCGCCTGCCGATGCCGTTGACCACCGACGCCCAGCGCGTGCGCGATCTGATCCTCGCGGCCTGCAAGGCGCACGAAGGCGTGCTGGAAACCCCGGCGCCGTCGCTCACGCTCGAGGGTATCGAGAACGGGTTGCTGATCTTCCAGGCGATCGCCTATGTGGCGAGCCCCCGGCTCGCGGGCGGCGTGCGCAGCGACCTGCTGTTCGTGATCCTCGACGAACTGAAGAAGGCCTCGCTGCCGCTGGCCGTGCCGACGATGGTGATGACGGCTACCGCGCCGGAAGCGCTCGCGACGCCCTCCGTGCCTTCGTCGCCCGCCTCGCCGATTCCGGGCATGCCGAGCTGATCACTCCAGCAGTCATTCCAGCGGCAGCGCCGTGGTGAATTTGACTTCGTTGAGGCACACGCTCGAACGCACCGCCGACACGCCGGGCATGTGCATCAGCGTGTGCATCAGGAACTGCGAGAGCGCCTCCAGGTCTTGCGCGACGACCTTGAGCACGTAGTCGAAGTCGCCCGTCACCGAGTAGCACTCCAGGATCTGCTTCAGGTCGGCGATCAGGTCCTGGAACTTGGGCAGTTCGTCAACATGGCCGCGCGCCATGGTCACGTGGATGAAGGCGATCACGCCCAGCCCGATGTGGCGCGCGTTCAGCCGCGCCGCGTAGCCGTTGATGAGCCCCAGTTCTTCCAGCCGCCTGTGGCGCCGCAGGCACTGCGCCGGCGAGAGATTGGCCACCTCGGCCAGTTCGAGGTTGGATGCACGGCCATGCACCTGCAGGTGCTCAAGAATCCTCCGGTCGATCCGGTCGAGTTCGATCTCATGCAATTTCTTCTCCCAACGCACCAAATTCATGCAATTTTATGGCGCAAAGCGGGGTAAGCCCGAGCCGTTCATGCACCTTAATTGTGCAAAGTACGATCTAGACTCCGAGGCGCCCGGGACGCATGCCGCGATCCAGGGCCGCTGAATTCCCCGCCACCGGCGCCCGCCGGCGGCTTCAGATGCATCCACACCCCCCACCCGGAGACCCTTTCCCGTGAAAAACGCTTTGCTTCGCACACCCTTCAGCGCAGTGGCCCTGGCCCTCGGCATGCTGGCCGCCGCGCCTTCGTTCGCGGCCGACACCAAGTCGGTGGCCGTGACCGCCATCGTCGAGCACCCGGCGCTGGACGCCGTGCGCGACGGCGTGAAGGCCGAGCTGAAGGCGGCCGGCTACGAAGAAGGCAAAAACCTCAAGTTCACTTACCAGAGCGCGCAGGGCAACGTGGGCACCGCAGCCCAGATCGCCCGCAAATACGTGGGCGATGCGCCCGATGCGATCGTCGCCATCGCCACGCCGTCGGCGCAGGCCGTGGTGGCCGCCACCAAGACGATTCCGGTGGTGTATTCGGCAATCACCGACCCGGTGGCCGCCAAGCTGGTGAAGAACTGGGAGCCCTCGGGCACCAACGTGACGGGCGTGTCGGACCTGTCGCCGCTGGAAAAGCACGTCGGCCTCATCAAGCAGGTGGTGCCGAACGCCAAGCGCATCGGCGTGATCTACAGCCCCGGCGAAGCCAACTCGGTGGCCATCGTTGCCTCCCTGAAGAAGGCCGCCGCCGACGCCGGCATGACCGTGGTCGAAGCCGCCGCCGCCCGCACGGTGGACGTGCCGACCGCCGCCCAGAGCCTGGTCGGCAAGGCCGACGTGATCTACACGCCCACCGACAACAACGTGGTCTCGGCCTTCGAAGGCATCGTGAAGGTGGCGCAGCAGGCCAAGCTGCCGGTGGTGGCAGCCGACACGGCCACCGTCGAGCGCGGCGCCGTTGCTGCCCTGGGCCTGAACTACAGCGACATCGGCCGCCAGACCGGCAAGATCGTGGTGCGCATCCTCAAGGGTGAAAAGCCCGGCACGATCGCCTCGCAGACCAGCACCAACTTCGAGCTGGTGGTGAACCCCGGCGCAGCCAAGCTGCAGGGCGTGACGCTGTCCGAATCGCTGCTGAAGACCGCCAAGGTCGTGAGCACGAAGTAAGCACCCGAGTCTTTTTCTCTCATGTCGCTCATCGCTTCGCTGGGCGCCATCGAGATCGGTCTGATATTCGGACTGGTCGCGCTGGGCGTCTTCATGTCGTTTCGCATCATCAATTTTCCCGACCTCACGGTGGACGGCAGCTTTCCGCTGGGCGCCGCCGTGGCCGCGACGCTGATCGTCGCGGGCTGGAACCCGGTGGCCGCCACCGCGGTGGCCTGCGTGGCCGGCGCCGTCTCGGGCTGGGTCACGGCCTGGCTCAACGTGAAGCTGAAGATCATGCAGTTGCTCGCGAGCATCCTGGTGATGATCGCGCTGTACTCCATCAACCTGCGCGTAATGGGCAAGCCCAACGTGGCGCTCATCACCGAACCGACTGTGTTCAGCATGGTCGACTTCGGCGGCATGCCCGAGCAGTGGGCCAAGCCGCTGTTGCTGCTGCTGATCGTGATCGTCGCGAAGATCCTGGTCGACATGTTCTTCGCTTCTGAAGCCGGCCTGGCGATGCGCGCCACGGGCGGCAACGCGCGCATGGCGCGGGCCCAGGGCATCTCGACCGACTTCCACACCATGGCAGGCCTGGCGCTGTCGAACGCGCTGGTGGCGCTGGCCGGCGCGCTGTTCGCCCAGAGCCAGGGCACGGCCGACATCTCGATGGGCGTGGGCACGATCGTGATCGGTCTGGCCGCGGTGATCATCGGCGAGACGCTGCTGCCCGCGCGCAGCATGGTCATCACCACCCTGGCGTGCGTGCTGGGTGCGCTGCTGTATCGCTTTTTCATCGCGATGGCGCTGAACACCGACTTCATGGGCCTGCAGGCGCAAGACCTGAACCTGGTGACTGCCGTGCTGGTGGCGTTCGCGCTTCTGGTGCCAGCCTACAAGCGCAAGCTGGGCGGGCTTTTCAAGGGGAAGAACTGATGCTGCGCGCCCAACAACTCGAGATGACCTTCAACCCGGGCACGCCGATCGAGAACCGCGTGCTGCGCGGCCTGAGCCTGGAAATTCCGACCGGCCAGTTCGTCACCGTGATCGGCTCGAACGGCGCAGGCAAGTCGACCTTTCTGAATGCGGTGAGCGGCGACCTGATCGTCGACAAAGGCAGCATCGAGATCGACGGCAAGAACGTGACCCGCTTGAACGCCTGGCAGCGCTCGGGCATGGTGGCCCGCGTGTTCCAGGACCCGATGGCCGGCACCTGCGAGGCGCTGACCATCGAGGAGAACATGGCGCTCGCCTGGAAGCGCGGCGAGCGCCGGGCCTTCGGCTTTGCGCTCAACCGCAACCTGCGCGAGCTGTTCCGCGAGAAGCTGTCGATCCTGAAGCTGGGGCTGGAGAACCGGCTGGCCGACCGCATCGGGCTGCTCTCGGGCGGGCAGCGGCAGGCGGTGAGCCTGCTGATGGCCTCGCTCAAGCCCTCGCGCATCCTGCTGCTGGACGAGCACACGGCCGCGCTGGACCCGAAAACTGCCGCCTTCGTGCTGGAACTGACCGCCAGGATCGTCGAAGGCAGCCAGCTCACCGCGATGATGGTGACGCACAGCATGCGCCAGGCACTGGACTACGGCTCGCGCACGGTGATGCTGCACGAGGGCCAGGTGATCCTCGACGTGGCCGGGCCGGAGCGCTCGGGGCTCGATGTGCCCGACCTGCTGCGCATGTTCGAGCAGACACGCGGCGAAAAACTGGACGACGACAAGCTGCTGCTGGCCTGATGGTGTCGGACGCCCCCTTCGTGCGCGGCATGCGCGCCGACGACCTCGACGCCGTGCTCGCGATCCAGCTCGCCTGCTATGGCGCGGGGTTCGTGGAGGACGGCGCGCTGATCGCCCGGCGGCTCGCTGCCGCGCCGCATACGGGCTGGGTGGCCGAGCATGAAGGCGGCGTGCGGGCCTATCTGGCCGGGTATCCATCGGTAGTCGGCAAGCTCACTCCGCTGCATGGGGAGTTCGAAGTGGCCGAACAGCCCGATTCGCTATACCTGCACGATCTGGCTGTGCACCCGGACGCCTCGGGCCTGGGGCTGGGGCCCTTGCTGGTACGCCATGCCTGGGCTCACGCGGCACGGGCCGGCTGGCGGCATTCGACGCTGGTGTCGGTGCAATCCTCGGTGGGTTTCTGGCTGCGCCAGGGCTATGCGGCCACGCAGCCCGCCGGCACCGGGCAGCAGGCCCGGCTCGCCACCTACCCCGGCGAGTCGGCCTACATGATCCGCCGGCTCGGCTGACTGGTTGTCAGCGGCGCCAGCCGCGCATCGCCAGCCACTGGACAGTACCGCAAACCACCACGAGCGCGGCGTAGGTCACCATCGCTCCGTCACGCCCGAACACCGCGAGGCCGGCAACCGATACACCCACGCCGGCCGCAAAGGTCAGCGCCCACTGCACCCACCAGCGCGAGACGCCGGCGCGGTTGCCGCCCAGGAACCGCCCGGCAAAGGCCAGCACCAGGGCCAGGAAGGCCGCGGGTGCTACAAAATTAAGCAGGTGATTCAAGAGGGCCAGCAGGTCCATCGGGAGGGGTTGCACACGTGCCGGAACATGCGCGGAAGGTTATGGCTGTCATAGGGAAAGCCATTTGTCCTTCCGCAAGCCTCGTGCGGCTGCTGATTTTATAATCACGGCCATGTCAGTCTGGGCTCTCGGCTTGAACCACACGACCGCGCCGCTCGATCTGCGCGGTCGTTTCGCGTTCGCGCTCGACCAGATAGCCCCCACGCTGCAGAG
>NZ_FNPM01000045.1:0-1852 GCF_900107295.1 Variovorax sp. YR266
CTGATCGCGGAGGTGGGCAGCGGGGGCACGAACAGTGCGGGGCAGAGCCAGTACATCTACCTGCCGACGGGCAATGGGCCGATGCCGGTTGCGGCCATCGTCAACGGCGCCACCTATGCCATCCACAGCGATCACCTGAACACGCCGCGCAAGCTGACGAACGAGGATGGCCAGGCGGTCTGGCAGTGGGGCTACAGCGCGTTCGGGGAGGACAAGCCGACGACAGCAAAGAATAGGTTCGCCAACACGGAGACCACACCCAATCCGGGCACGACCAGCATCTCGGAGGTGAAGTTCAACCTGAGGTATCCGGGCCAATATTCAGACGACGAGTCAGGGCTCTTCTACAACTACTTCCGCAGCTATGACGCTAGAACGGGCAGGTATAGCCAACCGGATCCAATTGGACTAGGTGGGGGATGGAATAGACGGACCTATGGGCTTAACAATCCATTGCGATATACCGATCCAGATGGGTTGCTGGTGGAGGTCGGCCCAGTAGCTGTTGGAGGCGGCGTCCTGGCTATTGGCTGCTCGTTGTCCAAAGGCTGTCGCAAAGCGATGAATGACGTTGCTCAGTCCTGTGGACGAGCCGTTGATTGGCTGAAAGATCGGATGTTCTCTGATGGGGGAGTTTCACCAGATCCTGAATCCGGGCGCGATCCTGATCGCGGGGACTTAACCAAAGCTGGGCGTGCTCAGCAGAAGCATGGGGATCGTCAGGGCAGTGCATTTGATCCGGCAAGAGGCACGCCGGCAGACAAGAACGAGCAAGGGCAAAAGACTTTAGATGGCATAGTGAACTCGCCTAGTCGCGTTGACAAGCCCAACCGACATGGCGGTACAGACGTCCATGAGAGCCCTGGCGGGCGTGGAGCCCGATTTGGGCCGGACGGAAAATTCACCGGCTTCCTCGAACCATAAAGGACCAGACATGAAGAACGGAAAATGGGAAATAACCATCCTGAGCGACGTCGGATACGAGCATCTCGTTGCAGAGATGAGTTTTGATGGTCAGTTTGTGTTGCTGTTAGATCGCGAGCAAGGTCGAGAGAACGTGTGTGTCGCATTTCCGACCAAAGACGGGAAGCTGGGTTCACGTATTGCACTCTCCGAGTTCATGGAACAGTTGCAAGCGGCGGCAGTTGACCTCTGCCGTTGAAGGAGGGCATGGGTTGCTACCGGTTTCGTGGAAGCTGACCTAGACCTCTTGAGATTTCTTGAACGCATGGGACAGACGAACCCGGGCATCGATAGTCTCGAAGGCATTCATTGCACACCGCCTTTACTCAAGGCAACACGCAATAACTGCATTGTGGTGTCGGCCTTTTCAATCCGCCGCTCCAGTTCCTCATTGACCACCCGCACCAGCGCGCCGAGTTCAATGCGAGTCGGATAGACCTCTTGCGATTCGAAGGAAACGGGGATGCCCCTACAGCTGTAGCCGAACCTCGATGTTGGAGGGAATCAGGGGCGCGGCCGGGCGTGCCCTGCGTTGGTTCGAACACGGAGAGGTAGAACCGACTCTTATCTCGAATGTGCAGGCGTACGGACAAGGTGCGAGCGCGGGCAACGATGGACTCGGCTTGCGCGACCGCGTGCCGCTCAACAGTCGTTCACCGACAACAGCAATCTCGAGAGGATTGCGTACTTTCCTGTTCATCTCATCGGCGGCACTCTCAATGCCATCGATTTGTTGTTGTTGGTGCGTGCCCTCTCAGCTAATCTGAAACAACTTGTACGGAGTGCGCTGCGTGGTAAGCGTCGTCTCAGCACCCTCTTTTTTTGCTGAGGGCTGATGTGCAGGATCGGTGGTCCATGCACGCCGCGATGGTGTGCATGAAGAACCGCT
>NZ_FNPM01000028.1:0-26288 GCF_900107295.1 Variovorax sp. YR266
AGCCGTCAGCGTCGTCTTGCCGTGGTCAACGTGACCGATCGTGCCCACGTTCACGTGCGGCTTGGTGCGGGTGAATTTACCTTTTGCCATTTTTCAATCCTTGAAAGAGCAGTGCCCGTGATTGGGTTTTATGTCTGCACCGCATTGCTGGTTCCCTCGCCACGGGCAGCGAGGGGCACACGGTCGCAGACAGATTCGAAATTGAATACTTACTTGGCGCGGGCGGCCACGATGGCTTCGGCGACGTTACGGGGAGCTTCGGCGTAGTGCTTGAACTCCATCGTGTACGTTGCGCGGCCTTGCGACATCGAGCGCAGCGTGGTCGAGTAGCCGAACATTTCCGACAGCGGCACTTCGGCCTTGATGGCCTTGCCGCCACCGACCATGTCGTCCATGCCCTGCACCATGCCGCGGCGGGACGACAGGTCGCCCATCACGTTGCCGGCGTAGTCTTCAGGCGTTTCGACTTCCACGGCCATCATCGGCTCGAGGATCACGGGGTTGGCCTTGCGGGCGCCTTCCTTGAAGCCGAAGATCGCGGCCATCTTGAACGCCATTTCATTCGAGTCCACGTCGTGGTACGAACCGAAGTGCAGCGTGACCTTGACGTCCACGACGGGATAGCCCGCCAGCACGCCTTGCGTCAGCGCTTCCACGACGCCCTTTTCCACCGCGGGGATGTATTCGCGAGGAACCACACCGCCCTTGATGGCGTCGACGAACTCGAAGCCCTTGCCAGCCTCTTGCGGCTCGAGCTTCAGGATGACGTGACCGTACTGGCCCTTGCCGCCCGACTGGCGAACGAACTTGCCTTCGGCTTCTTCGACGGTCTTGCGGATCGTTTCGCGGTAAGCCACTTGCGGCTTGCCCACGTTGGCTTCCACGCCGAATTCGCGCTTCATGCGGTCCACGATGATTTCAAGGTGGAGCTCGCCCATGCCGGCGATGATGGTCTGGCCCGATTCTTCGTCGGTCTTGACGCGGAACGAGGGGTCTTCCTGAGCCAGGCGTTGCAGGGCGATGCCCATCTTTTCCTGGTCGGCCTTGGTCTTCGGCTCGACGGCCTGCGAGATCACCGATTCCGGGAACACCATGCGCTCGAGCGTCACGATCGCCGTCGGGTCGCACAGGGTTTCGCCCGTGGTGACTTCCTTCAGGCCCACGCAGGCAGCGATGTCGCCAGCGCGGATTTCGTTGACTTCTTCGCGGTTATTGGCGTGCATCTGCACGATACGGCCGATACGTTCCTTCTTGCCGCGAACCGGGTTGTAGACGCTGTCGCCCTTGGTCAGCACGCCGGAGTAGACGCGCACGAAGGTCAACTGGCCCACGAACGGGTCGGTCATCAGCTTGAATGCCAGGGCCGAGAACTTCTCGTTGTCGTCAGCCTTGCGGATGACAGGCGCTTCGTCTTCGTCCAGGCCGTTGACCGGGGGAATGTCGGTCGGTGCGGGCATGTATTCGACGACGGCGTCGAGCATGGCTTGCACGCCCTTGTTCTTGAAGGCCGAGCCGCACAGCATCGGCTGGATTTCGCCGGCGATGGTGCGCTGGCGAATGGCCTTCTTGATTTCTTCCTCGCTCAGCTCGCCGCCTTCGAGGTACTTGTTCATCAGCTCTTCGCTGGCTTCAGCAGCCGCTTCGACGAGCTTTTCGCGGTATTCGTTGCAGACATCGACCAGGTTGGCGGGGATCTCGCCGTACTGGAACGTCACGCCCTTATCTTCGTCCCAGATGATCGCCTTCATCTTCACGAGGTCGACGATGCCCTGGAAGTGCTCTTCGGCACCGATCGGGATCTGGATCACGACGGGGTTGGCCTTCAGGCGGTCCACCATCATCTGGCGCACGCGCAGGAAGTCGGCGCCGGTGCGGTCCATCTTGTTGACGAACGCGAGACGCGGAACCTTGTACTTGTTGGCCTGGCGCCAGACGGTTTCCGACTGGGGCTGCACGCCGCCGACGGCGTCGTACACCATGACAGCGCCGTCCAGCACGCGCATCGAGCGCTCGACTTCAATGGTGAAGTCCACGTGGCCGGGGGTGTCGATGATGTTGATGCGGTGTTCGTCGAACTTGCCAGCCATGCCCTTCCAGAAGCAGGTGGTGGCAGCGGACGTGATCGTGATACCGCGCTCTTGCTCTTGCTCCATCCAGTCCATCGTGGCGGCGCCGTCGTGCACTTCACCGATCTTGTGGTTCACACCGGTGTAGAACAGGATACGTTCGGTCGTCGTGGTCTTGCCAGCGTCGATGTGCGCGGAGATGCCGATGTTGCGGTAGCGCTCGATGGGGGTCTTGCGGGACATGATTTACTTTCGGGTTGAAATGCGTTGAGCGCTGGGCCCCGAGCACGGGCACAACGCCCGACACTCAGCACCCAACGCCCAAGCGAAGTTTGATTTTTAGAAGCGGAAGTGGCTGAACGCCCGGTTGGCTTCCGCCATGCGGTGCACTTCGTCGCGCTTCTTCATGGCGCCGCCACGACCTTCCGTGGCTTCCATGAGTTCGTTGGCCAGACGCAGGGCCATCGACTTTTCACCGCGCTTGCGGGCAGCTTCCTTGATCCAGCGCATCGACAGGGCGAGGCGACGGACAGGACGGACTTCGACCGGCACTTGATAGTTCGCACCGCCAACGCGGCGCGACTTCACTTCGACCATCGGCTTCACGTTGTTGATGGCAACGGTGAAAGCTTCGAGGGGGTCCTTGTCCGGGTTCTTCTTTTCGATGAAGTCGAGAGCACCGTAAATGATGCGCTCGGCGATCGCCTTCTTGCCGCCTTCCATGATCACGTTCATGAATTTGGACAGCTCGACATTGCCGTACTTGGGATCCGGCAGGATTTCACGTTTGGGGACTTCGCGACGACGTGGCATTTTTCTAACCTCTTTGCTTCAGTTGGCACCGTTTCCGGCACCGCGAGAGCCAGTCAGGACTCTCACTTACTCGACCCGACAGTGGGTCACTTCGTTCGATGTGCCCGCCAAGGCAACCGAACACCGTTTGTTTTTTGACGACAGGAAGGCTTAGGCCTTCTTGGGACGCTTCGCGCCGTACTTGGAACGCGACTGCTTGCGGTCTTTCACGCCTTGCAGGTCGAGCGAACCGCGCACGATGTGGTAACGCACACCGGGCAAGTCCTTGACACGACCGCCGCGAACCAGCACGACGCTGTGTTCCTGCAGGTTGTGGCCTTCGCCGCCGATGTAGGAGATGACTTCGAAGCCATTGGTCAGACGGACCTTGGCAACTTTACGAAGCGCCGAGTTGGGCTTCTTTGGCGTCGTGGTGTAGACGCGGGTGCAGACACCGCGACGTTGCGGCGAGTTCTGCATGGCAGGGCTCTTCGAATTGATCTTTTCGACCGTTCGACCCTGACGCACCAGTTGATTGATGGTTGGCATGAATGAATTAGTCCCAAAACAACCCGGCCCTGGTTGCAAAACCGCCCTTGGTCCTTGACGTGACGCAAGGCAAGGAAGCCGGGAATAACGAAAACGTGAAACCCTTCGGAAATTTCCGAAAAGCCCACGAGTATAGCAAACGAGTCTGAAACGGCAAGGTCAGCCGTGGCGGACGACCGCCAACCGCCTTGTCACCCCTTCGGATTTACTTGATCCAGAGCCGCACGGCATCCCATGCGCGGCCGAATATCCCTGCCTGCTCGACGGCTTCCAGGGCGACCAGGGGCACGTCGGCGACCGGCTGGTCGTCCAGGGTGACCTTGAGCGAACCGACGGCCTGGTACTTGGTGAACGGCGCCACCAGCGGATCGGGGCGCGACACCTGCGTCTTGATCTTGCTGGCGGTGCCGGCGGGCACCGCGACCACGATGGCTTCCGGGCGGCCCAGCTTCAGCGTGTTCGCCTTGCCCTTCCAGACGGCCGGGGTGGCGGCCGGCTGGCCGGCGTCGAACAGGCGAACGGCGTCGTAGGCCGTGTAACCCCAGTTCAGCAGCTTCTGCGACTCGTTGGCGCGCACGGTCTCGCCCGTGGTTCCCAGCACGATCGACAGCAGGCGGCGGCCGCCGGTCAGGTTGGGGAAGTCGCGCTTGGCGGTGGCGATCATGCAGTAGCCGGCCGCCTCGGTGTGCCCGGTCTTCAGGCCGTCGACGGTCGGGTCGCGGAACAGCAGCAGGTTGCGATTGGTGTCGTTGGTCGACGGGGTGCCCGGGTAGCGGTACTTCTTGATCGCGTAGTACTTGGCTTCCTCGGGGAAGTCGCGCACCAGGCGGGTCGCCAGAATGCTCAGGTCGCGGGCCGTGGTGGTGTGGCCGGGCGCCGTCAGGCCTTCGGGGTTCTTGTAGCTCGTGTTCTTCATGCCCAGCGCCTTGGCCTGGGCATTCATCATCTCGACGAAGTGCTCCACCGTGCCGCCCACGCCTTCGGCCAGCGCCACCGTGGCGTCGTTGCCCGACTGCACGATCAGGCCCTTGATCAGGTCTTCCACCGGCACCTGCATCTTGGGGTCGATGAACATGCGCGAACCGGGCATCTTCCAGGCGCGCGGGCTGACCGGCAGCGTCTGGGTCAGCGTGATCTTCTTGGTGCGCAGCGCATCGAACACCAGGTAGGCGGACATCAGCTTCGTGAGCGAAGCCGGCTCGACCGGGCTGTCGATGTCCTTCTGGGCCAGGATCTGGTTCGCGGTCACGTCGAGCAGCAGGTAGCTGCGCGCGGCGATTTCAGGCGGAGCCGGCACCTGGGCGGCAGCGATCAGGCTGACGGATGCGGCGGCGGTAAAGACCAGCGCGCGGAGCGCGCCAAGAAAACGATTCATGGGGAGTTTGGAAAGAGACGAAAACAAGCCTGCGAGGCTTTCAAGCGATGTCCGCGCGCAGATGGCGGACCACGAGACTTTTGAGCAGCGGCAATTGTCCGTGAAAGAAGTGGCCGCCCCCGGGGACGACTGTGACAGGAAGTGACTGCGGCCGCGCCCAGTCCATCACGGCGGACAGCGGCACGGTGTCGTCGGCTTCGCCATGAACCACCAGCATGCGCTCGTGCGCCTCGGCCGGCAGCGTGGCCACGGTGTTGCGCGCGGCGGCCGTACCTACCAGCACGATCTGGCGGATGTCGCGTTCGGTCCAGAGCTTTGCGGCGGCACCGGTCGCAACGAACGCGCCGAAGGAAAATCCGGCGATCGCCAGCGGCCCCTCGGGCGCGAGCTGACCGACGACATTCAGCATGTCTTCCAGCTCGCCACGCCCTTCGTCGTGCACGCCTTCGCTGGCGCCCACGCCGCGGAAGTTGAAACGCACCGTGGTCCACCCGCTGGCGACGAATGCGCGTGCCAGCGTCTGCACCACCTTGTTGTCCATCGTGCCGCCGAACAGCGGATGCGGATGGGCGATTACTGCGATACCGCGCGGGGTGCCGGCAGGCTGGTCGCGCTGAACCTCGATTGCGCCGGCGGCGCCCTGGAGGCTGATCTTTTCGGTCTGGGAATTCATTGGCGCAAGGTACGAGCGGAGGGTCGGCGGAAAAGTTCAGCGTCCGACATCGGGAGGCAGCAGCAGCCGCTCGACGACCTGGCCGTTCTTCAAGTGCGACTCGACGATCTCGTCGATGTCATCGCCATCGACGAAGGTGTACCAGACGGCCTCGGGGTACACCACCGCCACCGGCCCGCCGGCGCAGCGGTCGAGGCAGCCGGCCTTGTTGACGCGCACCTTGCCGGGCCCGGATAGCCCCGCCTCCTTGACCTTCGCCTTGCAGCGGTCGAAGCCTTCCTGCGCGTTGTGCATGGAGCAGGAGTCTTCGCCGTTCTTGCGCTCGTTGAGGCAGAAGAAGATGTGGCGGCCGTAATAGCCGGACGGCGCGGCAGGGGAGGAGCTGGGCATCGGCAGATTTTAGTGACCGCCCCTTGGCCCCGTGTCGATACCTTCAAACGTTCAGACCGTCGCAGCGGCATTGGGCCGGCCCCGGCGCGACAGAGCGACCACCACATACGCCAGTACCGCGAAGGGCCAGGTCCAGCCCAGCCACTGCGCCAGCCCGTGGAAGCGGATGAAGCGCCCCTGCTCCCAGGTGGCCAGCGTCTGCGCGAAGTACGCGCTCTCGGGCGCCTGGTTCAGCAGGCTCAGCTGCAGCACGAGCCCCACCAGCAGCAGCGCCGCACACAAGCGGCGCGGCGCGAACAGCAACAGCACGCCAGCAAAGAACGCCGCGGCCATGCCGACCTGCACAGGCAGGCCCAGCCACGCCCATGCGTGCTCGGGCCCATAGCTCAATGCCGCTGACAGCGCCGAGGCCGCGATGCCGGCCAGCAGCGTCAGCGGCAGCAGCACCGCGCGCTGGACCACGGAGCGCGCCACCAGATAGCCCAACAGGCACGGCACCAGCGCGCCGAGCATCACGCACAGCAGTTCCACCGCCGGCACCAGCGGTTCGAGCTCGAACTGCCGCAGCGGCAGCCAGTCGATGAAGGGTGTGTCGAGCAGCCATTCGGAGATCGCCACTTCGAGCCGCTCGAACACCTGCCCCAGCCCGAAAGTGACGGCCGCCGGGAACAGCAGCGCAAAAGGCCACAGCGCGAGCAGCACCAGCGCGCCGCGCGAGTCCTCGGTGAACCACTGCGAACGCGCGCGGCTCCAGTGCGCAACCGCGCCCAGCCGCTCCAGCCCCGCCGCCAGCACGGCACCAAGAACGGCACCCGTCGTGTTGAACCCCAGGTCCACGTTGGAGGGAATGCGCGCGGGCAGGTAGCTCTGCAGCGTCTCCATGGCGAACGAGATTGCCGCTCCCGCCACGGTGGCGCGCAGCACCGCATGCCAGACGCTGGTGGCCGGGCGCGTGCGCAGCACCGCCAGGGCGCACAGGAAGCCGAAGGGCACGTAGCCCACCACATTGATGGCGAAATCGAAGCCCGTCCAGTACTTGGGCCAGGGCGCCGACAAGTAAGCCCACGGCGCGATCCCCTGGTCGCGCCAGTCGGCGAACGGATAGAGACTGGCGTAGACGATCAGCGCCGCGTACGCGAGCGCCAGGGGGAGCGCGGCGGACTTGTGCGGCCTCTCCACCGTGTGCACCGGGCTCAGAACGGCTTGACGACCACCAGGATCACGATGCCCAGCAGCAGCAGCACCGGCAGCTCGTTGAACCAGCGGAACCAGCGGTCGTTGCGCCGGTTCTCGCCCGCCACGAAACGGCGCAGCAGCACGCCGCAGCCGTGGTGATAGCCGATGGCCACCAGCACCAGCGCCAGCTTGGCGTGCATCCACCCGTTGCCCGGGCCGCGCCCGATGCCATAACCCAGCCAGAGCCACAGGCCGAAGCCGAGCGCGGGAACCGCCAGGAAAGTCGTGAATCGCATGAGCTTGCGTGCCATCAACAGCAGCCGCTCCCGCTCGGCCACCGACTCGGGCGGCACCATCGCCAGATTGACGAAGATCCGGGGCAGGTAGAACAACCCCGCGAACCAGCTTGCAATGAAGACGATGTGAAGAGATTTGACCCAGAGCATGGCGGCAGTTTAGTGGCGCCCCTCTCGCCGACCCCTCTTTTGCGGCGATGCCCCTGTACGACGGGCAAAAAAAAGCCCGACGTCTTCACGTCGGGCTGGGAAGCCCTTTTGCTGTCACACATCAAGGCACCCGCTCAGGGAGGAAAAGCGGGGAGCGGCAAGCCGCCCGCTTCAGAATTTAACAAAGACGAAACAAGGTTTCAAGCGACTGAGGCACTTTCTTTGACATTTGAAGCAAAAATTTGAGTACCTTGGTTCTACGAATTTCCGTAGTTGTCAGACAACTGGACACTCGGAGAGAAGGTCTGTGAAAGATCGCTTCAGGCACAATTTTGTATATATGACGTCATCATCTTCCCCTCTGGCCATGTTCCCCGCCGGGCGGCCGCGGCGCCTGCGCCGCGACGCTTTCACCCGCAATCTGGTACGAGAACACGCACTGACGGTCAACGACCTGATCTATCCGGTGTTCGTTCAGGAAGGCGAGAAACGTCGCGATGCCGTCCCCTCGATGCCTGGCGTGGACCGCCTGAGCCTCGACCTGTTGCTGCCCGTGGCCGAGCAGTGCGTGGCGGCCGGCATCCCGGTGATGGCGCTGTTCCCGGTGATCGACGCCAGCCTCAAGACACCCGACGGCCGCGAAGCCTTCAACCCCGACGGGCTGATTCCCCGCGTGGTGGCCGCCCTCAAGGCGCGCTTCCCCGAGCTGGGCGTGATGACCGACGTTGCCCTCGACCCCTACACCAGCCACGGCCAGGACGGCCTGCTCGACGACGCCGGCTACATCCTCAACGACGCGACCGTCGAAGTGCTTGTGAAGCAGGCGCTCACACAATCGCAGGCCGGCGTGGACATTGTGGCGCCGAGCGACATGATGGACGGCCGCATCGGCGCCATCCGCACCGCGCTCGAAGCCCGCGGCGACATTCACACGCGCATCATGGCCTACAGCGCCAAGTACGCCAGCGCCTTCTACGGCCCCTTCCGCGACGCCGTGGGCTCGGCCGCCACGCTCGGCAAGAGCAACAAGAAGGTCTACCAGATGGACCCTGGCAACAGCGACGAGGCCCTGCGCGAAGTCGCCATCGACATCGCCGAAGGCGCCGACATGGTGATGGTGAAGCCCGGCATGCCCTACCTCGACATCGTGCGCCGCGTGAAGGACCAGTTTCATGTGCCGACCTTCGCCTACCAAGTGAGCGGCGAGTACGCGATGCTCAAGGCCGCCGCCCAGAACGGCTGGCTCGACCACGACGCCGTGGTGCTCGAAAGCCTGCTGGCCTTCAAGCGCGCCGGCGCCGATGGCGTGCTGACCTATTTCGCGCTCGACGCCGCGCGGCTGCTGCAGAAGTAACAGCGCCGGCATGCGCATCTTCGAAATCAACCGCTCGCAGGTCAGCGAGCACGCCGCGCTGGCACCGCTGACCGTGCCGGGCGCGTGCGGCACCGGAGGCTACCTCTGGATCTCGCTCACACGCGAGGAATTCCGGGCCTCGCTGGCCGAGGTGCAGCAGATCCTGCAGACGCTGTGCCTCACGCAACTGGTCGACCTGCACGTGGCCGACCTGCTCAACGACCAGTTGCCCTCCCACTACGACTACACCTCGCAATACGACGTGCTGGTGTTCCGGCGACTGGCCAACGGACAGGGCCAGGCGGCGCTGGGCAACGGCAAGGGCAATGGCAGCGAGGCCCCGCCCCTGCCCCGCAGCGGCCCGCCCGTGCTGCGCCGCGTCGACACCCGCCCGGTGGGCTTTGCGGTGTTCGATCGCGTGCTGCTGTCGGTGCACCCGGAAGACGGCGCGGTGCGTGACGCCTTCGCCACGCGCCTGCTGGCGGCCGCCTCGCCCGACGACCGCGGCGCCCCCGCGCTCGACGTGCGCGCCACCTCGGCCCGCCTGCCGACCAGCCCTTCGGACCTGATGCTGCGCGTTATCAACCAGATCGTCGACGGCTACCTCGACCTGCGGCGCGAACTCACCAAGCAGCTCGATCACTGGCAGACCGAGCTGATCGACCCGCGCAGCCGCTTCACCAACTGGGGTGCGCTGATGGAGGCACGCCAGTCGCTGCATCACCTGGACGAGATCTGCGAAGACCAGCGCGCCGCCATGCAGGACTGGATCGACTCGCTTGAAACGCTCCCCGTGCCCAAGGGCGAGACGGAGCAGCGCGAGCGCGAACTCATCATGATCCGCAGCCGCGACGTGCTCGAGCACATCGAGCGCGTGGTGCACCACGTGCACCGACTGGAGCAGAACGCCGAGACTGCAGTGCAGATGCACTTCAGCGTCCAGGGCCACCGCGCCAACGACATCATGCGGGTGCTGACGGTGCTCACCGCCGTGTTCCTGCCGCTGAACCTCATCGCGGGCATCTTCGGCATGAACTTCGAATTCATCCCGCTGGTGCACAAGGCAGACGGCTTCTGGATCGCGATGACGTCGATGCTGGTCATCGCGGTGATGCTGGTGCTGATCTTCTGGCGCAAGCGCTATCTCGCGCGTACGCGCTGATCCCGGGATCGCCAACCAAAGAAAAAGGGCCACGCTTTCGCGTGGCCCTTTTGCATTTCGACGGCCCCGAGGGACCGCTTCAATTACTTGGCGACAGCGCCCGAACCTTGCTCGGCCTGAACGCGAGCGTCCATCGGGTTTTGCATGGTCGAGATAACGCGGCTGTTGACGCGCGAGCCGCCAGTCACGTTCTGGTCGGGAGCGTAGGAGGTGCGAACGGCTTCGGCTTGGACGATTGCGCGGTCCTTCGACACGGCAACCGTTTCCGGGCCGCGCGAACCGCGGGTCACGTTCTGGTTCGGAGCCGATGCGGCGCGCACGGCTTCGGCGTTGACTTCATCACGGCTCTTGGTCGAGACGGCGGTGTTCACGCCTTGGTACGTTTCGGCTTGGGCGCCAACGGCAGCCAGCAGGGTCAGGGCGGCAGCGGCGAGGATTTGCGAGGTCTTCATATTCAGTTCTCCTAGGATGTTCGTTGGATGGTTCGTCCACCAGGCTTGCTGGTTCGCTTGCCTGTGCGGCGAGTTTCCGGGCGAACTGCCGTGCCAAAACACTCTGTTCAGAGACACGGTGTTTCCTCTATTGAAACAATGCCGACATCAAGGCATGCCAGCAGAAAAAAGCCGGGCCCGGTTTGCACCGGCCCGGCCTTGCAGGAGAAGACTTCCGGCTTATCGCTGCGAGGCTTGGAACTGCGGCGGCACTTCGCTGTTGACGAAGGCGCGGCGGTCCAGGTTCTGGTTCGGCGCGTGGGCGGCAGCCACGGCCTGGGCGCGGACCGACGCCCGGTCGAGCGAACTCGGCCGCGAGACCAGCGGCGCCGCCACGACGTCGCCGTAGACATTGCCACCGCGCGCCGCAGCATCGGCGCCGGCCACCACATCGCTGCGACTGGTGACGGCCCTGAGCGGCTGCACCGGCTCGAAGCCCTGTTGGGCACCCTGCGCCTGCGCGCCGGAGGCGGCGAGCAGCAACAGGACGGCAGCGGCAATGATGTTCGGGGTCTTCATTTCAGTTCCTTCCAACGGTCCAACTGGGCTGGCGACGTCGGCGAGTAACCGAAGTGTCGCCCAAGCTGGTTAGGAAAAACCCGGGAGAATCGAACCATCGCGTTCCCAAAACGGAAACAATGGACTCATTCACATGGACAGTCTCGATCTGATCAGAACCTTCCGGGAAGTCGCCTCGCACGGCAGTTTTTCCCAGGCAGCCAAGAGGCTCGACATGTCGAAGGCCACTGTCAGCAAGTATGTGGCCGAGCTGGAAACCCGCTTCGGCGTGCGTCTTCTCAACCGCTCCACCCGTTCCGTGAGCCTCACCGATGCCGGCCAGCTGCTGCTGGACCGCAGCACCCCGATGCTAGAGATGGTCGAACTGACCCAGTCCGAGCTGCAGGACCGCGCCAGCCAGCCCGGCGGGCGGCTGCGCATCTCGGCCCCGCACGGCATGGGCAGCGGCGAGTTTCCGAACCTGCTGGCCGACTTCATGCGCTACTACCCCGACGTGACGATCAGCCTGCAGCTGACCAACCGGGCCGTCGACCTCGCCGAGGAAGGCATCGACGTCGAACTGCGCAGCGGCCCCATCGAGGACGCGAACCTGATCGTGCGCAAGCTGCGGCTCATGAACATGGTGGTCTGCGCCTCGCCGGTCTACTGGAAGAAGCACGGCAAGCCCGAGCATCCGCGCGACCTGTCGGGCCACGACGCGCTCACGTTCTCGGCGCAGGGCCAGCAGCCGGCGTGGCGCTTCGACGACAACGGCACGCCAATCGACGTACCGGTGAAAAGCCGCATGGACTGCACCGAAGGCGCGCCGCTGATCCGCGTGGCCATGCATGGATTCGGCGTGATCTACCTGCCGTCGATCCTCGTGCAATCACACCTCGACCACGGCGAGCTGGTGCCCGTGCTGCAGGATTACGCGCGCAAGGACGTGTGGCTGTCGGCCGCCTACCTGCAGCGGCGCCACAACAGCGCTGCATTGCGCGCGCTGCTCGACTTCCTTCAGACCCGGGTCGGCCCGGGCGCCACGGCACGCAAGCCGAGCCATTCATGAAATGAAAAAACCCGGCAGTGCCGGGTTTTTTCATTGGAGGACGAACGCAGGCTCAGGCGAGATGCTTCGCGAAGAACGCCAGCGTGCGCTCGCGCGCCAGCTTGGCCGCGTCGGCGTTGTACGAGCCGCGCTGGTCGCAGTTGAAACCGTGGCCGACCGGATACACATGCACTTCCACCTCCGGATGCGCCTTCTTGAACGACTCGATGGTGTCCAGCGGAATCCAGTGATCCTGGTTACCGAAGTGCGCGAGCACCGGCACCTTGGGCTGACGCGCCGTTTCTTCCGGCGAGGTCATGCCGCCGCCGTAGTAAGGCGCGGCAGCAGCTAGGCCCGGCAGCAGCGCCGCCGAGCGCCACACCAGCAGGCCGCCCCAGCAGTAGCCCACGATGCCGACCTTGCCAGCCTTCGACGCGTAGGCGATCGACGCCTCGATGTCCTGCAGCACGCCCGGCGCCGGCAGCGCCTCGACAGCGGTCTTCAGGCCGAAGCCGTTCTTCATGTCGTCGTCCGAGTAGCCCAGTTCCACGTCCGGCTTGACGCGCTGGAAGGTCGACGGCGCCACGGCCAGGTAGCCCTCGCCCGCATAGCCGTCGGCCACCGAGCGGATGTGCGAGTTCACGCCAAAGATTTCCTGCACCACGACCACCGCGCCGCGCGGCTTGCCCGCCGGTTCGGCCACGTAGGCGGGGAAGGTGAAGCCGTCCTTGGCCTTGAGATCGATGAATTGACCCATGTTGTCTTGCTCCTTGATGGCAAATAAGTAAGTGCCGGGTTATGGGCGCAGCGCCCGTTCGACGAAGTCGAGACGGTCCTGCCCCCAGAAAATTTCGCCGTCGATCACGTAGCTGGGCGCACCGAACACCTGGATGTCGATGGCCTCCTGCGTGTAGGCCTCGTAGCGCTCCTGGACCGCCTGGCTCAGCGACTGCTCGCCACGTTTGGGCGACAGCCCGCACTCGACGATCAGCGAATCGAGCACCTTCGGGTCGCCGATGTTGCGCTCCTGCACCCACACGGCCGCGAACACCGCCTCGCACATGCGCATGGCAGCCTCGGTGCCGTCGTGCATGTCGACCGCGATGATGACCCGCGCCGCGTCGTCGCTGGCCACCGGGAAGAACTTCGGCTTGACGTTCAGCGGCAGGCCGAGATAGCTCGAATAGCGCGCGAGGTCGACCAGCCGGTAGGCCTGCCGCTGCGGCGCGCGCTTGCCCAGCGGCAACCCGCCGGACACAGGAAACACGCTGCCCATGTCGATGGGCCGCACGCGCACCGTGGCGCCTGCGGCCGCAGCAATCGCCGCAAAGCGGGAATGCCCCAGATAGGTCCACGGGCTCTGTGGCGCAAAGTAGTAGTCAATCGTCTTGCTGGTGCTCATGCGCGTGCCCCAATGATGTAATCCAAGCCGACGGTTTTAACTGACACGCAGTTTCTCTGCAGGAGGTAGGTTTTGGACCAGGTGCTCTTGATCACGGGCGGCGGCCGCGGCATCGGCGCCGCCACCGCCCTGCTCGCCGCGCAGCGCGGCTATGCGGTGGCCGTCAACTACGCCAGCAATTCGCTGGCCGCCGACGAGGTGGTGCGCACCATCCGCGCAAACGGCGGTGCCGCCATGGCGGTGCAGGCCGATGTGGGCGACGAGGCGCAGGTGCTAGCCATGTTCCAGAAGGTCGACGCGAGGTTCGGCCGTCTCACGGCGCTGGTCAACAACGCCGGCGTGGTCGACGTGCAGGCGCGCGTCGCCGACATGAGCGTGGCGCGGCTGGAGCGCATGTTCCGCATCAACGTGATCGGCAGCTTCATCTGCGCGCGCGAGGCCGTGCGACGCATGAGCACCAAGTACGGCGGCACGGGCGGCGCCATCGTCAATATTTCCAGCGGCGCCGCGCGGCTTGGTTCGCCCGACCAGTACGTCGACTACGCCGCCAGCAAGGGCGCCATCGACACCTTCACCATCGGCCTGGCCAAGGAAGTGGCCGCCGAAGGCATCCGCGTCAACGCGGTGCGCCCCGGCCTGATCGACACCGAGATCCACGCCTCCGGCGGCATGCCCGACCGCGCCTCCGACCTCGCGCCCACCGTGCCCATGCAGCGCACCGGCAGCGCCGACGAGATCGCCGGCGCCATCCTGTGGCTGCTCTCGCCCGAGGCCAGCTACACCACCATGGCCCTGCTCGACGTCACCGGAGGTCGCTGACCATGAGCACCTCCATGGACCTGATCAAGCCGCTGGTGACGCTGGTGGCCATCGTCAACCCGCTGGCCATCGTGCCCTTCTTCATCCACTACACGCAGGGCTACAGCGACGCGCAGCGCCGCCACACGGTGCGCATGTCGGCCTTCAGCGCGTTCGTGGTCATCGCGGTGAGCGCGCTGCTGGGCCTGCAGCTGCTGTCCTTCTTCGGCATTTCCATCGCGAGCTTCCAGGTTGGCGGCGGCCTGCTGCTGCTCATGAGCTCTCTGTCGATGCTCAACGCCCAACCGGCCGAGAGCAAGACCAACGTCGAGGAGCTGCGCGCCACCGAGGTGAAGGCGTCGATGGGCGCGTCGATCGCGGTGGTGCCGCTCACCATTCCGCTGCTCACCGGCCCGGCCACCATCTCCACCGTGGTCATCTACGCCGACAAGGCGCAGCACCTGTGGGAGCTTGCAATTCTGGTGGGCTATGGCGTGGTGGTGGCGCTGGCCACCGCCCTGGCCTTCTCGCTCGCGCAGCCGATCGCGCGTGTGCTCGGCAAGACCGGCATCAACATCATGACGCGGCTGATGGGGTTGATCCTCGCCGCGCTCGCGGTCGAGGTGATGGCCGACGGCCTGGGCAAGCTGTTCCCGATCCTGAACAAGATCGGCTGAGCATCAAGCCAGCCGGCTCAGGCCAGCATCTTCTCGATGATCTTCCAGTGCGCCGGCTCCACCGGCGTGATCGACAGCCGGTTGCCCTTGCGCAGCACGATCAGCTCGGCCAATTCGGGCCTGGCGCGCAGCTCTGGCAACGCAAGCAGCCGCGTCTTGCGCACCGCCTGCACGTCCACCAGCAGCCAGCGCGGATCGTCCTTCTTCGAGCCTGCGTCGTAGTAGGGCGACTTCGCGTCGAACTGCGTCGGATCGGGCTTGATGCCCGAGGCCACTCGCGCAATGCCGGCAATGCCCGGCTCCGGGCAGCTCGAGTGATAGAACAGCACGCCGTCGCCGACCTTCATGCCGTCGCGCATGAAGTTGCGTGCCTGATAGTTGCGCACGCCGGTCCACGCCACAGTGGCGCCGGGTGCGGCGAGTGCATCGTCGATCGAGACCTCGTCGGGCTCGGATTTCATCAACCAGTAATTGGGCATGGTCCCGTCATGGTGTCACATAGTCGGAGACCACGACCCACTTGCCGTCTTTGATCTGCGACAGGCGTGACTGGTCGTTGCCCAGGCGCTTGATGGCCGTGTAGCTGCTCTTCGGGCTGCCGAACATGTCGGGCTCGAAGGTCATGCTGTCCATGGCCTTGATGAAGCTGTCGGTCGTGAGGTTCGGGCCGGCCTTGGTCGCCGCCTTGATGAACGAATCGATGATCACGTAGCCGTACACCGAGAACACCGTCGGGTCTTCGTTGAACTTGGTCTTGTACTTGTTGGCCCAGAAGCGCAGCGGCTGCGACTGCTCGTCCGTGTAGGGGTTCTGCACCGTCATGGTGGCGTAGACGCCGTCCATCGCCTTGCCGCCCAGCTTGTGGATCAGGTCGGTGTAGGACGCGCTCGAACCCAGGAAGGTCGGGTTGAAGCCGGTCTTGCGCGACTCGCCCACGGTGCCGATGGTCTCGCGGATGATGGTGCCGAGCACCACGAGGTCGCAGTTGGCTGCCTTCATCTTCGCGACCTGCGAGCTGAAGTCGGTGGCGCCGCGCTTGAACGAGGTTTTCTCGGCCAGCTCCATGTTCGCGGCCTTCAGGCCCGCCTCTGCGCCGCGCTGCACCTCGAGCCCGAACTCGTCGTCCTGGTAGATGGTGCAGACCTTCTTGGCGCCCTTGTCCTTGATCATCTTCGGCAGGGCCAGGCGGATCTGGTCGTAGTAGGTGGCCGCGAACGAATACTTCAGCCGGTTCAGCGGCTCGTACATTTCGCGCGCCGCGGTAATGGGCATGAAGTTGACGACGTTCTTGTCGAACTGCACCGGCATCGCCGCCATGTTCTGCGCCGTGCCGATGTGGCCGGCCATGATGAAGATCTTTTCCTGGTTCACCAGCTTCTGCGCAGCCAGCACCGCCTTCTTCGGGTCGTATCCCGAGTCTTCGACGAACAGCTTGAGCTTGCGGCCGTTGAGGCTGCCCTGCTCGTTGAGTTCGTCCACCCGCAGCTGCATGCCGTTGCGCGCCTGCTTGCCGAAGCCCGCGAGCGGACCCGACAGGTCCTGGATGGTGCCGATGCGGATCTCGTCCTTGCTCACGCCCTGCTGCTGAGCGGACGCAAGCGTCGCGATCAGGCCCAACACGGCCAGCGTCGTCAGTGTCTTGAGCTTCATGCGGTTGTCTCCTCGGGTTGACGAAAAAAACGAATCACCGGTACATGGCTTCTATGCGCTCGGCGTACTTGGTCTGCACCAGCTTGCGCTTGAGCTTCATCGTGGGCGTGAGCTCCTCGTCCTCGGCGCTGAGCTGCGTTTCGAGCAGAAAGAACTTCTTGATCTGCTCGACACGCGCGAACCTGGCGTTGACGCGATCGATCTCGCCCTGGATCAAATCCTGCACTTCCTTCGTGCGCGTCAGGCTTTCGTAGTTGCTGAACGGCACGTCGTGGTCCTGCGCAAACTTCTCGACGTTCTCCTGGTCGATCATGACGATCACCGTGAGGTAGGGCTTCTTGTCGCCGATGACCACGGCATCGGTGATGTAGAGGCTGAACTTGAGCTCGTTCTCCAGCTCGCTCGGCGTCACGTTCTTCCCACCCGCCGTGATGATGATGTCTTTCATCCGGTCGGTGATGCGGAAATACCCGTCCTCGTCCATCACGCCCACGTCGCCGGTGTGCAGCCAGCCTTCGGCGTCGATGGTCTCGGCGGTCTTCTCGGGCAGGTTGAGGTAACCCATGAAGACATTGGGGCCGCGCACCAGGATTTCGCTGGTGGCAGCGTCGATGCGCACCTCGTTGTAGCCCGTGGCCGGCCCGATCGAGCCCGGCTTGATGCGCGTGGCCGGCACGGCGGTAGAAGCGCCGCACGACTCCGTCATGCCCCACACCTCCAGCATCGGCACGCCGAGCGCGAGGTACCACTTGACCAGCTCGGGCGAAATGGGCGCCGCGCCCGTCACCAGGAAGCGCGACCGGTGAATGCCGATGAGCTTGCGCGCGTTGTCCAGCGCCAGCACGCGCGCCAGCCTGAACTTGAACTTCAGCACCGGGCCGACGTCTTCGCCCGCCAGCACGCGATTGGCGATCTCCTCGCCCACGCCAATGCTCCACTTGTAGGCCGCCTGCTGCAGCGGGCTGGCTTCCTTCAGAGCGATCATCACGCCCGAATAGAACTTCTCCCACACGCGCGGCACTGCCGTGAACACGGTGGGCGCGATCTCGCGCACGTTCTCGGGCACCGTCTCGGGGTTCTCGACAAAGTTGAGGATCGAGCCGGTATACATCGCGAAGTACTCGCCGCCCATGCGCTCTGCGATGTGGCACAGCGGCAGGAAGCACATGCGCTCGTCCCTCTCGTCCTGCGCGATGAGCGTGTTGTAGCCGCGCGCGGTGTACACGAGCCCCGCATGGCTGTGCATCGCGCCCTTGGGCTTGCCGGTGGTGCCCGAGGTGTAGACGAGGATGGCCAGGTCTTCGGGCCGGCAGGCAGCCACGGTGCGCTCGACCGCCTGCGGGTCGGCGGCCAGGTGCGCGCGGCCGAGGGTGCGCAGCGCGTCGAGGCTCATCACCGCCGCATCGTCGAGATCGCGCAGGCCTTCCATGTCGAACACGATCACGCAGCGCAGGCCCGGCAGGCCGGCGCGCACTTCGAGCGCCTTGTCGAGTTGCTCGTCGTCTTCAACGAAGAGCACGGTGGTGCGCGAGTCTTCGCAGAGGTAGTGCACCTGCGAAGCCGCGTCGGTCGGATAGATGCCGTTGGACACACCACCGCAGCTGAGCACAGCCAGGTCGGCGAGCACCCATTCGATGACGGTGTTCGACAAAATCGACGCGCACTCGCCCGGCGCAAAGCCGATGGCCTGGAGCCCGGCCGCGATCTCGCGCACCGCGTCGGCCGTCTGGTGCCAGCTCCAGCTGCGCCAGATGCCCAGCTCCTTCTGCCGCATCCAGATGTTGTCGCCGCGCTGCTTCACGGCATTCCAGAACATCGCGGGAATGGTGTCGCCGGGCACGACGATGTCGAGCCGGGGTTCGAATGTGTTGAGTTCCCAGAGTCCTTGCATGGTGGCTACCTCCAGGTCTTTTTCTTTTTCCAGCGCCGCTCGCCGCGCACGCCGTCGTCCTTCACGCCGAGGTAGAACTCCTTGATGTCTTCCTTCTCCCTCAGGCGTTCGCAGGAGTCTTCCATCACGATGCGGCCGTTCTCGAGCACGTAGCCATGGTCGGCCGCGTTGAGCGCCATGTTGGCGTTCTGCTCGACCAGCAAGATCGTGGTGCCGCGCTCGCGGTTGATGCGCACGACGATCTCGAAGATCTCCTTCGTCAGCTTCGGGCTCAGGCCGAGGCTGGGCTCGTCCAGAAGAATGAGATGCGGCGCGGCCATGATCGCGCGCGAGATGGCCAGCATCTGTTGCTGGCCACCCGACAGCAGGCCCGCGTCCTGCGTGGCCCGTTCGCGCAGGATGGGGAAGTAGGTGTAGACCGTCTCCATGTCGCGCGCCACGCCGTCGCGGTCCTTGCGGGTGTAGGCGCCCATCAGCAGGTTGTCCTTCACCGACAGCAGCGGAAACACTTCGCGGCCTTCGGGCACGTGGCTCAGGCCCTGCTGCACGATGTAGGCCGGGTCTTTGGCGGTGATGTCCTTGCCCTGGAATTCGATGCTGCCTTTTCTCGGGTCGATGATTCCGGAGATCGTCTTCAGGATGGTTGTCTTGCCTGCGCCGTTCGAGCCCAGGACGGTTGCTATCTCGCCCTGCCTTACTTTCAGGCTCACGCCTCTTATTGCCTTGATGGGGCCGTAGGCGCTCTCTACGTTGAGGAGCTGGAGTACGGCGTCGCTCATTTTTTCGCCCCTTCGGCCGGGGAGCGGCGTTGGAGCCCCTGTCCCCCGCGGGCCGACGTCACCGGCCCTTCGGGCTTCCCTGCGCTGCTCACGACGGGCGGGGTCTCGCAGAACTCGCTTCGCTCAAACAGCTGCGAGCCCTGATCCGCCCGTCGCTGCGCTGCTCGGCGGTGCCTCAACGGCCCGCGGGGGACAGGGGCCCCAACGCCGTGGGCACGCTCAGTGCACTTCCACCTCCGGCCAAGCCCGGTGTGCGGTGCGGTGTGGGCGCCCCCTCTGTGCCGCTGAGGAGCGCAGCTTTCCGCGGACAAGGGCCCGCCCTTGTTTGAGCGAAGCGAGTTTGGGCGGGACCCCGCGGAAGGCGAGCACCGCAAGGGAGCCCGAAGGGCCGGCATAGTGGGGGCGACCGCGCCGCACCGCATACTGGGCGCCCCCAAGGAGGTAGCGAACGAAGCACTCATACCGCCGCCCTCCTCAAACTGCTCACGTCATCCACGGTCCCCAGATAAGCCTCGACAACACGCGGATCAGCCTGCACCTCGCGAGGCGACCCAGTGGCCAGCACTTCGCCCATGTTCATAGCGAGCACGCGATCAGACACTTTGGAAACAAGCGACATGTCATGCTCGACCATCAAGACAGACACCCCCAGCTCATGCTGAATGTCCTGAATCCAGAACGCCATATCCGCAGTCTCTTCAACATTGAGGCCTGAAGACGGCTCATCGAGCAGCAGCAACTTCGGCTCCGTGCACAACGCACGCGCCAGCTCCACCACCTTGCGAACGCCGTAGGGCAGCCCCGCCACCATCGAATCGCGGTGATGCTGAAGATCCAGCAGCTCGATCACCTGCTCCGCCTTCTCGCGCGCAGCAATCTCCGCGCGCCGGGTAGCGGGCGTGAAGAACACCTCGCTCCAGAACCCCGTCTGCCGGTGCGTGTGGCGACCGATCAGCAGGTTGTGCAGCACCGTCGCATGCTCGAACAACTCGATGTTCTGGAAAGTACGCGCGATGCCCAGCGCAGCAATCGCATGTGGCGCCTGCTGCGTCAGCGCAATCGGGCCGCCCTCCTCTCCATGCCACGTGATCTCGCCCGTGGTCGGCGTGTAGATGCGGCTGATCAGGTTGAACACCGTCGTCTTGCCCGCGCCGTTCGGTCCGATCAGCGTGAACACCTCGCCCCGCCGCACGTCGAAGCTCACCTTGTTGACCGCCAGCACACCGCCGAAGCGCACGCTCAGCTCTTTCGCGGAGAGAAGAATGTCGCCGTTCATCGCAACCGGTCCGACTTGGTGAACGACTTCTGCCGCTTGAACAGCCCCTTGCGGTAGAACGGAAACAGCTGCAGCCAGGTGCGGATCTTCAGCCAGCGTCCGTACAGCCCCAGCGGCTCGAACAGCACGAAGGCGATCAGCACCACGCCATAAACCAGCCCCTGCAACCCCGGCGCCTGACCGATGACCGCCGGCAGCCAGTCCTTGCCAATGGAGATCAGCTGCGGCATCGCGATCAGGAAGATCGCCCCCAGGAACGCGCCGTGCACCGAACCGAGCCCGCCGATCACCACCATCAGCAGCAGGTCGATGGACTGCAGGATGCTGAACTGGTCCGGCGAGATGAAGCTGAGCTTGTGCGCATACAACGCCCCGCCCAGCCCCGCGAGCGCGGCCGAGATCGCGAACGACATCGTCTTGTAGCGCGCGAGGTGAATGCCCATGCTCTGCGCCGAAATTTCCGAATCACGAATCGCGACGAAGGCCCGCCCCGTCGGCGAGCGCAGCAGGTTCAGGATGCCCAGCGTGCTCAGCACCGCCACCACCAGGCACAGAAAGTAGAACCCGTCGCCCGATCCCAGCGACCAGCCGAAGAGCTGCGGCGACTTCACGTGCAGCCCCGCATTGCCGCCCGTCACGCTCTCCCACCGCGCGAACACTTCCTCGACGATGAAGCCGAACGACAGCGTCGCAATGCCGAGGTAGATGCCCTTCACGCGCAACGCCGGCAACGCGACCACCACGCCCACCGCCGCCGACAACGCAGCAGCAGCCACCAGCGCCAGCGGAAATGGCACGCCGAGATTCGTCAGCACGCCCTGCGTGTACGCACCCGTGCCGAGGAACGCCGCATGCCCGATGGAAAACTGCCCCGTGAAGCCGGCCAGCAGCATCAGCCCCAACCCGACGATGCCGTAGATCAGCACGAAGGTCAGCTGCGCCAGCCAGTACTCGTCGATGACCCAAGGCGCAACGATGAGGAACGCAATGAGCAAGCCATACCAGAACACATGCCCACCGTGGCGCGCGAGGCGGATGTCCTGGTCATAGCTGGTCTTGAAGATGAAGCGCATATGAGACTTACACCTTCTTGCGCAGCTTCTCGCCGAACAGACCGTTCGGCTTGATCATGAGCATCAGCAGCACCACGATGTACGGCGCCGTGTCCTTGAAACCGTCGGGCAAGTAGAAGCCCGCGAACGACTCGACGATGCCGATCACCAGTCCGCCGACGATGGCACCCGGCAGGCTGCCGAAGCCCCCCACCACCGCCGCCGGAAAAGCCTTCAGCCCGATGAAGCCCATGTTCGCGTGCACGAAGGTGATGGGCGCCAGCAGCATGCCCGCAATGGCCGCGACCGCTGCCGCGAGCCCCCACACCAGCCCATTGAGCCGCTTCACCGGAATGCCCATGTAGTAGGCCGCCAGCTGGTTCTGCGACGAGGCCTGCATCGCGATGCCCAGCTTGCTGTAGCGGAACATCGCGAACAGCAGCCCGCACAGGATGGCCGTGGCGATGATGATCGCCAGCTGCTCCAGGTTGACCACCAGCTCGCCCAGCTTCCAGATCTGGTCCTTGTAGGGCACGGCCAGCGTGTGGGTTTCGGTGCCGATGCCCGGCACCATGGTGATGAGCCCCCGCGCCACGTAGGCGATGCCGATGGTCAGCATCACGATGGAGAACTGCGGCTGCCCGAGGATGGGCCGTATCACCACCAGTTCGAGCAGCACACCGAAGGCCGCCATCGCCACCACCGCGAAGATCGCCGCGAGCCAGAACGGCATGCCGAACAGCGACATGCCGGCGAACGCGCCGAAGGCACCGAGCATCATCAGATCGCCCTGCGCGAAGCTCACCGTCTCGGTGGCCTTGTAGATCAGCACGAAGCCCAGCGCGATCAGGCCGTAGATGCAACCTTGCGCAATGCCCGACAGCAGGAGTTGAAGGATCTGCATGGGGCCCCTGCGCCGCGCCTACTGCCTGAAGCCGCCGGCCGCGTCGTGCAGCGCAAGGCGGCGCGAGCCGGCCACGATGTCGCTGGGCTTGAGGCCGTAGACCTGGCGGATCGAATGGCTGAAGTGCGTCGAGTCGGGGTAGCCGGTGTCGAGCGCGATGTCGGTCAGTGTGCTGCCCTGTTGCACGTAGCGCAGCAGGCTGCGCGCACGCTTCCATGCGCGGAAGGCGCGAAAGGCCATGCCCGTTTCCTGCTTGAACAAGTGCAGGAAGCGCGAGAAAGACAGGTGCACCGAGGCGGCGCACTCCTCGGCCGACATCGGCGTCGCGGGGTCGGCGTTGATGGCGTCGGCCACCTTGCGGATGCGCGCATCGAGCGCGCGCGGCGCCAGCGCTTCGCCGAAGAACATCGCATCGAAGTCGAATCCCTCGAAGCTCATGCCGCGCGCCGAGGCCGCCAGCAGGTGCGCATGGGCCTCTCGCAAGCGCTGCACGAAGGCCGGCGCCTCGACCGGGCCGCAGTGCTGCAAAAAGGCCGGCATGCGCGCGGGATCGACCGACTCCGACTCGATCAGCAGGTTGAAGATCAGCGGGTGCGTGCTCTCCACCTGGTGCAGCACGTGCGGCGGCACCACGATGAATTCACCGGTCATCCACGCCCCGCCGCCGATGCGGATGCGGTTGGGCGGCGCGCCGGCGGGCGACACGTACACGCCGTGCCCGCCCATCGTGCGCTCGGCGGCGGCGCCGAGCAGGCCGGCATAGAACACGCGATGCGGCGTGAGCCACATCAGGCGTTCCCCCTGCCGTGCGGCGCCGCGCTCGGGCGGCGTCGTCCTCGTTCGCTGCATGGTGTTTGTCTCCTGCATCGGTGGACTGCCACTGCGGGGTGGCGTCTTTGTTGGCTGGATCGTAGCGGCGCGAGCCACCTGCGCGATATCGATTTGCGCGGGGACTTTCCCTAGGCCGGTGCCAGTGCGCGGCGCAGTTCGGCAGCGCAGAGCGCCACTGCGGTGTTGGCCTCGTCGAGCACCTTGCCCATGGGCACGAAGCCATGGATCTGGCGCTCGAAGCACACGTACATGGCGCGGTTGCCCGCGGCCGTGAGCGCCTCCGCATAGGCCAGCCCTTCGTCGCGCAGCGGGTCGTAGCCGGCGGTGAGCACCAGCGCGGGCGGCAGCTTCGACAGGTCGGTGTGCAACAGCGGCGAGGCGCGCCAGTCGAGGTCGTGTGCCGGGTCGGTGATGTAGTGGTCGTGGAAGTAGCGGATGGTGTCTGCCGTCAGCAGATAGCCCTGGCCGTTCGTCTGGTGCGAGGCATGGCCGCGCCGCATGTCGGTGGCCGGGTAGATCAGCAACTGGAAGGCAATGGGCAGGTCGCCAGCATCGCGCGCGGCGATCGACACCACCGCCGCAAGGTTGCCGCCGGCGCTGTCGCCACCGACTGCGAGCCGGCTCGCATCGAGCCCCAGCGCCGCGGCCTCGCGGCGCACCCACCGGGTGGCGGCCAGCACGTCGTCGACCGCGGCGGGAAAGCGGTGCTCCGGGCCCATGCGGTAGTCGACCGCGACCACCGCACAGCCTGCGCCGTTGGCCAGCTCGCGGCACAACACGTCGTGCGTGTCGAGGTCGCCGATGACCCAGCCACCGCCGTGGTAGTACACCAGCACCGGCAGCGGGCCTGCGCCAGAGCCGAGCGGCCGGTAGAGCCGCACCGGGATGGTGCCGTGCGGGCCGTCGGCGGCCAGGTCGCGCACCTCGGCCACTTCGGCCGGCAGCGGCTGCGTGGCGACGCGGCGTTCACGGTAGAAGGTCCGCGCGTCGGCGGGCGACAGGGTGTGCGTCGGCGGAATGCCGCGCGCCTCGATGAAGTCGAGCAAGGCGCGAGCCTGGGGGTGCAGCATGGTGTCTCCGGTGGAACCACTCGACCATGCCCGCGCCGTTGCGGCGCGGCTTGCGAAAACTGGCTATGCCTTGCGCGGCTTCACGCGCGAGGCGGCTTCCTTGGCGAGCTTGCGGGCCGTGTCGGTGTCGGCCGCGTGCACCAGCGCCACGCCCATGCGGCGCTTCAGGAAGCTCTCGGGCTTGCCGAACAGGCGGATGTCGCTGCCAGGCACCTGCAGCGCCTCGGCCACGCCGTCGAAGGCGATGCCGGTGGCGTCCACGCCGCCGTAGATCACCGCGCTGGCACCCGGGCTCTTGAGCGTGGTGTCGACCGGCAGGCCGAGGATGGCGCGCGCATGCAGCTCGAACTCGTTCTGCCACTGCGTGGCCATGGTGACCATGCCGGTGTCGTGTGGGCGCGGGCTGACTTCGCTGAACCAGACTTCGTCGCCCTTCACGAACAGCTCGACGCCGAACAGGCCCTGGCCACCCAGGTCGGCCGTCACGGCCTGCGCGATCTGCTGTGCCTTCTGCAGGGCGGCGGGGGCCATGGGGTGCGGCTGCCAGCTTTCCACGTAGTCGCCGCTCACCTGCACGTGGCCGATGGGGTCGCAGAACTTCGTTTCCACGGCGCCGGCGGCGTCCTTGGCGCGCACGGTCAGCAGCGTGATCTCGTAGTCGAAGTCGATGAAGCCCTCGACGATCACGCGGCCATGGCTCACGCGGCCGCCGGCCATGGCGTAGTCCCAGGCCTTCTGCACGTCGGCGGGGCCGTCGATCTTGCTCTGGCCCTTGCCGGAGCTGCTCATCACGGGCTTGACGATGCAGGGGTAGCCAATACCTTTCCCGTCCGCGCCGTCGATGGCCGCCTGCAGCTCGGCCAGCGAGTCGCAGAACTTGTAGGGGCTGGTCGGCACGCCCAGCGTCTCGGCGGCCAGGCGGCGGATGCCTTCTCGGTCCATCGTCAGGCGGGCAGCGCGGGCCGTGGGAATCACGCGCACCACGCCGGCGTCTTCGAGCTGCTGCAGCATGGGCGTGGCGATGGCCTCGATCTCCGGCACCACCAGCGTGGGCTTCTCGGCCTCGATCAGCGCTTTCAGCTGCTCGGGGTCGCTCATGGTGATGGTGCGCGCGTGGTGCGCCACCTGCTGGCCGGGGGCGTTCTCATAGCGGTCGACGGCAATGGTCTCGACGCCGAGGCGCTGCAGGGCGATCAGCACCTCCTTGCCTAGTTCGCCGGAGCCCAGGAGCATCACGCGGGTTGCAGAGGGGGAAAGGGGGGTGCCGAGGGTGGTCATGGTCGGAGGGTCGAAAAGAGCGGGAAAACGAGCAGGGAAAAGCAACCGCCGCACTGTAAGCCACCGGCGGGCCGCCGGTGTCGCACACGGCAACGGCGCGGCTGCGGGGCTGCTTCACAATCGATGTTTTGCCGTGGCGCCAGCTGCGTGCACCCCCTTTTTGTTTTCTTCAAGGAGTTCTCTCATGGCTATCCAGACTGTCGGCATCATCGGTGCCGGAACGATGGGCAACGGCATCGCGCAGGCCTGCGCGGTGGCCGGCGTGAAGGTGGTGATGGTCGACATCGCCCAGGCGGCGGTCGACAAGGGCCTGGCCACCGTGTCGGGCAGCCTCGACCGCCTGATCAAGAAAGAAAAGCTCACCACCGAGCAGAAGACCGCCGCGCTGGCGCTGATCCAGGGCTCGACCAACTACGAAGACCTGAAGAGCGCGCAGCTGGTGATCGAGGCCGCCACCGAGAACCACGCGCTCAAGCTCAAGATCCTCAAGCAGGTCGACGACATGCTGGCGCCCGAGGTGATCATCGCGTCGAACACCTCGTCAATCTCGATCACGCAACTGGCGGCCGCCACCTCGCGCCCCGACCGCTTCATCGGCATGCACTTCTTCAACCCGGTGCCGATGATGGCGCTGGTGGAGCTGATCCGCGGCTACCTCAC